>PSKS01000037.1:0-23454 GCA_040289115.1 Chloroflexota bacterium
ACCGCCGCGGGAGACGCCGTAGTCGCCGCACCCACCGGCTACGTGGTGACCACGTAAAACCCCGCGGGCTCGCCCACGATAACTACGCTTGCCAAGCCCAGGAAGAGGCCACAGTCCACCACGCCCGGGAGCCGTTTAACCTCGCTTTCCAGGGCGTAAGGTTCCCGGATTTCGGTAAACCGGCAGTCGATGATATAGTTGCCGTTGTCTGACCGGTAAGGGCGGTTGCCCCGCATTCGCAGGCGGGGCTGGCAGCCGAGCTGGACTAGGGCTCGCTCCACCTGCTTCCAGCCAAAGGGTATCACCTCGACGGGCAGGTCGGCCCGGGAACCCAGGACCGGGACTAGCTTAGTCGAGTCGACGACGATGATGACGCGGCGGGAGGCGTAGGCCAAAATCTTCTCCCGCACCAGCGCCCCACCACGCCCCTTGATGAGATTCAGGTTTGGGTCCACCTCGTCGGCACCGTCGATGGTAAGGTCAAGCTCGGGGTAGTCTTCGAGGGTGACCAGCGGGATTCCCAGCCGCCGGGCCCACCGTTCGGTCTGTTTTGAGGACGGCACCCCCTTTATATTCAGCCCCTGCTTCACCTTGGCCGAGATGGCCGCCAGGGCATGGTAAACGGTAGACCCGCTGCCCAGACCGATAACCATGCCGTCTTCGACGTACTCGGCTGCCTCGTACCCGGCGTGGCGCTTGGCGGCTTCGAGGGGGTCACGCATCCCGGCGGGCCGCTTCTTTTTGCTCGATTTTCACAAAAATCCGGCGAACTTCCTCCGCCTTGGGCCGCCGGGGGTGGATTGGAGAGGGCGCCCCCTTCCGAGTCATCATCCGAACGGCCGTGGGAAGCTCCGGCAGGAGGGCGATGGGATTCCAACCGTACGATTTCGGCAGAAGGGTAAACTCGTCGAGCCAGCCGGTCTCCATCACCGATTCGGCAAACGCCTGGCTGTGACGGGAACCGTTGTTATTCGTGACCCCTGCCTCCATCGCAAGCCGGCGCAGGCGCAGAATTTGTTCCATCGGTTTAACATCCTTGGGACAGACCTGCACGCAGTAAAAGCAGTGGGTACAGTCCCAGATCCCGTGGGGCCTGCTGAGCTCCCGCAACCGCTCGACCGTGCGGCCGTCGCGGGGGTCCCGAACCATCCAGCTGGCCCGGGCCAGGGCCGCCGGCCCCAGAAAGTTTATATCAATTTCGTCCACGGTGCAATCGGAGAAGCAGGCCCCGCACATGATGCACCGGACCGCCTCCCAAAGTTCCTCAACCCGTTCGGGGGGGATCCGGTACTCCTGGCGGGGCTCCAACCGGTTGGGGGCGGGCTCGATGTAGGGGGTCACGGCCCGCAGGTGGTGCCAGAAGGGCTCCATGTTCACCACCAGGTCCTTTACGACGGGCATGTTTCCCATAGGCTCAACGGTAACCAGCCCATCCCTCACCACCTTGCGGAGGGCCGTCTTGCAGGCCAGGCCAGCCAGGCCGTTTATCCGCATCCCACAGGAGCCGCAGATGGCCATCCGGCAGGAGTAGCGGAGGGCCAGGGTGCCGTCGATGCGCTCCCGAATGATGATGAGGGCGTCCAGTACAGTAAAATGGTCGGGGACCTCCAGGGTGTAATCCTGGAAGCGGGGCTCGACGTCCGCCTCGGGGTTGAACCGGCGCACCCGCAGAGTAACCTGCATCGTCGCCCCCTCTTAGCCCTCAGTATACCCGGGCCGCTGGCGGCCAGCGGGTGATTTTTACCGGCAGGTAGTCGATATGCAGTTCCCCTTCCGGGTCCCGGCGGACGACGGTATGTTTAAGCCAGTTTTCGTCGTCCCGGGCCGGGTAGTCCCGCCGGTAATGGGCCCCCCGGCTCTCTCGTCGGGTCAGACCCGAAACGATTACCGCCTCGGCCACATCCAACAGAAACCCCAGCTCGATGGTGCTCACCAGGTCGTAGTTGTAGACCCGGCCCTTATCGTCCAGCCGGAGGCGCTTGTACCGTTCCTGGAGCTCCTTAACCACTGCCAGGCAGTGGCGCATCTGCTCTTCCGTTCGGAAGATGCCCATCTCCCGGTTCATCGTCTCGGCCAGAATATCCCGGAGGGTTGCCCACCGCTCGCCGTTGGTCCGGGAAAGTATCCGGCTCAGCTCCCGCTCCACGTCCCTCACCCGGGCCTCCGAAACCTCAAGGCTGCCCTGGCTCCTGGCAAATTCGGCCGCATCCCCCCCAGCCCGGCGTCCGAACACCAGCAGCTCCAACAGTGCGTTCCCCCCGAGGCGGTTAGCTCCGTGGACCGAGACGCAGGCGCATTCGCCCACGGCGTAGAGGCCGGGGATGGTGGTCCGGCCGGCCAGGTCGGTGTGGATTCCGCCCATGAAGTAGTGTACCCCGGGCCGGACCGGTATGGGCTCGTAGACGGGGTCTACCCCGGCAAAGGTGATGCTCAGCTCCCGGGTCTGGGGCAAGCGGGACAATATCTTCTCCTCGCCCAGGTGGCGCAGGTCCAGCAGGACGCAACCGTTGACCCCTCGCCCCTCGTCGATCTCGGTCTGCTCCGCCCGGGAGACGACATCCCGGCTGGCCAGTTCCATCATCTTCGGGGCGTAGCGGGCCATGAACCGCTCGCCGAGGGCGTTTATGAGGTAGCCGCCCTCGCCCCGGACGCCCTCAGTGATGAGGATGCCACTGCCCGGCAGTGTGGTGGGGTGGAACTGCACCATCTCCATATCCTTTAGCAGGGCGCCGTTGCGCAGGGCGATGGCCATACCGTCCCCGGTGCAGATGTAGGCATTGGTGGTGTTGGCATACATCCGGCCGGCCCCGCCGGTCGCGAAGATGACCGCCTTGGCCGCAATGGCATGCACGATTCCGGTGGGGATCTCGTAGGCTATGACCCCGCGGCAGACCCCATCTTCGACGATGAGGTCAAGGGCGAGCCACTCCTCGTAGACCTTAACCCGGTATTTAAGGAGCTGCTGATAGAGGGCGTGAAGCAGGACGTGACCGGTGGTATCCCCGGCGAAGGCGGTGCGGGGAATGGGCATCGCCCCGAATGGCCGGAGGAGAAACCGGCCGTCCGGGCCTCGGCTGAAGACGGCCCCCATGTGGTCCAGCTCGTAGACGGCGTCGGGGCCTTCCCGGGTCAGAATTTCAACTGCGTCCTGGTCGGCAAGCCAGTCGGAGCCTTTAATCGTATCGAAGGCGTGGTTCTCCCAGGAGTCTTCCTCGGAGAAGGCGGCGTTAATTCCGCCCTCGGCCGCCCCGGTGTGGCTCCGGAGCGGGTGAACCTTGGTCAAGATGGCCACGTCCACCCCCGCCTGGGCGGCGGCCAGGGCCGCCCGCATCCCCGCCCCACCGGCCCCAACCACCAGCACATCGTGCCTGAGCATTGGCATGCCCCCCCTAGACTTTCACCGAGATCCGCTCCAGCGTCGGCAGGGCCGAGACCACGTGCCGGTGAAGCCGCAGCTCCTTCGGGTCGAAGCCCAGGGCCAGGCCGAGGAGCTGGGGCAGGTGGAGAACTGGCAGCCTGACACCGGGGTCCCGGTACCTGACGGCTTCAGGCTGGTAGGCGTCCAGGTTCAGGTGGCAGAGGGGGCACGGGGTAACCATTAAGTCGGCGCCCCGACGCCGGGCGTCGGTCACGTGGGTTCCAGCCATCATCAGCGAGTTGCGCCGGTTCATGGTGAGGATGGGAAAGCCACAGCATTTATATTCCCCCGGAAACTCCACCGGCTCGGCCCCCAGCGCCTCGATGACCCACTCTAAATATTTAAGCCGCTCCGGCCTTTCGTCGGTGCCCACCACCCAGCTTGGGCGGAGAATATAACAGCCGTAGAAGGAGGCGACCTTCAGCCCCCGGAGGGGTCGGACCACAAGTTGACGTAGCCGATCCAGGCCGATATTCTCCGCCAGAACCCAAAGCAGGTGCACCGCTCGGGCGGTACCCTGGTAGTTGTAACCCTGGTCGGCCAGGTTCGCGTTGACCTTCGCCCGCCAGGCGCCATCCCGGTTAAGGCGGTACAAGGCGGCACTGAAGACTCCCTGGCAGGTGCTGCAAATGGTGAGGATAGGCAGGCCGAGCTGCTCGGCCATGGCGAAGGTCCGGGCGTTGAGGGTATCGGCCAGCTCCAAGTTCTGCTCCTGGAGGACGCCGGCACCGGTGCAGGCAGCCTCCCGAAGCTCGACCAACTCGAACCCGAGCCGACCGGCGACCTTTTCCATGGCCACCGAAAGCTCCGGGCAGGCCCCCCGTGAGACACACCCCGGGTAATATGCAAACCGTAGCGGAGTTACCGTCATCTACCGCCTTCTCAGCAAGACCTCTGAGAACCCGGACGCAGCCCACGTTATTGTAAAACGACCCGACGCCGTCCGTCAATTTGTTGTATGGGTTCAACTCATCTGGGACAGGGGGCATCCTTTCCGGGTGCTCGACTTTAAGATAGCCAAGGGGACGGGCGCCAAAGGCGGCCCGGCGGGGCCGAACGATGCTCTGGGTTACCTCTGTCAAGTTTCCGGAAGGATGCCCCTTGGTATTTTTTAAGTCAAGGTCTCGGCTGCCGGGCCACTGTCTCAAATGTTTCTGAACTTACACACCCAGCCGCTGATTGCCAACGGCCAGGCGGATGGGTCAGAATTTTTTTAAACACAGGTTGGGGGAGGAGCCGATGTTTAACCGGAGGTTTATCGGTGCGGCAAGCTTTGCGGCCGCGGCCGCCGTGGCCCTGGAGCTCTGGTACCACCGGCCGGGAGCCAGCCTTCAGGGGCAGGTAGCCCTCATAACTGGTGGCAGTCGGGGGCTAGGCTTTATGCTGGCCCGGGAGTTCGCCCGGGAAGGGTGTCGGGTGGCCATCTGTGCCCGGGATGCGGGAGAGCTTGCCAGGGCAAAAGTAAGGCTTGAGGCCGATGGGGCCGAAGTCCTGGCCGCGGTCTGCGATATCTCCGACCGCTCTCAGGTAGAAGAGCTGGTAAGCCGGGTAAACGACCGCTTCGGGCAGGTTGACATCCTTGTCAACAACGCCGGCATCATTCAGGTCGGGCCGGTCCTAACCATGACCGCCGAGGACTTCGAAGATGCCCTGGGGGTTATCTTCTGGGGGCCGGTCTACCTCACCCTGGCGGTGCTGCCCCAGATGGTTCGACGCCGGTACGGCCGCATAGTCAACGTAACTTCCATTGGGGGCAAGGTGGCCATGCCCCAGTCGCTGCCGTATACTTGCGCCAAGTTCGCCCTGGTGGGCTTTTCGGAGGGCCTCCGGGCTGAGGTGGGCAGGTACGGCATTAAAGTAACGACGGTGGTGCCCTGGTTTACCCGGACCGGCTCCCACGTAAATGCCCTATTTAAGGGCCCGACCACCCGCCTTTACCCCCTGTTCGCCCTAGCTGCCACACTGCCGGGGCTGGCGATGAGCCCGGAAGCTGTGGCCCGGCGAATAGTTCTGGCAACCCGCCGGGGGGAGGCTGAACTTATCCTGGGTCTGCCGGGGAACGTGCTCGCTAGGGTTTATGCCTTGGCCCCGGGGCTTATGGCCGACCTGTTCGGCCTGGTAAACCGGCTTCTTCCGGGGGACTCGGCGGCCGGGGCTGGGGCGGTCCGGGGGATGGAGCTGGAGGCCAACCTCCGGTCGCCCCTGCTCAGGCTGGCCGCCAGGTTCGGTCGGGGCCCGGCCGGCCGCCTCCTGGAATACCCCGGCCCCACGACGCCGGCATAACCTCGGGCGGGGATTTTAGTTAATGTGTTAAAATTCGGCAGGTACAACCGAATACTGGGCGAACCCATCGGTCCTTCGGGGCAGGGTGAGGTTCGGGCCTTTGGGCCCGGGCCAATTCCCGACCGGCGGTGACAAAAAGCCCGCGACCCCACCCCCAATCAAAGGGGTGGGTGGACCCGGTGCGAATCCGGGGCCGACGGTACAGTCCGGATGGGAGAAGGCAGGTGGGGTGACCTTAAAGGGCCAATTTTTGGGCCTGAGGGCGCCTGCCTTCAGGCCCAAGGTTTTTAAGGAGCCCATGTCGACGGATTTTATGGCCCAGGCCTTAGCCTTAGCCTACCAGGTCCTCGGCACCACTAGCCCCAACCCGGCTGTCGGGGCTGTAGTCGTCCGGGACGGCCAGGTGGTCGGCTTTGGGGCAACTTTACCCCCAGGCGTGCCCCACGCCGAGGTGGTGGCCTTAAGCCGGGCCGGGGAGCTGGCCCGGGGGGCAACCCTTTACGTGACTTTAGAGCCCTGCTGTCACTACGGTCGAACCCCGCCCTGCACCGAGGCGATTATTGCGGCCGGGGTCTCCGAGGTGCACATCGCCACCTTGGACCCCAATCCCCTGGTCTCCGGCCGGGGGGTTCAGGCCCTCAGGGCGGCCGGCCTGCGGGTGGTTTTGGGCGAACATGAGGCCGAGGCCAGAAAGCTTAATGAGTGGTTTTTTAAATTCATAACCACCGGCCGGCCGTTCGTGCTAGCCAAATACGCCATGACTTTAGACGGCAAGATCGCCGCCTATACGGGCGACGGGCGCTGGGTTACGGGCCCCGAAGCCAGGGCCTTCGTCCACCGGCTTAGGGCCCAGGTGGACGCCGTGATGGTGGGGGTCGGCACCGTCCTCAAGGACGACCCGGCCCTTACCGCCCGGCCGGAGGAGTTCGGGGAGGCCCCGGCCCCCCGACAGCCAGTGCGGGTGGTGGTGGATTCCCGGGCCCGGACCCCCCTTAAGGCCCGGGTGCTGGCCGGGGCGGCCAAGACTCTAATTGCCACGACGGCGCTGGCCGACCCCAAAAAGCTTAAGGCCCTTTCGGACCGGGGCGCCCAGGTCTTAATCCTTCCGGCCGCCGACGGTCGGGTGGACCTAGGGGCCCTTTTAGATGAGCTCGGTCGGCGGAACATCGCCTGGATACTAGCCGAAGGGGGAAGCCGGCTTTTGGGAACCCTCTTTGACCGGGGTTTGATCGACAAAGTCGTGGTTTTTGTGGCTACCAAGCTTATCGGGGGCAAGACGGCCCCCGGGCCCCTGGGGGGGCTGGGCCGGCCGAGGCTTTCGGAGGCGGTGAGCTTAAAGGAGGTGGAGTTTTGCCGTCTCGGGGAGGACTTTTTAATAAGCGGATATCCGTGTTTTGATGTTTACGGGGATCGTTGAAGAGCTTGGTGTAGTGCGCTTTTTAGAGCCCCCAAAGCTTAAAATCGGGGCCGAAAAAGTGCTTTCGGACCTTAAGGTGGGCGATAGCATCGCCGTAAACGGCGCCTGCCTTACGGTAGTGGGGCGGGATAACGAAAGCTTCTGGGTGGAGTTGAGCTTTGAGACCCTGCGCCGGACTAACCTGGGCCGGCTCCAGCCCGGGGACCGGGTAAACCTTGAGCGGGCGGTACCCGTGGTGGGCCGGCTTGGGGGGCATATCGTCCAGGGGCACGTGGAGGCCGTCTCGGAGATTTTGGCCGTTGAGCCCGAGGGCGAAGGTTTGAAGGTGTGGTTTTTGGTCCCGGAAGGCTTAGGCCCTTACATTGTGCCCAAGGGGTTCGTGGCCCTGGACGGGGTAAGCCTTACGGTGGTGGATATAGACGGCCCAAGATTTTCGGTGGTGGTCATCCCCTTTACCCGGACCCAGACGACCCTGGGCTTAAAGGGTCCGGGGGATTTGGTTAACATCGAGACGGATATTTTAGGCCGCTACGTCGAGCGGCTTTTAAAGGAGTCCGGGCGGCTGGGCTTAAAAAAGGAGGTTTAAAAATGCCTTTTTCCAGCGTTGAAGAAGCCATCGAAGCCTACCGGGCCGGGAAATTCGTCATCATCGTGGACGATGAGCATCGGGAAAACGAGGGGGACCTGGCCATGGCCGCCGAAAAGGTGACCCCCGAGGCGATAAACTTTATGGCCACCTACGGGCGGGGCCTCATCTGCATGCCCATGCTAGGGGAGCGGCTGGATGAGCTTAAAATTCCCCTGATGGTTTCGCCCGAACAAAACGATTCAAGCTTTGGGACGGCCTTCACCGTCTCGGTCGATTACAAGCACGGGACCACCACCGGAATTTCGGCTTATGACCGGGCGGCCACGGTCCGGGCCCTTATTGACCCCAGGTCAAAGCCCGAAGACTTTGCCCGGCCGGGGCATCTTTTCCCCTTGCGCTACCGGGAGGGTGGGGTGCTGGTCCGGCCCGGGCAGACGGAGGCGGCGGTGGACCTGGCCAAGCTGGCGGGGCTTTACCCGGCAGCGGTCATCTGCGAGGTCGTCGCCCCAGACGGGACGATGGCCCGGCTGCCGTATCTGGAGCATTTTGCGGCCGAGCACGGGCTTAAAATCGTGTCGGTGGCCCAGATTGCCGCCTATCGACGCAAAAAGGAGATTTTGGTGCGGCGGGTGGCCGAGGCCCGGCTTCCCAGCGCCTTTGGGGAGTTTAAAGTCGTAGCCTATGAGGGGCTTTATGACGGGCGGACTCATCTCGCCCTGATAAAGGGCGGGCCCGGTGGTGTTCCACTGGTGCGGATCCACTCGGAGTGCCTTACCGGGGACGTCTTCGGCAGCCTGCGCTGCGATTGCGGAGCCCAGCTGGAGGAGGCCTTAAGGCTGATTGGGGCCGCAGATTTTGGGGTCTTGATTTACCTGCGGCAGGAGGGCCGGGGCATCGGCCTAGGAAGCAAGATAATGGCCTATCACCTGCAGGAACGGGGCCTAGACACGGTGGAAGCCAACCTGGCTTTAGGTTTCGCCCCCGACCTTCGGGAATACTCGGTGGCCTCAAGCATCTTAAAAGAGCTGGGCATAAAAAAGATAAGGCTTTTAACCAACAACCCGGCCAAACTGGACGACCTAGAAGAGGCCGGCATCGAGGTGGCCGACCGGGTGCCCCTCATCATCGGCCCTAACCCCCACAACGCCCGCTACCTCAAAACCAAGAAAGAAAAGCTCGGCCACCTGCTCTAGGAGGTCTATAAGGTGACCACAGAGTACCACGGACAGCTTTTGGGCGGCGGTTACCGGTTCGGGATCGTGGTGGCCCGGTTTAACGAGCTTATAACCCGCCGGCTCTTAGAGGGGGCCGTCGATGCCCTGACCCGCCACGGCGTCCGGCCGGAAGATATCGAAGTCGCCTGGGTGCCAGGGTCCTTTGAGCTGCCGGTGGCCGCCCAGGCCCTGGCCGAGACTGGCCGCTTTTCGGCCATCATCTGCCTGGGGGCCGTCATCCGGGGGGCAACCCCGCACTTTGAGTACGTTACTTCCCAAGCGGCCAGCGGCATCGGTCGGGTGGCCCTGGACCATCGCCTGCCGGTGGTCTTCGGGGTGGTAACGGCCGAGACCCAGGAGCAGGCCCTGGAGCGGGCCGGGGGCAAGGTGGGGAATCGGGGGGCCGAGGCCGCCCTGGCAGCCTTGGAGATGGCCGACCTGGTCAGCCGCGTCCGGGGCCTGGCTCGGGCCGGCGGGGACGCCCGCGGTTGACTATCGCCGGGCCCGTTGGCCGCTGGGGCCCGCGGCCCTTCCGCTTCGGCCGCGACCTGGGGGATGTCCTAGACCTGATGGAACTGGCCTTCGGGGAGGAGGCGGTCAGGTTCCGGGACCTACGCTTCCTGGCCGGCCTTGGGCCCCTGCTCAGCCCCTTCGAGCCCATCCTGCAGGGGATCTGGCCCGGGATCGTCTGGGAAGAAGACGGGCGGGTGGTAGGCAACGTTAACTTTGCCCGTCTCCCCTACCTGCCCCGGGTCTGGCTCATTTTTAACGTCGCCGTCCACCCGGATTATCGGCGGCGGGGCATCGCTCGCCGGCTGATGACCTTGGCCTTGGACCGAATCCGGCTGGCCGGCGGGCAGGTTGCCGTTCTGGACGTCGAGACCGACAACTTGCCGGCCCGGAACCTTTACCTGGGCCTCGGATTCGAACTGCTCGAGCGGCTCATCGAGTACCGGGGCCGGGTGCCGGAGCTTTTGCCTATTCGCAGCCCCAACATCCGCCCCTGGGGCCTTCACCACTGGGTTACCCGCCGGGGTCTGCCCGGCCTGGATCCCCCGAATCTGAGGCGTCTCCGCCTGATGGAGTGGCAGGTGGGGTCCTTTCTGGGGCGGCTTAGGCCGGCCGACCTGCTGCTCTACGGCCGGCGAATCCGGAGCTGGGTCTGCGAGGTGGACGGGCGGCTCCTGGGCTTTGGGCGGCTGGACCGGCCCCTCTTCGGCCAGCTCCGGCTGGGGGTCTGGCTTGCGCCGGAGATGCCCGAAATGCTGGGACTGGACTTCCTCTCGGCCGTTGTCGGGAAGGCCAAAGCCGGCCTAGCCGCAACCTTGCAGGTTGCGGCCGATCCTGACCGGTTCGAGCTTCCCCCACAGTGGGAGTTTGAAGCCAGGCGCCGGCTCGACCGGATGTTTAAGTGGGTATAATGTGGCTGTGATCCGGGCGTTTCTGGTTCGGCTCGTGCTTAATGCCGTGGGTCTGGTGGTGGCCGCCCGGGTCGTGCCCGGCGTCGAGCTTGACGTCGGCCGGCTCGAGACGGTGGCCCTGGTGGCCCTGATCTTCGGGCTGGTGAACGCCTTCATCCGGCCCTTAGCCCTCCTGGTAACCTGCCTGCTTAACTGGCTCACCCTGGGCCTTTTTACGCTGGTTATTAACGCCTTAATGTTCTGGCTTACGGCCGAAGTTGCCCGAGCCCTGGGGCTTGGGTTTGCGGTTCGGGACTTCTGGGCAGCGTTCCTTGGGGCCCTGGTCGTAAGTGTGGTGAGCCTTGTGCTCTCCTGGGCTTTCCGGGGTCTTGAAAGCAGCTAGCAGATCGGTTAAACTTGCACGGCGACAGGAGGTAAGGTGGCCGAGCCGGCACAGCTGCCTGAAGCGCCGTCCCCGACCGCCCGCCGGCGGTGCGGAACCTGCTACTTTTACGAGCCGTCACCCCTGCGGGGCAAGGGCTGGTGTCGACATCCGTTGCTCCGGGGCGAGCGGGAGCTGGCGCTGGTGGACCAGTATGACCACCGGTGCGTCCAGATGCTCCACACCGACTACTGGCAGCCGGCCACCGTCCGGGCCACTGGGCTCCCGCCGGAAGTTCAGCGGGTTCGGAGGCGACACTCCATGCGGCTCTACGGCCTGATCGGCCTGGTGGTGCTCAGCTTTGCGCTGGTAATCGCCGGTTTTCTGGCCATCTCCAACCTTGCGGGGTCCCGGGGCGGCCAACCGGCCGGGCCGCCGTATCCGGCCACAGCCAAGATCGACTTCTGGCTCCGGGCGGACGCCGCCGCCGGGTCGGAGCGGCTGGCCTTTGTGCCCATGGGTGCCCGCCTTGAGCTTCACGACAGCAAGGCGGGTGAGGTCCTCGACCAGAAGTTGGAATCGCCCGCCAAGTGGTACAAGGTCAAAGTGGTTGCCACCGGGCAGATGGGCTGGGCCTACGCCGGCTGGGTCGAACGCCAGCCCTAGGTCGTAGCCGTTCCCAGCACCACCGGCCGGACAGGCGGACGCCTATCCCCAAGGCTGATAGCTTCCAGGACAGCCGTGGCGGCCAGGTCGGCCTCGAGTTCGGTCCGGGCATGGACCTCAAAGAGGGGTTCGCCCGGGGTCACCCAGTCGACCCGCTTTCGGTAAAACACAAACCCCACCCGGTGGTCGATGGGGTCGCCCTTTTTCGCCCGGCCCGCCCCAAGCTTTACGGCCGCCTCCCCCACCCTCCGGGCATCCAGCCGGGTGATGTAGCCCGGCTGGCGGGCGGTTATGGTTCGGCGCACCGGAGCGGCTGGCAGACGCTCGGGCTCCCAAACCAGGGCCGGGTCCCCACCCTGGGCCGCCACCAGGTCCGCAAGCTTGCCCAGGGCTGAACCCTCCGCCAGCACCGACCGGGCGGCCCGCCGGGCCGCCTCCAGGTCCGGGTAGCGGCCGGCTAGCCAGAGCATCCGGCCGGCCAGTTCGACGCAGACGGCCACCAGGTCTTCGGGCCCCTCGCCCCGCAGCGTTAAGATCGCCTCCTTAACCTCGAGGGCGTTGCCCACCGCCCGGCCCAGGGGTTGATTCATGTCCGTCAGGACAGCCTCGACCTTGCGGCCGGCCGCCCGGCCGATCTCCACCAGGAAGCGGGCCAGCCGCTCGGCCTGGGGCCGCCGCCGCATGAAGGCCCCACTGCCCACCTTCACGTCGAGGACGATGACCTGGGCGCCGGCGGCTAGCTTCTTGCTCATAATGCTGGCGGCGATGAGGGGGATGGAGTCCACGGTGGCGGTGGCGTCCCGCAGGGCGTAAATTTTAGCGTCGGCCGGGGCCAGCTGAGGGCTCTGGCCGGCGATTACCGCCCCAATCCGGTCGAGCTGGGCCAGAAACTCCCCCTCGGACAGCTCCACCCGCAAACCGGGGAAGGACTCAAGCTTGTCCAGGGTTCCGCCGGTGTGGCCCAAGCCCCGGCCGGACATCTTGGCCACCGGCACTCCCAGGGCAGCCACCAGGGGGACCACCACCAGGCTGACCTTATCCCCCACCCCACCGGTGCTGTGCTTGTCGGCGACGACCCCAAAGGCCGAAAGGTCCAGCTGCCTGCCGCTGCGCAGCATGGCGTCCGTCAGGGCGAAGGTCTCGGCCCGGGTCATGCCCCGCCAGCAGACGGCCATCAAGAAGGCCGCCATCTGGTAGTCGGGGATTTCGTCCCGAAGGTACCCGAAGACCAGGTAATCTAGCTCGGCCTGGGTAAGCTCAAGGCCGGCGCGCTTTTTGTAGATGAGTTCGATGGTCCGCATCGCCTCAAGTCGCCCGCAAGAGTCTAAAGCCCGGCCGCTCCCAGGTTCAAGGAGCCGGCCGGCCGGAACTTTCCGGCCTCCTGAAACGTCTTACTGTTGAATCAAACCGGATTTGGGGGGTCAAAAGAATGCGCAGGCTAAAAGTGGTCAGCTTGCTGGTGATAGTCTTTGCGGTGGGACTGCTGGGGTTGGGGGCAATCCTTCTCCGGCCGGCCGAGCCGGGCCCTGTCGGAGGCGGTGTCAGCGCCCTCCCCCAGCCGGTTCCCGGCGCGGCCCGTGGTCTGGCCCCCGATGGCCCGGCGACCCAGGCCGAGACGAGTGCCCAGCTCCCGGACCGCATGGTTATCTACAACGTCACCCTTCAGCTCGAGGTGGGGCGGCTCCGGCCGGCCATAAGCCGCATCGAGCAGATTGCCCAGGCGGCTGGGGGCTTTGTGGTGGGCTCTAACGTCGCCGAAAATCAGGCCACGGTGACCATCCGGGTGCCGGCGACCGAACTTAACCGGACTCTAGAACAGCTCCGGACTGTGGGAACCAAGGTCAAGGCTGAGCAGCTCTCCTCCCGGGATGTCACCGAGGAGCACTCCGACCTCTCGGCCCAATTGCGGAATCTGCAGGCCGTCGAGGCCCAGTACCTCGCCCTCCTCCAGCAGGCCCGCACCGTTGACGAGATTCTTAAAGTCCGCCAGCGGCTGGATGAGGTCCGGGCCCAAGTCGAGCGCCTGCAGGGCCGGCTGGAATACCTGCGCCGGCAGAGCGAGCTGGCCGCGGTAACGGTTGTGCTCAGCGAGGTGCCCCCGGACGCCCAGGAAGGACCGGTCTGGGACCCCATCCGGGCCATCATCCAGGCCTGGAACAAGTCTCTAGTATTCCTTGCCCGGGTCGCCGACGTGGTCGTTCAGGGGGTGGTCTTTCTCTGGTGGGCCTGGGTCCTAGCCGGTCTGGGTCTGGCCTTCGGCCGCCGGTGGCTTCGCCGCCGTCCCACCGGCACCCAGGCCCCGTGAAGGTCTGGCACGCCGAGCCGGACGGTCTAGGTGGCCTGCGCCAGTGGGGAGTCTTAGGCCTTTAATTTGTGAGACTAAAGTTTCGCAAAGGGTGGCTGGCGTAGCAATGGGGATTGCCGGTTGAGCTTAGCACCTTCGTCTTCTTCGTGGGCCTTTGGTGGCTTCCGGAGGCCTACCGGCTAGGTCATTCGGACTCGGGACGCCCCTGAGGGAATGGCTGGGTGGCCTGGGGCTGGCCCTCCGGCAGCGGTCGGCGTGCGCCGGGATACGAAGGGGCATGATGGTCGGGTTCGGGGCAGCCCTGGGCCCGCTCCTCAACATCGACGGGGTTCCCTGAGTAATCTTCACCTGCGGCGGGCCCCTCCTGTCCAAGAAATTCACATAATCTGCCGGAGGCAGGCTGAAAGAGCCGCCCGAAAACCCGGTAAAGGCCCGAAGAAGACGGTTTATTGGATATATTAAAGCCGAGCACCCGGAAAGGACGCCCCCGTCCCACATGTGTTGAACCCATACAGGCCGTAGAACCTGGGCCCGCCCTTAGGCTAAAATTGTTAGGGGTCAGCCATGGAAAGCTGGGAGATTCGCAGCCGCTTTTTAAAGTACTTTGAGGCCAACGGCCATACCATCGTCGAAAGTTCGCCCCTGGTGCCGGCCAACGACCCCACTTTACTCTTCACCAACGCCGGTATGGTCCAGTTTAAAGACGTCTTCCTTGGCCTCGAGGAGCGGCCTTACCGGCGGGCAACTACCTGCCAGAAGTGTGTCCGGGCCGGGGGCAAGCATAACGACTTGGAGCAGGTCGGTAAGACCGCCCGGCACCACACCTTCTTCGAGATGCTGGGCAACTTCTCCTTCGGGGATTACTTTAAGCGGGAGGCGATCATTTACGCCTGGGAGCTCATCACCCGGGAGTTTAACATCGAGCCGGACCGGATCTGGGCCACCATCTTCCGGGACGATGACGAGGCCTTTGAGTATTGGCGAAAGGATATCGGCCTGCCGGCCGAGCGAATTATCCGGCTGGGCGAGAAGGACAACTTTTGGGAGATGGGGGATGTGGGACCGTGTGGCCCGACCTCGGAGCTGGTCTACGACCGGGGCGAAGCCTTCCGGTGCGACGCCCCCGAATGCGCTATTGGCAAGTGCGACTGCGACCGCTGGCTCGAGATCTGGAACCTAGTCTTCATGCAGTTCGAGCGCAAGCCCGACCGCTCCCTGGTGCTCCTCCCTAAACCCTCCATCGACACCGGGATGGGCCTGGAGCGGATCGCTTCGGTGCTCCAGGGTGTGAACAGCAACTGGGATACGGACCTTTTCAAGCCCATTATCGCCCGGATCGTCGAGGTTTCTGGCCGGCCCTACGACCCTGGGTCAGGGGGATTTCCCCACCGGGTTATCGCCGACCACAGCCGGGCGGCGGCGTTTTTAATCGCCGACGGGGTCCTGCCCAGCAACGAGTGGCGGGGCTACGTGCTCCGGCGGATGATTCGACGGGCGGTCCGGATGGGCTACCAGCGGCTCGGCCTGCAGAAACCCTTCATGGCGCAGGTGGCCGACGCCGTTATCGACCTGATGGGCGATGTCTACCCGGAACTGGTCAGGAGCCGGGAGCTCATCCACCGGGCCCTGACCACCGAAGAGGCCCGGTTCTTCCAGGCCCTGGCTACCGGCCTTAATGTGCTTAATAGCCGCCTTGAAGCCGTCAAGGCCCGGGGCGAGCGGGTGCTTTCGGGGGATGACGCCTTCCAGCTTTACGATACCTTCGGCTTTCCCCTGGACCTCACCATTGAAATTGCCGCCGACGAGGGCGTCTCGGTGGATATCGTCGGCTTTGAGCGGGCGCTGGAACGGCAGCGGGAGCAGGCCCGGGCCGCCCAGCGCTTCCAGGCCGAGCAAGTAGTTCGGGTTGCCGAGTACCGGCAGGCCGTTAGCGTGCCCGTTGAGTTCGTCGGCTACGAACACTGGGCCTTCAGGTCGAAGGTGCTGGCCCTCTTTGTGGACGGCCAGTCGGTGCCGGTGGTGTTCGAGGGGCAGGAGGTTGAGGTCATTACGGCCGAGACCCCATTCTATGGGGAGGCCGGCGGCCAGGTCGGGGATACGGGCGAAATCATCGGGCCTTCCGGGGTCATTGTTGTGGCCGACACCCAGCGCCCACTGCCCGACCTTATCGTCCACCAGGGGCACGTCCGGCGGGGCGAGGTGGCCGTGGGCCAGACAGTGGAGCTGCGCATCGACGGGGAGCGGCGCCGGGACATCATGGCCAACCACACCGCCACCCACCTGCTGCATGCGGCCCTCCACCGGGTCGTAGGGCGCCACGCCTTGCAGGCCGGCTCCCTGGTGGCCCCAGACCGGCTGCGCTTCGACTTCTCCCACTTCAACCCCCTGAGTCGGTCGGAGCTTGAGGAGATTCAGGGCCTCATCAACGAGAAGATCCGGGAGGACTTGCCCGTAATCCCGAAGTTTATGCCCTACAAGGAGGCCATTGAGCACGGGGCTATCGCCCTTTTCGGCGAAAAGTACGGCGAAATCGTCCGCACTATCCGGATTGGAGAGCCGCCCTTCAGCTTCGAGCTGTGCGGCGGCACCCACGTGAACCACACCGGTCAGATCGGCCTGCTGTGGGTGGTTTCCGAAAGCGGCATCGGGGCCGGCCTGCGGCGAATCGAGGCGGTCACGGCCCGGGGTGCCGAGCGGTTCCTGCGGGAGCGGCTGGCCCTCTTGGATACAGTTGCCCACCGGCTCGAGGTTGGGCCGCCCGAGCTGGAGCGCCGCGTGGAGGCCCTCCTTAACGAGCTTAACCGGCAGCGGAAGGAGCTGGAACGGCTCCAGCGGGAGCTGGCCCGGCGGGAGGTGGAGCCCCTCCTCAGACAGGTCCAGCGGGTAGACGGCATTAACGTGTTGGCCGTTAAAGTTCCGGTCACCAAGACAGAGACCCTGCGGGAGATCGGCGACTGGGTCCGGGAGCGGCTGGGCAGCGGGGTGATCGTCCTTGGTGCCGTTATCGACAATAAGCCGCACTTCGTTACAATGGTCACGCCCGACCTGGTGGCCCGGGGCCTGCACGCCGGTCAGATCGCCAACCGGGTCGCCGCCATCACCGGCGGACGTGGGGGCGGCAGGCCCCACCTGGCCCAGGCCGGCGGCCGCGACCCGAGCCGGCTCGACGAGGCGCTTCGCGCGGTGGCGGAGCTGGTGCGTGGGTGAGGTTCCGGTAGACCTAGAGGCAAAGCAACTTCAGCCGACAAGATCCCCAAAAGGCGGCGAAATCGTGCGGCTGGATCCCCGGGATGACCTGGGGTCTGTCCGGATCCGGCTGGAGCAGACAACCCACAATCCCGTCTACCTGGTAGTCCCCCCAGGTCTGCGGTGCCTGCGAAACGAGTTGGGCATCCGTCTCCTCTACCGGCAAGCCCGGGCCCTGGGCCGGGAGCTAATCATCGTCTCCCGGGACCCCACCATCCGGGAGCTGGCCCAGGAGGGTGGCTTCCGGGTCCGACGCAGCCTCCTTGCCGAAAGCGCTCCGGAAGAAGCCATTCCCATGCCGGTCCTTGCCCTAGCCTTTGTCCGGAAGCTGGCGGGCGACCTGGTGGGTATCCTCCAGTTTGAACTGCCCCGCTTCTGGTTATTGCTAAGCTTGGGCCTACTTGGGCTGGTATTTCTGCTCCTTTATATACCCCAGGCCAAGGTTGTGGTGGTCCCCAGCGGGCGTCTGGTGGAGTCCACGGCCAATATCACTGCCCGGCGGGGCGCTGCCGTCGACGTAGATAAGGCGATTATTCCGGCCCGGGTTATTACGGCCGAGACGGACCTGGAGCAAACCGTACGGGTGGCCGGGCAGGCCGTGATGGCGGCTGACCGGGACCGGGCCAGGACGGCGGTGTTGGACCGGGCCCGGGAGCAGGCGATGGCTGTCCTATGGAATGTAAAGGCACCCAACGACCAGGTCTTTCCCCAGACGGTCCGGGTAGCCCTGGTCAGTGAGGATTTCGACCGCCGGCTTGGCGAGCAGGCTTCAACCCTCACCTTGAAGGCTCGGGTGCGCATCGAGGCCCTTGCCTTCGACGGCCAGCAGGCCAACGAGGTGGTCCGGGCCGTCCTGGCCCGCCGGGTGCCGGCGGGCCAGCGGCTTGGGAACCAGGTAGAGGTGCGGCCGGGGGGAATGGTAGCCACCGATGAAGATACCGTCGTATTTGAGATGTTTGCCCGGGGGGTGGCCTTTGAGCCGGTGGACGCGGAGCAGGTGCGGTCGTTGGTTCGGGGACGTCCCATCCCCGAGGCGGCCCGGCTGGTGGCCGAGCAGTTCCGGCTGGCCGATGAGCCTGTCATCGAGGTTTACCGGTCACCCCTGGGCCGGCTGCCCGTAATGGGCAACCGGATCGAGGTCGAAATCCGCCAGCCACCGCTTCCCCCCGCCCCCCGATGAGGGTTCTTGGGCTCGATGTCGGCCGCCGCCGGATCGGGGTCGCCGTGAGCGACCCGACCGGCCTCATTGCGAGCCCCCTGGAGGTCATCCAGGTCCGCAGCCTTAAGGGAGCTATCAGTCGGGTTTTAGACATCTGCCGGGAACAGCAGGCCGAACTCATCGTCGTGGGCCTGCCGGTGAGCCTCGCGGGCGAACTCGGCCCGCAGGCCCGGGAAGTCCTGGAATTTACTGAGGCCCTCCGGCGGCGAAGTCCGGTGCCGGTCGAGACCTGGGATGAGCGGCTCTCCACCGTCGGGGCGACCCGGCTTCTGCAGGCGGGCGGCTACGATAGCCGGACGATGCGGGACCGGCTGGACGCGGCCGCGGCGGCCTTCATGCTCCAGGGCTATTTAGATTCCCGACGCCGCCGGGCCGAAACGGACCAATGAACCGGTCCCAGCGCGGCCTTCCGGCCGGTTGTCTTCTCATCCTGGTTTTGCCGGCTATCGCCGGCCTTCTGCTTTTGGGCCTGGGTGTGGCTCCGAAGCCGGAGACCCTTCTGGCCGGCCTGGACCGGCCGGCCCCGGGTGGTCCAGGCCTCTTCGTCATCCGGCCGGGGGAGACCGCCGGCAGTGTGGCCGACCGGCTCGCTGCGGCCGGACTGGTTTGGAGTCCCCACTACTTTCGGATTCTGGCCAGTCTGGAGGGGAAGGATGTAAAACTTCAGCCCGGGGAGTACGCCATCCCCGCCAACCCCACGGTGCGGGACCTGCTGGAGCTTTTAACCAGCGGCCGGAACCGGGTTCGGCGGGTAACGGTTCCGGAAGGCCTCCGGGCCGAAGAGGTGGCCGCCACGGTGGCCGAGGCCCTGGGCCGTCCCGTGGAGGAGGCCCGGGCGTGGCTGGTTCCGGGCCGGCTAGACCATCCGGTACTCCGGGAAAAGCCCCCCGATGCCTCCCTGGAAGGCTACTTGATGCCTGATACTTACATAGTCGGCTGGGACCACGGCCCCGAAGTGGTCTTCCGGCTGATGCTGGATAACCTGGAAGCCAAGCTTACCCCGGAGGTCCGGGCGAAGGCGGGCGCTCGGGGCCTCTCCGTCCACAGCCTGCTCACCCTCGCCTCCATCGTGGAGCGGGAAGCCAAAGTTGACGAAGAGCGACCCCTCATCGCCTCGGTCTTTCTTAACCGGATCCGGCTGGGGATGCGCCTCGAGGCCGACCCCACCGTTCAGTACGCCCTGACCCTGGACCCCTTAAATGTGGCCCGCTTCGGCTACTGGAAGGCCGAGCTTACCCTTGAGGATCTGCGAGTTGACTCGGCATACAACACCTATAAATACCCGGGCCTTCCACCCGGGCCCATTTGCAACCCTGGGTTCGCCTCGATCCGGGCCGTGGCCGAGGCCCCGGAAACCCCCTATCTTTACTTCGTCCTGGACCGGGACGGCCGGCACCACCGCTTTGCCGCCACCTGGGAGGAGCACCTGCGCAACGTTCGGGAGGTGGGAAGCTAGGACCATGACCAGGCTTAAGGCCGGGGTGGTCGGGTTCCCGGTAAAGCACAGCGTTTCGCCGGCGATGCAGCAGGCCGCCTTCGACTACCTGGGCCTGCCCGTGGAGTACCGGGCCTGGGAGGTAAGACCCGATGACCTTGAGGCTTTTGTCGGCCGGCTTCGGGCGGGGGGTTGGCTGGGGGTGAACGTGACGATCCCCCACAAAGAAGCGATCGTATTCCTGCTAGACGATCTGGCCCCTGAGGCGGCCGCAGTTGGGGCGGTGAATACGGTGGTTGCGGCCGGCGGAAGGCTTACGGGCCACAACACCGATGTGGCCGGCTTCTTGGCCGGCCTGCCACCCGGGCAGGATTTTGCCGGCGTCCGGGCCCTGATTCTGGGGGCAGGTGGGGCAGCCGCCGCGGTCCTCTTCGGCCTGCTGGGCCTGGGCCTTGCCGAAGTCGGCGTCTTTAACCGGCGGCCGGAGCGGGCGGAGCGGCTAGTGGGCAGGTTTTTGGCTCGGGAGCCGGTGACCCGGTTGCGGGTGATAGGCGAGGACGAGGTTTGTGAATATGCCCGGACCTGCATTTTGGTTATTAACTGCACCCCGGTGGGAACGGCCGGGACACCCCTGGCCAGCCAGATGCCCCTGGCCCCGCAGTGCCTGGCCCCCGGCAGCTTCGCCTACGACCTGGTGTATAATCCTCCTGAAACCCCGTGGTTAAGGGCCGTCCGGGAACGGGGTGTCCGGCCCATCTCTGGCCTTACCATGCTGGTCCACCAGGGGGCGGCCGCCTTCCGCCTCTGGACCGGCCGGGAGGCCCCGGTTGGGGTGATGCTGGCGGCGGCCCGGCGGGCCCTGGCGGAGTTCGACGATGCTTCGGTTTCTGACGGCGGGCGAATCCCACGGTAAGGGCCTCACTGTAATCATCGAAGGGATGCCGGCCGGCCTGCCCCTCGACGAGGAATACATCGCCGTTCAGCTCCGGCGCCGGCAGTGGGGCTACGGCCGGGGCGGCCGGATGAAGATCGAGCAGGACCGGGCCGAGATCACGGCCGGGGTCCGCCACGGCCGCACCATCGGCAGCCCCATCGCCCTCTGGATCCGCAACCGGGACTGGGAGAACTGGCAGGAAGTTATGGGCATTACCCCGCCGGAATCGGAGGTGCCGCCGGTTACCCGACTGCGGCCGGGCCACGCCGACCTGACCGGGGCCGTAAAATACGGCCACCTGGACGTTCGGAACGTCATCGAGCGGGCCAGCGCCCGGGAAACGGCGGCCCGGGTTGCGGCTGGCACCGTGGCCCGGCGGCTGCTAGAGGAATTCGGGATGCAGTTTAAAAGCCATACCGTCCAGATCGGTCCGGTGAAGGCCGACCCTGAGCGGGTCGACTGGACGAGGGTCGAAGAATCGCCGGTTCGGTGCGGCGACCCGGTGGCCGAGGCCCAGATGATTGAGGCGATAAATGCGGCCAAGCGGGCCCACGACACGGTGGGTGGGGTTTTTGAGGTGATCGCCACCGGAGTGCCCATCGGCCTGGGCAGCTACGCCCAGTGGGACCGCAAGCTAGACGGTCTTATTGCCCAGGCGATGCTGAGCATTAACGCCGCCAAGGCGGTGGAATTCGGGGGCGGGTTTGCCATGGCCGGCCTGCCGGGCTCGCAGGTTCATGATGTTATCGAGGCCGTGGACCACCCGACGGAGCCCGGCCGGAAGGTCTGGCGGCACCGGACCAACCGGGCCGGTGGGATTGTAGGCGGAATAAGCAACGGCGAACCCATCGTGGTGCGGGTTGCGATAAAGCCGATCCCCACCCTGGCAAATCCCTTGCCCAGCGCTGATTTGCTCACCGGCGAGCCTATCTTGGCCCCCTACGAGCGGTCGGACGTGTGCGTGGTACCAGCGGCGGGGGTTATCGGGGAGGCGGTGCTGGCTTGGGTGCTGGCTGTGGCGTTTTTAGAAAAGTTCGGCGGCGACCACATCGACGACATCCGGGCCAGCTACGAGCATTACCTCCGGCGCACCTGGATTTAGCCTTCGGTCGGCCCCACCCATCGGCGGCAAAGGGCCCAGCACGGCAGCCACCATAGCCGGACATTGCTGGCCGGGCTTGGCAGTAGCAAAGTTGCCCAAATGCGGCTAAAATTTCGGGTAGGGAAAGAAAGTAGTTATGCCTTTTGACGTTCGGGATTTTCACGACCTTATAAGGCTACTGGAAGCCCACCCCGAGTGGCGGGCCGAGCTTCGGCGGCTAGTTCTTTCGGAGGAGCTCCTACGCCTGCCCGAGCTTATTCGGGAGTTGGCCGAAGCCCAGGACCGAACCCAGCGGCAGCTGGCGGAGCTTACCCGCCGACTTGAAGAGCTTGCAGCCTGGGTTGAGACCTTAGCCCAAGCCCAGGCCCGCACCGAAGAGCGGGTGGCACACCTCGAAGAACGGGTTAGCCAGATCGAGGACCGACTCGGCCGCGTCGAAGAGGCCCTGGTCCGCTTGGCCGAAGCCCAGGCCCGCACCGAAGAGCGGGTCGGCCGCCTTGAGGAGGCCGTCGCCCACCTGGCCGAAGCCCAGGCCCGCACCGAGGCGGTCCTTCAGGCCCTCATCGTCCGGGTTGACCGCCTTGAAATTCGGTTGGGCAGACTAGAAGGCCGGGAATTGGAGCGCTACTACCGGGAACGGGCGCCCGCCATCTTCGGTCAAGCCGGCTTCAGCCGGGTAAGGGTCGTACCCATCGAAGAGGTAGCCGGCCGGCTGGACGACCTGGAAGAGCAGGGCCATGTCGGTCCGGAAGACCGGCTTCGCCTGCTGCGAACCGACCTGTTCGTCCAGGCCCGAAGGCAGGGCCGAGAAATCTGGCTGGCCGTCGAGGTCTCCAGCACCATCGACGACAAGGATGTCGAGCGAGCGGTAAAGTCTGCCGAGCTTTTGGCTCGCCTCTTCAAGGTCGAAGCCCAGCCCGTTGTTGCCGGCCACAGGCTTCTTCCGGATGCCGAAAAGCTTGGCCAGCAGCAAAATGTGGTCGTCATAACCGACGGCGTCGTGGCCTGAGCTGGCCGCCAGGACGGCCCTGTTACAATACATTTCGGATGGGCAGTCGTAATCCCCGCAATATCTACCTTACCGGCTTTTCGGGCACAGGTAAGTCCACCGTCGGGGCATTAGTCGCCCAAAGGCTTGGATTCCGGTTCGTAGACCTGGACACCGAAATCGAGCGGCAAGCCGGCCGGTCGGTTCCTGAAATCTTCAAGGCCGAGGGGGAAGAAGCCTTCCGCCGGTACGAGGCCGAAGCCCTGCGCCGGCTGGGGACGGAGGGGAACCTGGTAGTGGCCACCGGTGGCGGGGTTGTGCTCCGGCCCGAGAACCGCCGCCTCATGGCCGAGACGGGCCTGGTGGTCTGCCTTGAGGCCCGTCCCGAAACCATTACCCGGCGACTGGCCAACCTGGCCCCGACCCGACCCCTCTTGACCGGGCCGGATCCAGCCGCCCGCATCGCCGGCCTTAAAGAGTACCGGCAGCCCTTTTACGCCACCGCCGACTGGGTGGTCCAGACCGACCTACTTACCCCCGAGGAGGCAGCCACCGAGGTGGTCCGAGCCTGGGAGATTCTGGGACCCCGACTGGGCAGGGCCGAAGCCGATGCCGGAGGCTGGCCGGGGGCGGGTCGGGAAGGGCTTGCACCATACTGTTCGAATGCCGGGGCCACCTGCGTTGTCCGCTCCTCAGCCGGGGATTACCCGGTCTACGTCGGCTGGGGCAACCTGGCCGAGCTTGGCTGGCGCATCCGGGCCGCCGGGCTGGGGGGCCGGGCCTGGGTCGTCGCCGACCGGGCGGTCTGGGAGCTCTGGGGGGAGCGGCTAATGGCAGGGCTAGCCGCCGCCCGCCA
>PSKS01000003.1:0-118782 GCA_040289115.1 Chloroflexota bacterium
CGCCCGCGATTGGGCCGAGGCTATAGCCGTGGCCAGGGAATACATTCCCGACGAAGTCGTCCAACGGTTCTGCCTGGTCGGCCCGCCCGAGGCTGCCATCGGCCGAGTGAGGGAACTGGCCCAGGCCGGGGTCGACGAAATCTTTCTCCGCTGGTGGAGCAGCTATGAACTTCCTATCCCCCTTATGGAAGTGTTCGGCCGCCGGGTTATACCCGCTCTGGGCTAAAAGGGGTTATTGCTCCATCCAGACCTCGTGCATGTAGAGCAGAGCGTCCCGGTAGCCGATGCTGGGGAAGTCTCGGACCTTCCGGTTGATCGCCCTCAGCTCGACCGGGTGGTAAATGAAGACCCAAGGCAGGTCTTCGGCCAGGATCTCCTGAACCCGGTAGTAAATGTCCCGCCGCCGCTCGTATTCAAAGGTCCGTCGGGCCTCCCGGAGGAGCCGGTCTAGGTCCGGGTTGCAGTAGCCGTATTCATTAGTGGCCCCGCCGCACCCGAAGTAGCTGAAGACGTCGGGGGAATTGGGGGTCACATAGTAGTAGACCGTGGCTTCGTGGTCGCGAGAGCCGCGTACCCGGTTGAGCATGGCGTTGAACTCCATAAAGTTTACGTTTACCTGGACCCCGACAGCCTTGAGGTTCTGTGGATGACGGGGCCAGGGTGGCGGCCCTGGAGGCGGGCGACGTGGACATCATCCACGCGTTTCCGCCCCTGGATGCGCAGCGGCTGCAGACCAACACCAGCCTGCAGGTTCTTAACCCGCTTTTCGGGCTCGACATGCCCCAAAAGCTCCCCCACCACAATGGGGGTCTTTCGCCAGCCCCAGAAGGTCCGGGCCCAGACAAAGACCCGCACCGGCCCAGACCTTAAAAGGGCCCGCAAATGGTCGGCATCGGTACCGCCCACCGAAACCACCGCAATCTTTGCCAGGTCCCGGGCCGTGCGGGTGGTTGGGGTGCCCCAAACCGGCGAAACGCAAAGCTCATGAAGCCTTTCACCCTGAAGGCCGATTAAGGCCAAGGCGCCGGCCCGCTGGGCCAAAAGCACCTTTAAGGGGGAGGGCATCCCCTCGGTCACGACGATTTTCTGGCTTAGGTCGGCCCCTTCGAAGTCGGATTCCCGGCCCGGGCCCAGGTAGATGGCCTCGGCCTCGAGGCCCCCGGGTGGGGTCGAGGGCACCAGCCCGTGGGTTATGGCCCGGAGCCGGCGCCTTTCGGGGGCCCTGACCTCGACCTCAGCCGCCTCGGGCCAGCCTAAGAGGCTTTCGAACTCGTAGCGGGAAGTTTTAAGGCCGTACTCGGCGAGCCTTTGCTCGATGTAATCGACGGCTGCCAGCTCCCCGGGGGTTCCCGAAACCCTCTCCCAGCGGGCTAAAGCCTCCGCATGGGCCCAAAGCCTTTCGGCCGAGACCTCCGAAAGGAGCCGGGACTCCGCCGCCATAAGCCCAGACATGCCTTTACCTCCTGATGGTGTTTCATTTATCCGGTCAGGTATACTGGAGCCAGTCGTAATACTCGTTTTTATAGACTCGGAAGCCTTTAACGGCCACGCTGGCAACGATGGTCTCCTTGGTATCGTAGCTGGGAACCAGTACCGCGTCCTTGGCCACTAGTTCCAGGGCCTGGGCATAAAGCTGGCCCCGCTGAGCCCCATCTGGGTTAGCCCGGACCTGGACAGTGAGCTCGTCCACCGCCGGGTTGCAGTACTGCATGAAGTTGAAGCCATTCGGTGGATGTAAAGTCAATCCAGAATATCGCAGGGCTTTCCAGTTTTCATGGTTGTTGGCCGATTAGCAGGCTTAGGCCTCGGTCGGCCCGGGCTTTTGGCCCGAAACCCGTTCACCACGAACCGATAACCCAGCACCCCGATCCGGTTCAGGGCCAGATTTCTTCGGAATCTGGTCCTGAACAAACCCACAGGCCCTTGACGACAGCTTGGGAGTGTGATATTATAATGCTGACCTCAGTTACAGAGTCGAATGCGTCGACGGGGAGTAGTAGGGCAGCCTCTGCTCTCCCAGCGAGCCGGGGTTAGGTGAAAGCCCGGTAGGGCAAGCTCCCGAACTCGCCCCTGAGCTGCCGGACTGAACGGGTTGATGAGGCGACGCTGCCGGTCGCCTCATTATGTTTACCTTAGTAGGCCCGGCCGGGTGCGCCCGTTATCGCGTCAGAGGGGGCGCGGCCGGCTTCGCCGGTTCCGGCGCCAAGAAGGGTGGTACCGCGGCACCAAATGAGCTCGCCCCTTCGGGTGAGCTCATTTTGTTACCCGCCGCTTAGGTAAACCTGCTGCCGGCCGCGTCAACTCGGGTGGTACCGCGGGAGCTATTAATATCCCGTCCCGAGAGGGACGGGATATTTTGTTAAACTTTTTAAACATTACGGGAGGTCGGAGTTACATGAAGTTAAAGGGAGCACAAATCCTGGCGGAGTCTTTGGTTCGAGAAGGTGTCGAGGTAATCTTTGGTTATCCTGGGGGCGCAATTTTGCCTTTTTATCATTACCTTCCGGAGTACCCCCAGATTAAGCACATCCTAGTCCGCCACGAGCAGGGAGCCGGCCACGCCGCCGACGGCTACGCCCGGGCCAGCGGCAAGGTCGGGGTGGCGGTAGCCACCTCGGGTCCCGGCGCGACTAACCTGGTCACAGCCATCGTTAACGCCCAGATGGACTCGGTGCCCATGGTGGTTATTACCGGGCAGGTTCCCCGGTCCATGATTGGCAAGGACGCCTTCCAGGAGACCGACGTAACCGGGATTACGCTCCCGATTACCAAGCACAATTACCTGGTGCTAAGCGCCGCCGACATCCCGCGGGTAATTCGCGAAGCCTTCTACATCGCCAGCTCCGGCCGCCCTGGTGTTGTCCTGGTGGATATCCCCCGGGATGTCCTGCAGGAGGAGGCCGAATTTCACTACCCTGAGAGCATCGATTTGCCCGGTTACCAGCCGACGGTTCAGGGGCACATCGCCCAGATCAAGAAGGCCGCCGACCTGATAAACCGGTCGGAGCGGCCCCTCATCATCGCCGGGCACGGCATCATCCTGTCCGGGGCTTACGCTGAGCTCCGGGAACTGGCCGAGAAGGCCCAAATACCGGTGGTCAACACCCTGCTGGGCATCTCCAACTTCCCCGCCACCCACTATCTCTACCAGGGGATGATGGGGATGCACGGCATGTACCACGTTAACATGGCCACCAACGAGGCCGACCTGATCATCGGCCTGGGCATTCGGTTCGACGACCGGGCCATGGGCCGCTTTAAGGATTTTGCCCCGAAGGCCAAGATCATCCACGTGGACATTGACCCGGCGGAGATCGGCAAAAACGTCCGCTGCGACGTGCCCATTGTGGGGGACGTTAAGCAGGTCTTGCGGGTCCTGAATAAGTACGTTCAGCCCGGGAACCGCACGGCCTGGCTTAACTGGCTTGATGAGATGCGTCGCCGCTACCCTTCCCTTTTCATTCCCGACGACGGCCGACTCTGGTCAACTTACGTTATAAAGACCATCTACGAGGTCACCCCGGAGAGCGCCTACTTTACCACCGGCGTTGGGCAGCACCAGATGTGGGCAGCCCAGTACTTCTGCCGGGATAAGCCGAATGTTTTCATCACGTCGGGCGGGCTGGGCACCATGGGCTTCGCCCTGCCGGCAGCCGTGGGCGTCAAGATGGCCCGTCCCGACGCGGTGGTCTGGGCCATCGAGGGGGACGGCGGCTTCCAGATGACCATGTACGAGCTGGCTACCTGCGTTGAGAACCGGATCGACGTGAAGGTCGCCGTTATTAACAACGGCTACCTGGGGATGGTCCGGCAGTGGCAGCAGCTCTTTTACAATAACCGCTACTCGGCGGTGGCCCTCTTTAACCCGGACTACGTCAAGCTGGCCGAGGCTTACGGAATCCCCGGATTCCGGGTGAGCAGCCGCGACGAAGTGGTCCCCACCGTCGAAGCGGCTCTGGCCTACCCGGGACCAGCCCTTATCGAGTTCCAGGTTGAGCAGGAGGAGAACTGCTTCCCAATGGTGCCGCCGGGTGCGGCCCTCTCGGAGACGATACCCTTGCCCGTACCGGAGGCTGTCCGACGATGACCGAGGTTAAAAAACACACCATCGTCGCCTTAGTTCAGGACCAGCCCGGGGTCCTCAACCGCATCGCAAGCCTTTTCCGCCGCCGGATGTTCAACATCGACAGCCTGGCCGTCGGGCCGTCCGAGCGGCCGGGGCTTTCGCGGCTTACCCTGGTGATTAAAGCCGACCCCAGCGGCCTGGAGCAGGTGGTAAAACAGCTTTACAAGCTCATCGACGTCATCAAGATCAGCGAGTTGGACGAGCAGACTAGCGTCCAGCGGGAGCTGGCCCTTATTAAGGTCTCGGCCCCGGCCCCCGTCCGGGCCGAGATAATCCCTATCATCGACATCTTCCGGGCCAAGATCATTGATGTGGCCCCGGACGCCCTCATCATCGAGGCCACGGGGAGCGAGGACAAGGTCGACGCCCTGATTTCCTTGCTCAGGTCCTACGGAATCCAGGAGGTGGTCCGGACCGGGCGGGTGGCCATGACCCGGGCCAGCGCCCGGGCCCGGGCCGTCCAGGCCAAATCTGCGTGAACAGGAGGTGACCGAGTGGCGCGAATCTACTACGACGCCGACGCCGACCTTAACCTGCTTAAGGGTCGGCGGATTGCGGTGCTCGGCTTCGGCTCGCAGGGCCACGCCCACAGCCTGAACCTGCGGGACAGCGGCCTCGACGTAATCGTGGGCCTTTACGAGGGGAGCAAGTCCTGGGGTAAGGCCCAGGGGTTCGGCCTACAGGTGGCCACCGTCCGGGAGGCCTGCGAGCAGGCCGACATCATTATGGTCCTGCTGCCGGACCAGGTTCACCGGGAGGTCTACAACGCCGCCATCGCCCCGGCCCTGAAGGCAGGCAAGACCCTAATGTTTGCCCACGGCTTTAACATCCACTTCGGCCAGGTGGTGCCCCCGCCCGACGTGGACGTAAGCATGGTTGCCCCGAAGGCTCCGGGCCACATGATGCGGGAGCTTTTCACCCAGGGGCTAGGGGTTCCGGCCCTGCTGGCCGTCCACCAGGACGTCTCCGGCCGGGCCAAAGAGGTGGCTCTAGCCTACGCCAAGGGGATCGGTTCCACCCGGGCGGGGGTCGTGGAAACGACCTTCAAAGAGGAGACAGAAACGGACCTCTTCGGGGAACAGACGGTCCTGTGCGGCGGGGTCTCCGCCCTGGTAAAGGCCGCCTTCGAGGTGCTCACCGAGGCAGGCTACCAGCCGGAGCTGGCCTATTTCGAGTGCCTGCACGAGCTTAAACTCATCGTCGACCTGATGTACCAGGGCGGCCTGGCCTATATGCGCTACAGCGTCTCGGATACGGCCGAGTACGGCGACTACACCCGCGGTCCCCGGGTTATTGACCGGCGGGTCAAGGAGACCATGCGGGAGATTCTGGCCGAGATTCAGTCCGGCCGATTCGCCCGGGAGTGGATCCTGGAGAACCAGGCCGGCCGGCCGTCGTTCTACGCGATGCGTCGGGCGGAGGCCGACCACCCCTTGGAGGTGGTGGGACGTCAGCTCAGGGCGATGATGCCCTGGCTCAAAAAACCGGAAATGTAAAAACCCTTTGCGGAGGTTCGAAATGGAACAGATTATTATCTTCGACACAACCCTGCGGGACGGCGAGCAGTCGCCCGGGGTGGCCCTCACTAAAGAAGAAAAGCTGGAGATTGCCAAGCAACTGGAACGGCTCGGGGTGGACGTCATCGAAGCCGGTTTCCCCATGACCTCACCGGGCGACTTCGAGGCGGTGCGGACCATCGCCCGGGAGGTGCGCAACTGCACCATTGCCGCCCTCACCCACGCCAACCCGGAGTCGGTGGACGTGACCTGGGAGGCCATCAAGGAGGCGGCCGACCCACGGATCCACGTGTTCCTATCGAGCTCGGACATCCACCTGGCCCACCAGCTCCGGAAGTCCCGGGAAGAGGTCCTGGAGCTGGCGGTGGCCATGGTGCGGCGGGCGGCCCGCTACACTTCCAACGTGGAGTTCTCGCCCATGGACGCCACCCGCTCCGACCCCAGGTTTGTGTACCAGATCCTGACGGAGGTCATCGAGGCCGGGGCCACCACCGTGAACATCCCCGACACCGTCGGCTACGCCACCCCCGAGGAGTTCTATGCCCTCATCCGGGGGGTCTTTGAGAACGTGCCCAACATCCACAAGGCGGTGGTAAGCGTCCACTGCCACGACGACCTGGGGATGGCCGTGGCCAACTCCCTGGCAGGCATTCGGGCCGGTGCCCGGCAAGTTGAGGGGACCATCAACGGGATCGGGGAGCGGGCCGGCAACGCCGCCCTGGAAGAGATCATCATGGCCTTGCACACCCGCCGGGACTTCTACGGCTTCACCACCCGGATCAATACCCGGGAGATCGCCCGGACGAGCCGGCTGGTGAGCGACCTGACCGGGATGGTGGTTCAGCCCAACAAGGCCATTGTGGGCATGAATGCCTTCCGTCACCAGTCGGGAATTCACCAGGACGGGGTCCTTAAGGAGCGAACCACCTACGAGATTATGGACCCAAAGGAGATCGGCCTGACGTCCAGTCAGCTGGTGCTGGGCAAGAACTCCGGCCGGCACGCCTTCCGGGCTCGCCTGCTGGAGCTTGGCTATGACCTGGGGCCGGAGGAGCTGCGCCGGGCCTTTGCCCGCTTCAAGGAGATCGCCGACCGGAAGAAGCAGGTGACCGACCGGGACCTCATCGCCATCATCTCGGACGAGACCCAAGCCCAGCACGTGGAGCACTACCGGCTGGAGGCGGTGCAGGTCCACACCGGCGACCGGATCGTGCCGGTGGCGACGATAACCGTCGTCTCCCCGGATGGCCGGTCGGTGACTGAGGTGGCCTCGGGGAACGGCCCGGTGGACGCCATCTGCAACGCCATTACCCGGGCGGTTCAGATTCCGGCCCGGCTGGTGGACTTCTCAGTGCGGGCTGTGACGGAGGGTGGGGATGCCGTCGGCGAGGTGAGCGTTATAATTGAGCACGAGGGCCGGCAGGTTCCCGGACGGGGGGTAGCCACGGACATTATCGTAGCCAGCGCCCGGGCGTTTATAAACGCCATTAACCGGCTCATCTCCAGCTACGAGGCCGCCGGCCGAAACGTCCCCATCGGCACACCCTGAACCGGAGGCTGACCTTGCTCAGGATTGCGGTGCTGCCAGGCGACGGCATCGGCCCGGAAGTTACGGCCGCCGCCGTCCGGGTCCTGAAGCGGCTTGCCGAACAGGCCCGCTTAAAACTTCAGCTCCGGGAGGGGTTGGTCGGGGGCGCGGCCATCGATCGCACCGGCGATCCCCTCCCTCCGGAGACCTTAAAGCTCTGCCGGGAGGCCGACGCGGTGCTCTTCGGGGCAGTGGGCGGGCCCCGCTGGGACCACCTGCCGGTGGAGGCCCGGCCGGAGCGGGGCCTCCTCCGGCTCCGGAAGGCCCTGGGCCTCTACGCCAATCTGCGGCCAGTCCGGGCTTGGCCGGGAGTTACAGGCCCTTCACCCATCAAGCCTGACCGCCAGCAGGGGGCCGACCTGGTGCTGGTTCGGGAGCTCACCGGCGGCCTCTACTACGGCCGACCCCGAGGAATATTCCAGGGGCGGGCCGGCCGCCGGGCTATGGACACCCTTCGGTATACCGAGACCGAAATCCGACGGGTCCTGCGGGTGGCCTTCGAGCTTGCCCGCCAGCGCCGGCGCAAGGTCACCTCGGTGGACAAGGCCAATGTGCTGGCCTCCTCCCAGCTCTGGCGGGCGGTGGCCGCCGAGGTGGGCCGGGAATACCCGGACGTGGAGCTGGAGCACGCCTTAGTAGACTCTACGGCGATGGCCCTGGTATCCCGGCCGAGGGCCTTCGACGTCATTGTCACGGAGAATATGTTTGGGGATATCCTTTCCGACGAGGCGGCCACCCTGGCCGGCAGCCTGGGGATGCTGCCCTCAGCCAGCCTTGGGCGGGGCCGGCGTGGGCTTTACGAGCCGGTCCACGGCACCGCCCCCGATATCGCCGGCCAGGGGGTAGCCAACCCCACCGGGGCGATCCTGAGCGCCGCCCTAATGCTCCGCCACTCCTTCGGCCTGGCCGAGGAGGCGGCCCGGATCGAGGCCGCCGTGGAAAGGACCCTGGTCCAGGGCTACCGGACGGCCGACATCGCCGAGCCGGAGGCCCGGGTTGTGGGCACGGCCGAATTTACCGAGGCCGTAATCGCTAACCTGTAACCGGAGGGAAATACCATATGGGGCGACCGAAGACCCTATTTGAAAAGGTCTGGGAGCAGCACGTGGTCTATGAGGAGCCGGGGGGGCCGGCCCTGCTCTACATCGACCTCCACCTGGTACACGAGGTCACGTCCCCCCAGGCCTTCGAGGGCCTGCGGCTGGCCGGCCGGAGGGTTCGGCGACCCGACCTCACCTTCGCCACCGTCGACCACGCCATCCCCACGGTAAACCGCCAAATCATCACCGACCCCATCGCCCGGCAGCAGGTGGAGACGCTGGTCAAGAACTGCCGGGACTTCGGGATCACATTTTTCGGCATTGAAAGTCCACACCAGGGGATCGTCCACGTCATCGGGCCCGAACTGGGTCTTACCTTGCCGGGCAAGACCATCGTCTGCGGCGACAGCCACACTTCCACCCACGGGGCCTTTGGGGCCCTGGCCTTCGGCATCGGCACCTCCGAGGTGGAGCATGTCCTGGCCACCCAGTGCCTTTGGCAGCACCGGCCGAAAACGATGGAAATTCGGGTGACCGGCCGGTTGGGCCGGGGGGTGACGGCCAAAGACGTCATCCTGGGCATCATCGGCCGGATCGGAGTGGCCGGGGCCACCGGCCACGTCATTGAGTACACCGGCGAGGTGATCCGGTCCCTTTCAATGGAAGGCCGGATGACCGTATGCAACATGTCCATCGAGGCCGGGGCCCGGGCCGGGATGGTGGCCCCCGACGAGAAGACCTTCGAGTACCTGCGGGGCCGACCCTTCGCCCCCAAGGGGGACGAATGGGACCGGGCGGTGGCCCACTGGCAGGAGCTGCGAACCGACCCCGGGGCCACCTACGACAAGGTAATCGTTATCGATGGCTCGACCATCGAGCCGTACGTCACCTGGGGGACGAACCCCGGCCAGGTGGTGCCAGTAACGGGCCGGATTCCCGACCCGAAGGACTTTGCCGACGAGGCCGAACGTAAGGCTGCCGAGCGGGCCCTGGAATACATGGGCCTGGAGCCGGGGATGCCTATCACCGAGGTCAAAATCGACCGAGTGTTTATCGGCTCATGCACCAACTCCCGGATTGAGGACCTGCGGCAGGCGGCCGAGATCGTCCGGGGCAAGAGGGTTCATCCCCGGGTCAGGGCGATGGTGGTGCCCGGGTCGACCCAGGTGCGGCTGCAGGCCGAGGCCGAGGGGCTTGACAAAATCTTTAAAGAGGCGGGCTTCGAGTGGCGGGAGGCCGGATGCTCCATGTGTCTGGGGATGAACCCGGACATCCTGAGCCCGGGGGAACGGTGCGCCTCGACTTCAAACCGCAACTTCGAGGGCCGCCAGGGTCGGGGCGGGCGGACCCACCTGGTTAGCCCGGCTATGGCGGCGGCTGCAGCCATCGCCGGCCACTTCGTTGACGTCCGCACCTGGGAGGTGAGCTGATAATGGAGCCCTTCATCCGGGTAACGTCGCAAGTTGCCCCCCTGGACCGGGTCAACGTGGACACGGACCAGATTATTCCAAAGCAGTTTTTAAAACGGATCGAGCGCACCGGCTACGGCCAGTTTCTATTTTATGACTGGCGGTTCCGGGAGGATGGCTCCCCCAACCCGGATTTCGAGCTTAACGACCCCAGGTATGCGGGGGCCAAGATTCTGGTGACCGGCCGCAACTTTGGCTGCGGCTCGTCCCGGGAGCATGCGCCCTGGGCCCTGATGGATTACGGGTTCCGGGCCATTATTGCCCCGAGCTTTGCCGATATCTTTTATAATAATTGCTTTAAAAACGGCCTGCTCCCGGTGGTCTTGCCGGAGGAGGCGGTTCGGGAGATGCTGGCCAAGGCCAAGGCCCGCTCCAGCTACACGGCCACGGTGGACCTGGAGCGGCTGGTGGTGGAAGATGAGGACGGCCGGAGCTGGCCCTTTGAGGTGGACGAGTTCCGACGCTACTGTTTGCTTAACGGCCTGGATGATATCGCCTTGACCCTGCGCCACGAGGACAAGATCGCGGCCTACGAGGCTCGGCGCCTCCCCTGGGGCGGACTTCCGGCCGGTTTTTGACACTCCGGCCGGGGACTCGGTAGAATCTGGGTAGAGTCCGAGCCGAGGGTAGCCGACGTTGCCCAAGCGAACTTATCAGCCCAAGGTGCGACGGCGCAAGCGTGTCCACGGCTTTAGGGCCCGGATGAGCACCCGGGGCGGCCGTGAAGTACTCCACCGACGGCGCCTCAAGGGGCGGCACCGGCTCACCGTTTGAACCGGGAGCGCCGCCTAACCCGCCGGCGCGAATTCGATGTTGTTCTCCGGGAGGGGCAGGCTTGGTCGACACCCCTTTTTACCGTCCGGGCTTTGCCTAACGGCCGGGAGGCCACTCGATTTGGGTTTATCGTCAGCCGGCGGCTGGGGAAGGCGGTGGTCCGCAATCGGGTTAAGCGGCGCCTCCGGGAGATCTGCCGCCAGCTTACCTTTAGGCCCGGCTGGGACATTGTTATAATCGCGCGGGAACCCGCCAAAACGACCGACTTCTGGGAGCTAAAACTAGCCCTTGAGGAGATTTTCCGTCAAGCAGGTCTGCTCGCCGAGGGATAAATGTTAACCCGAGTGGCACTGGGACTTATTCGCCTTTACCAGCGGACCCTATCGCAGGTGACCCCGCCGACCTGCCGGTTTGTACCTTCCTGCTCGGAATACGGCTACGAGGCCATCGAAAAATACGGCGTGGTGCGGGGCGGCTGGCTCGCCGTAAGACGGCTGGTCCGGTGCAATCCGTTCAACCCCGGCGGCTACGACCCGGTCCCGTGAGCCGGGCCGGCCTCATCCTGCTGGTGGGCCTGCTGGGGGCCGCGGCCTGCGCCCCGCCGGGCCCCCACGGCTGGGCGAACGTCGCCTTCGGGGTGGTAGGCGAGGGTACACCCCTCGTTTACCTGGTGGGGGCCGAGGCCAAGCTCTTCGCCCTGGACCCCGATACCGGGCAGGTGCGCTGGCAGTTTCCTTCCGAGGCCGACCGCAACCTGACGGCGGTTTACGGGCCCCCGGCCGTCGGCAATGGGCTGGTGGTGGTTGGAGCCTATGACCGCAAGGTTTACGCCCTGGACGGGGCGACGGGTTCGGCCCGTTGGGAGTTTGACACCGGGGCCCCGGTCATTGCCGGGCCGGCAATGGCAGCCGGCCTCGTGGTTGTGGGGAATGGGGCCGGACGGGTGGTGGGCCTGGAAGCATCTTCGGGCCAGCTGCGGTGGGAGTTCCGCGCCGAAAAGCCGCTCTGGGCCCGCCCGGTAATCGCCGGGCCGACGGTCCTTATCGCCGGGATGGACCACTACCTGCGGGCCCTGGACCTCCAAAGCGGCCAACTTCGCTGGCAGTTCCGGGCCGACGGGGCCCTTCCTTGCACCCCGGCCGTAGACCAGGGGCTGGTGTTCTTTGGGGGCCTCGATTCCACCATTCGGGCGGTGGGGCTGGCCGACGGCGTGGAGCGGTGGCGGTTCGCCGTCGGCCACTGGGTCTGGAGCTCCCCGGTGGTGGCCGGCGGGACCGTGTACGTGGCCGGCCTTGACCGTAGGGTATACGCCCTGGATGCGGCCACCGGCCAGACCCGCTGGGTCTACACCGCGGCCCACCGGGTTAAAGCCGACCCGGTCGTGGCGGACGGTGTCTTGGTGATTGCCGACGAGGGGGGACAGGTGGTTGGCCTCCGCCCGTCCGACGGGCAGGTGCTCTGGGGGGGGCAGGAGCACAACCTGGGGGCGCCGGTGGTCGGTTCGATAGCAGCCGGCCGGGGCCGGGTTTTTGTTGCCACCCAAAACTATTGGGTATACTCTTTTGATAGTGTGACCGGCATCCCGAAATGGCGGATTCAAACCAGGAAATAATCGGCAATGCCTTCTATCGGTGACCTGTTTAACCTCATACTCTTCGACCCGATGGTCAATGCCCTGCTGCTCCTTTACGTGCTGTTGGGGCACAACTTCGGGGTGGCCATTGTTGCCTTCACCCTTATAGTTCGGGTACTGATGCTGCCCCTCACCCTCAGGCAGCTGCACGCTTCCCGCAAGCTGAGCGAACTTCAACCTAAGATCCAGGAGCTTCAGCGCAAATACCGGGACGACCGGGAAAAGATTTCCCGGGAAACCATGGCCCTCTACCGGGAGCACGGGGTGAGTCCCCTGGGCTGTCTGGTCCCAACCCTGATCCAGTTCCCCATTTGGATCGGCCTTTACCAGGCCATCGTCTTCGCTCTTTCCGACCGGCCTGAAGGTCTGCTGGGTCTCTCGCAGCACATCTACCCCTGGCTCAGCACTGTGCACCAGGCGATCCCCATCAATAACCGGTTTCTGTGGCTGGACCTGGCCCACCCCGACCCCATCTATATCCTGCCCGTGCTGGTTGGGGCCTCTACCTGGGTCCAGCAGAAGATGATGACGATGCCTTCGGCCGATCCCCAACAGCAACAGATGAACCAGATGATGCTAATAACCATGCCCCTGATGTTTGCCTTTTTCACCATCCAGTTTCCCAGCGGCCTTGCCATCTACTGGTTGGTCTCCAACCTGATCAGCATCGTCATTCAGTACTTCGTAACGGGGTGGGGTAGTCTTTTGCCCGCAACTTCGACAAGACCCAAGCCGGCCACCAGCCGGCGCAAGTGACGAGGTGGAGGACGTAATGGAATCGGAGACGGCCAAGGAGTTCGAATTTTCCGCCCGGAGTGTTGGCGAAGCCATTCGAAAGGCCGAACAGGCCCTGGGTCGGACCCGGGACGAACTGGATATCTTCGTGGTCACCGAAGGCCGCGCCGGCATCCTGGGCCTTGGGGGTGAGGATGCCCGGATCCGGGTCAGATTGCGCGGTGCCGCCGGTCCGGCCATCCCCAACGACTTTTCCGAGGCCGAGCGGCAGCTGGCCATTGCCGCCTGGGAGGTGGTGAGCAGTCTGCTGGCCGGCCTTGGGCTCGGGGGCACCGTGGAGGTGCGACGGCCGGCCGCCAACGAGGTCACCTTAGAGCCTGCCCCAATAACCCTTAATATCCAGGGGGACGAAGTTGGGGTCCTCATCGGCCGGCGGGGCACGACCCTGGCCAGCTTCCAGTTCCTGGTGAACCACCTCCTGGCCCGTCGGTTCCAGGAGCGGGCCGCGGTAAACATCGACATCGAAGGTTACCGGGTCCGGCGGGTTCAGGCCCTTAAAGCACTGGCCCTGCGGGCGGCCCAGAAGGTGAGCCGGACCCGCCGGCCCCTGCCCCTGGATGCGATGCCGGCGGCCGAGCGGCGGGTGATTCACCTAACCCTGGCCAACCACCCTGAGGTGACGACCCAGAGCACCGGGGCCGGCGAGGGCCGGCGGGTGGTGGTCATGCCCCGCCGGCCCCGGGGACGTCCCCGGGGCCCGGTCCGCCGTCCATTCCGGCCCCGCCCCCGGCCGTGACCGACTACCTGGTCGTCGGCCACGTAACCCGGGATGTGACCGGCGGGCCGGGTCGTCCGGGGGGTACTGTCCTCTACGCCGGCCTGCTGGCCGCTCGCTGGGACCTTAAGGTAGGGATTCTGACCTCGGCCGAGCTTACCTGGGTCGAGGGGGCAGTATTCGGCCAGATCCCGGGGCTGAGGGCGGAGCGGACCGGCATTTCCGGGGAGGTCTATCTTTATGAGTCCCGGACGGGCAACGTCCGCTGGGCGGTTCGGCCGGCGGCGAACACCACCACCTTTGAGAACATCTACACCCCAACGGGGCGCCGCCAGCGGCTCCTGGCCCGGGCCGAAAGCCTGAGCCCGGAGGACCTGCCGGTCGACTGGCGGCCGAAAATCCTGCACCTGGGCCCAGTGGCCGGCGAAGTTGCCCTGACGGCCGACTGGGCTCGAGTGGGGCCCCGGTTTTTTGGGTGTACCCCCCAGGGGTGGCTTCGGCGTTTTGGGCCTGCGGGCACGGTGGAGAACCGCTGGCGGCCGGAGGTGGGTAGGCTCTTGGAAATTGCGGATGGGGTGGTCCTTTCGGCCGAGGACCTGGGACCGGACCTGGGCCTTGCTGGGGGGCTGGGGCGGATGGCCCGGTGCCTGGCGGTTACCTGGGCCGAGGCCGGGGTCGACCTCTGGGCGGCCGGTCGGCATTACCGTGTCCCGGCCTTTGTCCGCCCGGCGGCGGATCCAACCGGGGCCGGGGATGTCTTTGCGGCTGCCTTCTTTATTCGGCTTGCCGCCGGTGATGAGCCCCTGCTGGCCGCCAGGATTGCGGCCATGGCTGCGGCCTTAAAGGTGGTTCGACCCGGCCTAGACGGGGTGCCTACCTGGGAATCCGTTGAGGCGGAACTTAGCCTGGACTTAAAATCTTGCCGGCAGGTTTCCCGGAAAGGAGACAGCGATGCCCGAAATTGAAGTTGGAATGCCCGCGCCCCAATTTTCGTTGCCGGTCTCCCGGGATGCCCGGGTCTCCCTGTCGGATTACCTGGGCCGAAAGCTGGTGGTGCTCTGTTTTTACGTGGCCGACTTTACCCCCGGCTGAACCAACGAGCTGCGGACCTTGCAGCGGGCCATCGACCGCTTCGAGGCCGCCAACGCCCAGGTGCTGGGCGTCTCCTGCGACACGGTCTTCAGCCACCAGGCCTTTGCCGAGAGGCTAGGGGGCATCGACTTCCCCCTCCTTTCGGACTTCTGGCCCCACGGGGCCGCGGCCCAGGCCTACGGGGTTTTCAACGCCGAGCGGGGTTTCGCCATTCGCAGCGTCTTTATCATCGATACCCAGGGGATAATCCGCTGGAAGAAGACCTACCCGCCCGGCACCCTTCCTGAGGCCGACGAGATTCTCGAGGCCCTGGCCAAGCTCTAGGCGGGTGAAACGGGGCGGCGGAGCCGGAGCAGCTCCACCACCCGGTCCAGGACCCGGTGGGCGACCTCGTACTTGGGCAGAAGGGGAAGCTCTTCGGCCCGACCGTCGGGGTAGACGAAGGTGACCCGGTTGGTGTCCACCTCGAAGCCGGCGTCCGGGGCGGTGATGTCGTTGGCCACCACCAGGTCCAGGCCCTTCTCAACCAGCTTCTGGCGAGCATTGGCGATAAGGTCGCGAGACTCGGCCGCGAACCCGACCCGGATGAAATCCCCTCGGACTTCGCCGAGGATGTCCGGATTTCGGACCAGCCGAAGGGTCAGTTCGGGCTGGTCGGCCTTTTTGATCTTATCGGTCGCGGCCGCCTCGGGCCGGTAGTCGGCCACGGCGGCGGCCGCGACCAGGGCGTCGCAGCGGCGGACGGCGGCCTTAACCGCCTCGTACATTTCGCAGGCAGTCCGAACCCGCCGAACCTCGACGCCATAGGGGTCCCGCAGGGTGGTTGGGCCGGTGATCAGGATGACGGTGGCGCCCCGGTCACGGGCCGCCTCGGCGATGGCAAAGCCCATCTTGCCCGAGGAGCGGTTGGTTATGACCCGGACCGGGTCGATGGGCTCCTGGGTTGGGCCGGCGGTCACCACAATCCTTCGGCCGGCGAGGTCGCCCCTGAGACCCAGGGCCCACCGCAGGCCCCCAATGATGTCCTCGAGGTCGGCCAGCCGCCCGGGCCCGAAGGCGCCCGAGGCCAGGCGGCCACTGGCCGGGCCCACCACCAGCCACCCCCGCAGCCGGAGGGTCGTCAGGTGTTGCTGCGTGGCCGGGTGTTCGTACATGGCCGTCTCCATGGCCGGGGCAATCACCACCGGGGCCCGGGTGGCCAGGAGGGTGGCCGAAAGGAGGTCATCAGCCAGGCCCAGGGCGAACTTGGCGATGGCGTGGGCCGTCGCCGGGGCCACCACCACCCCGTCCACTTCCCGGGCCAGGGTAACGTGTTCCAAGGCTTCGGGCTGGTTCGGGTCGAACATGCAGGTCAGAACGTCCCGGTGGGTTATGGCCCGGAAGGCCAGGGGTGTTACAAACTCCAGGGCCCCCCTGGTCAGGACCACATCCACCAAGGCTCCGGCCTTTACCAGGTCGCTGGCCAGCTGGACCGCCTTGTAGGCGGCGACGCTGCCGGTTACACCCAACAGGAAGCGCTTTCCCCCTAGCATCATGCCTCCTTCTGCCGGTTAAGTTCGTAGATAATCCGCAGGCCTTGAAGGGTGATATCGGGGACCACCCGTTCGATGGCGGGGATGTCGGGGGCAATAAGCTCGGCCAGCCCCCCCGTGGCTACCACCCGGGGCCGCTCCCCCACCTCCTGGATTATCCGGTGGAGGATTTCATTCACCAAGCCCACGTACCCGAAGTAGAGGCCGGCCTGAATGGCGGCTACGGTGTTCCGGCCTATGGCGGAACGGGGCCGGGCAACTTCCACCTGGGGGAGCTTGGCCGTGCGGCGAAAGAGAGCCTCGGCGGCGATGCCAATTCCGGGGGCGATAACCCCGCCCAAGTACTCACCTCGGGCCGAGACCACGTCGAACGTGGTGCCCGTCCCGAAGTCGACCACTACGGTGGGTCCGCCGAAGAGCTTGAAGGCGGCCGCGGCGTTGGCAACCCGGTCGGCGCCGACTTCGCGGGGGTTTTCATAAAGGATCTTTACGCCGGTTTTTACCCCCGCCTCAAGGATAAGGGGCCTTATGCCGCCGAAATAGCGGCGGAAAACCTCGAGGAAGGTGGTGACCAGGGGCGGGACCACGCTAGAAATGACCCCGTCCCGAACGTCCGCCGGGGACCAGCCCCAATGGGCCAACAGTCCGCTCAGAACTAGGCCGTACTCATCCGGCATCCGGTCGGGGTCCGTGGCCAGCCGCCAGGTGGCCTTGAGCTCCTGGCCAGCGAAGAGGCCCAGGGTGATGTTGGTGTTGCCAATGTCGACGGCGAGCAACACGGGTTAACACCTCCCCTTTGCCGCCGCCCGGAACCAAAAAAGCCTCCCGACCGGGAGGCATCCAGCGCCGTCTCGGTCCGGGCGGATCCGAGCGGTCTTTTTACGGCTTAAGGCTACAAAACTTCGGCTGCCGGCCGGATGGGGTCCAGCTGCCAGTTTAGGTTAACAGGTAAGGGCTGTCCCAGTCAAGTCTGGTTCCTGACGGGGGCTTTGGGGTTGGGTTTTAGTTGCCCGCCATACTGCCAGCGGCCGTCAGGTTGAGGCCAGCCGTGCGCACTTCATTGAATTTCTTCGAGGTATCCGCTATGATGGGACCGGTGAAAGGAGCCCCCTTTGCAGGCTACCGTTCGTTGCGGTCGGCTGGTTTCGGTAGACTGGCGATGGACCATACCCCTTACCCGGGAGTTGAAGGTCCTGGGCCACCCCATCCGCCTGGCCATCCTGAGCATCCTTAATCGAGCCGAGCGGAGCGTCCGCGTCTGCGAGCTTGAGTTGAGATTGCCCAGCCCGACGACCTGCTCGGGCTATTCGGCCTGCTGGAAGCCGCCGGTCTGCCAGTGGCCGGCCTCGCCGACCACCTGTCCACGGCCCTGGTTGCCCGGGTCGGGGACCAGCTTGCCGGGACGGACGCCCTGGAAGTGTATGGGAACGCGGCCCTGCCCCGTTCGGTGGCCGTTAGGGCGGACTGGCGGAACCGAGGCTCGGCACGGCCCTGGTCCAGGCAGCCCCCGACATGGGCTCCGGCGGGGGTGAGGGAATTCTACCTGCTTACTGAGACCGCCACGGGGTTTTTCACCCAGCTGGGCTTCCGGGTCGTTCCCAGCTCGGAGGTTCCGGCTCCGGTGCAGGCTTCGGCGGAATTCCGGGGCGCCTGCCCCGAAACCGCCATAGCCATGTTTTGGTCAGGAGGCACAGATGGCTGAGATGGACCCCCAGCGGATTAAGCTTACCGTCGCCGATGCTTACGGCCGAGTTGCCCGGTCGGCAGGAACTTCGACGGCCTGTTGCCAACCCGTTGCTTCCTGCTGCGGGTCAGCCCGGGACCTCACCGGACTGCCGGCAGAGGCCGTGGCCAGCTTCCGGGGTTGCGGGAACCCGGTGGGCCTGGCCGCCCTCCGACCCGGGCAGGTCGTTCTCGACCTGGGCTCCGGAGGCGGGCTGGATGTTATCCTGGCGGCCAAGGAGATTGGACCGTCTGGGGCGGTTTACGGCCTGGACCTATCGGCCGAAATGACCAGACTGGCCAGGCGGAACGTTAGACGGGCCGGGCTGGAAAATGCCGCCTTCGTCCGGGGGGACTTGGAAGCGATTCCCATCCGGGATCGGTCGGCGGACGTTATCATCTCTAACTGCGTCATTAACCTCACCCCCGACAAGGTCCAGGCCCTCTTCGAGGCCTTCCGGGTCCTGAAGCCGGGCGGCCGGCTGGTGGTCTCGGATATTGTGGTGGACCCCGACCTGAACGGGCTTCCGCTGGACGAAGGTGAGATTCGGTCGGCCCTCAGCTGGGTAGGGTGTTTGGCCGGAGCCCTCACCACGGGCCGATATCGGGCTTTCCTGGAAGCCGCCGGCTTCAGGGGCATTGAGGTTCGGATTGAGTACCGATACTCCCCGGACGGGTTGGGTTCGGGGCTCCCGGCTGCGCTGAAACGGCTGCCTCTTGAGGTTTTGGCCGACCTGGCCGGCCGGTTTGCCGGCGCCACCATTATGGCGTATAAACCCTCGCGCTGAGGTGACTGCAAGACGTGCCTACCTGCTGGGACCCGTCCTGGCCCTAGCCCTGCTGCCGTCCAACCTGGTGGCGGCGGCGGTGCCCCTTTTGATGGCCGAATGGGAAGCCGGGGCCGCGGCCATCGGCTGGGTTTTCTCCGCCTACCAGGTGGGCTATCTGATCGGGGTGGTGTTCCTCCTGCCCCTTACCGACCGGGTCCGGACGGGGCTGGTCATCACCGGATGCGCCGTGGTCACGTCGGCGGCCTTTGTGGCATTCCCGCTCCTGGCCCACGATGTCTGGAGTGCTGTGGCCCTGCGGGTGCTGGCCGGCCTGGGCCTCGCCGGAATATACCTGCCCGGGGTGCGGGTGGTGGCGGGGGCCGTGCCGGCGCACCGCCGGGGCTTTGCGGTGGGGGCCTACGTTTCGTCCTTTTACCTGGGAACCGCCGTTTCCCTCTGGCTTACGGGGGCCCTCCTGCCCCACCTGGGCTGGCGGGGCGCGGGGCTGGGAATGGGGGTACTGGCGGTCCTGGCCATCCCCATCGCCTGGTTTGCTACCCAGAGCAGCGGGCCGCCCCCCGGGGGGCGTTCCCGGCTGGACCTTACGGTGGTACGGGTACCCGGGGTTTTACGGGTGATCCTGGGATACACCGGGCACTCCTGGGAACTTTACGTCTCCCGCGGCTGGCTCGCCGCCTACCTGGCGGCGGTGATGGCGGCCCAGGGGCTGGACCGCACGGCGGCCACCTCGGCCGGAAGCCAGTGGGCGGCCCTGATGTCGGGCCTGGGAACCGTGGGCGTTTGGTTCGGCGGTTGGCTCTCCGACCGGCTGGGCCGGGCCCGGACCGCCCTGGGGGTGGCGGTCCTCAGCGGTCTTATCTCCCTGGCCTTCGGCTTTCTCGGGCCGGGACCCTGGCCAATTCTACTGGGGGTCGGCCTCCTTTACGGCCTTGCGGTCTCGGCCGATTCGGCCATATACTCTACGGCCGTCACCGAGCTGGTACCCCCGCACCGGCTCGGGTCGGCCCAGGCCCTTCAGGCCCTGTGCGGCTTTGGGGCCACCGTGGTGGCGCCGGTGGCGGCGGGCGCGGTTCTGGACCTCGGACTGGGGTGGCCCGGGGTGTTCATTCTGGCCGGGGTAGTCGGCCTTGGACTGGCCGGGGCCCTGGTGCCGCTGGCCCGGCTGCCCGGCAAGAAGCTTGCGGGGAGTCTGCAATGAAGGCACGTCCGGTGACCGCCCCCCATGCGGCGACCATCGTCCGGACCTACAACGAGGGCATCGAGGACCGAGTCGCCACCTTCGAGACCCGGCTCCGAACCCCCGAAGGGATCCTGGGCGGGTTTGACGGAGTCCATCCATCGTGGTGGTTGAGGACGGTCCGGGCAAAGTCATCGCCTTCACGTTCACCTCCACTTACTGGCTCCGGGAGTGCTACGCCGACATCGCGGAATTTTCGGTTTACGTCGCCCGGGGTCGGGGCACCAGCAGGCTGGCCACGGCGGCCCTAATTGATGCCGCCAAGCGGGCCAGCTTTTGGAAGCTAGTCTCTCGGGTCTTACCAGAAAATACCCTGAGCCGGGCCCAGCTCAGGCCCCTGAGCTTCCGGGAGGACAGCTAAAACAAACGTCCAGTGTTGAAGCAAGGCAAGCTGGATGGGGGACGGGACGTGCTCACTGTAGAACGGCTCATCTCGGCCAGCTTGAATTATGTGGTATAATAGTGCTGGTGCGGAAGTAGCTCAGCCGGTAGAGCGTCTCCTTGCCAAGGAGAAGGTCGCGGGTTCGAATCCCGTCTTCCGCTCCGACCGGGCCGGGTCTAGACCCGGCCCGACATTGTTGACATAAACGTATGGTGTTTATGTCAACAATCAAATTCGCCTGCGCCCAGCGCCAGCTTCTGGGCCGCCTTCTGGGCCTCTTCGTACGCCCGCTGGGCCAGGGCCGGGCTGAGCCATCCCCGCCGGACCGCCGCCTCTAGCTCCTCGACGTCGACGATGCGCACCGCTCCGTCCGGCAGCCGCAAAATATCCAGCTCCAGGTCCACATACACCGCCCGGTCGGGGAAGACTTCCACCGGGGTGTTTATATTGATGACCTCCCCGACGAAGGTGCCGTCTTCCCGGTAGTAAAGCCGTCGGGACCACCAGCCCTCAGCCGCAAGCACCACCAGCCCCCAGTCGCCGGGCATGATGGGCTCCCCGAGGCTGTCGAAGATGCCCCCGGGCCGGAATTGCCGGCGCAGTACCAGCCGGCCGTCCTCCACCCGCTCCACCGTGGCCCGCAGCCGAATAACCCGGCCGCCGGGCTTTAAGTGGATGATGGGAAACTCTTGACCGGGCCCAAGCCGGGACCAAACCGTCTCGGTTTCCAAGGCCATCCTTGACACAAACGCTTTGGTATTTATGTCAAGAATGGCTCCTTCGGCCAAATCGGAAACCTCGGGCGGCCGAAGGCCCAGGCTCCGGAGCCGGTGGTAGCCCGACGGCGTCGGCGTATACCTGGCCCGAACGGCATCCAGGTAAAACTTAACAGGCAGGGGGAAGTAGACCACGTGCCGGGACTGCTCCCGCCAGAAGAGGGCGAAGGGTAACCGCCAGCGCAGGGCCCCCACCACCCGTCGGGCGGTTTCCCCGGCCCCACGGACCGTAACACCCTGACGGTCGGGCAGGTCTTCAACCTGGGCCGAGCCGGGCTCGGGATTCTCGGGCAGGCCGAAACGGCCGCGGATGGTGGGGGATGGCCGGGCGATGCGGAACCCCGCGCCCAGCAGGATGGCCGTCAGGGCCGTGGTGTAAATCCCCTTAACCTCAACGGACCCCGGGCCGCCGGAATCCGACACCCCGAATTCGGACCCTTCGGTCATGAACGGTTGCCTCCGCCCCCAGGATCTCCCCCACCAGCCAACAGGCCGTTTGTAGGTGGTCGGTAACCTGGGGCGCGATGTACTCGGTCTCCCCAGCCGCCAGGGCCCCGAAGAGGGCCAACTGGTCGGCCAGGTGGCGGTCCACCGTGGCCCCCGACCGGATGTCGTTAAGGAGCGTCTGGGCCACGTAGTCTCCGATCTCCTCGGAGGTCCGGCGCAGTTCCCCCGACCGGTCGGCCCCGAAGATACAGCCAGTATCCGTCTCGGCAAAGACCACCAGACCCGCCCCGGCCTGGGCGGCCGTTCGGTCGTAAACCACGTTGATCTCCGGGTCGAGCCCGGCCGCCCTGAGCCGCTCCCGGCACCGGGCGGCCATCCGGTCAGAGACCCGCCGGTGTTCCAAGTGGGAGGAAACAGCGAGGCCCCAAACCCGGACGACCCGCCCCGGTTCGGTCAGCCGGAGGGGCTCGAGGGGTCCGGTGGTAGGCCAGACCCGGAGCTCAATAAGCCCGCCGCCCGAGGGAACATACCCGGGCCGCAGCACCTCAAGTTCGGCCCGCAGACCCATCCGACCCACCAGGGGCAGCAGTACGTGTTTAAAATGATACGCCGACGGCGCAAAATCCTGGAAAGTCCCGCCCCGAATCCGAAAGACGCTCGGCCCGTCGGCAAAGGCTGCCACCGGGAGAACGGTGTAGGCCACCAGGGTGGCCGAGCCGGCCCCCAGGTCAAAGTAATATTCTCCCCCGCGAATCTGGCCTGAAGGCTCGAAATCAAAGGCCTTCGAGCCGACCGCAGCCCCGTGGAGGCGGGCCGCCGTGAGGTGGGCAACGGCCTCGACGGCGCCCAGGTGTTGGTGGCGCAGGCCGGGGTTTTGGCGGGCAGCCCGGACATTAAAGATATGCAGGGACCGCCCGGTCAGGGCGGCCAGGGCGACGGCGGTTCGGACGATGGTGCCGCTTCCGGACCCCTTACTCCCATCCAGAATCAGAACGTCAGGCCTCCTCAGACCCACTATCCACCTTTAAGTCTACGTCGAAAATCGACCCGAGGAATTCCAGAATAATCTGGCAGGCCACGATGGCGGTATTACCTCCTGGGACGTCCAGCATCGGGTTAAGTTCCACCACGTCAAAGCCTACCACCCGGTGCCGGGCGGCCAGGGCCTGCAGGATACCCCGGAGCTGGCCGAAGCTGAGGCCGTCCGGCTCGGCCGAGGCACACCCCGGTACCAGGGGCAGGTCCAGCACATCCAGGTCGACGGTCACGTAGAGGGGTCGGTCGGTGGGGACCTCGGCGGCGATGGCTTCGGGCCCAAGCCTATCGGCCTCCCAGCGGCTGATAATCCGATTGCCGCGCTGCAGGGCATCCTGGAGGTCCGATTCGGAGGTCCGTAGGCTCCGAATACCCACCTGGAAAATCCGGCCGACGTGGGGCATCTCCCCGATGAGCCGCATCGGGTTGCCGTTCCCGTAGCGGACCCCTTGGGTGGTCGGCCGGTAGTCGAGGTGGGCATCCAGTTGAACGACATGGATCGGTTCCCCAATGCCGGCCACCACTGCCGAAGTTATGGCGTGGTCACCGCCCAGGACCACCGGCAGGATCCCCCGGCGGCAGAGGGCGCCGACCGCCCGAGTAATGTTGGCAAAGGTCAGTTCCGGGTTGCCATGGACCACATCCACATCCCCGGCATCCACCAGCCGGACCTGGGCCAGCCGGCGACGGCCCAGCCGGATGTCGTAAAGGCCCCGCTGGGCCTGGGCCGGCCCAAAACCGGCGAACCGGACCGACTGCTCCCGAATGGCCCGGGGGCCGAAGCGGGCGCCGGGCCTCCAGGGCGAACCCTCATCGTAGGGGGCGCCCAGCACGGCCACATCCGCCTCAACCCCGTCCAGCTCGGTGACCAGGGGCGCCCGCAGAAACGTCGGAATGCCGGTGAAGGGCAAGTTGATACGCTCCAAGTCATTCCCCTTTTTAAAAGTTGCCACTGACTACCGGTGGGTGGCCCGACCAGAGCCCCGGTCTTACGCCGGCCACTAAGGGGGTACGCAGCCTAGCTTGGTACTGCCCGGCCGGTTACCCGCCTTAAACAGTGGCGGGTTTGAACTTCATTGACCTGCGCCAGCGGGTAGAACTTCAGCCCAATGGGCGTAAGCTGGTCCGACTCGGCTAGCGTTAGCATCTCCCGGAGCCCTTTAATATTACCCCAAAGGGTCACTTCGAACAGGACCTCGAACCGGGCGTTTTTGAGCACCTGAAACGTCGCGGTGGCACCGGTTAGGCCAAGTTAGGTGACCTTGCCATGGCTGGCCGTTACGCGGACAGGAAGGTCTGGGAGCTGGTCGTTCCCCCAGAAGTCGAGGCAATCCGCTAATCCCTTACCGCGGGTAAGGTCCGGGACCTTTTGCACAACGTCAGGGTCGTCGGTTAAGAACGTGGACGAAGCTTGGAAGCTTCCACACTGCCCCAGGGCCCTACCCCGACAACCGGTATTGGTCCATCGGACGTGAGGAAGGGCGGGGCGCTCTTTACCCCCCGGTACGGCGTGAGGGCGGCGTCGGTGTATGCGGCCGCCACTTTTGGGTCCAACTGTCCAAGCTTAATCACGTACCGCCTGCCGCCGTGTTAGTTTTATACGTTCCGGAGGGTGGGGTCGAGGACGTCCCGGACCCAGTCGCCGATCCGGTTCACCGCCATGGTGGTCAGCATCAGCACGATGCCTGGAAAGACCGAGACCCACCACCGGCCGATGATTAGATACTCCCTGCCCTCTCCGATCATTTGGCCCCACGACGGCGTCGGCGGCTGAACTCCCAGACCCAGGAAGGAAAGGGTTGACTCCAGCACGATGGTCCGGGCCAGGTCCAGGGTGGCCACCACGATGAGGGGCGAGAGGGTGTTGGGCAGGAGGTGGCGGAAGAGAATTCGCAGGTCGCTCCCGCCCAGGGCCCGAACCGCCTCGATAAACTCCTTTTGTTTAAGGCTTAGCACCTGAGCCCGGGCGATCCGGGCGTAGGTGACCCAGCCGCTGATGCCCACCACGAGGATCAGGTTCTGGAGGCTGGGACCCAACACCGCCACGACGGCGATGGCCAGGAGCACCAGGGGGAAGGCCAGCTGGGTGTCGGCGATGGTCATTATCACCTCGTCGGCGACGCGGCCGGCGTACCCCGCCACCAGGCCCAGCAGGCTCCCCAGCAGGCCCCCGATTATCACCGCCGTAAAGCCCACCAGGAGGGAAACCCGCGACCCGAAAAGGATCCGGGAGAGGATATCCCGACCGAGCTGGTCGGTGCCTAGGAGGGCCCCGGTGGTCCCGCCCAGCCAGGTGGGGGCATCCAGCCGGCCCCGCAGGCTCTGGCGGTAAGGGTCGGCTGGGGCCAGGTAGTCGGCAAAGACGGCCGAAAGGACTAAGATTAGGAGAAAGCCGATAAAAAAGGCCACAGGGATGGGGATTCGAGCCAGCCGTCGTCGGGCTGGTCGCCGGGGCAGGACGAGCTCGGCGGAAGTGGCTGGTCGGGTCCACATTGGGCTACTCGTAGCGGATCCTCGGGTCAAGGACGGCGTAGAAAAGGTCGACCACGAAGTTAACGGCCACAAAGGCTACGGCGGCCAGGAACACCGTGGCCTGGACCACCGGGTAGTCGCGGTTGAAAATGGACTGAATGGCCAGCCGGCCGATCCCCGGCCAGGCGAAGATGGTCTCGGTAACCACCGCCCCGCCCAAGAGGGTGCCGAACTGGAGGCCCATGATGGTGACCACGGGGATGAGGGCGTTGCGGAAGCCGTGGCCTAGAATCACCGTGATTTCTTTAAGGCCCTTGGCCCGGGCCGTCCGGATGTAGTCCTGGGAAAGCACCTCCAGCATGGCCGACCGGGTGAGGCGGGCAATCGAGGCCATGGCGAAGGCCCCCAGGGTGACCGCCGGCATTATCAGGTGGGCCGGGGTCCCGGTCCCCCCGATGGGCAGGAGGGGAAACCAGACGGCAAAGAGAAGCAGGAGTAGGATACCCAGGAAGAAGGTGGGTACCGACTGGCCGAGGAGGGCCAGAAACATCCCCAGGTGGTCCCAGAGGCTGAAGCGACGGACGGCCGCCACGATGCCCACCGGCACGGCCATGACCACCGCCAGGGCGAAGGCCGCGACCGCCAGCTGGATGGTGGCCGGAATTCGTTCCAGGGCAACTGCCATGGCCGGCTGGCGGAAGTGAATGGACTGGCCGAAGTCGCCCCGAATGGCGTTGCGGAGAAATACCAGGTACTGAACCCAGAGGGGTTCGTCAAGGCCCATCTCCCGGCGCACCCGGAAGACCTCGGCCGTGGGGGCGTCCGGGGGCAGAATTAAAACGATGGGGTCCCCCGAAAGGCGCATCACGACGAAGACGATGGTGGAGATTCCCCAGAGGACCACGACGGTCCGAATTAATCTGCGCAGTAAAAAGGCCCGCACCGGTCAGCTTCCTTGCGTTTGCAGTTTAGGGGAGCAGCCGCCGGCCGTCAACCCGCGCCGGCGGTCCGGGCGGCGAAAACCAGATCCAGTGGGTCGCCCCGGCGGACGATGTGGGCCGGGATCCCGGCAGCTGCAAGGGCACCTAGGGGCATAAGGGGGCTGTGGTAACCCCCAAAGCTGGTCGCATCCAGGAGAACGACCACCGGCCGGACTCCCCGCTGGACTTGGAGGCTTAAGCTCTCCACCCAGGCATCGCTTCCCGAGGGGGTAATGACCACCAGGGTTATGTTCCGGCCGAAGCGGGCCGACTCCATCAGGATCTGCTCGGCCAGGGGAACCCGTCCGAGGGCCCGGACGACGGCCAGGGTCTCCAGGATCTTGAGGAGCTGGCGGACCCCACGGTCTGTGGGGACGACCTCGTGGGTCTGGCCGAAGGCGATGAGACCCACCGACCAGTTACGGTCGAGGAGGGCCTTGGCCACCGAGCCGGCCAGGGTCACCCCGTATTCCTCGGTGGATTCGGGCCCCAGCCCGGCCTGGACGGCCGCCTGAAGGTCCAGCAGAATCCAGACGTCGCTGAGGGGGTCCAGCTCGAACTCTTTAACCGCCAGTCGCCCGAGGCGGGCGGTGGTGGGCCAGTGGATCCGGTTGTAGCTGTCCCCCGGCTGGTAATCCCGGACGCCGGCGGCCACCGGGGTGACCTGGTGGGTGCGGCGGCGGGTCCGCACCTCCCCGGAAAGTTCGCCGCCGGGCAGCTCGAACTCCCGGAACTGAACGACCCGGGGGTAGACGACGAGGGTCTGGGGTTCGCCCAGGCTGAGCTCCCGCGGAAAGAGGCCGAAGGGGTCGCTGGTTCGGACGACAATGGGACCAAGGCTAAATTTTCCCCGCTGCCGGCAAACGGTCTCGGCCCGCCAGGCGCGGTGCCCCCCCGAGAGGAGCCCAAAGGCCTGGCTCAAGTGGTGGCCCGGCAGGTCCGAAAGGTCGTGAACCTCCACCCACGGCTTGGGGAGGGGTCCGGTGTTGCGGACGGTGATCCGCTCGACCAGCCGCTCGCCCACCTGGGCCCGGGTGGTGCTGGTAGTTCGCTCCACCTCTAGCCAGCGGATGTTGGCCCGCGACCAGATGTACCCGACCAGCAGGACGAAGGCCAGCACGTAGGCCACCCGGTAAAGCAGAACGTAGTTAAGGGCCAAGGCGGCCAAGACGGCGACAACCAGCAGGGCGACGACGGTCCAGCTACGCACAGCCGGCTAAACTACCGTCCGACCCGGGCCCCGGGAACGGGAACGGACTCTAAAATCTCTTTGAGAATGGTTTTGGCCGTCACGTTCTTCACCCGGGCGGACGGGTTGACGATGATGCGGTGGCCCAGGACGGAAACAGCCAGGGCTTTGACGTCGTCCGGCAGGACGTAATCCCGGCCGCGGAGCAGGGCCAGGGCTTGGCTTGTGCGTTGCAGTCCCAGGGAGCCCCGGGGTGAAGCCCCCAGGTAGACATCGGGATGCTTGCGGGTTGCCTCGACCAGGGAGACGATGTACTGCTTGATAAGGGGATCAACGTAGACATCCTTAACCCGCTCCTGAAGCTCTAAAAGCTCTTCGGTATCCACCACCTGGCCGATCTCGTCGATGGGGTGGACGTGCTGCTGGCGGTCGAGGATCTTGATTTCATCGGTCCGGCTGGGGTAGCCAAGGGAGATTCGCATTAAGAAGCGGTCAAGCTGGGCCTCGGGGAGGGGGAAGGTACCCTCGTACTCGATGGGGTTCTGGGTGGCCATCACCAGGAAGGGCTGGGGCATGGGGTAGGTCCGGCCGTCGACAGTTACCTGCCGCTCCTCCATACACTCCAGCAGGGCGGCCTGCGTCCGGGGGGTGGCCCGATTGATCTCGTCGGCCAGGACGATCTGGGCCATCACCGGCCCCGGCCGAAACTCAAATTCCCCGGTCTTCTGGTTGTAAACCGAAACCCCGGTTATGTCCGAGGGGAGCAGGTCGGGGGTGAACTGGATGCGGCGAAAGCTGCAGCCTAAGGACTTAGCAATAGCCTTGGCCAGGACCGTCTTGCCAACCCCCGGCACGTCCTCGATGAGCAGGTGCCCCTGGCACATCAGGGCGATAATGGCCAGCTCTACCTCCTGGTCCTTGCCGATAATGACTTTTTTTACATTTTCTAGTACCCGCTGGGCAATTCCGAGGTTCCGATCGGCCACCGCTGATTGGTCTCCTTTCTACAACCCCTTTAATGATTATTAAATTATAGCAAGCTAAGGTTCATCGTACGCAACTCAGTAACCCGATGGATTCCGGCGGGCGAGAACCCGCGCGTCCGCTTCCCCTTCGGCGAGCATTCCTCTCAGCTCGAAGAGCTGGTCCCGGATGAGGGCGGCCCGTTCGAATTCCAGGGCCTTGGCCGCCGCCTTCATCTCGGCCTCCAGCTCCTTAATCATCCGGTAGAGCTCGTCTTTGGGCACCCGCTCTCGCACCTGGTATTCGGGCCCGGTCTCGGCTACCAGCCTCAGCCGGTCAGTGAGGTCCCGGACGGCCTTCCGGATACCCTGGGGGGTGATTCCGTGGCGGCTGTTGTACTCGAGCTGAATCCGGCGCCGGCGCTCGGTCTCCTCGATGGCCTTGCGCATCGACTCAGTTATCGTATCGGCGTACATTATGACCTTGCCCTCCACGTGCCGGGCAGCCCGACCCATAACCTGGATAAGGGCCGGGTAGGACCTCAAGTACCCTTCCTTATCGGCGTCGAGGATGGCCACCAGGCTAACCTCCGGCAGGTCCAGGCCCTCCCGGAGCAGGTTGATGCCCACCACCACGTCGTAGACCCCGAGGCGCAGGTCCCGCAGGATCTGAACCCGCTCGATGGTCTCGATGTCCGAGTGCAGATAGTGGGTCTTGACACCCATCTCCTTAAGATAATCGGCCAGGTCCTCGGCCATCCGCTTGGTGAGGGTCGTGACCAGGGTCCGCTCGCCCCGACGCACCCGCTCCCGGATCTCGTGGAGCAGGTCGTCAATCTGGCCCCGGGTCGGCCGGACTTCCACCTCGGGGTCGAGGAGGCCCGTCGGCCGGATGATCTGCTCCACCACCTGGCCGTAGCAGCGGCTCAACTCCAGCTCGTAGTCGTCGGGGGTGGCCGAAACGTAGATGACCTGGGGAATCCGCTCGTTAAACTCCTCGAAGCTTAGTGGTCGGTTATCCCGGGCCGAGGGGAGCCGGAAGCCATACTCGATGAGGTTGTCCTTGCGGCTCATCTCCCCGTGGTACATCCCCTTGAGCTGGGGGATGGTGATGTGGGACTCGTCGATGAAGAGTAGAAAGTTATCCCCGTGCCGATAGCGGAAGTAGTCAAGGAGGGTCCAGGGCGGGCTTCCGGGCGGCCGGCCGGAGAGGTGCCGGGAGTAGTTTTCGATGCCGGGGCAGTAGCCGGCCTCCCGCAGCATCTCCAGGTCGTACTTGGTTCGGGCCAGTAGGCGGGCCGCCTCCAGAAATTTGCCCTGGGCCTCCAGCTCCTTGACCCGTTCGGCCAGCTCGGCCTCAATGGAGGCGATAGCGGCCTCCAGCTTCTCGGCCCGGGTCACGAAGTGCTTGGCCGGGTAGACGGCCAGCTCCTGGTGACGGACCAGCACCTCGCCGCTGAGGGGGTCCATTTCGGTGATCCGGACGACGGTGTCCCAGTCGAACTCGATCCGGACGGCCGTCTCCTGGTACGCCGGCCAGAGGTCGAGGGTGTCGCCCCGCAGCCGGAACCGGCCCCGGCCGGGCTCGAAGTCGTTGCGCTCGTACTGCATGGCCACCAGGTGCCGGGCCACCTGCTGGGGGGTTCGGACATCCCCGACCCGCAGGTACATGACGAAGGACTCGTACTCCTCGGGGTCGCCCAGGCCGTAGATGCACGAGACTGAGGCCACCACGATAACGTCGTCCCGCTCCAGGACGGCCCGGGTGGCGGCGTGGCGGAGCTTATCGATTTCGTCGTTTATCTGGGCGTCCTTTTCAATGTACGTGTCGGTCTGGGGCAGGTAAGCCTCAGGCTGGTAATAGTCGTAATACGAAACGAAATATTCGACGGCATTATGGGGGAAAAACTCCTTAAACTCCGCGTAAAGCTGGGCGGCCAAGGTCTTATTGTGGGCAATGACCAGGGTGGGCCGCCCAACTCGGGCGATGACGTTGGCCATCGTGAAGGTCTTTCCCGAACCGGTCACCCCGAGCAGGGTTTGATGCTTATACCCCCGCCGGATCCCCTCCACGAGGGCCTCGATCGCCTGGGGCTGGTCACCGGTCGGCTGGAAGTCGGACACCAGGGAGAAGGCCTTGGACATGCACCCTCCAAGTCAATTATACTCAGGGGCAGGTTACCCCAGCGGAGGCTTGCCGAATGCGACCGAACCGGCTTAAACAGCTCTGGCGGGAAGGGAAACCGGCCCTTGGGGTTTGGGTTTCCACCGGCGACCCGTACGTGGTGGAGAGCCTGGCCCACGCCGGCTTCGACTGGGTGCTTATCGACATGCAGCACGGCATGGGTATTGACGTCGGGCGGGCCGTGGCCTGCCTTCAGGCCCTGAGGGGCACCGAGGTGGTGCCCCTCGTACGGCTACCGTGGAACCGGCCGGAGTATTTCCAATGGGTCCTCGATGCCGGGGCCTACGGGGTGCTGGTTCCCCTGGTAAACTCGCCGGAGGATGCCCGCCGGGCGGTTCAGGCCTGCCGCTACCCGCCCCTAGGCAATCGGAGTTTCGGGCCCAATCGGGCCCGCCTCTACGGCCCCGATTACTATGAGCGGGCCAACGAGGAGATTGCCCTCATCGTTCAGATCGAGCATGTCGAGGCGGTCCATCAGGTCGAGGCCATCGCCCAGGTTGAAGGGGTCGATGCCCTCTACATCGGTCCGGCCGACCTGGCCATCTCCATGGGCCTGAGGCCGGGCCTGGACGTTAAGGACCCCCAACATGTGGCGGCGTGCCGGCGGGTTCTGGAGGCGGCCCGGGCGGCGGGGAAGGTTGCCGGAATCCACTGCGCCGGGCCGGAGGAGGTGGTCCGCCGGTTCCGGGAGGGCTGGATGTTCTGTCCGGCCGGCAGCGACATCGGGTTTGTTAACGCCGGGGCCCGCCAGGCCGTCGAGGTCGTCCGGGGGGTGCGGCCGGCGGAGGCCCGGGGGGTCTACGGGTAAACGTCAGGCTCGTGGCTGCAGTTTGACGGGTTGGGGAGCCGGCTTTAACATTTAAAGAGGCACCGGGAAGCCCCCGAAGGAGACAGGGCCAAAATTATGCGGCTTTACAACACCCTGACCCGGACCAAGGAGGAGTTTTCTACCCCCGACGGCCTGGTGCGCCTTTATGTCTGCGGTATCACCCCCTACGACACCACCCACCTGGGCCACGCCCGCACCTACGTGGTTTTTGACGTCTTAAACCGGATCCTGCGCTACCACGGCTATCGGCTCAAGTACATTCAGAACATCACCGACATCGACGAGTCGATCCTGGGCCGCGCCCGGCAGCTGGGCCGGGACTACCTGGAGCTAGGGGAAGAGTGCTGTCGGGTCTTTTTCGAAGACATGGCCGCCCTGCGGGTACTTCCGGCCGACCACTATCCCCGGCCCACCCAGGAGATTGCAATGATCCTGGAGGTCACCCGAGGCCTGCTGGAAAAGGGCTACGGGTACATCATCCCCCGGGGGGTGTATTTTCGGGTCAAGGCCGCGCCCGACTACGGCCGGCTGAGCCGGCTCAGCCGGGAGGAGATGCTGACCATCGCCGCCGGCCAGGATGACAGCGACCTGGACGACCCGACCAAGGAGGACCCCCTGGATTTTGCCCTCTGGCGCCGCTCCGGGCCCGGGGAGCCGGCCTGGGAAAGCCCCTGGGGACCCGGCCGGCCCGGCTGGCACATCGAGTGCACGGCCATGTCCCTCCGCTACCTGGGGCCCAGGCTGGATATCCACGGGGGCGGGGCCGACCTCATCTACCCCCACCACGAAAACGAAATCGCCCAGAGTGAGGCCTACACCGGCGAGCGCCCCTTCTCCCGCTTCTGGGTCCACGTGGGCTTGGTCTCCCTGAACGGGGTGAAGATGAGCAAGTCGCTGGGTAACATGGTCTTTGTCCGGGACCTGCGCCGAAAGTTCGACCCGGACGCCATCCGTCTTTACCTGATATCCACGCACTACCGGGCCGGCCTGGACTACCGGGAGGCCGAGCTGGAAAGGGCGGCCGCCCGGCTGGGGAGGTTCCGGGCGGCGGCACGACAGGCCCCCGTCCCGGCCAACCCCGGTTGGGCCGAGGAAGGGGCCTTTCGGGCCCGCTTCTTTGCCGCCCTGGACGACGACCTGGATACGCCGGCGGCCCTCCAGGTGCTGGACGAGTTGGCTGAGCTTGGCCTGGCCGGCAACGGCCGGGCGGCGGAACTGCTGGTCGAATTGGCCGCGGTTATCGGCCTTGAGCTCCGGGTGAGAGCCGAAGTTTGACTCAGAGGACCCGGGTTCCGGGGGCGACGGAAGCGTCGGGCCGGAGGAGGACCACGTCTTCGTCGGTCACCATGGCCCCCAGGATGAGGACCTCGGAGACAAAGTCGGCTACCCGCTTCGGCTCCAGGTTAACCACGGCCACCACCTGCCGTCCGAGCAGGTCGTCTTTCGTGTACCGGCGGGTAAGTTGGGCGCTGGAGCTTTTGACCCCAAGGTCCCCGAAATCCACCCAGACCTTGTAGGCCGGCTTCCGGGCCTTGGGGTGGTCTTCGACCCGAACAACCTTCCCCACCCGGATTTCAACCCTGAGAAAGTCGTCATAGGTCACCCTCTTCACGTCTCTGCCTCCACCAATTGGGTCTCAGCAAAACTCGGCCGGATGCCATGTTGCGTACCCGGGTCCTGACGGCCGCGGCCGTCCTGCCGGTCCTGCTCTTTCTGGTCTGGCTCGGCCCCCCTTACTTTACCCTGCTCGTCGGCCTGGCTTCCCTGGTAGGCCACCTGGAATTCTACCACCTGGCCCGGCTGGGCGGGCTTTCGCCCTTGGTCTGGGTCGGGACGGCCGGGGGGCTGGGGGTGGTTGGGGCCGTCGGCCTCGGACGGCCGGAGCTGGCCGGGCCGGGACTAGCCGCCGAGGCCCTGCTGGCTGGAGCCGTCCTGGTGGTGGGGGGAAGAACCCGGGGGGCCCTGGCCGACTGGGCGGCAACCCTGGGGGGAAGCGCTTACTGCGGCCTGATCTTCAGTCACTACATCCTGTTGCGGGACCTGCCCCACGGTCTGGAATGGACCTTGCTCACCTTCGGGGTAACGTTCGCGGTGGATACGGCGGCTTTCTTCGCCGGCCGGCGCTGGGGCCGCCGGCCTCTGGCTCCCGCCGTAAGCCCGGCCAAGACCGTGGAAGGCTTCGTGGCGGGGCTAGCGGCAGGTCCGCTGGTGGCCTTGGGCATGGCCGCCCTTCTGGGTTTGCCCGCAAGCTCGCCAGTGGCCTTCCTCGGTTTTGGACTGGGGCTAGCCGGGCAGGTTGGGGACCTTTTCGAGTCGGCCCTTAAACGCAGCGCGGGGGTGAAGGACAGCGGCCGGCTTTTCCCGGGACACGGGGGATTGCTCGACCGGGTAGATAGTCTAGCATTTAACGGCATAGTAAGTTACTATATATTAGACGCTTTCCTACCGGCAATGGTCGGCGGAGGTTGAAGGGTCACCTAGAGGAGATCCCCGAGCGGAGCGGAGGACCGTGGTGGTTCCAATTCAGTGGGAGGTAGAGGAACTGACATCGGATAGGTCCGACCCCGAGACCCCCCTGCTTGGTCCGGCCAGTTCGCAACAAAGTTTCGCCCCAGCCCCGACCGCAGACTCCATCGACGAGCACTTCGACAGCTTTAAGCGGCTGGTTTACTCGATAACCTTGCCCTTCATCGGCCTGGGGGTACTGATCCTGATGGTAGCCTACGAGGCGATGGGCCTCGGCCACCAGGTCTTGCAGCCGCTGTTGCTGGTCCTGGCCGCCGGCTTTGGATTTCTCAGTATTCTGCTCCGGCTGGTGCGGGTGAAGCTCTGGCCCTTCGAGGCCGTTACCCTCACGGCGGTGGCCGGCCTGCTCCTGGTGAAGTTTTACGGTGTCTTTGACCTCGGGCCGGACCAGTTGGAGGCTGGCCTGCTGGCCGGGTCCTTAATCCTGCCGGTGTTTTACACCTTTTTCTTTCTGGCCCTGCCGGGAAGCTACGCCCTGAGTGCGCTGGTGGCCTTTTACCTGAGCCTGGTTCTGACCGGGCTTGCCCGGATATCGCCTTTCGGAGAGCCCAAGCTTGCGGTGGAGCTGGTTATTTTTTACACGTGGAACGCCATTACTATTGTAGTTCTGCACTTCTTTTCAAGGTTCAAGGAGCACTACGTGGAGGCCCGGATGCGGGCCGACCAGATGGCCTACCTGGCCTTTAACGATTACCTGACTGGGCTTCCTAATCGTCGGGGCATCGAGCGGATCCTTCGGGATGAGGTGGAGCGGGCCCGCCGCTATGGCCGGCCCCTTTCGGTGGTGATGGTCGACCTGGACCACCTAAAGCGGGTCAACGACACCTTCGGCCACGACGCCGGGGACCGGGTCCTCCAGGAGGTGGCCCGGCTGCTGGCCCGGGAGCTCCGCCGGACCGACCGGGTCGGTCGGTGGGGCGGTGAGGAGTTCATTGTGGTGGCCCCGGAGACCGACCGGAGGGCGGCCTGGGTGTTGGCCCAGCGGCTTAAAGAGACCCTGGAAAGACAACCATTCGACCAGGTGAGCACCATCACCGCCAGCTACGGGGTTGCCTCCTTCCGGCCGGACGACACCGTTCAGTCCCTCATCAAGCGGGCAGACGAAGCCCTTTATCGGGCGAAGGTGGCCGGTCGGAACCGGGTCGAGGTCGAAGTTGGTTAGGCGGGTTCTTCCGGGCCGAAGAGGTCCCCAAGCCTGACCGGGGACCGGGAGGGGGCGGCCCGTTCGACGGCGGCGGCCAGGCGCCGGTTGGCCTGTCGGAGGGCGTCCTCGGGGTCCAGTTCCAGGGCCGCGCCGTACAGGGCCAGGGCCAGCAGGGCCTCCCCAAGGGCTCTGGCCGGGTTGGCCGGTGCGGCCCGAAGCTCGGCCAGCCGGCCGGCCGCTACGGCCAGGAGCTCGGCGGCCTCGGGCAGGGCAAGGCCGAAGCGGCGGGCCCGGTGGAGCACCTGGGCGGCATAGGCCAGGGCCGGCATCGCCCTGGGGACCCCGGCCAGGGGGGATGCCTCGGCCTTCTCTGAGCGTTTGAGCTCCTCCCAGCGGGCCCAGATTTCGTCGATGGAAGCCGCTTTAACTTCCCCGAAAACGTGGGGGTGGCGCCGGACGAGCTTGGTGTTTATCGCTTGCAGTACGTCGCCCAGGTTAAAATGGCCCCCTTCCCGGGCCAGCTGGGCCTGAAACAGGACGTGGAAAAGGACATCCCCGAGCTCCTCCCTCAGGTCGGCCCAGTCCTCCCGGTCGATGGCGTCGACCGCCTCGTAGACCTCTTCTAAAAGAAAGGGCTTGGTGGACTGGTGGGTCTGCTGCCGGTCCCAGGGGCATCCGTCGGGAGCCCGGAGCCGGGCCACGATGTGTTCCAGGGCCCGAAAGGTTCGGGGTAGCTCCTCGAGGGGGCGGACCTCCACGAAGATGGCGGCCGGCCGGGCCCCGGCCGGGTTGAGGCTGGCGAGGGTCGTCGTCAGGGGCTCGCGGTCGGAGTCGTAGACAAGTTTAAGCCGGGTATCGGGCGGGTAAATCTCCAGAAGCCCGGCCTTGACCTTTGCAAGGTCAGCCTCCGGGCCGACCAGCAAGAGGGCCGGCAGTTCCGGCGAAAGGCCGGCCGACCTTTCGGCCGGGACCAGCTGAAGCCCCTGGCGGGCGGGATCTACGCCCAGGATTTTGAGCCACTCGGCCAGCATCGCTTTTACCTAGGGCATTATAGTAAAAGTCCGGGCTATGTGCCCCGAAGGCGGGGGTCTAGGGCGTCCCGGAGGCCATCGCCGACGAAGTTGAAGGCCAATACGGTTACAAAGATGGCCAGGGTGGGGAAAAGCATAAGGTGCGGGGCAACCCGCAGGTAGCTACGACTGGCGCTTACCATCGCGCCCCATTCTGAGGTCGGCGGCTGGGGACCAAGCCCCAGGAAGGACAAGGTGGAGGCAGTCAGAATGGCGGTTGACAGGTTGAGACTGCCGAAGACGATAATGGGGGCGATTACGTTGGGCAGGATATGGTGGACCACTATCCGGAAGTTGCCGGCACCAAGCGCCCGGGCAGCTTCGACGAATTCCCGCTCCTTTAAGGACAACACTGATGCCCGGGTCAGGCGGACGTAGGCCGGGATCGACTCAATTCCGACGGCAATCATGGCGTTGCGTTCGTTCGGGCCCAGGGCGGCCACGACCGCAATGGCCAGCAAGATTCCAGGAAACGCCAGCAAAATATCCATGGCCCGGCTGATAGGCCCGTCCAACGGCCGGAAGTAGCCGGCGAGTAGGCCAAGGATAACTCCCCCCACCAGCGCGATGGCTACCGCCACGACACCCATCGCGAGGGAAATGCGGGACCCGTAAATTATCCGGCTCAGAATATCCCGACCCAGTTCGTCTAGGCCGAAGGGGTGCTCTAAAGAGGGCCCTTCAAAGCGACGGACAAGTTTTTGCTCCCGTTCGGAGTAAGGGGCGACCCAAGGGGCCAGTGCCGCAATCAGCAGTAGCATAATAACCACCACGCTCCCGGCAACCGCGGGGCGGTGACGCCGGAACCGGTACCAGAACTGCTGAAGTTCTGACCGAGCTCGGGCCGGGATGGCTAACGTTTGAGCCGAGACCGCTCCGTCACGCGAAACCACGGCGCCTAGTCGTAACGAATCCTCGGATCGAGGTAGGCGTAAAGGACATCAACAATCAGGTTGACGAAAACGAAAGTCAACGACGTAACTAAGACTGCCCCCTGAACGACCGGAAAGTCGCGGGTGCGGATGGCATCCACGGCCAGCCGCCCAACCCCCGGCCAGGAGAAGATGGTCTCGGTAACCACGGCACCGCCAAGCAGTCCGGCCAGTTGGAGGCCCAGCACCGTAACCACTGGCAACATTGCGTTTTTCAGGGCGTGGCGGAAGATCACTACCCGTTCGGCCAGGCCTTTGGCGCGGGCAGTTCGGATGTAATCCTGATTTAAGACCTCAAGCATCGCCGACCTGGTGAGCCGGGCGAGGACCGCGATAAGGCCAATAGCCAGGGTGACCGCAGGCAAGAAGACGTGCCGGAGGCCGTCCGGGGTCCAGAAGGGTCCGCCCCGGCCGGAAATTGGGAAAAGGCCGAGGCTGAAAGCCAAAAGCCACATCAAGATGAGGCCGCGGGCAAAAACCGGCATCGAAATACCGAGCAGCGCCCCAAACATGGCAGATGCGTCGACCCAGCTAGCCCGGCGGGCCGCCGATAGTACGCCGATGGGGATGGCAATGGTGGGGGCGATGAGCATTGCCGCCACCGCCAGCTCGATCGTGTTGGGCAGGGCGGCGAGGACCTCCTCGGCCACAGGCTTCTTGGTGCGGATGGAGCGGCCAAGGTCACCCCGCAGGGCTCCGGACAAGTAGTTCCAGTACTGGACGTAGATGGGCTTGTCGAGGCCGAGCTCCCGTTCGATTTGGGCCACAACCTCCTGGGGGGCATCGGGTCCGGCGATGATTTGGGCCGGATTGCCGGGGGCGAGGTGGAGCATCGAAAAGGTTAAAAAAGATACCCCCAGCAAGACTACCGGCATAACCAGCAACCGGCGCAAGATGTAACGGTACATCAGGTCGCTGAACCCTAACGCTGGCCCGTTTTCACGTAGATGTCCAGGAACTTATACAGCCAGTTGGAGGGGTGAACTTTGACTCCCCCGGTTCGACGGCTGACCCCAACCACGCCCACGTCATGGGTAAGGGGCACCCAGAGGGCGTTCTCATGAACAATCCGCTGGAGCTCCTCATAGATTTGCAACCGCTGGGTCTCATCGAGGGTGGAGCGGGATCTTTCAAGCAGACCGTCGGTTTTGGGGTCGGCCCAATCGAACCGATTGGGGGCTGGCCGCTGCCGGCTGTGGAAGTAGAAATAAAGAACGTCCGCATTGCTGTAGAAGACACTGATGGCGAAGGTTTGATGTTCCCCTGCCCGCAGGGCGGCGAAGAAAGCGGCGCTCTCCATCGAGCGGATTTCCAGTTCCACCCCAACCCGACGCCACTGCTCCTGGACGACCTGGGCCTGAAGCTTTGCGGCTTGGGTGTCGGTGGTTATGTGGTTGAGCTTGAGCCGCTGGCCATCCTTCTGGCGGATGCCGTCCGGCCCAGGCCGCCAGCCGGCTTCTTCCAAGAGTTGTTTGGCCCGTTCCGGGTCAAACTTGTAGGCGGCCTGCTCAATTCCCTTCCAATAGCCCCATGTCTTCGGGTGGAGGACCCCCAAGGCCGGTATCGCAAGCCCATAGCGTACTGAGGAAATGATTTCTTCTTTGTTGGTGGCGTGGTTAAGGGCCCGGCGTACCCGGACGTCCCTAAGGATGGGGTCCGAGGTCTTCAGGCCTATGTATGCCGTCTGGAGCTGGTCATATTTGACGACGGATACGTTAGCGGATTTCTCGAGCCTGGAAACCTCGACTCCCGGAACGTCGCTAAGTATGTCGATATTTCCGGCTTCGAACTCGGCTACGCGGGTCCCTTCCTCGGGAATGATCCTGAATTCCACCCGGTCCACGTAGGCCGGTCCCTGGTTTGAGAAAATCTTGGGTCCCCACGTGTAGTCCGGGTTGCGTTCGAGGATGAGGCGCTGATTGCGCGTCCATTCCACGAACTTGAATGGACCTGTCCCGTCGGCGCCGGTTGCGCCGTAATTTTGACCGAGCCGCTCGACCGCTTCCCGATTTAGGATCGAGGCCCAGCCAATGCTCAGGTTGTCGAGAAGCAGCACAAAAGGCTGCGAAAGCCGAATCACGACGGTATAGTCGTCGGGGGTTTCGACCGCCGTTACCTGGTCGATATTGTAGGCGGTCGGGGACCGCGGCGTGGTTTTCCAGCGCTCAAAGCTGTATTTTACGTCGGCCGCGGTGAAGGACTTGCCCGAATGAAAGCGGACGCCCCGCCGCAATCGGAAGGTGTAGACGAGGCCGTCCGGGCTTATCTCCCACGATTCGGCCAGGCCCGGTTTGATGGTCCCGTCGAAGTCCAGAACCACCAGGGTATCGTGGATCATTTGAAGGGTGCGGGAAGCCCATAGGTGCGTGGTCACGTGGGGATCAAGGCTCTCCGGGTCGGCCGTTAGCTGAACTGTTAGGTTTCCCCCCCGCTGGGGGGTCTCCGTTTCAGGGGTAACCGCAGGCTGGGAGGTACCTGGACTGCAGGCTTCCACGATTGGGCCCAAGCCGATCAGCGCCCCAGCCCCGAGAGCCCGAAGGAAATCCCGTCGGCTGAGCCTGAACGAAGGCAGCCCTTGAATCCAGAACCGGTTATCACGGGTCCTCACGGCAATGCCCTCCGTAATCTCAAGATTACGGGTATCGTCTTACTATAAGTTATTACTAGTCCCGCGTCAACGCCCCAGGCTGGGTGGGTTACCTCAGACCTTGGTCACCGACTGGGGTGGAGAATTGGGCGGACGGTGTTGAAAAAGCTGGGGATAATGGGGTCTGGGAAGCGACCGGGTCTGGATTAAGATGGGGCCGAGGCAGGAGGAGCGAAGCCGAGCGCTCCCCTCCCCAAAATTCCGACGAAAGGGGGGATTGACAACCGACCGCTCGGAGCCACCTGGGTGGCTACCAGAAGGGAATTTCAAGAAAGGAGGTGAGGGGTCTCAGCTCGCGCCGGCGGACTCTAGAGGGGGGACTAGAGCCCGCCGGTTTTTGCTTGTCAAATCCAATTGGAGGTTTCGAAGGCACCGGAGAATGGGATGACGGAACTTGTCTGCCCCAAGTGCGGCCGGCCTAACCTTAAAAATATCGGCGGCGGCTTTTACCTGTGCTCGGCCGCCAGCTCAGGTTGCGGCAGTATCTGGCATGAACGCCACCTGTTCCAGGCCCTTAGTCAGCGCCGCGAAGGGTCGGAACAGGACTAGCCTGGTGATGCCGTGTGTAAGTTTAGAAACATTTGAGATCAGTGGCCGGCAGCCGAGACCTTGACTTAAAAAACAACAGGGACATCTTTCCGGGCGAAACTTCAACCTTAACGTAAACGTTTAGCGTTTACGTTAAGGTTGTCAAGAACGTCAAGTTTGCGGGCCTGGGAGGTCACCCAGGGCGCTGTTTGGCCCCACCGGGCCGCCTTTGGCGGCCGTCCCCTTGGCTATCTTAAAGCCGAGCACCCGGAAAGGATGCCCCCTGTCCCGGATGTGTTGAACCTATACACGGATTTGACCAGGGCCGGTTGGGGGCCTAAAATCGATCCGACGCGGTGAGCATCCTGGGAGGCGTACCGACCGGTGTCGTTCGGCCGGTGGAGGCCGCCTGGCCGGACCTTTCAGCGGGCCGGAAGCGGGCGGCCCGGTCGTACCGGGTCCTGAAAATCGCCCCGACGGCCTTTTTCTCCGACTACGGCTGCCACGTCCGGATCCTGGAAGAGACTCGGGCCCTGCAGCGGCTCGGCAACCGGGTTGTCATCTGCACCTACAATACTGGCGCCGACCCGGTCGGCGTCTGCGTCCGGCGGGCCCTTAACACCCCCTGGTGGCGGACGGTCCGGGTTGGGTCGAGCCGGCGCAAGTTTTTCTACGACTTCTGGCTCCTCCTTAAGGCTTTTGAGACCGCCCTGCTCTTCCGGCCCGATATCATCCACGCCCACTTGCACGAGGGCGCCCTGATCGGCACGCTAATCGGGCGCATCCTAGGCGTCCCCGTCATCTTCGACTTCCAGGGGAGCCTTACTTCGGAGATGGTCGACCACCGCTTTCTGGACCCTGACAGCCTTTGGTATAGCCCCCTGCGGCTGCTAGAGTGGGTTATCGACCACTGGGCAGCCGTCATCGTAACCAGCAGCCGCAACGCCGCCGACATCCTGGTCCGGGATTTCGGCTACCCCCGGGCCAAGGTCAGAACCATCCCCGACTGCGTGGACGCAACGACCTTCAGGCCGCGGTGGCTCCGGGACGACTTGGGGGGAATCGAGCGGCTCCGAAGCCGGCTGGGCATCCCGCCCGACCGCAAGGTGGTCGTCTACCTCGGGCTCCTGGCCGAGTACCAGGGGATCGGCCTTTTGCTGGAGGCCGCCCGCCGTCTCATCGACCGGGGCTTGCCGGTTCACTTTCTCATCATGGGGTTTCCGGGCGAGGAGTTTTACCGGCAGCGGGCCGAGCAGTTGGGCGTCGGTCCGTTCGTAACCTTTACCGGCCGGATAAGCTACGCCCTTGCTCCCGACTACCTGCTCCTTGGGGATGTGGCCGTCTCGCCGAAGCTGAGTGAGACTGAGGGCAACGGCAAACTGCTTAACTATATGGCTTGCGGCCTGCCTACAGTCGCCTTTGATACGCCGGTGGCCACCGAAATTCTCGGGGACGCCGGGCTCTATGCCCGGGCGGGCGATCCCGATTCGCTGGCCGGCCGCATCGCCGAACTGCTCACCGACCCGGTGCGGGCCGAGGCCCTGGGGCGGCGGCTCCGACGGCGGGCGGAGGCCTATTTCTCCTGGGACTGGGCCGCCCTCCAGTTCGTGGAGCTTTACAAGGAGCTGGTCGGCTGACCCCGTCCGGCCAGAGCCAGCAGGCGCTCCAGAATAAGGACTGCCGCCCGCTTGTCCAGGGGCTGGTTATTGTTTCCGCATTTGGGGCTCTGGATGCAGGCCGGGCAGCCGTCCTGGCATTCGCACTCCCGGATGAGCTTGAGGGTTGCGGCCCAGAGCTCTTCGAGGATTTCGTAGCCCTTCTCAGCGATGCCGACACCCCCGGCGTGGCCGTCGTAAATAAACACGGCCGGCCGGTGGCCGACGTCCGGGTGGGCCGGGGTGGAGAGGCCGCCGATGTCCCGCCGGTCGCAGAGGGCGAAGAGGGGCAGCAAGCCGATGCCGGCGTGCTCGGCGGCATGGAGGCCGCCGGCAAAGTCGAGGCCGAGCCGGAGGCACTCCCGCTCCAGCTCCTCAGGTACCGTCCACCAAACTGCCATCGTTCGGATGGTCTGGGGCGGCAGGTCGAGGGGTTCCTCCCCGATGACCTCCTCGGTGAACTGCCGCTTTTTGCGGTAGCCGACCACCAGGGTGGTGACCTCAACCTCGCCCAGGCCCACCTCCACCGCCCCAAGGGTTTGGCTCCGGAGAGGCCGGACTAGGCGGATGGTGGTGAGGTCTTTGACCTGGGTGTAGTAGTTGACCTCAACGGGCCGGGCGTAGGCCCGGCGGCCCACCAGGTCCAGGTCCTCAATCAGGTAGGTTTCGCCTTGGTGGAGGTAGACGGCCCCGGGGTGGATTTGAAAGAAGGCCACGGTGCCGTCCACGGTCTCAAGCAGGGCGCCGCCCCGGCTCAGGTCGACCACCTCGTAGTCGGCCTCGGAGGTAGACCGGATATCCACGTGCTCGGCGGGATAGCCGACGTCGGCGCTGGGGTAAAAGTGGCCGTTCCGCCAGCGCAGCAGGCCCCGCTCGGTAAGCTCGGCCAGAAGGGGCCGGGCGGCCGGTCCGAAGCAGTCTTCGTCGTCCCGGATGGGGAGCTCGTAGGCGGCGCAGAGGAGGTGGGGCCTCAGGATGTGCGGATTGTCGGGGTTTATGAGGGCGCTTTCGTGGGGCCGTCCGAAGAGGGCCTGGGGCTCCCGCATGAAATACTGGTCCAGGGGATCGTCGTAGGCGACCAGCACGCTGAGGGAGGGCTCGGTGCCCCGGCCGGACCGACCGGCCTGCTGCCAGGTGCTGGCGATACTACCCGGATACCCGGTGAGCACGGTGGCCCCCAGGTCGCCGATATCTACCCCCAGCTCCAGGGCTGTGGTGGCCGCAACCCCAAGGAGCTCCCCCGTAAAGAGGGCCCGCTCGAGACGGCGGCGCTCCTCGGGGAGGTATCCGGCCCGATAGGTGGCAATCCGGCCGGCCAGGTCGGAGGCGTGGCGACTCAAGTAGTCCCGGGCGTAGATGCTGATAAGCTCAGCCAGCCGTCGGGTGCGGGCGAACACGATAGTTCGGACGCCGCTCCGAACCAGCTCGGCAAAGAGCCAGGCGGCCTCGACGTTGGCGCTTCGGCGGGTGCCCAAGTAGCGGTCGATGACGGGCGGATTCCAGAGGACGAAGTCCTTCGGGCCGTGGGGCGAGCCGTCGGCGTCCACCACCTGGACTTCTTCCCCCACCAGCCGCCGCAAGTGTTCCCCCGGGTTGGCGATGGTGGCCGAGGCAGCGATTACCTGGGGCCGGCTGCCGTAGCGGGCGCAGAGGCGCCGCAGGCGGCGGAAGACGTTGGCGACGTGGGACCCGAAAACGCCCCGGTAAACGTGGGCCTCGTCGATGACCAGAAAACGGAGATTGCGCAGCAGGGGCGCCCAGCCGCCGTGGTTGGGAAGGATGCCCAGGTGGAGCATGTCGGGGTTAGTGAGCACCAGCCGGGCCGACCGCTTGATCCTGGACCGCTCGGCCGGGGGCGTGTCCCCATCGAAAGTGGCGACCCCAAGCCGGTCGAAGTCCGGCCCCAGCATCTCCCGCAGGGACCGGAGCTGGTCCTGGGCCAGGGCCTTGGTGGGAAAAAGATAAAGGGCCCGGGCCAGGCGGTCCCGAAAGAGGGCCTCCAGGACGGGAACATGGTAGCAGAGGCTCTTACCGCTGGCCGTGGAGGTGGCGACGATGACCGATTCGCCCCGCCGGGCGTAGTTTATGGCCTGGGCCTGATGGGAATAAAGCGCCCGGACTCCGGCCCGGGCCAGGGCCCGGGCCACCGGCTCCGGAAGGGGAGCTTCCAGCTCCCCGTAAACGGGCGGCCGAGCCGAGAGCCGTTCGACGTGAACCACCTGGCCCCGGTAATCGGGGCTCGCCTGAAGGCGCTCGATAACCCGGGTCGGGTCGGCCGGTGTCATCCGTCCACTGACCGTCGGCGAGGCTCAGGCGTGGATGAACTCCAGCTCGTAGTCGAGCAGTTCGGCCTCGGCCCGGGCCAGCCGGATGGTCTCGATGACCCGGCTGAGGACCTCGTTGGCGTGGCCCTCCTCGGAGCTTACGCAGCTTATACCAAGGATCGCCGACTGCCAGAGGTCCTGGTCTTCCACCTCGGCGATGGCCACGTTGTAGCGGCCCCTTACCCGGTCAATGATGGACTTAATGGCCTGGCGCTTGCCTTTAAGGCTGTGGTTATCCGGCAAGTAGAGCCGGACGCGGCAATACCCGATCACCATCTTTAGCCGAGATTCGGGACGATTAGCCCTAGGGTGCCGTCCTTGCGCCGGTAAAGGACGTTAATGCTGTCCGTTTCAACGTTGTAAAAAACGAAGAATTGATAATCGGTCAGGGCCATCTCCTCGATGGCCTCATCCACCGTCACTGGCTTAAGCTCCAGCTCCTTAACAGCCGTAATTTTACGGTCAGGTGCCTCAAGAGGGGATTCCCCTTCCGGGGGCGTCTCGGCTACCGGCATGGTGCGCACCGAAGCTTGGGCCAGCTCATCCTTTAGCCGGGGCCGGTGCTCCTGAAGCCGGTCCCGAAGGCGTTCGATTTCGTCCTTAAGAAGGTCGGTGGCCTGGTCGATGGCAGCCCGGGGGTCAGCCGCAGCCTCCTCAACTCGGACGAGCTTGTCCCCAACCCAAAGGGTGATCTCAGAATAGAACCGGCGGTCGGCATCCCGGACGTCGTCGTAGCCGACCTCGACCCGAACCGGGTTAATCAGACCCTGTAGGTGGCGAATGAGCCGACCAACCTTTCGGGTTATGTACTCTTCAAGGGCCGGGGAAAGTTCGAGCTGCTTGGCGTTTACGATTACCTGAGGCTCCAACAACCTCACCTCCAAGGTTTTAGGCATATCTTTTGACGGGCTACTTCCAGTTTACCAGAATTGGGTCCCTTTCATGGGGTGAATTTGCCTGTCCCCCTTCGGGTGCCGGGCAGCCGCCGGTCGGCCCCAATAGGGTGGGGGTTACTCACTCGATGTAGGTCGAGGTGGGCTCCGCGGCGGTCAGGCTCTGTTCGGCGCAACCTCCGTAGGTGCAGCAGCAAGGACCACCCTGCGCACAACCCTCGCAGCAGAACCTGAGGCCATTCTGAGCGTAAGGTTCACCCGGAATCTCGAGCAAGCAGTTTGCGCAGACCAGCCGCTGCCGCCCGCGGTGCTGGAAAGGCCTGCCCATAGCCCGTCCTTTCCAAAAGGTCTTGCTCGACCCGCCGTTAACAACCCCGAACGGAAAAGACAAGCCCGCCCCCGACGAAAACGAGGGCGGGCTCTAAGGTACGTTCAGGGTTCCCATTACCAACTGTAAGTTAACAAATCCTTAAAGCCCTGTCAACAAGGGTTCGTAAACGCCGGACCCTGGGTTCTCGCCCAGGGTCTCGCCGGAAGCCTCCCCCAGGACCTTCCAGTTATTTGCACAATCGCTTGCCTTTTCGAGGAACGCACGGCTGTGCGCCGCGACGACATCTGGGTTGTTTGCAATTACCTGGGCGGCAGCTCTTGAAAGCACGGTGGGGGCGGGGTAGAATGAATCTGGGTGGCCCCCAGGTTACTTCAGGGTCCCGTTTGGGCTTGGGTTTCACCGGGCCGAGGTGGCGGAACTGGCAGACGCAGGGGACTTAAAATCCCCCGCCCCGGACGGGGCATGCGGGTTCGAGTCCCGCCCTCGGCACCATTGCGGCGGAGCCCTAGGGGATACCTGCGCGGCTATAAAGAGCGTCAACCCGGCCCCAGGGAGCCCCACTCGACGACGGCCTTAATCTCCCCAGGCTGGTGGGCCTGAAGGGCCTCTATGGCCCGGTCCACCGGGTAGCGGTGGGTGATTAGGCTCCCCACCCGCGCCATTCCCCAGCGCCGGGTCGCGGCGACCAGGTCGTCCACGGCGAGCTGGTAGTGGTCCCGGGCCGCATTCACGCTGCCCACCAGAAGCAGATTCGCTAATACAAGGCGGCGAACCAGGTCTGCCGCCGGAATCTTCAGGGGTCGTTCCTCGCCGGGAAGCCCGGTCAGCACCAGGACTCCCCCTGGGGCTACCAGCTCGGCCAGGTTAAAGCTCAGCTGGGCGACCCCGGCTGCCTCAAGGACCAGGTCGAAGCGGCCGAGGCCGGCCGCGGCCCGCTCCGGGCTCAGTCCGCGGCCGTCGATGTAGTGGCCGCCGATGGCTTCAAGCCAAGCCGGGCGGGCCGTCTCCCGGCCCACAATATCGAGGCCCCACACCTCGGCGTTGCGCAGCCGCAGGGCCATGGCTCCCAGCAGGCCCACCGGCCCCAGGCCAACCACTAGGCAGCGCCGGCCGTAAAGCCAGTAAGGCGTAGCCTGGGCATCGGGCAGCCTGGCAAACTGAATGTGAATGGCCTCGTCGATGGCCTTCTCCACCACGGAGAGGGGCTCCACCAGGACGCCGGCTTCCCCGAGCTCCGGCGGCACCCGGACGATATAGGCCTCCCGGTCGACCACGTACTCGGCTTGGAACCCGTCCAGGCCCCAGATGCCGCGCTCGCGGAAGCGGCCGGTGCGGCACATGTCCGACCGGCCCATCAGGCACGGAAGGTCTTGACCGCAGCCGCGCCTGACGGTAAATACGGCCAGGTCCCCAGGTTTGACCCGGCTGACAGTCCGCCCGACTTCGACGACACGCCCCAGCAGCTCGTGGCCAAGCACGAGGTCGGCTAGGCCCTCCGGGGCCTTAGCCCGGCCGCCGGCGACTTCCTCCCGGTCGGTGCCGCAAATGCCGACCCGCAAGACCTGGAGTTTGACCTCGTCGTCTTCCGTCAGCGCCGGTTCCGGGCGCTCAACGGGGAAGATCCCCGGCTGACCGGGCTTTACGGCCAGGGCCAGCATCCACCCATCACCCGCTTGCCCCGGCCCGCCGGTGGACGGGGTGGCCCCCGTACTGGTTGCGCAAGAGGGCGACAGCCTTGGCCGCCGGCGAATCTACATCCCGGTACTGCATGAGGGCGGTCTGGGCCGTGCCCGTGACCGGGACAGGTATATCCCGCTCCAGGGCCCAGGCCAGCACCCACTTGACCTCGCCTGTGTCCTCAACGTAGGTGGACAGGGGGCTGAGGTCGGAGTTTTGGGCCAGGGCCCGTCCCATGAGGTCCACCAGCCAGCTGCGGATCACCGAGCCGTGGACCCAGTTGTTGAAAAGGCCGGGCAAGTCGAGCCGGTAATCCGAGGCCAGCAGGAGCTCCACGCCCTCGGCGATGGCCTGGACCATTCCGAACTCTATTGCGTTGTGGACCAGCTTCACGAAGTGGCCGGCACCCGGCGGGCCGGCGTAAAAGACGGCTTCGTCGTCGGCAGCCAGCGCCCGTAGAACCGGTCGAATGGCCGCAAACGCTTCCTGGTCACCCCCCACCATAAAGCAGGCCCCGGACCTGGCACCGGGAATGCCCCCGCTGGTGCCGACGTCCAGAAACTTAATGCCCCGCTGGGCGAAGAGGTTGTAACGCCGCCGGGAGTCTTCCCAGTGGGAGTTCCCCCCGTCGGCCACGATATCCCCCGGCTGAAACACGGTCAGAAGCTGACGGCAGACCCCATCGGTGGGCTCCCCGTGGGGCACATAAATTAGGGCGGTGCGCGGGGGGCGGAGGTGGGCAGCTAGCTCGGCCAGGGAAGCGGCCGGCTCGAGGCCGAGTCCGGCCAGCTCCTCCCGTACCCTGATGTCTGGGTCATAGCCCACCACCCGACATCCCTTCGCCAGGGCCTGACGGGCAAGGTTTCCGCCCATGCGCCCCAAGCCGATGATGCCAAACTCCATATCAGCCACCTTCCTTCACGCGGGTTCGACCCGCCGGACGACCTTCCCGGCGGCCGTACGGACCACTTCGGCGGCAACGGGCCGGCCGTTCAGCCAAAGGCCGGCCAGCCGAACCCGGTTAATCCCGGCCGGGAGGAAGGGCTCCGGCTCCTGCCCCGGAGCAAGCCAAGGGTCGGCCGTCAGGCCCAGCATCGCGGTAATGATCAGGAACACGCTTCCGGTGGCCCAGGCCTGGGGTCGGCAGGCCGTCGGATAATCGACAGGAAAGGGCGCCTCGTCCCGGCCGTAGCCGGCAAAAAGTTCCGGAAAGCGCCAGTCCGGTTGGTAGCTTAGGGCCCGGAGGAGGCCGTCGGCAACGGTGGCGGCCTCTTTAGTAAAGCGGTAGCTGGCCAGACCGGTCACGATTAGGCTGTTGTCGTGGGGCCAGACCGAGCCGTTATGGTACGAGATGGGGTTATAGGCCGCCTCGCTTGCCGCCATGGTCCGCACGCCCCAGCCGGAGAAGAACTCCGCGGATACGAGCCGGGCCGCCACGGCCGAGGCCAATTCCCGGTCAGCAATGCCGGTCCAGAGGGCATGGCCGGCGTTGGAAGTCAGGGCGTCAACCCGCGCCTTGTTCCGGTCCAGGGCCTCGGCCAGAAAGCCGCGGTCGTTCAGCCAGAAGTCCCGGTTGAAGCGGGCCTTCAGCTCCGCGGCCCGGGTTCGAAATCGGCGGGCGTCCTCGGGGTGCCCCAGGCCATCGAGGACCCCGGCCAGACTCAGCCGGGCGGCGTAAGCGTAACCCTGGACCTCGCAGAGGGCAATGGGCGGCTCCGCCAACCGCCCATCGCGGAAGCGCACCGAATCCCATGAGTCCTTCCAGCCCTGGTTCACCAGGCCGGCTCGGGCCTGCCGGAGGTACTCGACGTAGCCGTCGCCATCGCGGTCCCCGAACCGTTCCAGCCAATCCATGGCCCGGTTGGCCGCCTCTAACAGTGAGCTGGCGAATTCATGGTCCGATGTGACCTTGAACACGGCGCCGTAAAGCATTAAAAAGAGGGGGGTTGCGTCCACCGTGCCGTAATATGGGTAGGGCGGGCAGCCGTACCGGTTGCAGCTGACCACACCGTAGCGGTACTCGTGGAGGATCTTGCCGGGCTCCTCATCCCGGCGCCGATCCAGTCGCCTCCCCTGATAGCGGGCCAGCGTCCGCAGAACCCCTTTGGCCACCTCGGGGTAAAGGCGGAGGGCCTGGTAGGCAGTTATCAGGGAGTCGCGACCGAACAGGGCCAGGAACCAGGGGATGCCGGCCGCAATCCAGACCTCGCCGGCCGACACCTCCTCGGCCCGGACACAGAGGGCCGAGAAATCTTCCACCGCCCGGGCGTAGGCCTCCCTCAGAACGTAACTGTCGGTTTCGAGGCGGGGCGCCTGTTCGACCAGTTCCTGGTGGCGCCGGGCCCGGCGTTCGGCGGCGTCCCCGTGCCGGGGTGGGATCACCTGCGGCTCATCGCCCGCCGGTACGAACTGGATGGTCAGCTGCCAGCTTTTTCGTGGGGCGATCCGAACATGGAACCGGCAGGTGGGGCCCAGGGCATCGGGCCGGACGGAGAAGCGGACGTCCAGGTAGCGGGGGGGACGCTCCCGCCGAAGTCCAAACCGCAGATTCCGACCGTCCCCACCGATGACGACCAGCGTTCCTCGGCGCCTGGTGGGGGCCTGCCGCGGGGCTTCGGTGTGGTGCTTCACCTCGAATATGTGGGCGAAATCGGCGTCAAAATGGAGGCTGACCTCGAAAGCCGCGTCGGCCTGGCCGTAGTTCACCACCTCTAGGTCCTCCCGAAGGCCGCGGCTCACTAGCCGCCGTCGGATCAGGGCCACCTGGGCCGGGGCGGCCGAAGGCAGGGGCGGGTTGGTCAGGAAGTGGACAGCGGTCTTCGGGGTGGGAGCGTGGGCACTGAGATAGACTGGCGGCTGGCCGTCGATCCTAATCTCGTACCGGCTCAAAAAGCGGGTGTCCTCATAGTAAAGACCGTAGTCAGCCCGACCCGGAATGTCGCCGGTCTCGGCGGCAATGAGGAAGGTTGTGTCCTCGTTCACTACCAGCCGCATCTGAGCCCCTTTGACAAACGGTATATTATCGCGCCCTTACAGCGGCTGGGGCAACGGGCAGGTCGGGCCGTCGGCGGGATTTCTAAGTGATAACAGGCCTTTTTGTGTGGTCCGTAACCGTGCGCTTCCGCGGCATAACGGTTGCTTCGGTTTTGGAAAGAACTGAGTGCATCGGTCCCTTGTGGTGTCGTTTAATCAAAGGCCGCCCCGTAGGCCCCCGTCGATGCGGAGGGCCGCGCCGTTGACATAGGCGGCTGCATCGCTCAGCAGAAACAGCACCGGCCCGAGCACGTCGTCCGGCGTCCCAATCCGGCCCAGCGGGACCCGCTCCGCTACCCGCCGGGCAAACTCCGGGTCTTTAGCAAATCGGGAAGCCGCCGTCATGATGGCCCCCGGCACCACGCAGTTTACCCGGATCCCGTACCGCCCCCACTCGATGGCAAGAATCTGGGTGAGCTGAATCACCCCGGCCTTGGCCGCGCTGTAGTGGACGCTGGAGCCCGGCTCAAAGGCTGCTACCGAAGAGACGTTGATGATCACCCCGTAGCCGTTCTTCCGCATCTCCGGGAAGACGGCCCGGGACGCCAGGAAGGCCGAGGTGAGGTTGCTCTCAACGACAGCCCGCCAGCCGTTGGGGGAGATCTGCTCGGCCGGTGCCCAGAAGGTGCCCCCGGCGTTGTTGATCAAAAAGTGGACGGTGCCGAATCTGGCCAAGGTCTGCTCCACCAGGGCCGCCACCTGGTCGGGGTCCCGAACGTCGGCCTGAACCGGCAGAACTTCACCCCCCAGGCTTTCGACTTCTCGGCAGACCCCCTCAAGGCGTTCCAGCTTCCGGCTGTTGACCACCACCTTGACTCCCTGCTCGGCCAGCCCTACGGCCAGCCGGTAGCCAATGCCGCTGGAGCTGCCGGTCACGATGGCCACTTTACCCGCAAGCTCCGGCACCTTAAGCATTGCCCCCTCCTAGAACACCACCCGTTCCCGCTTAAGGCGGTCGACCTCGGCGTCGCTGAGGCCGGCGTACTGCCGGAGCACCAGCTCGGTGTCGGCCCCGAGGGGAGCCGGGGGCCGGAGCTCCCCTAAGGGCGAGTCGGCAAGCCGGATGGGGTTGCCCATTAGCCGGATGGTTCCGTGCTCCGGGTGCGCCACGTCCCGCAGCATCCCCCGGGCCTTAAGGTGGGGGTCGTCGGCCACCTCCCGGACCGAAAGGACTGGGGCGCACGGAACCCCAACCTCCATCAGGCCCCAGACCACCTCCCAGCGGGTCCGTTGGGAGGTCCAGGCGGCCACGATTTCATCCAGCTCGTCCATATGCAGGGCCCGGGCCGAGTTGGTCTTAAACCGCTCGTCCGCCAGCAGTTCCGGCCGGCCGATATACCGGGCGAAGGCTTCCCAGTGGCGCTCCGATACGCAAAAGATGGCCACGTAGCCGTCGGCCGCTGGGTAGACGTTGTACGGGGCCAGGCGCAGGCCGCTGTGGCGGTTGCCGGTCCGTTCCGGGACTTCCCGAACCGCGTTGTAGAGGGCGCCCAGGGGGGATGCCAGGGCCGGGTAGATGGCGTCGTGCATGGAGACCTCCACCAACTGGCCCCGGCCGGTGAAAACTCGCTGGAAGAGGGCCACCATCACCCCGGCAAAGAGGTGGATGCCCCCCATGAAGTCGCAGACGGCCGGCCCGGCCTTCACCGGCGGGCCGTCGGGGAAGCCGGTAGTGGCCATCACACCGCCCATCGCCTGGACGGTAAGGTCCATGGCCGGGAAGTCGGCATAAGGGCCTGAAAGCCCGAACCCCTTCCCCGAGGCGTAAATGAGCCTCGGGTTAATCCGGCTTAGGACGTCGTACCCGAGGCCGAGCCGCTCCATCGTCCCCCGTTTGAAGTTCTCGACCAAGACGTCGGCCTTCTCCGCGAGCTTTAAAAAGACTTGCTTGCCGGCCTCGGCCTTCAGGTCGATGCACAGGCTTAGCTTGTTCGGGTTCAGCATTAAGAACTCGTAGGGCTCCCGGTCGGCGTCGAAGCCCAGGAGCCGCCGGCGAAGGGGCTCCCCCTCCGGGGGCTCGATTTTAATGACAGTGGCTCCGAAGTAAGCCAGAAGCAGGGAACAGTAAGCGCCGTTGTAAATCTGACCCAGGTCCAAAACGAGCACATCCTTGAGCGCCTGCATCGCTACGCCTCGGCAAGCCAGGTTTCCTCGTGCTTTTCGGTCAAATAGCGGTTGGACTGAAGCTTAAAGTTTCTCACCGTCCGCCAGTAAAGGGCCCACTCGACGGGGTGGCGAGCGACGATCATTTTAACGCCGGCCGTGAGCACCCGCTTTTCCAGCTCCCAGACCAGCCGCTTGCGCTCGGTGGGGTCGGTGGTCTGGGACTGGCGCTCGAAGAGGGCATCGATTTCGGGGTCGCAAACGCCGGAGTAGTTCCGGGGCGAATTGCAGAGATAGCTCTGACCGAACACGGCGTCGGGGTCGTCCAGGGAAACCCCGTAGCTTCCCAGAGCTACCTCGAAGTCCCGCCGGTTAAGCCGGTCGTACATCACCCCGAGCTCTTGGATATCCAGGGTCGCCCGGATGCCGACCTTTTCCCACTGGTCCTTGACGAAGACCACAATGGGCTCCCAGCCCGCGCCTTTGCGGCCAGTGATGCGGGTTTCGAAGCCGTTGGGGTAACCCGCTTCGGCCAGGAGGCGGCGGGCCTCGGCCCGCTCTTGCTCCTTGTTACGGCCGAAGCCCGGAATCTTGCGAAGCTCCGCCTCGGGCAGGGCCCACGGGCCGTCGGGGTGCATAATGCCCCCGACTTTGCTGTAGCCCTGGGTGATCACTTTAACGGCCTCGTCCCGGTCGATGGCCATAAAGGCCGCCAGCCGTACCCTCGGGTCGTCCCAGGGCTTGCGGCGGGCGTTGACGTCGACCGTTTGGGTGAGGGTGCCGATAACGTGCTGGATGACCGCTTTATCCCCCAGCTGACGCTTGATGTCGTCCACCGGCGGGTTATAAAACGGCCGGAATAGGAGGACTTGGCCGGTTATAAAGGCCGAAATTGCCGTGTTTTCGTCGGGAATAATATAGAACTTTATGCCATCCAGGTAGGGGCGGCCGGGGACGTGGTATTCGGGGTTTTTGACCAGCTCGATGCTTACGCCCCGGATGTACTCTTTGAACTTAAAGGGACCGGTTCCCACCACATCCCGGCGCATGTTGCCTTTGGCGTCCAGAATATCCTTGGGGAAAATGACGTTCCAGCCCTGAGCAATATTGGCCAGGAGGGACGGGCTTGGGCGCTTGAGGATGAATTTCACTGTGTAGTCATCGGGGGTTTCGATGCCGTCCACGGCCGAGAAGACGTCCCGCCGCAGGCTGATGACGCCCTGGGGCGGCCAGATGATGCGCTCAAAGCTGGCCTTGACATCCTCGGCCTTAAAGGCCTTGCCGTGGTGGAATTTAACGCCGCGCCTTAAGTGAAAGGTGTACACCTTACCGTCGGGGCTTACCTCCCAGCGTTCGGCCAGGTCGGGGATTATCTTGGTGTGGTCATACGGGTCGAACTGGACCAGCTGGTTGTAGCAGGGGGCCAGGGGGTGCAGGACGGCATAGCTGGACTCCTGGTGGAGGTCAAAGCTGGGCGGGTCCCCCTCCAGGTGGCCGGTGAGTACGCCCCCGTATCTTGGCTTTTCCTCAGCGGGTGCCGGCTGGGTCGGGGCGGCCGGCTGGGGGGCGCACCCGAAGACCGCGGCTCCCGTTAGCCCTACCCCGGCCGCCAGAAATTGCCGTCGGGTCAGCCTCCAGTGAAACATGCTTGCCTCCCCCTTCTGGGTCTGAACCTAAGCTCCGGTGAAGCGGGGCGGCCGCTTCTCGGCAAAGGCGCGCACCGCCTCCTTGGCGTCCGCTGAAGCCCGCAAAATGCGGCTGATAGCCGCCTCAAGCCTCAGCCCGTCGTTTATGTGCATATATTGGCTCCGCACCGCCAGCTCCTTCACCGCCCGGACGGCCAGGGGCGGGTTGGCCATGATGCGCCGGGCGTACTCCTCGGCGGCGGGCATCAGGTCCTTGAGGGGCACCACCTTGTTCACCAGGCCCACCCGGTACGCCTCTTCGGCGGTGATCATGTCACCCGTAAGCAGAAGTTCCATGGCTATGCAGTAGGGCAGCTGCCTAAGGGCCCGCTGGGTTCCGCCATTGCCCGGCGGGAAACCCCGCTTTACTTCCGGCAGGCCGAACTTGGCGTGGTCGGCGGCCACCCGGATGTCGGTGGCAAAGAGGAGGGTAAGCCCGCCCCCGAGGCAATAGCCGTTTACGGCCGCAATCACGGGCTTCCAGACTTCCAGTCCCCGGTTCAGAATGGGTTCAGCTTGGGTCTGCCAGAACTCCCAGAGCTCCGGCTCCCGGGGGATAGTCTTTTTTAGGTCGGCCCCGGCGCAGAAGGCCTTATCCCCGGCCCCGGTGATGATGGCTACCCAAATATCCGGGTTGTCCCGGACCTCAATCCAGGCCTCCGAAAGCTCCCGGTAAGTCTCCGGGTCGAGGGCATTCATTGCTTCTGGCCGGTTGATGGTGATGTAGGCGATGCGGTCCGTAACCTCAAACAAGAGAGCCATGGTAGCCTCCTGAGAAGAGCTCCCGAGCGATGATGAGCCGTTGGACCTCCGTCGGCCCCTCGCCGATGCGCCGGATCCGCAGTTCCCGGAACCAGCGCTCCAGGGGCAGGTCCTTGCTTACCCCATAGCCCCCGTGGATCTGAATGGCCCGGTCCACGACCCGGAAGGCGGCCTCCGTGGCGAAGGCCTTGGCGATGGCCGTCTCAAACCGGTAGGCCCGGGCGTCCTTTACCCGGTCGGCCTTGTCGGCCGCCTGGAGGATGAGCCAGCGGGCCGACCGAATTTCGATCTCGCTGTCGATAAGCATCCACTGGATCGCCTGCCGGGTGGAAAGGGGCGCCCCGAAGGTTTCCCGCTGCCGGGCATAATCGATGGCCATCCGCTGGGCCGCCACCGCTACCCCAAGGCTGGCCGCCGAGTAGGTTATCCGGTTGCGGGTAAGCACCTCGTTGGCGATGTCCAGCCCCTGCCCCTCTTCCCCAAGGATGTTGCCCGCGGGCACCCTCACCCCGTCCAGGGTTATCTCGGTGGCGTATTCGGCTGACCGTAGGGTGTGGACGATGCGGCGGATGCTGAAGCCGGGCATATGGGTCTCCACGATAAAGCAGGTGATCCCCTGCCGGCCCTTCGTCGGGTCGGTCCGGGCGTAGACCAGGCCGAAGTCGGCCCGGTCAGCCCCGGAAATGAAGACCTTGCTCCCGGTAATCACCCAGTAGTCCCCGTCTCGGACGGCCTTGGTCTGGATGGCCCGGGCTGGGTCGGAGCCACCCGAAGGTTCCGTCAGGGCAAAGAAGCCTCGCTTCTCGCCCCGGAGCATCGGGTAGAGATATTTCTGGCGCTGCTCCTCGGTCCCCCGGTAGAGCTGGGCCAGGCCCACGGTCCCAAAGACCCCGTAGGCCGGGGCGTAGAGGCCGGCCCGGTGCTGGGAGAGCTCCTCGAATACCAGGGCCAGTGTCACCGTGTCCAGCCCGGGCCCCCCGAACTCGGCCGGCACGTCCAGCCCGTAAAGGCCCATCTCTCGGACCTTTTTGGTCAGTCGTTCCTCATCCTCCGGCGGAAGCTCAAAGGCGTCGGGGTCCAGGTCCCGCTCCAAGGGTATGATCTCCTCCTGGATGAACCGGCGCACCGTCTGGACGACCATACGCTGTTCTTCGCTGGGTTGCAGGTCCACGGCATAACCTCCGACGCAAGGTTAAGGCTGCCACCGGCCGGTGACGGGCGAAAGGTGGAAGCGGCCCAGCTTCGGGGGCCGGTCGCCCGTCGCCCGGTTTCCCGGGGGCAAATCGTAGTGGGCTTCATAGTAAAGGGTTAAAAGCTCGTACCAGCGGCTCAAATAGGCGGAGGTAACCTCATAGCGGTAAAGGGCCGCTTCGGCCCGGGTTACCGGGTTGGGATTTTCCGGACCGAAGTGGCGCGCAATCTCACCCCGCAGGCCGAAAAGGGACCGGCCACCGGCATAGCCGATATAGAGGGTGCGGCCCTGAGGGTCGGCCACCTCGTAGACCCCCAAGGTGGCCGGGATCGCCTTAAGGTTGGCCGGGTCGAAAGGTTGCCACGGCTTACGCAGCATCGGCGGCTCCTCAATCCACCACGGCGTCGGCCCGTTCCCAGACCTCCACCGGGCGGAATTTGACCAGGGTGACCTCCTCGGTTAGGGGCTCGTAGACCGCCTCCACCGGCATCCCCACGTAGATCTCGTCGTTGCGGCAGCCGACGATGTTCGTCACCAGCCGCGGGCCCTCCACCAACTCTACCACCGCCACGTTGTAGGGCAGCCGGTCTTTGAACGCGGGGTGAAAAGCCTGGTGGAACACCACAAAGCTGTAGACCGTTCCCCGCCCGGAGACCGGCTCCCAGTCCGCCTCCTCCGAAAGACACCAGTAGCAGTGGTGGGCTGGGGGGTACCGCCAGCGGCCGCAGTCCCTGCACCTTTGAAGCTTCAGCCGTCCGGCCCGGGCCGACTCCCAGAAGGACCGGTTCTGGTCGGTGATTTCGGGTAATGGCCGTTCGATATTCACCGCTCCCGCCCCAAAACTAAGGTTGCGTGGGTGGTCATGATGCCACCCTGGTTACTCACCACCGCAATTTTGGCGTCGGGCACCTGCCGGGGTCCGGCCTCGCCCCGGAGCTGGCGGACCGCCTCGACGATAAGCTGCATGCCCGGCATACCGGTCTCGGCCAGGAGGCCCCCGCTGGTGTTCATGGGGAGCTCGCCCCCAAGCTCGATGCGGCCGCCCTCGACGAAGGCCCCGCCCTCCCCCTTCTGGCAGAACCCGTAGTCCTCAAGGGTGATGATAGGCACAATGGTGAAGCAGTCGTAAAGCTGAACAACATCCACATCCTTTGGGGTAATTCCGGCCATCTCGAAGGCGATGCGGCCCGATTCTCTGGCACCGCTGGTGGTCCAGTCTTCACGCAGGACCAGGTCCTTGGCGGGATGTGACTGCCCGACCCCGAGGATGTAAACGGGGGGCTTTTTCAGATCCCGGGCCCGCTCCTCGGAGGTAACCACCACCGCCGCCCCGCCGTCGGTTATGGGACAGCAATCGTAAAGGCGCAGGGGCTCCACGACAAACCGGCTCTTAAAGTAGTCTTCTATAGTTATTGGCTCCCGGAACTGGGCGTTGGGGTTAAGGGCGGCATGCTTGCGGCAGGCGATGGCCACGGCCGCCAGTTGCTCGGGCTTTAGTCCGAACTCGGCCATGTAGCGGCGGGTGATCAGGGCGTAGCCGGCGGGGGCGCCCATCAGGCCGTAGGCGGCCTCGTCCCCGCTGATCCGCCGATAGGCGGCCCGGGAACCGGTGAGGGGATTGTCCCCGTAGCTGCAGACCACCACCTCGGCCATCCCGGCCTCGATGACGCTCATCGCATACCAGATTAGGCCAATGTTGGAGGCGCCGGCCTGGTCTATGGTCGCCGTAACCTTTGGGGATAGTCCGAGGGCCTGGGAGACCCTGGCGCTGTAAAGCATCTGGAAGTCCGAGGTGGGTGCCTTGGTGAGTACCCCGTCCACCTGGTTTTTGGTGAGACCGGCGTCGTCTAAGGCCCGGCGGATGGCCTCAACGTTAAGGGCGACGTGGGACCAGCCGGGAAGCTTGCCATAGGGGGTGTTACCGACCCCGACGATGCAGTAGCGGCGGCGAAAGGGCCATTTGGCGGTTGTTGGCATCGCTTGAGCCCCGAAATTGAGCGGTAGACTCCGGGTCCTTTAGACTGTACGCCAGGGCCCCAGGTATGTCAACCGGTGCACCCGCAAAGTCAGCCCACCGGACCAACTAACGGGCCGACTCCGGCCCCGGTGCTGGCCACCGGGCTAACAAGTCGACCAGCAGGTCGGGGCCGATGGTCCGGTCAGCCCCAGCCCGAAGAGGCAAGCCACCTCCAACACGACCGTGCCAAGGGCCCCAGAGATGCTGGAGCCAAGCCTCCACCCTCAACAGGACCGGCCCGGAGCATCCCTGGGTGCATCGGCCGGAGGCTGGACTACTTCAAGGCTGCGTAGCCGACGGCTGCGGTCCCCAGGCCGGGCCCGGCGGCGGCCTTGGTCGCTGCGCCGAGTTCAGCCCACCAAACGGGGTACCGGGCGATGGTGCCGGCGGCGGGGGTCGTCTCGGTGGCCGGCGCGTTAGAAGCGCCCGGCCCGGCCTGCCCCGGGGCCGTGCGACCAGGCCCGCAGGATGGCGGCCGCAGTAAGCTGACCCCCAAAGGAGCCGACCCCATCATGGGAGGTCCTCCCCGAGGGATGGGCCAACTACGGCCTCCGCGGGCCCCTTAGCCGCCTTGACGGTAGGCCATTGTTGGAGATAATTTTAAATGTGAATTTAATGCCAATTAAAGATATTCACAGGTAAGGTGCCGAGTATGGGGCCTAAAACGGGTGTCCGGGGCCTCTTCCGGCAGCTCCTTGATGACGCCGCCACGCGCCGACTGGCCCAGGGGGTCCTTACGGGGCAAGTCGCCCTCCCCTTCTGGCGGCGGCTCCTCGCCTTCCTGGGGCCGGCCTTTGTGGCCTCGGTCGCCTACATGGACCCGGGGAACTTTGCCACCAACATATCCGCTGGGGCCCGCTACGGCAACATGCTCCTGTGGGTAGTGGTTATGAGCAACCTGATGGCGATGCTCATTCAGGCCCTGTCGGCCAAGCTGGGCATCGCCACCGGCCGCAGCCTGCCGGAGCTCATCCGGGACCACTTCCCCCGGCCCCTGGTAATCTTCCTGTGGGTGGTTGCCGAGCTGGTGGCCATGGCTACGGACCTAGCCGAGTTCCTCGGGGCGGCCCTGGGCCTCAACCTCCTATTTGGGATCCCGATGTTCCCGGCCGCCCTCCTGACCGGGGTCCTCGCTTTTGTTATCCTGAGTCTGGAGCACTACGGCTTTCGCCCCCTCGAGGCCACCATTACCCTGTTCGTCGGGGTCATCGCCCTCTGCTACTTCATCGAGGTCGGCTTCTTCACCCACCCCGACTGGGCTGAGGTGGGCTTGGCCGTTCTGCACCCGACCCTTACCGACAGCGAAAGCCTGCTTCTGGCGGTGGGAATTCTGGGGGCGACGGTCATGCCCCACGTGATTTACCTACATTCGGCCCTAACCCAGGGCCGGGTCGTCGTCCGGACTGAGGCCGCCAAACGGTTACTGTTTCGCTACGAGCTTATCGATGTGGTCCTGGCCATGGGCGTAGCTGGCCTTATAAACGGGGCGATGCTCATAATGGCCGCCGCCACCTTCCACCAGGGCGGCTTTCACGAGCTGACCGAGCTTACGGATGCTTACCTTACCCTCCGGCCGCTGCTGGGACCCCTGGCCGCCACCGTGTTCGCCGTGGCCCTCCTGGCCTCGGGCCTTTCTTCCTCGACGGTGGGGACCATGGCCGGACAGGTAATTATGCAGGGGTTTCTGCGGCGCAAGATCCCCGTCTGGTTGCGGCGGCTGGTCACCATGCTCCCGGCCATTGGGGTTGTCGGGGCCGGCTTTGACCCAACCCGGGCCCTGGTCTTGAGCCAGGTAGTCCTCTCCTTCGGCATTCCCTTCGCGCTAATCCCCCTCATCATTTTCACCTGTCGCCGGGAGCTCATGGGTTCTTTGGTCAACTCCCGCCGCACCACCGCCGCCGTCGCCGTCGTTGCCGTCGTCATCGTCGGTCTTAACCTTTTCCTCCTATACCGCACCCTTATCGAGGGCCCATGAGCCGGCTCAGGCGCCTGCTCCTGCCCCTCGACGGCTCCCGGCCGGCGGAGGCCGCCCTGGGCCTCGGGGCCTTTCTGGCCCGCCGCCTAGGGGCCGAGCTGGTCCTGCTCCACGTCCTGGAGCGCCGGCCCCCGGAGCGGGTCCACGGCCAGCCCCACCTCCGTTCGGCACCAGAGGCCCAGGCTTACCTGGACCGGGTAGCCGCCCGACTTCGGGAGCAGGACCTTAAGGTCGAAACCCACCTCCACGCCGAACCGGAAGCCGACGTTGCTGCCGCCATTGCTGCCCATATCCGGGAGCAGGCCGGGGACCTGGTGGTGATGAGTACCCACGGCCAGGGTGGGGTGCGGGGCTGGGCCCTGGGCAGCATCGCCCAGCAGGTGGTCCGGCGGGGCTGTCCGGTGCTACTGGTTCGGCCGGAAGCCCCGGCCGGTCCCCCCGAGGCTGTGGAACGGGTGGTGGTGCCCCTCGACGGAACCTCAACGGGGGAGGCTGCCCTGCCCATGGCCGCCGCCGTCGCCGCCGGCTGCGGCCTGCCGGTCACCCTCATCACCGTGGTGCCTTCGGTCCGAACCCTCCAGCCCGAGCGCCGGCCGGTTGCGGCCTTCCTGCCCGGGACTACGGCGGCCTTCCTCGACCTGGAAGCCGAAGCGGCCGACCAGTATCTAAAGGAGGTTAGCCGTCGCCTGGAGGCGGAGTTCGGCCTCCGGGCGGCCACCGAAGTCCGCCGCGGCCACCCGGCGGCCGAACTAGCCCGGGTCACCGGACGGGAGACCCTCCTGGTGATGGCTACCAGGGGCAGGTACGGCCTGGGCGGCCTCTGGGCGGGGAGTGTGTCGGCCCGGGTGGTAGCCGCTACTCGGGGGCCGGTTCTGTTGGTGCCGGCGCCTTAGGTCCCGTCGGTCCGGTAACGGTCAACGACCACCTTGATGGCCGCGGCCGCAGGGACCGCCAGTACCACCCCTAAAAGCCCGGCCAAGACCCCGCCGCATAGAACCGCAAAGAGGGTCAAGACCGGGTGAAGTCCAGTCGCCCGCCCTAGCACTATGGGAATCACTAACTGGTCTTCCATTTGTCGTAGAACGAGGTAGCTGAGAAGAATAGCGGCGGCTGCCTCCGGTCCGTGCTGGGCTAGGCCAAGTCCGGCCGCCAGGACAGCCGCGGCCGCCGGCCCGACAAAGGGGACTACCTCCAGCAGGCCAGTGAGCAGGGCCACGGCCAGGGCGTAGCGCAGGTTAAATCCGAACTTTAAGACCATATAAGTGACGGCGGCCATAAAAAGCACCAGGAAGAGCTGACCCCGCAGGTAACGGCCAAAAACCCGGTGAACGGGCCTAGCCAGGGCCGAAACCTCAGTCCTTACCTCCCCGGGCAGAAGCGCCAGCGCCCCGGCGGCCAGGCGCCGGCCGTCCAGCAACAAGTAGAAAGCCACCACTAGGGTCAAAAAACTGCCCAATATAGTCTCCAGTAGGGCGGCGGCCACCTGGAGAGCTTCCCGGGGCTCACCCGCGAAGGCCTCGGCCGTTCGGACCAAGTAAAGGCCCAGGGCCCGGGCGGTAAGGGGCCGGCCGAAGAGGTCCAGCTCCGGGCTGCCGAAAAGCCGCAGGAAGACCGCCTCCAAAATCTCCGGCCCGTGCCGAGTCAGCTCCTGGGCCTCAATCCCCAGTAGGGGGATCAGCACCGCCGCCAGGCCCGCGAGGACGCCCAGGAACACGAGGTAGACCGCCACAACCGCCGCGGCACGGGGCACCCTGAGCCACCGGCCCAGCGCCCCGACCGCCGGGTCAAGCAGGTACGCCAGCACCGTTCCCAAGATGAAAGGCGGCAGAATCGGCCTCACCAGGTAAAGAAAGGCCGCCGCAGCCCCGATCAGCCACCAGTGGCGGCTCAATCTCCCCCGGCCTGCCCCCAGCCCGGCAAGAAAACCACGTCTAGCCTCGGGTCGTGGCCCAGCAGGCCGACGTATCGGGCCCAGGCGATGGCCGTCTCCAGCTGCCGGCCCGCCTCGGCCCGACTAAAGACCTGCTCCAGCCGAGACCGAAAGACCTGGGCGAGAATCCGGTGCCGGGGACTCGCCTGGAGGGCCTCCATCAGGTCCCGGATCAGCTCCACCCGGTCTAGGAGCTGGCGGCGCAGGATGCTCCGGCGACCTTCCGGGTCGGCCACGGCCAATTTCCGACCGGCCTCGGTCAGCAGCACATCCCCCTCCACCACCTCCACCAAGTCCAGCAGGTCGGCGGCTTCCACCACCGGCAAGAGGTCACCGGCCTCGAGGCCCAGATCCTCTGCCAGCCGGTAAAGGTCTTCCCGGCCGCCCCGGGCCCGGACTTGCTCCACTAATCCGGCCACCTGCCCCAAAGAGACATGGGGAAGCATCTGGTAAACGGGGGGCGCCTCGGCCGGTACTTCCGGTTGCCCCACAGCGGACACCAGGGTCTCAGCCGCCGGGCTGGTCATGACCCGGTAGACCACGTCCACCAGGGCCGCCCGCTCCGGGCCCCGGACCTGCCGCAAGTCAGGGGGCAGTCCCGGAAGCTCCAGCCGAACCCGGGCCGGGTTTGCCCCTAGGATCACGATTCGGTCCGCCAGGGCCGCGGCCTCATCGATGTTGTGGGTCACCATCAGGACGGCCCGGGTCGGCAGCCGCCGCCCAACCCATAACTCGAAAAACTCCCGCCTCAGGTTCTCGGCCGTAAGCACATCCAAGGCTGAGAAGGGCTCGTCCATGAGCAGCACTTCCGGACCCACCGCTAGGGCCCGGGCAAAACCCACCCGCTGGCGCATTCCGCCTGAAAGCTCCCGGGGGTAGGCCGTTTCAAAACCCTTAAGGCCCACCAGCTCCACCATCTCCCGAGCCCGCTGCTCCCGGCTCCAGCGGGGAATACCCCGGGCCAGCAGGCCGAGTTCCACGTTTCCCAGCACGGTAAGCCAGGGGAAGAGGGCAAAGGTTTGAAAGACCATAGCCACCGCCGGGTTAACCCCCCGCAGGGGCTCACCCCGGACCAGCACCTGCCCTCTGGACGGTGGGACCAGACCCGCCAGGATGCGCAGCAGGGTCGATTTGCCGCAGCCCGAAGGCCCCAGCAGGGCCACAAATTCGCCCTCGGAAAGCTCCAGGCTAACCCGGTCCAGAATGAGGACGGGCTGACCGTCGCCGTAGATTTTAGTGACCTGGTCGGCTTTGAGCAAGGGCACCGGCATGGTTCTAGTCGAGCCGGAATCGGGCCTCAGCCCAACCATATAGGCGGCGCCAGAAAAGCCGGTTAAGACTTACCACTATAAAGGCCATCAGGATAGTCCCGGCCAGGAGGCCGGCCGTATCTCCGGTTTCCGCCCGGCTAACAATAAAGGAGCCCAGGCCCACCGTCCGGTAAGTCTCCCCGCCGAAGCTGACGTATTCCCCCACCACCGTGGCGTTCCAGGCGGCCCCGGCCGCGGTGATGAGACCGGTCACCAGGTGGGGAAAGATCCCGGGCAACAGCAACCGGCGCCACCGGACCCACCCGCCGAGCCGGAAAATCTCGGCCGCATCCAGGAGGTCCCCCGGTATCGTCAAGGCGCCGGCTACCACGTTAAAAAGTACGTACCACTGGCTTCCCAGCAACATCAAGAACACGGCGGCCAACTCTATCCCGGCCGGGAGGCGGATAACCAGCAGGACCACTGCCGGGAAGAGGGCCGTGGCCGGGACGGAGGCCGCCAGCTGAACCAAAGGAAGAACTCGGGCGCCAAGCTCCCGCCGGAGCCCCACCCCGACCCCCACCGGGACCGCCCAGGCCGCGGCAACGGCCAAAACTAACAAGACCCGGGCGAAGCTGGCCCCAGCTCCGGCCGCCAGTTCGACCCAGTCGGCCGGGCCCAGTCCCAGGAGCAGCTGGGCCGCCTCCGCCAAACCCCAGCCGACTCCGGCCGCAGCCCCTAGCCCCGCTCCCACCCAAAACCACCGGCGCCGGCCCGGCTTTTCGGCCTTGCTCGGTCTGGGCATTCGGGTTTCCAGCCACTGAAAAAGCTGGTTGCAGGCCTCATCCAGAAGGCCCACTGCCGGTCGCAAAATCGCGCGCAAAACCCAGCCGACCAGGGCCGACCGCCGGAGCAGACCGAGCACCGGCGCCCCCGGTGGCCGAAGGCCCCCCGTTTGCTCGTACCGGAAGCGGTCGGCCCATTGAAGGAGGGGCCGCCAGAGCAGCTGGTCAACGGCCACCACCAGCCCGATTAAAGTTAAAAGGCCCAGCCCAAGCGCCCCCACCTCCCCCCGGTCGGCCGCCGTTCGCAGATATGCTCCTAGCCCCGGAAGCTTAAAAGATTGGGACCCAACGCCGAACTGCTCGGCGGCCATCAGGAAAAACCAACCGTTGGCCCAGCTCATGACCGAGTTTAGGATCAGGGGAATGAGGCCGAAGGGAAGCTCCAGGCGGGTGAACCGCAACCAGCCGTTCAGCCGGAAGCTGGTGGCCGCTTCCCTGAGCTCCTGCGGTATGCCAATGAGGGAGCCGTAAAAGCTGAATGCCAGGTTCCAGGCCTGCGAGGTAAAAATTAAAAGGATGGCGGCCAGCTCCGGTCCCAGAAGGCTGCCGGGAAAGAGGGCGGTGGCCGCCAGGACGGCCGCCGGGAAAAAGGCCATGATGGGCACGCTCTGCAGAATGTCCAGGGCCGGTAACATCAGCCGCTCGGCCTGACGGTTCCCGGCGGCCACCCGGGCGTAGGATAGGCTGAAAGCCAGGGAGAGGCCGTAGGCAGCCAGCATTCGGCCTGCCGAAAGCAGGGCATATAGGGGCAGGGCCGCCGGCGAGAGGTCTATCTCGGCTGCTGGGGCCGCCACCCGGGAATACCGGGTAGCGGCCACCACCAGCCCATATGTGCCTGCCAATAGCCCACCTAAGATTACCAGGTCCGGCCACCTGTTGAGCAGCGGACGACCAAGACGAAGCACCAGTTCATTTCTCCCCTGGGAGGCTGGGATGCCGGGCCATTTTTGACAACCTTAACATAAACACGAAACGTTTATGTTAAGGTTGGTATTTATGTCAAGAATGTGGTCAGGAGGGTCGCTTCTCTTCCTCGGCCGTTCGCTCGGGTTCGCCGGAGGCCTCCCGCATCGAGCGGCGAAACTCCCGGACCGTATCCCCGAGGGCCCGGCCAATGTCGGGAAGCTTGCCTGGCCCGAAAAGGATGAGCACGATAAGCAAGATTACGAGCAGATGGGCAGGTTGAAAGAGACCTTCGATCATTTTCCCTACCCAGGATTTTCCGACGCGCCTCGCCTGGGGTCAAGCTTAAAATGGTTCTCCTGGGCTAAAAATTTTCTAAAAATTCGGCGCTTACCCGGGTATGACTGCTGGGCTCGGCTTTAAATCTTAGTTAGAACCTTTAGTGGAGGGTCGGCTGTGGACCTGAATGAGCTTTTAACCAACCTTTTCGCGCCGGGTGTAAGCGTTATCGAAAAGATTCTCAGGCCCATTATCGTCTACGGTTTCCTGGTCCTGGCCCTGCGGGCCGGCGGCCGGCGGGAGCTGGCCCAGCTTAACTCCTTCGACCTGGTGGTTCTGCTCACCATCTCCAACACGGTTCAGAACGCCATCATCGGCAACGACACTTCCCTCCTGGGCGGCCTCATCGGGGCCGCAACCCTCGTTTTGGTCAATGCCACCGTGGTTCGTTACCTCTACCGGCACCCGGACCTAGAGCGCAGGCTGGAAGGAGGTCCCGTCTGGCTGGTCCGGCATGGTCGGGTTATTCCCGAGAATTTGCGCCGGGAGCTGATAACCGAGGAGGAGCTGCTAGCCGCGATCCGCCGCCAGGGAATCTCTTCGGTGGAGGAGTGCGACCAGGTGATCCTGGAGGCAAGTGGGACCATCACCGTGATCCCCCACCGCCCTACCCCCGTGGAGGAGGTCCTGGCCCGACTGGACCGCCTGGAGGCCATGCTCAGCCGGCAGACCCGGGACCCGGCCAGCGGGGCTTAGGCCTTTGCCAGAAGTGGGCCGCCGCCGTGATGGCCCACCCAAGAACGCCGCCCAGCAGATGTAGCGCCACCGCGGCCACCAAGCTGGAAAGCTCCAGTTCCACCCGGTTCAGCCGCAAGGCTGGGGCAAACTCGGCAAAGGGGGCCACCAGCGGTTCGGTGAAAGCAAATAAGAGGTTAATCAGGTATTGCCCCAGGCCACGGGTCTGCGGGGCCAGCATCACCAGGAAGAACCTGACCAGAAGCAGGGATGCAACCATGTCAGCCAGGGCGGATGCCAGGCGGGCGGCCCAGGGAACGGGCTGGTGGAGGGCATGGTAACGCCCTGGCCCGGGTATGGTTGATTTCAGGGCCAGGGCACCGGCCGCTCCCAGGAGAAAGCCGCCGGCGTGGGCCCAGAAAGCGGTACCGCCAGTAGCCGGAACCCTGGTTATGGCCGCCAGGCCGCTCAAAAGCTGGGTGACGAACCAGAAGGGTAAAAAGATTACCGCCGGAATCTCCACGGGGAGCAGGAAAAGAAAGGCCGGGACCAGGGCCACCACGGTGGCGGCCGGGTAGAAAACCAGGTAAGCCCCAAGCACCCCGGCGATGGCCCCGCTGGCCCCCACCATGGGGACTGTGGAGGTGGGGGTAATGGCCGCCTGAACCAGGGCGGCTCCTGCCCCGCAGGCCAGGTAAAAGCCCAAGTAAGGCAGGTGGCCCAGCCGGTCCTCGACGTTGTCGCCGAAAATCCACAGAAAAAGCATGTTCCCCAGCAGGTGGGCCCAGCCGGCGTGAAGGAACTGGTGGGTAAAAAGGGTAAGCCAAACCTCCCCGGGAACCCGGGGGTCGCCGGCCAGGGCCAGGAAGAGGAGCCGGGGTACCACGCCATAGCGGCGGACCGCCCCGTCCAGGTGGGGCCCTAGGCTCAGCTCCCAGAGAAAGGCCAGGAGGCAGGCCCCAATGAGACCCAAGGTAACGTAGGAAGGCCGGCGGACCGGGACGGTGTCGGTCACCGGGATCATCTTGCCCTTCGACTTACGCTTTTCCAGGAGGGCCCGGCGGTAAGAACGCGCACAGGTAAGGCCGCAACTTTTCCCATCACCGAAGCAGGGGGCGGCTCAGCCCCCACGGGGCTGATCCCAGACTGACCGCGGCCGGCGGGGCCGACAGGGGTGCCGCTCCGGTCAGGCTTCGGCCACCTCTAGCTTGAGGACCCGGCGCCGCACCCGCTTAAGGACCAGCATGGCAAGCAGAGCGGCCGTGAAGTCGAAGATGATGGCCAGCATAAAGATAGGCTCCCAGCTGCCGGTGAGCTCCCGCACCAAGCTGCCAATGGGCACCAGCAGCGAGGCCGTCCCCTTGGCCGTGTAAAGCAGGCCGTAGTTGGTGGTGGCGTACTTCCAGCCGAAGAGGTCCCCAACCGTAGCGGGAAAGAGGCTGTAGATTTCGCCCCAGGCAAAGAAGGTTAAACCCGTAAGGAGCACGAAGAGGACGGGGTTGTGGGCAAAGGCCAGCAGCAGGCTGATGGCTATCCCCTCCAAGGTGAAGGCGATGAACATGGTGTTCTCCCGGCCCAGGTGGTCAGAGACCCAGCCGAAGAAGACCCGGGTTACGCCATTCATGACCCGGTCCAGGGATAGGGCCCACTGCAGGGCGGTTAAGGTTACCCCCAGGACGGGGAGGGGAATATCCGCCACCCGGTAATCCCGGGCCAGGGGTGCAATCTGGGCGGTCGCTAAAAGTCCCCCGGTGGCCATCATGGTCATCATCCCGTAAAGGAGCCAGAAGCGGCCGGTCCTAAGCATCTCGAAAGGGGTGTAATTGCGGCGGGTCTGCCAGACCTGAGGAGATGGCGGAATGGTCGAAAGCTCCTCGGGCCGGGGCGACCGGAGGAAAAGGGCCGTAAGGACGACGATAAGCCCCTGAAAGAGGCCAAAGTAAATAAAAGCCGCCTCATAACCGTAGCGCTCGATCACCAACGAGATGGGAATCACGGTAAGGGCTGAGCCGGCCCCGAACCCGGCAGCCGTAAGCCCGGCCGCCAGGCCCCGGCGGTCGGGGAACCACTTGAGGGCCGTCCCCATGGCCGTGCCGTAAACGATGCCGGCGCCGATCCCCGAAAGGATGCCCCCCAGGTAAAGCAGCTTAAGGTCCTGCGCGAAGGCATTGACGACCCAGGCAAGGCCCACCAGGATGCCCCCGGCGGCGACGATAAGCCGGGGGCCAAACCTGTCCACCAGGTAAGCTTCAAAGGGGACCAGCCAGGTCTCCGTCAGCACGAAGAGGCTGAAGGTGACCTGGATAGCCGCCTGGCCCCAGCGGTACTTTTCGTTGATGGGGTTGACAAAGAGGGTCCAGCCGTACTGGTAGTTGGCGACCATTACCATTCCCAGCACCCCCAAGGCCAGCTGGAACCACCGCCGGTTCTGCATCAGACACCTCCAGCTCAGAAGTCAGGCTTGGTCAGACTGCGCCGTCGGGCGGCAAAGGCCTTTCCCGGGTCCGGACTGGCCTGATGTTAATATTCCCTGGCTAAAAATGTTCTTAAAAAGCCAACCGGAAGCCTTAAATCCGGCTCAAAAATCCACGGAGCAATTTCCTGGTAAGGGAGAAGGTTCGGGAGGTGCCGTCAACTACCGAGACCCAGCGGCTTTCCGTGCGGCCGACGGATGAATAAAATCTTCGTGGGCTGGTGGGGAATAGATCCCCACGTGTTTCGCCGGACCTTTGCCACCAGGCTTTTGGGGGAGGCCGGGGCGGATCCCGTGGTGGCCCTTTAAGGGCACGAAACTCTTTCGACCGCGGCCCGCTACACGAAACCCTCGGCGCTAAAGCGGCAGGCCGCAAAAGTCATGGAAAGGCGCTTTGGCGAAGATTGCAACCGGATTCCAGCTGCGAAGCCGCCGGGGTCCGAATGACCACAATATATCGGGGTCAGATAAGCTTTAGAAGCCAAGATATCGGCTGGGGAGCCAGGATTCGAACCTGGGATCTCCTGATCCAGAGTCAGGCGTGTTACCAGCTACACCACTCCCCAATGCCAGCCATATTATATACACGGTCGACGGCGGCGGTCAAACGCGTGTATGGGTTCAACACATCTGGGACAAGGGGCATCCTTTCCGGGTGATCGGCTTTAAGATAACCAAGGGGACGGCCGCCAAAGGCGGCCCGGTGGGGCCGAACGGTACTCTGGGTTACCGCCCAGGCCCGCAAACTTGACGACTTTGACACAATCGCTTTAATTTTATGTCAAGTTTAGTTTCATCCGGAGGGATGCCCCTCGGGGTTTTTAAGTCAAGGTTTCGGCTGCCGGCCCGGCCGGTGTAATCGGCTGGGCCGGCCGGGCCGCTGTCTCAATTGTTTCTGAATTTACACAGGTGCGCCCCAGAAGGATGGGGGCCAGGGTCTCGATGACCTCGGCCATGCGGCCCGCCACCCGTTCCGCCAGCTCCTCGGTCAGGGGCTCCAGCGGCCAGGTCTCGTGGAGGCGGGTCCAGCTGGAGGTCCACAGCTCCGGCTCAAAGCTTGGCCCAAGCCGGGCGCAGATGTCGAAAAAGTGGGCGTCGAACTCGGCCAGCCAGCGCCGGTTAGCCTCGGGGTCGGGTAGTTCGAAGTGGAGGCCCAGCTCGATCCGTTTGGCCCCGCCCAGGATCCAGACCTCGAAGTGGACCCTGGGGTCGTCGTAGTAGAATTTGACGAGGCTGGCCCCGTGCCGGACCTTGAAGCCGGCGAGCTCTGGGGGTAGCCGCCGGCGGATGGCCTCGGGTAGCGCGGCCAGAAACTGCCAGACCTTCACTCGACGGTCACAGTCTTGGCCAGGTTCCGGGGCTGGTCGATGTCGCAGCCCCGGCGCAGGGCGATGTGATAGGCCAGCATTTGCAGAGGTATGACGCTCAGTGCCGGGCTCAGCAGTTCGTCGGTCTCGGGCAAAGGTATGAAGTAGTCGGCTTTGGCCGCAAGGCTTTCGTCGCCCTGGGTCCCCAGGGCGATGACCACCCCGTCCCGGCTCTTGACCTCGGAAACGTTACCCAGTATCTTGTCATAGACCCGGTCCTTCGGGGCCAGCACGACCACCGGCATCCTCGAGTCGATAAGGGCGATGGGACCGTGCTTCATCTCGCCGCCGGGATAACCCTCGGCGTGGATGTAGGAGACCTCCTTGAGCTTGAGGGCCCCCTCCAGGGCGATGGGGTAACTCACCCAGCGGCCCAGGTAAAGAAAATCGCTCATCTCGAAGAAGTTACGGGCGATGGCCCGGACCTGGGCCTCCTGGCCCAACACTTCCCCCACCAGGGCCGGTAGCCGGATAACCGCCCCCAGCCGCTCCTTAACCGCCTTGGGGCCCAGGGCCCCGTTGGCTTGGCCCAGCCGGACGGCCAGCAGGTAGAGGCTGACGACGCTGGAAAGGAAGGTTTTGGTGCTGGCGACGGCCATTTCCGGCCCGGCCCGCAGGTCGATAACCCCGTCGGCCAACCTTGTGGCCTGGCTGCCCATCACGTTGCAGAGGACCACCTGCTTTACCCCCTGCTGGCGGGCCCGGTTCATGGCCTCGAGGGTATCCACCGTTTCCCCCGACTGGGTGATGGCCACCAGCAGGGTATCCGCTCCTAAAACCAGCTCCCGGGCCCGGAACTCTGACCCGACCTCGGCCTCGGCCGGGACCCTGGCCAGGGATTCGATATAGAGCTTGCCCAGGAGGGCCGCATGCCAGGAGGTGCCGCAGGCCACGAGAACCACCCGGCGGAAAGCGGCCAGTTCGGTGTCGGTAAAGGGCAGCCCCTCGAAGGCGACGGTGCCGCCCTCCAGGTCCACCCGGCCCCGCAGGACGTTTAAGACCACCTCGGGCTGTTCGTGAATCTCCTTGAGCATGAAGTGGCTATAACCGGCCTTGGCCACCGACACCGGGTCGTACGGGCTCAGTTGGGGGGCCTTCTCCACTTCTCGCCCCTCCAGGTCCAGGTAGGTTACCCCGTTTGACCGGAGGACGGCCAGCTCGCCACTTTCCAGGTACGCAACCTTCCGGGTGTATGGGAGGATGGCCGGTAGGTCGCTGGCGATATACATTTCGCCGACGCCGTAGCCCACCACCAGCCCTCCGGCGTGGCCCAACCTGGCGCCGATTAGCTTGTCCGGTTCGTCTCGGCAGACCGCCAAGAATGCCTGGGCCCCCCGGAGCTCCCGGAGGGCCAACCGGACGGCGGTCACGAAGTCGGCGCCCGCTTTAAGCTTTGCCTCCACCAGGTGGGCGAAAACCTCGGTGTCGGTCTCCGACCTGAAGACGTGGCCCTCGGCTTGAAGCATCTGCTTAAGGCTAAGATAGTTTTCGATGATGCCGTTGTGGATTACCACCACGTTGCCGGTGCAGTCGGTGTGGGGGTGGGCGTTGACGTCGGAGGGTTTGCCGTGGGTGGCCCAGCGGGTGTGGCCGATGGCCACCGGACCGTGAGGGATCTCGCCGTTGAGCTGACTGAGAAGCCGCTCGAGCTTGCCGGCTTTTTTGGTGATGGCTACCCGACCGCCCGTCTCCAGCACCGCGAGGCCGCAGCTGTCGTAGCCTCGATACTCGAGCCGCTTCAGACCCTCTAAAACGACCGGTCCGCCCGACCGCTTACCGATGTAGCCCACGATCCCGCACATGCCGTCCGGTAGCCTCCTTTAGTAGCCTCCTTTAGGGGTACTGCCTAATTATAACCCGGTTCCCCCTCTGGCGATAGCTCCGCCTAGCCAGTCCCCGGCACGGCTTTCGAACTATCTTCTCACGGCTAATGTCGTATATTGCGGGCATTTTCGTAAATGCCCATGGCCGCGCCCCCACAGTTAAGCTGATTACCGCCTTCCGGTTTTTAAAATCACCTCAGCAACAAAATTGGTAAACCTAGGCTCGTCAGGACGCTCCTTTTGGGGTGGTAGCTGGGGAGTATAATAAGGGGGCGGATTCGGCCCGAGGCTGGGGTCCAGTTTTAGCCGGTGACCGACGTCGGCTTTAGCGACGAGGAGTTGCTTCGCCGGATCGCCAGGCGCGACCCGGCCGCTCTGGCGTCCCTCTATGACCGCTACGCCCCCCTGGTTTACGGCCTGGCCCGGCGCATCGTCCGGGACGAGGGGCAGGCCGAGGACCTTGTGCAGGAGGTCTTTCTGCGGGTGTGGAACCGGCCCCAAGTTTACGACCAGGGCCGGGGAAGCTTTCGGGCTTGGCTGCTGAGCGTAGCCCATCACCTGGCCATCGACCTGGTCCGGCGACGTCGGCGGGAAATAACCTACCAGGAAAAGCTCACCGACTCTTCCGATCCCCCGGACCCCTTCGAAAAGGTCATCAGCCAGGTGGACGGGGCGAAGGTACGGTCCCTGCTGGACCGGCTGCCCCCTGAGCAGCGGCAGGTGGTGGTGCTGGCCTACTTCGAAGGGCTTACCCAGCGGGAGATTGCCGAAAGGCTGGGGGAGCCCCTTGGCACCGTAAAGACCCGACTCCGGCTCGGCATAATGAAACTGCGCGCCCTTTACGAGGATGGAGCCCAATGACGACCGCACCCGGTGGCTGTGAAGTGATCCGGCCCGAACTGGCGGCCCTGGCGGCCAACGCCCTGGAGCCCGCCGAGGCCGCACCCCTCCGGGCCCACCTTGAGGTTTGCGCCGCCTGCCGGGCCGAGTACACAGCCTACCTGGAGTCCCTGGCGACCCTGGCGGAGGAGGTGGCCGCGGAACCTCCCCCTTCGGTGCGCCGCCTGGTGGTGGCCGCGGCCCGGGCCGATGCGGCCGCATCGGCCCGGTGGCGGGAGCGGCTGCTGACCCTGGGCCTGGTGGCGGCCCTGGTCCTGGCCGCCTTCAGCCTTGCTCAGCAGTTTGCCATACGCCAGCAGGTGGACCGGCTCCAGCGTTGGGCCACCGACGAGTATGAGCTTTGGGATTTTGTCCTGAGCCCGCGCCTGGTTATCCGGCCCCTCCGGGGCACGGAGGCGGCGCCGGAGGCCTACGGCCGCCTGCTCCTCATCCCCGGCCGGCCGCGCGCGGCCCTGGTGGTGAATCACCTGCCGCCGCTGGACGGGGGTCGGGTTTACCAGGTTTGGCTCCGCCGGGACGGGGAGAGAATCAGTCTGGACACCTTTCAGACGGACGAATCGGGGCGGGCCAGACTTTTCTTCCGGCTGCCCCCCGACTTCGAAACCTACCAGGAAATGGGAGTTACGATTGAGCCAGCGGGCGGGGGCGCAGCCCCGAGTGGGGTAAGGGTTCTGGTGGGGTCCCTTAAAGAAAGCTCGGACTAGCCGCCTTCGGCGGCGACCTGTTCGGCGATCTCCTCGAGCCGGCGAACCACCGCCTCGATAATCCAGTCCGGGGTGGAGGCCCCGGCGGTTACCCCCACCCTGGACCGGCCCCGCAGCCAGGCCGGGTCCACCTCCTCCGGTACCTCGATGTGGTGGGTCTCCACCCCCTGGGCCGCGCACATTTCGGCCAGGTGGCGAGTGTTGGCGCTGTGCCGGCCGCCAATGACCACCATCAGGTCGACCTGCCGGGCGAGCTCAACGGCGTCCTGCTGGCGCTTGATGGTGGGGTCGCAAATGGTGTTGACCACCCGGATCTCCACCGGCCTGGGGAAGGCCCAGTCCATAATTGCCTTGACGAACTGGCTGAAGAGGCTTACCGGCTGGGTGGTCTGGGAGACGATGCCGATTTTGTGGGGCAGAGGTTTAATGTTTTTGATATCTTCCCAGTTGAGGGTGGCCAGGGTCTTGGCGTTGCCGGCCCAGCCCAGGGCCCCCCTTACCTCGGGATGGTTCGGCTCGCCGAAAATGATAATGAAAAAGCCGTCGTCGGCCAGCTTTTTGACCGCCTGGTGGACCTTGGTAACCAGGGGGCAGGTGGTATCGATCACCTCGTAGCCCCGGGCCCGGGCCTCGGCCGGCACGTTCGGGCCGACGCCGTGGGCAGTGATGGCCACCACCTGGGCGTCCACCTCGTCGAGGCTCTTGACCACGGTAACCCCAACCTCTTCAAGGCGCTTGACGACCTGGAGGTTGTGAACGATGCCCCCGAGGCTCTGAACCCGGCCGTACTTGCGACCGGCGGCCTCGATGATCTCGAGGGCCCGGCGGACTCCGAAACAGAATCCCCGTTCCTCCGCCAGAATGATCTCCGGTCGCCGGTTCGCCACGCTTCACCCTCCAGGTAAGCCTACCCCCTAATAATAGCACACATCCTAAAGGGCGAAGAGCCGCCGGACCCGCTTCCGCTCAACCCCGATCTCCCGGAACCTGGCCGGCGAGAAGGGAGCCGGGTCGACCTCGGGCGTCCGGCCCAGGATCAGGTCGGCGACGAGTCGGCCGGAGTAGGGCCCCATCAGGATGCCGTTTCGGCCGTGGCCGGTGGCCAGCAGAATCCTTTCCCGCCCGGGGACCGGCCCGAGGATGGGGCGGTCGTCGAGGGCCAGGGGACGCAGACAGGCGGTGTGATTCACGAGCCGGGCATCGGCCAGGCCCGGAACCAGCCGAAGCACCCCCTCCAGGATGAAGTCCCGAGCCTCCGGGGTGGTGCTGGGGTCGAACCCGACCGACTCTTCGGTGGTCCCGGCGGTGATCAGCCCGTCCAGCTTCGACAGGACGTAGTGGTCGCCGTGCATGACGCAGTAGGCCAGGGGCGGCCCATCCAGTTTGAGGCGGAGGAGCTGGCCCCGGAGGGGCTCGACGGGGACCGGCATCCCGAGCCATTCGCCGGCCAAGGCCGTCCAGGGACCCATCGCCAGGACAACGAATTCGGCGGCCACTGGTCCCGACCCGGCGGCAATCCTGACGGGGCCATTGGGGGCCCATTCCAGGCCCCTTACGGGGGTGTATCTAAGCCGGGCACCGGCCCCTTCGGCCGCTCGGGCCAGGGCCAAAGTCAACCGGTAGGCGTCCACCTGCCCCTCCCCTTCGGCCAGGAGGCCACCCTGGATTTCGGGGCTAAGCCTGGGCTCGGCGGCCCGGAGTTCGGACACTTCGGCCCAGCGGACCCTGGGGTCAAATCCGGCCAGGCGCTCGGCCACCGTCCGGAGGCGCATCGCCTCCTCTGGGCCGAGGGCCGGGATGAGTACGGTGAGGGGGCCGAAAAGGGGGTCGATGCCGGTCAGCTCCTTGAGCCGGGGGGCCAGGGTGCGGTGAAACTCCAGGGAGCGACGCATAAGCTCCCCCAGGGGGCCTGGGTGGCTGCTTTCCCCGACCGGGGTGAGGATACCGGCGGCCGCCCCGGAGGCCTGGCTGGCCACCGATTCCCGCTCCAGGACCAGGACCCTAAGGCCGGCGGCGGCGCAGAAATAGGCGGCGGAGAGCCCGATGACTCCGGCCCCGACGATAACCACGTCGTAACTTTCCATGGGTACGCCTCCCTTGTAAGTTTAACGCCCCTGGGGTTGGTATAATTGGGAAATGATGGCTGCGGATGTCAACGAGCTGCCGCCGGAGCGGCTGGTGGAGGTGGCCGCCTCGCCCGGGGCAAGCCTTAAGGAGCGGCTAGCGGCCCTGGAGGCCCTTAAGGGCCGGGTTCAGTCGGGGCTGGCCCCGGCCGAGCGGGCCGTTAAGGAGCTTTTTGAGCTCTTTCAGCGGGAGCGCCACCCCCTCATCCGGACCTCCATCCTGGTGATCCTTGGTGGGCTGGCGGCCGCTGGGGTGGTGGCCGCGGCCGTCTACCTGGTGAAGATTGCCAGCCGGCCTGAGTCCGGGGCCTTCTGGCGGGAGGCTAACCGGCGGATGCTGGGTTTCCGGTGGTGGCGCAAGCGGGGCTTTTTAGACCGGCTTCACGAGCAGCTCAAGGATCCTGGTATTTCGGTGACAGAGAAGGTGAGGCTCCTGGAGGGTTTAAGTCCCCACTGCGACCTCGGGCGGCTTTTTTGGGAGCGGGCCCGGTGGGCGGACGTGCGGCGGCTGGCCCAGTGGGCGACGGACCCCGAGTTGCCGGGGGAAGTGCGGGCTGGGCTGAGCCGGGTCCTGCGGGAGGCCCAGCGGCTCAAGGTCGAGAACCCGGCCCGAACCCTGCAAGAGGCCCTCAACCGCTACATCCGCCGTCTCGACGCCTTCGACCCCACATCCCCCGAGCAGTAGCTTAATTCCGCCGCAGGACGTGGTTCCGTCCCAGGGCTGGTGGGCTGAAGTTGTTAACATAAACGCTAAAGATTTTATGTTAAGGTTCGTGCTTATGTCAATAAAGTGCTAAGTTCGGCGTTTGCGAGGCCAAAGTCTTGCAAATGTCAGTCCTTTTAGCGGGGGACCTAAGGCTTTAAATTCCTCCCACCACCTCTGGGACAGAGTCAACCTATACAGCGCCTTGACATCGGACCGATTATCTGTCAATACTTATGCGCCGGGCTCGGTGGCGCCCACCCCTCGGCGGTCGGCGTCTAAGCAACCGGGCAAGGCAAACAATGGTATCGCTCAGGAGGCTCATTAAGCCATGACGGCCTATGTGGATAAGATGCTGACCTGCCGGGACTGTGGGGCCACGTTCGTGTTCTCGGCCGGCGAACAGTCCTTCTACGCCGCCAAAGGCCTGCAGCACGAACCTCAGCGCTGCCCGACATGCCGGGCCAACCGGCGCCGAGAACGGGCGGGGGTGGAGGAGCAGCCGGCACGGGAGGCGGGCCGGGGCGTTAGCACCCGGGTCACCTGCGCCAACTGCGGGGCCGAGACCACCGTCCCCTTTGTCCCCCGAAACTCGCGGCCGGTCTACTGCAGCAGCTGCTACAGCAAGGCCAAAGCCGGGCTCCTTTAGGGTTTCGGCTCAGGCAGCATCCGAGCTGAAGGGCGAGCGGCGGGGCGGGGTTATGTGGGGCGGCCGAACGTAAAGGGGCTCCAGGGTTAAGGGGTCATCGGTCCGGCCGGCTACAAGCCGACCCCAGGCCAGCTCGGCCAGAACCCCAGGCCGCCGCCGAACCACCGGCCCGAATACGCTAACCCAGCCTCCCCGGGCATACCGGCGAAGCTCTTCCACCCGCCCGGGCGGCAGGGTGCCGCACACCACCGCTCGCTCCGGGAGGACCTTCGCTAGCTCGGCCAGGCTACCAACCCGCTCAGCAACCAGCCGAACCGTTTCCCCACCCTTGAACTCAAACACCCCGAAGACCACCTCTCGCCCAGCCGGCTGAAGGCAGGCCACCGGCAGGCCAAAGGCCGCAAACTGCCAGGCCTGAACCTCCAGCGTCGGCACCCCGATGACGGGGACATCCAATCCGTAGGCGAGGGCCTTGGCCGTGCTCACCCCCACCCGGATGCCGTTGAAACTGCCCGGCCCGAGGCTTACCCCCACCGCCCGCACGGCCTTGAGGTCGGCCCGGAGTCTAGCTAGCAACCCCGCCAGGCTTGGCAGGAGCTCCGCTGAGTGGTTCTGGCCCACCAGCCGGGTCTCCTCGGCCAGCAGCTGACCGTCGGCGTAGGCGGCCAGTCCCAGGTACTCGTCGGCGGTGTCCAGGGCGATCAGCACCTCTCGGCAAACCTGCGCAGAATCTCGGCTGAGTGGGGCCCCCCGGCCCGGAAGGTAAGCCGGCGGCCCTCGTCGTTTAGAAACTCCAGCTCCACGGTGATGCAGTCGTTGGGCATCAACCCAGCGGCCCGCTCCGGCCACTCCACTAGGCAGACCCCATCCCCGTAAAAGTAATCCGTAAGGCCCAGGGCCCAGGCCTCGGCCTCGGTCTCCACCCGGTAAAGGTCAATATGGTAAATGGGGAGCCGGCCGCCCCGGTACTCCTGGATGAGCACAAAGGTCGGGCTGGTCGCAACGGCCCCAAGCCCCTCGGCGACCCCCTGGGCCAGGGTGGTTTTCCCAGACCCGAGGGGCCCCTTGAGAAGCACCACATCCCCCGGTCCCAGCAGACCCGCCAGGCACCGGCCGATCTCCAGGGTCGTCCGGGTATCCGGGGCCAGGCGGACCACCTCGAATTCGGCGGCAGTCCGGCCGTTCACGCCCCCTCCGTCGCCAAATGGTCCCAGCCCCCCCGGGGCAGGGTAAGCTCCTTTCCGTCCGGGCCCACCACTCGGACCCGCCCGGGCGGGCCGTCGCTGGTCCGGCCGATAACCGTTACCGGGATGGGGGATTGGACCGCTACCCTGGCGATGACTGCCTCCGGGCCGGTGAATACCAGCTCGTAGTCCTCCCCGCCCGTCAGGGCCAGGATGAGACCCTCGGGCCCGAAGTGTCGGGCGGCCTCCGGGTGGACCGGAACCCGCCCGGCCTCGATCTCGGCCCCAATCCCACTCTCCTCGCAAACGTGCCCCAGGTCGGCCACCAGGCCGTCGCTGACGTCAATGGCAGCCCGAACCCCAGCCCCGACCAAAATGGGGGCCACGTCCAGGCGGGGCCGGGGCCGGCGGTAAGCCCGGACCAGACCCGGGGCCCGGGTCTCGGCCCCCTGTGGGTCGGACAGCAGGAGCCGGAGGCCTGCGGCCGCCCCGCCCAGGACACCGGTCACGGCCACGACCTCCCCGGGCCGGGCCGATGACCGGAGCAGGACCCGGGAGCGCCAGTCAGCCCCCGCCGGTACTTCCACCTCCCCAAACAGCCCCACGGTTATCGTGAGCACCGGTGACCTGACGATGTCACCGCCGGCAAGCACCGTGCCGCTGGTCCGGGCCAGCTCCAGCAGGCCCTGGTAGATGAGCTCGACCGGGTCGGACCCGACGCTGGGGGGCAGGCCCAGGGTGATGAGGGCGAAGCGGGGGATAGCCCCCACCGCCGCCAGGTCGCTTAAGTTCACGGCCAGGGCCTTCCAGCCGAGGTCAGCCCACCCGGTAATATCCGGCCTGAAATGGACCCCATCCACCAGGGTGTCGGTAGTGGCGGCGACAATGCGGTCCCCCAGTCGCCAGAGGGCCGCGTCGTCCCCGATCCCCACCAGAAGGTCGGGGCTTTCCGACCCTGCCGAGCCGACCAGGCGGCGAAGGCGTGCGATCAGGCCGAATTCGCTGGTCACCCCCGGTAATAGTACCAGAACCAACAGTCCACACCGAAACCGGGCACTCCCACCGCCCCGGGTCAAATTTGCCCGACGGTTTTCCGGTTGGTTATACTCAAGTAAAACGGCCAGGGGTAAAAGCTGAGCGGTCAGACGGCGCTCCACTTTTCCGGCGAATCCGACGAGGCCCTCATCCTGCGGGCAAGGCAGGACTTGAGTGCCTTCGCCGAGCTTTACCGCCGGTACTTCGACCGGATCTATGCCTACGTGTACCGGCGGGTGGGCAATGCGGCCGAGGCCGAGGACTTAACCTCCCGGGTTTTCTTCCAGGCCCTCGGGGCCCTCTCCCGTTACACCGACCGGGGCGCGGAAGTTTCCACCTGGCTCTTCCGGATCGCCCACAACCTGGTGGCCAACTGGCACCGCGACCTGGCCCGCCGGAACCGCTCCCTCCCCAAGCTGGGGGTACCCGACCCGGACGACCCGGTGGATGACCTGATCGCCCGGGAGCTTCGGGAGAAGCTCCGCCGGGCGGTGGCGAAGCTTTCGGCCGAGAAGCAGCGGCTGCTGGCCCTTAAGTTTTCCGAGGGGCTTTCTAATGCCGAGATCGGGGCGGTCCTGGGCAAGAGCGAGGGGGCCGTAAAGCTCCTCCTGCACCGGACCATCAAGCGCCTGCGGCAGGAACTTCTACCCGAGGTGGAAGAGCCGTGAAATATGCGGCCATCACCGGCTGCGGTCGAGCCTTACCGCGGCGGGTCATCACCAACTTCGATTTAGAAAAGCTGGTGGACACCAGCGACGAATGGATCCGCACCCGTACCGGCATCTCCGAACGGCGGGTGGTTTCGGACGACGAGGCCACCTCCGACCTGGCGGTGGCCGCAGCCCGTCAGGCCGTTGCGGCCGCCCAGCTCGACCCCGCCGACCTGGACCTTATTATCGTCGCCACCTGCACCCCCGACTGGATGTTCCCCAGCGTCGGGGCGCGGGTCCAGCACGCCCTGGGCGCCAAGCGGGCGGCCGCCTTTGACCTGAACGCCGCCTGTTCCGGCTTCATCTTCGCCCTGGCGACCGCAACCCAGTTCATTCGGAACGGGGCGTACCGGCGGGCCCTGGTGGTGGGCAGCGAGGTGCTCTCCCGGGTGGTGGACTGGACCGACCGCAGAACCTGCGTTCTCTTCGGCGACGGGGCCGGGGCAGTGGTGCTGGAAGCCACCGAGAAGCCCCTGGGCCTTTTGAGCCACGTGCTGGGAACCGACGGTTCCGGCGGGGAAATCCTTTACCTGCTCGGCCCCACGGCAAGCCCCCGGCAGCGGCAGCAGGCAACCACACCTTATCTATACATGAACGGACCCGAGGTCTTTAAGTTTGCGGTCAGTGTCACAGTAGCCGCCAGCCGCCAGGTCCTCAACGATGCCGGCTACAGCCTCGAGGACGTTGCCCTCTTCGTGCCCCATCAGGCCAACGAACGGATCATCCGGGCCGCGGCCAAGGCGCTGCACTTGCCCCCGGAAAAGGTCTACGTTAACCTGGACCGGTTCGGCAACACCTCGGCTGCGTCGATTCCCATCGCCCTGGCCGAAGCGGCAGAGACCGGCCGACTCCGGCCCGGTGACCTGGTGCTGCTAGTGGGCTTCGGGGCCGGCCTCACCTGGGCCGCCGGGCTGGTCCGGTGGGGGAGCCCGAACGGCCTGGCCGCCGGATAAGTGGCTTATCCGGATTTGCTACCCTCCCCACCCAGCTAACAACTTAGGCAGGGTCCACTACCGGCTTGTTTTTCACGGGACAAGGTCTTGCGCCTACACTGGGCAGCGGCCACCCCACCGAAGCAGCCGCTTGACCACCAGGCAGTAAGGGTGGTATAGTTGCCTAACACGCGGCCTAGGGGCAGAGCCGTCGCATGCTTTGCCTGGGGCCCTTTGTGGAGGTGCTACCTTGAGGCTTTACTTGGTCCTTGGTCTCCTCGGCTTTCTGGTCCTTGCCGCCGCCATCGGCCGGGCCGAAGGCCCCCTGCGCCTTAACCCATTGCAGACGCCCCTGGGTGCTGCCTTCAGTTACCAAGGGCAGCTGACGTCTGGGGGCACCCCCGTTAACGGCCGCTGCGACTTTCAGTTCCGGCTTTTTGACGGGCCAGACGGAAGCGGACAGGTGGGCCCCACCCTGGAGCGGACCGGGGTGGAGGTGACCAATGGCTTCTTCGTGGTCCAGCTCGACTTCGGGGCCTCGGCGTTCGACGGCAACGCCCGCTACCTGGAGGTCGGGGTGAGGTGTCCCTCGGGCTCCGGCACAGCCTACGCCCAGCTTTCCCCCCGCCAGCCCATCACCCCGGCCCCTTACGCCATTTACGCCGCGGCCAGCGGCTCGGCCCGGTCCCTCCAGGGCTTTCCCCTGGGAAGCCAGGCCCCGACAACGGGTCAGGTGCTCAAGTTCAACGGAACCCAGTGGGTTCCCGCCGAAGATGCCGGTGGGGTCACCGTGGCCACAGGCACCGGCCTTACGGCTACCACCTCCGGCATGACGGTCACCCTTGCCATCGCCCCGGCCTTCCGGCTGCCACAGGGGTGTTCGGCAGCCCAGGTCCCAAGGTGGGACGGCACCGGCTGGACCTGCACCGACGTTTCGGGCTACACCATCGGACCCGGCCTGGTGCTATCGGGCACCGAGCTTCGGGTTAACTTTGCGGGCACCGGCTCCAGCAACTCGGCCGCCCGCAGCGACCACACCCACGGGGCCACCGATATAGTCACGGGAACCTTGAGTTTGGCCCGGATTCCCCAGGGTCCGGGAAGCGGCCTCAACGCGGACCTGTTAGACGGCCTCAGCTCGGCGGATTTTGCCCCGGCAACCCACAACCACGACGCCCGCTACTACACCAAAACCGAGTCCGACGGGCGCTACCTGGCGGTCACCGGGACGGCCACGAACTCGGCCAGGCTGGGCGGCTTCGACCCGAGCTACTACGCCCCTGCCGACCACAACCACGACACCCGGTATCTTTTGATAACTGGGAAGGCTGCAGATGCCGATAAGTTGGACGGCCTCGATTCGACAGCCTTTGCCCGGTCCACCCACAACCACGACGACCGCTACCTGGGGTTAACGGCTAAGGCCGCCGACGCCGACAGGCTCGACGGCCTCGATTCGGCCGCATTTGCCCTCGCCAACCACGACCACGACAGCCGCTACTACACCAAGGCTGAACTCCAGACTGCCGGCTCAGCCCAGGTAAGCTGGTCCAACCTCACCGGGATTCCGGCCGGCTTCGCCGATAACATCGACCACGATACCCTGGGAGCCCTAAACTGCACCGACGGCCAGGGGCCGGTCTGGAGCGCGGCCGCCGGCTGGGGCTGCGGGGGCGGGACAGCTTACACGGCCGGACCCGGTCTGATCCTTAACGGCACCCAGTTCAGCGTTAATTTTGGGGGGAGCGGTGCGGCCACGACGGCGGCCCGGAGCGACCACACCCACGACCAGGCCTACTGGCGAACTGGTGGGAACGCCGGCCTGAGCTCGGGAAATAACTTTCTGGGAACCGCCGACAACCTGGGCATAAGCCTCGGGGTGAGCGGCACCCCAGCCCTGCGAATCCTGCCCGCCAGGGACACCCTCTACGGCTACAGTCCCAACCTGATAGGTGGCCATATCAGCAACACCGTATCGGCTGGGGTCATTGGGGCGGTGATCGGCGGGGGCGGAGCGGGGCCAGCCGGGAGCTCCGCCCAGCACAACGCCGTCACCGACCGGTTTGGGACGGTGGGCGGGGGAATGATGAACCGGGCCGGAAACGGCGACACCGCCCCCGAAAACGCCGCCTTTGCCACCGTGGCCGGGGGCCTCGACAACGTCGCCAGCGGGATGGCCGCCATGGTCCCGGGCGGGACCGAAAACCGAGCCGCCGGCAACTTCAGCTTTGCGGCCGGCTACGGGGCCAACGCCGACCACCGTGGGGCCTTCGTCTGGGCCGACTCCAACGGCTCGGCCTTTCATTCGGAGACCGATAACCAGTTCATTGTCCGGTCCACCGGGGGCGTAAAGTTTGTAACCGGCCTGAGTCCCGTAACTGGAGTCAAGGTTGACCCCGGGAGCGGAACCTGGGACACCGCCAGCAGTCAGGCCCTCAAGGCCAATTTCGTTGATGTGGACCCCAAGCAGGTCCTCGCCGCCCTGAGGACCCTGCCGGTCCGCACCTGGAACTACCGGGCCCAGGACCCATCGGTGCGGCACTTGGGTCCCACCGCCGAGGATTTCCGGGCGGCCTTCGGCCTGGGCGACAGCCCCGCTCACATCTCTACCGTCGACGCCGATGGGGTGGCCTTTGCGGCTATCCAGGGCCTGGGGCAGACGGTCGATGAGCTTCGGGCCGAAAACCATGAACTTAAGGAGCGGCTCGGCCGGCTCGAAGCCCGCCTTGACGCTTTGGAGAGCTCCGGGCGAGGCGGCCCAGGAACCTTGGCCGTCGCCGCGGCCGGAGTTGCCGGCTTGGGGTTAGGGCTGCTTCTCGGCAGGCGCCGGCTCTGAGGACCAGGCCCATCCCCTGCCGGCCGGTTGGGTTATCGGGCGGCGACGGTTAGGCTTAACAAAGGTGGAGGTTGAGGAGTTACTTGCCCGGGTGGCTTCCTTGCAGGGAAATGCCCGCCTGCGGACGGTGTTCGGCGAGCCCATTCGCCACGGCGACCGAATGGTCGTAGCGGTTACGCAGGTTCGGGGCGACTTCGGGCTCGGCTTCGGCCGGGGGAAGGAGTCACCCTGGGGTGGGGCCGCCGGCAAGGCGGAATGTTCCGGGCAAGGCCCGTTGCCCTCATCCAAATAACCCCGGGTGAGGTGCAGGTCCGGCCCATTATCGACATTAACCCATATCGTGTTGGCGGCCATGCTGTTGGGGGCCTAGGTCACCTTCTGGGGAAGCCTTACCGGCCGAACCCTGGCCAGGCGGGCCAAACCTTTAGCGGCGTTCAATGAACTCCCGGATATCTTCGATCCGGACGAATTCGTCGGCGGCGTCGATGAGCAGGTCAGAGGCCCGGTAGCCCCGGCGGGCCGCCTCCTCGTGTTGGGTGCTCACCACCACAACCCGCACACCCCGACTGGCGACTGCCTTGACCAGGGGCGCGAAATCGCCGTCGCCCGAAAGTAAAATCTGCCTGTCGCACCGGTCAGCCAGGCTGAGCATGTCGATGGCCAGCTCAATATCCAGGTTGGCCTTGACGTGAATCTCGCCCTGGGCGTCCCGGTAGACCCGAACCGGCTTGGTGACCACGTGGTAGCCGTTGCGGTTCAGAAACCGCAGGAAGCGGCGGTCGTCGTCCCGCTGGGCCAACAGTTCCTGGCGTTTCAGCTCGCGCGCCTCCTCTGGCAAACCGAGGAGGCGGACGTACGCCTCGATGCCTTCGTCGTCCCACTCGCCGGTGTAGTAGTAGGCCCGGATGAGAAAGCAGCCGTTGGTGAGCCAGTGAAGCAGCTTGACGAAATCCACCCGTAGGTTGAGGCCGTAGTAGGTGGCATACCTGAAGTTGTGGCCGTCCACGAAGACGGCCACCCGCTCCACAAACCACGCCGGGCGGGGCACAGTGCCCGAGTTGGCGGCTAGATACGGCTCGAGGGCGGGGTCATTTCGATTCTTCATGGGCACCCGGTCAAGCGCCGCGGCCGTGGCACTTTTTGTACTTCTTGCCGCTCCCGCAGGGGCAGGGGTCGTTTCGGCCGACCTTCTGCCGGCCGCCAACCCGCATCGGCTCTCGGGCCGGGGCAGCTGCCGAACCGCCGGCGTAGACCAAGTTGCGGGGCCGGGGCGGCTCTGGCTGGGCCTGCTGGATGGCCACGTGGTAGATGGTGTGGACCACCTGGCTCTGAATGGCGGCCAGCAGGTTCTGGAACATCTCGTGGGCCTCTCGTTTGTACGCCACCAGCGGGTCCGTCTGGGCGTAGGCCCGCAGGCCGATCCCCTCCCGCATCTCCTCCATTGCCGTCAAGTGCTGGACCCACAGGCTGTCGATGGCCCGCAGCATGACCAGCCGCTCCAGCAGCCGCATGTTCTCCGGCCCGAACTGGGCCTCCCGCTCGGCGTAAAGCTTCTCGGCCCACTCGTGGAGCCGCCGGCCAGTTTCGTCCCGACTCTGGCGGGCAAAGACATTGGGGGTCACCTCGGGTGGAAGCGGGAAGATGCGCCGGACCTCCCGGTAGAGGCCAGCCGTGTCCCACTCCTCCGGCTCGTGTCCCGGCAGGTAGGTGTCCACCAGCCGGTCGATGGCTTGGTGGACCATATTCAGGATATTGGCCCGCAAGTCGGCACCGGAAAGGATTTTGCGCCGCTCCCCGTAAATCACCTCCCGGTGCTTGTTAATGACATCGTCGTACTCGACCAAGTGCTTGCGGATATCGAAGTGGTACGCCTCGACCTTCTGCTGGATCTGCCCGATGAGCTTGGTCACGGTGGCCGACTCAATGGGCTCGTCGTCGGAGACACCGGCCCACTCCATCAGGCCCTTGATCCGGTCGCCCCCAAAGCGGCGGATTATGTCATCCTCGAAGGAGACGTAAAACCGGGAGCTGCCCGGGTCCCCCTGACGGCCGGCCCGGCCCCGGAGCTGGTTGTCGATCCGGCGGGACTCGTGGCGCTCGGTGCCGATGATGTGGAGACCGCCCAGCTCGAGCACCTTCTGGCGGTCGGCCTCCCACCGCGCTTTCGCCTCGGCGTACGCCTCCTGCCACTGCTCCGGGGTGGCCTTGTGGAACTCGATCCCCTTGCGCTTGAGGACTTCCCGGGCTAGGAGCTCGGGATTCCCCCCGAGGATGATGTCGGTGCCCCGGCCGGCCATGTTGGTGGCGATGGTCACCATGCCAGGCCGACCAGCCTGGGCCACGATGTAAGCCTCCTGCTCGTGGTACTTGGCATTGAGCACCTGGTGGGGAATGCCCCGGGCCTTAAGCATGGCCGAAAGGCGCTCCGACTTCTCGATGGAGACGGTCCCCACCAGGACCGGGCGGCCCTGCCGGTAGAGCTCCTCCACCTCCCGGACCACCGCCCGGAACTTGGCCTCCTCGGTCTTGTAGATTACATCCGGGTAGTCGACCCGGATCATCGGCCGGTTGGTCGGGATGACGACCACCTCCAGGCCGTAAATCTTGTAAAACTCCTCGGCCTCGGTGGCCGCCGTACCCGTCATACCAGCCAGCTTCTCGTACATCCGGAAGTAGTTTTGGAAGGTGATGGTGGCCAGGGTAACGCTCTCCCGCTGGATCCGGACCCCCTCCTTGGCCTCGATGGCCTGGTGGAGGCCCTCAGAGTAGCGGCGGCCGAACATGAGCCGGCCGGTAAACTCGTCGACGATAATCACCTGGCCGTCTTTGACCACGTAGTCCCGGTCCCGGCGGAAAAGGGCGTGGGCCTTGAGGGCATTTTCCAGGTACCGGGTGAGCTCGTAGTTTTCAGGGTCGTAGAGGTTTTCCACCCCGAGCATCCGCTCGACCCGGGCGATTCCCGCCTCGGTGAGGCTCACCGTCCGGTGCTTTTCGTCGACCACGTAGTCCTCGTTGGGGCGGAGCCGGGCCACCAGCCGGGCGAAGAGGTAATACTTGTCGGTGGACTGCTCGGCCGGACCGCTGATAATGAGGGGCGTCCGGGCCTCGTCGATGAGGATGTTGTCCACCTCGTCGACGATGGCATAATGCAGTTCCCGCTGGACGCACTGGGAGAGGTCCCAGGCCATATTGTCCCGCAGGTAGTCAAACCCAAACTCGTTGTTGGTCCCGTAGGTGACGTCGGCCAGGTAGGCTTCCCGCCGGCTGATGGGCCGCAGGTGGTTGAACCTGGGGTCGTCGGGAACGTATGTCGGGTCGAAAAGGTAGCTGGCCTCGTGCTGGATGCTGGCCACCGAAACCCCCAGGGCATGGTAGATGGGGCCCATCCACTGGGCATCCCGCTTGGCCAGGTAGTCGTTTACGGTGACGATGTGAACGCCCCGGCCAGTGAGGGAGTTAAGATAGGCTGCCAGGACGGCGACCATGGTCTTGCCCTCGCCCGTCTTCATCTCGGCGATCTTGCCCTGGTGCAGCACGATGCCGCCCATCAGCTGGACATCGAAGTGGCGCATGCCGAGGGTCCGCTTCATCGCCTCCCGAACGGCCGCAAAGGCCTCGGGCAAAAGGTCGTCGAGGGTTTCCCCGGCCGCCAGGCGGGCCTTGAACTTGTCGGTCAGGGCCCGGAGCTCGGCGTCGGTGAGCCGTTCGAAGTCGGGCTCGAGGGCGTTGATGCGCTGGACGATGGGCTGGAGCTTGCGAAGCTCCCGCTCGTTGCTATTGGTCACTCGGTTTACCAGGTCTTTAAGGACCGAACCTAACACCATAGGCCAATCTTTTGCTTCCTTCCCAAGGACCATTATACATCCAGACGGTACACTGCCCAGACCCCCGCCCCCGGGGGCTTTTTAGCTTTGTTGCCGGCCTCATTGGGAGGAACGTTCAGGCGGTAATCGGACCATGTGGGGGCACACGGCTGTACGCCACGCAAAAAGACCAGCGATTGCATGGTAGTAACGGTGGTCGGTTTGGAGTAAGGGGCCGGCGCAAAAATTAAGGGGCAACCGGAACCGGTTGCCCCCGGGAGCGGTGGGAGTGTTGCGCGGAGCTTTCAGAGGAGGACACCCTTAGGCTTGAAGTCTTTCGCCCCAAACCCTTCGGACTGGGTGTAGCGAGTCTCCACCAGCTCGGCCGGCAGATATTTTTCCTCCAGCTCTTTAAAGTACTCAAACCGGCCCAGCTTGTGGTGGTTTTCGGTGGGGTGGCCCAGCTTCATCCGCTGGAGGCGGAACTGGGCCTGCTCCTGATTATCCCGAAGGTCGGCCATAAAATTCCAGACCGCATACATGGCTGCGTGGATACTGCCCAGCGTTATGAAAATATACTTATAACCCATTTCCCCAAGCTCGCGGAAGGTGAGGGGGTTTTCGACGTCGACCCAGCGGAAGGACGACGAATAGTTGAAGGCCAGCGGCAGGTTGGGGAAAGCCTTGCGCACCTCGACGGCGAACTTTTCGGCCTCGGCCCGATCGGGGGTCGGAAACTCACACCAGACCATATCTACCCCCACGTCGGCGTAGGCTTTGGCCCGCTCGATGGCCTCCTCCAGGCTCCCCCCGACGGCATTGCGGGCGTCGGTTCGGGCAATGATAAAGAAGTCCGGGTCGGAGCGGGCGTCAACAATGGCCTTAAATTTCTTTACGGCTTCTTCCCGGGGTAAGACGATCTTGCCGGCCAGGTGGCCGCACCGCTTGGGGAACCGCTGGTCCTCCACGTGGATGCCGGCGACGCCTGTCTTTTCGAACTCCTCCACCGTCCGCATCGCGATAATGGCGTTTCCGTAGGCGTCGTCGGCGTCAGCGATTACGGGTATGTCCACCACGCTGGCGATGTAGCGAGCCCAGGTAGTCATCTCGGTCATGGTAGGGAAGCCCAGGTCGGCACGGGCCAGGTAACCCAGGGCGCAGGAGTAGCCGCTCATGTAAACGCACTTAAGGCCCACCAGCTCGGCAAGCCTAGCCTCGATGGGGGTAAAGACGCCGGTGGTGAAAACGTAAGGCTCGGTCGCCAGCAGCTCCCGGAACTTTCGGCCAGCTTTGCCCATCAACAACCTCCATCGCTGGTGAGGATTTTCACACATATAATAGCAGCTAGTCCTCACAAATTGCCGCATAATAACTTTGCACTTTTCTATTGCTGGTATAGGTTTTGGCTATCGGACGGTTGGTAGTGGGGTGGTATCGGCTGATGGTAAAATATTCTAAAGTTGCTGCTCGGCAGCGGACCGATGGAGCTCGGTCAGCTTGAGGCCTTCGTCGAGGCGGCACGGCGGGGTAATTTCCGGCAGGCCGCCGAGGTGCTCTTCATAAGTCAGCCGTCCCTGAGCGCCCGCATCAGCCTCCTGGAGCGGGAACTCGGGGAGCGTCTCTTTGAGCGGCTGGGTCGTGGTGTTCGGCTCACCCCTGCCGGCAAGCTCTTTTTGCCCTATGCCGAGCGGGCCTTGGAAACCCTCCGGCAGGGGCGGGAGGCCCTGGCGGCCTCCCGCCGGGCGGCCATGGGAACCCTTCAGGTGGGGTGCGCCCGGGTCATCGGTACGTACGCAATGCCGGAAATCTTGACGGCTTTCCGCCGCCGCTACCCCCAGGTGGAGGTCCACATCCGGACCGGCCGTTCGTCGGAGATCCTGCAGCTGGTGGTCGACCAGACCATCAATATCGGCCTCGCCCGGGCCCTGAACCACCCGCTGGTTTGGACCCGGCGGCTCTACGACGAGGAGATCGTGCTGGTAACCCACCCAGCCCACCCCTTTGCTCGGGCCGGGAGGGCCACTATTCAGCAGGTGGCCGAGGAGCCCCTCATCCTCTATGACCGGGGCTCCTCGTACTTCGTCCTAATTGAGCAAGTCTGCCACGAAGCCGGTATAATCCCCCGGGTTGAGATGGTCCTGGATAGCGTTGAGGCCACCAAGCGGATGGTGGAGCGTGGCCTTGGCATCTCGTTCCTGCCCCGAAGTAGCATCCGGGACGAGGTCAGGACCGGACGCTTGCGGGTCATCGAGCTGGCCGACGGCCACCGGGTCTTTCTGCCGACGGCGGTGATGGTCCGCCGGGCTAGCAGCTACCCGGCGGCCGTTCTGGCCTTCTTGCAGGTACTGGCCGAGCTTTACGGGGTCGAGTCGGGCCTCCGGCCGGAGTAGTGACCGCCCGTCGGAGCCGGCTGGGGTCCTCCCGGCAGCCCACTCTCAAAAAGTCCCGGACTTAGCCGACCAAAATTGACAAGCCTTCCGGGGCTGTGCTAAAAAGAAGATGGCTGGCCCCGTGGTGTAGCCAGGTCTAACACGCCACCCTGTCAAGGTGGAGATCGGGGGTTCAAATCCCCTCGGGGTCGCCCAAGCCTTACCGGCCGGGGGTCGTCCTTCGCCCCAACCCGTTGACCTTACCTTGGTACCAAGCCGATGGGGCATACCCGGCCGCCGTCAAGTGGGTTGCCTGGCTTCCGGCTTGGTAAGCTCGAGGCCGGACGCACCAACACATCCGTCGGCACACCGCATGGGAAGGCAGGCCATCAGTCAAATCCGGCCGCGAGGGACCGGTCACAGCCGACCGGTTCGGGGGCCCGATGCTTTAGCTAGTCGCAGGGGCCCACGGCCGTACGCCCCACAAAAAGGCTGGCGACCAACCGGAAACCCCTGACACCGTCCCCCAATAGACGCGGGCGGATGTTAAAATCCCTCAGGTAGTGGCCCCGATGGAAGGTACCCTTACTTCGGCCGACCTTATCACCGAGATCCGGCGGCTGCGCCGGGAACGCAACGCCGTTATCCTAGCCCACAATTATCAGGTCCCGGAAATCCAGGACCTGGCCGATTTCGTCGGCGATTCCCTTGGCCTTTCCCAGGCCGCCGCCCGGACCGACGCCGACGTCATCGTCTTCTGCGGCGTCCACTTCATGGCCGAGACCGCAGCCATCCTCTGCCCCGACAAAAAGGTCCTTATCCCCGACCCGGAGGCCGGCTGCTCCCTGGCCGCAACCATCGACGCCGCGCAGCTCCGGTCCTGGAAGGCCCAACATCCAGGGGCCGTGGTGGTTGCTTATGTTAACACCACGGCCGAGGTCAAGGCCGAGGCCGACTACTGCTGCACCTCCAGCAACGCCACCAAGGTAATCAACAGCATCCCGCCGGATAGAGAGATTCTCTTTCTGCCGGACCTCTTTCTCGGCAGTTACCTCCAGCGGGTAACCGGGCGCAAGCTGCACGTTTGGCTAGGCGAATGCCATGTCCACGCCGGGATCCGGCCGGCCGACATTCTGGGCAAGCTGGAGGCCCACCCCGACGCCGAGTTTCTCATCCACCCGGAGTGCGGCTGCGTCACCTCATGCATGTACTATCTGGCCGACGGGACCATACCCGCCAATAACGCCCACATCCTCTCCACCGAGGGGATGATCCGGCGGGCCCAGCAGTCCCCGGCCCGAAAATTCATCGTCGCCACCGAAGTCGGCGTCCTCCACCGGATGCGCAAGGACAACCCCGATAAGGTATTCATCCCGGCCAGCGAGGACGCCGTCTGCCAGTACATGAAGAAGATCACCCTTGGGAAGCTTTACCGGTCTCTTCGGGACCTGGTTTACGAGGTCCGGGTCGACCCCGAAATCGCGGCCCGGGCCCGCATTGCCATCGAGCGAATGCTCAGTCTCGCCTGATGGAGCTGCCCGCCTTTGCCGTCGACCGGGTGGTGGAGGCCGCCCTGGCCGAGGACCTCCCCTGGGGCGACCTCACTACGGACAACCTCATCCCGGCCGGGCTCACCGCCGCCGGGGAGGTCCGGGCCAAGGCCGAGGGGGTCATCGCCGGCCTGCCCGTCTTTGAGCGGGTCTTCCACCGGCTCGACCCCCGGGTCCGGGTGGAGTTACGCTGCCACGACGGGGCGGCCGTTAAGCCCGGCGATATTGTGGCCGTGGTGACGGGGCCGGCGCGGAGCATCCTGCGGGGTGAACGGGTTGCCCTCAACTTCCTGCAGCGGCTGAGCGGCATTGCCACCCTCACCAGCAACTACGTGGCCGCCGTCTCCGGCCTGCCGTGCCGGGTCATCGACACCCGGAAGACGACCCCGGGCTTGCGGCTACTAGAAAAATACGCCGTCCGGATGGGGGGTGGGGCTAACCACCGCTTCGGCCTCAGCGACGGCATCCTGATCAAGGACAACCACCTGGCCCTTCTCCGTCGGGAGGGGATCTCCCTCGTCGCGGCCTTGGCCGAACTACGCCGCCGAATACCCCATGGCGTCCGGATTCAGGTGGAGGTCGAATCGCTGGCCGAGGCCGAGGAGGCCCTGGCGGCGGGGGCGGATGCCCTACTCTTCGACAACATGCCCCTGGACCTGCTCCGGCAGGGGGTGGCCCTGGCCCGGGGCCGGGCCATCACCGAGGCTTCGGGGGGCATAACCTTAGAAAATGTCCGGGCCGTGGCCGAGACCGGGGTGGACCTCATCTCGGTGGGGGCCCTGACCCACTCGGTCCGAGCCCTGGATATAAGCCTGGATTTTCGGGTCTGAGGGTCGCCCCCTTATGGTGCAGGCAAAATATCTCATCGTCGGCGGGGGAGTGGCCGGGGGCGCCGCTGCCCGGGCCATCCGCCAGGCCAACCCAGAAGGCCGCTTAGTTTTAATAACCGACGAGCCCTACCCCCCCTACGACCGGGTTCCCCTCTCCAAGGCCTACCTGTTGGGCAAACTTAAGCGGGAAAGGCTGTTTCTCCTCCGGCCCGAACAGCTGGACGCTGGTGGCACCGAGATCCGGACCGGGACCCGGGCGGTGGCCCTTGACCCGGCCGGCCGCACCCTCACCCTGGACTCGGGGGAGATGGTCCGGTTTGAGCGACTCCTGCTGGCCACCGGCGGCCGACCCCGCCGGCTACCCATCCCTGGGTCCCACCTAGCCGGGGTCCACTACCTGCGCACCATCGACGACTCCGACCGGATCCGCTCCGAAGCCCGGCCGGGCCGCCGGGCCGTCATTGTGGGGGGCAGCTTCATCGGGTGCGAGGTAGCGGTGGCCCTCCACCAGCTGGGGGTCCAGGTGACCATCTTCGAGGTCGAGCCCCTCCTTTTCGGCCGGGTTTTCGACCCGGCGGTAGCCGGGGCCCTCACCCAATTCATCCGTAGCAAGGGCATCGGGGTAGAGACCGGCGCAAGCATCGTCCGCTTCCTGGGCCGGAACGGCCGGGTGGCCGGGGTGGAGCTGGCTGACGGCCGGACCTTCGAGGCCGATTTCGCCGTGGTCGGGGTGGGCATCGCCCTCAACACCGAGCTGGCAGAGGGGGCCGGCCTGGAGGTCCAGAACGGGGTCCTCGTCGACGAAAGGCTCCAGACCCCGGTTGAGGGCATCTTCGCCGCCGGGGATATCGCCCGCTACTACAGCCCCCTCTACGGCCGATACCTCCGGGTGGAACACTACGACACGGCGGTTAAGCACGGCCGACGGGCCGGCCTCAACCTGATCGGCCGGATGGAACCCTATGACGGCCTGCCTTACTTTTTCTCTTACCTGCTTGAAGTCAACCTCCACGTGGTGGGCGACTTCAGCCGCTGGGACGGCATCCTTGAAACCGGCCCGCCTAGTTTTCCCGAACCCTACGTCCGGTACTACTTTGAGGGGGACCGGCTGGCAGCCGTCCTGATGGTGAATACCCCACCCCCAAGCCTCCCCGCGGCCGAGGCCTACGTCCGGGAGCGGCCTACCCCCGAGGGGTTAAGGACCATGGCCCGGCCCGAACTGCCCGTCCCAGCCGGGGACCTAAAGCCCCGTTGAAGGCCCGGGAGCTCATCGCCCCCGCGTTCGTGGTAGGGTTGGCCGCCGGCCTGCGGTTCTACCGGCTGGATTGGGCCGAATTTAAGCTAGATGAGGCCCGACTGGCTACCCTCGCCCTCGGACTGGCCCGGGACGGCCAATTACCCCCCTGGGGCATCGACGCCTCCATCGGGGTGCCCAACTTTCCCCTGGCCGCCTGGCTTGCGGCCGTGCCCTTTGCTTTCTCGGCCGACCCGGTGGCGGCCACCGGTTTTGTGGCCCTCCTCAATACGCTAGCCGCCCTTGGGGTCTACCTGGTGGGCCGGGCCTGGTACGGGCCGGTCGGCGGCCTTGTGGCCGGCCTTCTTTACGCCGCCAGCCCCTGGGCCGTACTCTTCAGCCGGAAGCTCTGGCCGCCAGAGTTTCTGGCCCCCTTCGCCGTGGCCCTTATCTACACTGCCGACCGAGCCTTCGGCGCCGGCTCCGGCCGGATTCAGGCTGCCTGGCTCTTTCTGACTGGCCTGCTTTTGGCGGCCATGGTCCAGATCCAGTACGCCGCCCTGAGCCTGCTGGTTTCGGCGGCGGTGTGGTTCGCGGCCCTGCACCGTCGGCTCCGGCCGGCGGGGCTGGTCGGATTTGCCGCCGGCCTGGGCGGGCCTTTTTTGGCTTTCCTGGCCGCCTACCCAGCCCAGACCTTGGCCGTCGGTCGGGGTATTTTGGGCCTCACGGGGCGGCCGGCCGAGACCGACCTTAAGGTCTTAGCGAACCTCTGGGTCCTGGTCACGGGCCAGGCCATCCATTCCCTGGCCGGACCTGAGCGCTTTAAAGAACTCATGGGGCAGGTGGGCGACGCTGGCCCGGCCCAGACGCTTACGGGGCTCTGGGTCCTGGCCGGGATAGCGGGACAGACGGCCGCCTTGGGTCGGTCCCAAACCGCCGGGGCCAACGGGTGGCGGACAGTTATCTTGCTAGGTTGTCTTTTGGGGCCTGTCCTTGTTCAGCTCCGTCACCCCCTGGATGTTCGCCTGGAATACCTCCTCTGCGCCCTGCCTACCCTTTACCTTCTGGCCGGAAGCACGGCCGCCCTTGCGGCGCGCTTGCCGGGCTCCCGGCCCATCGGCCCAGCCCTGGTGATTCTGGCAATGGGGTTGGCCGGCCTTCAAGCTGTGCGCGTCTGGCAGGCGGTCGAGTTCGTGGGTGTCGAGGCCACCCCTGGGGCCTACGGTGTTCCCCTTAAGGCCCACTTGGCTGTGGCCGAGGCGGCCCGTAGGCTCTATGCCCGGCTTCCTGCGGCCGAGGTTTGGCTGCTGGGCCGCGGTTCGAATCCGGCCTACGACGAGTACCCTGCCGTTTACGCCGTTCTGCTCGGCCGGGACCTCCCCCTCAGGTTTTACGACGCCGGGCGGCCCATCCGCTGGCCCAACCATTCGGGCCTCATCGTTGCCCTGCCGGGGACCGTCCCCCCAGCCGGAGCTCAGGGGGTGGGCAGTCCGATTCCTTGGCGGCGAGGAGAGGGGGCCGTCGGCTTCTGGTTGTGGACGGGGGGTGGGCCCAGCCGACCGGCCGCGGCCTTCGACCCGCCCCCGGTTTGGGCCGACGGGGTGCGCCTCCTCGGGGCCGCTACTCCGGTCTGCCTGGAGGCCGGAAGGCCTGCCCGCCTCTATCTTTACTGGGATACCGGGAGGCTAACCACACCCTTTCAGGTCTTCAACCACCTGCTCGGCCCGGACAGTGTCCGGGTGGCCCAGGCCGACGGGCCGGGCCCGCCCCCAGTTCCCGGCCGGACGGTAGTCAACTGGTTCGACCTGGAGGTGCCCTCCGATTCGCCCTCGATCCTCCGGCTAGTGAGCGGCCGCTACCTGCTTCCGGACGTCGAGAACATTCCCCGGGCCGATACCGGGCAGCCCGACGTTACAGTTACGGAGGTCCGGGTGGGTTGCGGCTGAACTTTCGGTTAAAATAGGGCGGGGGAATGGATCTCGTCCAGGCCTACTGTCCCATCTGTCAGGCCGAGGTCCAGCGGCCGGCGGACCTCTGGGCGGCGGCCGCCCGCACGCCCCGTCGGCTTTACCGGGCGGTTCGGGGCCTCACCGAAGCCGACCTGGCCTACCGCCCCCGGTCCGATGCCTGGTCCATCCGGCAGGTGATCCTGCACCTGACCGATACCGAGCTGGTCCACGGCTACCGATTCCGGAAAATCCTGGCCGAAGACGCCCCCGACCTGCCCGGCTACGACCCCAGCGCCTGGGCCGCCAGGGCGGCCTACGACCGGCGGGACCTTCGGGCAGCCATCTCCGCCTTCAGGGCCCTGCGCCTGGCCAACCTGGACCTGCTCCGGTCGGCGGGTGAAGCGGCCTTCGGGCGAGCCGGCCGGCACCCCCGGTTCGGGCCCGTCACGGTGGGCCAGCTCTTCGGCCATCTGGTGGACCACGACCTAGACCACCTGCGCCAGCTCGAATGGACCCGGGCGGTGGTGGAGGGCAAGCTTGAACCGGGTTCTGCTTAGGACCCTCAAGGCCACCTTCTGGGCCGCCTTCGCCCTGGACGGACTTTTGAGCGCCCTCCTTACCTACCGATGGATTCGGCTACTGCTGCGGCTGCCCGGACCCGAGGTTTACCGCCTGACGGTGGCCCTCTTCCTTATACCGTCGGAAAGGGTTCTGCGGGTCGGGGGCACCTTGCAGTTCGCCTTCGGCCTGGCCAACCTGCTCCGGACCCTGGGGCTCATTCGGGGCCTGCCGGCCCTTCCCCGCCGGCCCGGCCGGCAACCCGTCGGAAGAAGCCCAGCATAAGCCGGTTGAATTCTTCCGGCCGCTCCCGGTGCAGGTTGTGGCCGCAGTCGGGGAAGATGACCAGCTCCGAGCCGGGGATGAGGCGGTGGAGGGCTTCGGCATGCTTCGGGTTGATGAGCCGGTCCCGGCCGCCGTGGACGACAAGCACCGGACAGCGGACCAGGTGGAGCCGGTCGCAGTGATAGTTGCCGCCGCGGTCAAATATGCGCCGGTTGGCGGCCACAAACTCGGCCAACAGATGGCGCCAGTAGGGCTCCCCGTGGGCCTTGGCCAACTCCCGGGCCCACCGACCCCATCGCTCGGGCCAGTTTTCGATGGGCAGCCAGCCCTCCAATACCGCCATGTTCTGGGCGTCCAGCTCACAGCTGGCGCTCACGGCCACCAGGCCCCGGACCAGGTCGGGCCGCTCGATGGCCAGGTACAGGCCGACGATGGCCCCGTCGCTGAAGCCCAAAATCAGGCCCGATTTTACCCCCAGGGTATCCAGCCAGGCGATGGTGTCGTCCGCCTGCTGCCGGAGGTAATCATCCGGGAACCGGTCGATATGCTCGGAGCGGCCGTAGCCCCGCTGGTCAACGGCGTAGACCCTAAATTCCCGGGCCAGGAGGTCGATCTGGGGTCCGAAATCCAGGCGGGCGGTGCCCATGCCCCCGTGAAGGACGACCACCGGGTCGCCCTCCCCGGCAACCTCGTAATAAAGCCGGACCCCGTTTACGGTCAGGTCAGGCAATGGGCCGTCAGCGCAACCTGAGCAGCCTCAAAGATAGCTTGAGCCGGCGCTTGGGTCGGCTCTGCCCCACCCCTACGGCGAGGGCTGGCGGCTTCACCAGCTCCCAGCCCTGACCCTCGCAGAGGCGGCGCATGATGTGGGCCAGCTCCCAGACGACAGCCCGCAGCTCTTCGGTGGTGGCGGAGCGGCTGGCGGCCGTTTCCAGGTTTTCGAGCCAGCGCTGGAGGTAAAGCCGCTGCCAGAGTTGGAAGGCCTGCTCATCGTCGGCCAGGTAAGGGGTCGACTCGTCCGGGTAGCCCAGGTCGACCTCTGGGGCATATTTAAATCCCACGGCCAAAGCACCTCCTCGATTTGCGGTGGCCAGTCGCAGCACCTCTGTCAGCAGTTTACAGACTGCAACCGACACCGTCAACTCGCGGCAAGGCCGGCCGTAGAACCGGTCGGACGCTAGCGTACGATAAAGGGCAAGTGGAGCCGGCTGGCCGGGAACGCCGGCGGGGTGGGACTCGGCCGGGGTGAAAGCCCCGCGGCGGCCCCTCCACCGAATCCGCCCGCCACCGTATAGCCGCCCCCGGCCAGCAGGCCTGCATCTGCCTGGCCGATGAAGGCGCTGAGGCCGTAGCTCCCGCCGGAAGTCCCGCCGCCCCCGACCCGGTACCGGGTGATTTCATACCCGGCCCATTGGGCCAGGACGCCCCCCGCCAACCCCACCACCCCGACCAGGAGACCGACCCTGACCGCAACCTTAAACGGTTTCACCCGAAAGCCTCCTCCCGGACCGCCGCCAGCGGTCGGCATAATTTACGCCCAATTTTACCCACCTTTTAGATAATCCTGCCAGTCAGCCGACGGGTTTTTGAAAATTCTTTGGAAACCGGCCTTGGCATGAGGCCAGGGGTTGTGGCATCATACTTGGTGCTGGATTTCACAAAGGGAGGGATTTTATGAACCTGCGGATTCCCGGCCCAACCCCGTGCCCGCCGGAGGTGCTGCAGGCCGTCGGTCGCCAGATGGTGAACCACCGGGGCCCCACCTTCCGGGAGCTGATCCAGCGGGTGACGGCCAACTTGAAGCGGGTCTTCCGGACCGAAAACGACGTGCTTACCCTTACGGCCTCCGGAACCGGCGGCCTGGAGGCGGCTGTCGCCAACTTCTTCTCCCCGGGCGACCCCATCCTGGTGGTGGTCACCGGGGTTTTCGGCCGGCGCTGGGCCGACATTGCCACCGCCTACGGCCTTAAGGTTTTCCGCCTCGATATGCCCGTCGGGGAGGTTCCCACCCCCGAACGGCTCCGGACGGCCCTTTCGGAACACCCAGAGGTGCGGGCCGTCTGCATTACCCACAACGAGACCTCCACCGGGGTGGCCGTCGACCTGGCCGCGCTGGCGCCGGTGGTTAAGGGTGCCGGAAAGCTACTCCTAGTGGATGCTGTCTCGAGCCTCGGCTGCATGCCCCTGGAGACCGACGGCTGGGGCTGCGACGTAGTGGTCACTGCCTCCCAGAAGGGCCTGATGAGCCCGCCAGGCCTGGCCCACTTGTCTGTGAGCCCGGCCGCCTGGGAGTTTTACCGCCAGGCCCGCCTGCCCCGCTTTTACTTCGACCTGGGCCGCCACCGAGACCTCCTGGCCAAGGGCGAGACCCCCTGGACGCCGGCAGTTTCGGCCCTCTTCGGCCTAGACGTGGCCCTGGGGCGCATCCTCGAGGAGGGTCTGGAAAACGTCTTTGCGCGCCATCGGCGGCTGGCGGAGCTCACCCGCCGGGAGCTCAAAAGCTTGGGTTTCAAGCTGGTGGCCCAGGACGAGGCTTACGCCTCCAACTCGGTCACGGCCGCCTATGTCCCAGAAAATGTGGACGCCGGGGCGCTGATTAGGACCGTCCGGTCGGAGTTTAACGTTGAGATTCAGGGCGGCCAGGCCGAACTTGCGGGTAAAATTATACGGGTAGCCCACATGGGCTACGTCTCGGAACGGGACATGGCCGAAGCCCTCGAGGCCATCCGGGCGGCCCTGACCCGGGTGGGCGTCGGGGCGTAGGCCGGCGGGCGGCAAAGATGGGATTCCGGATCGTCGTAAGCGACCCCATCCATCCCACCGGCCTAGAGCTTTTGCAGGCCCAGCCCGACGTGGAGGCGGTCCTCAGGCCCGACGGAACGTCCCTGCCCGAGCTTCTGGCCGAGGCCGACGCCCTGATCGTGCGGAGCGAGACCAAGGTAAGCGCCAAGCTTTTGGAGAACGCCCGCCGGCTCGTGGTCATCGGCCGGGCCGGAGTTGGGGTCGACAACATCGACCTAAATGAGGCCACCCGCCGGGGCATCGCGGTGGTTAACGCCCCAACGGGCAATATCATCGCCGCCGCCGAGCACACCATCGCCCTGATCTTTGCGGTTGCCCGCCGCATTCCCCAGGCCTTCGAGTCCCTGAGGCGGGGAGAGTGGCGGCGGGGCGAGTTCACCGGCATCGAGCTCCGGGGCAAGACCCTTGGCCTCATCGGCCTCGGCCGGGTCGGGACCGAGGTTGCCCGGCGGGCCATCGGCCTCCAGATGCGGGTTATCGCCTACGACCCCTTCGTTTCCCACGAGTACGCCGGCCGCCTGGGGGTAAGCCTTAGCGACCTGGAGGCCCTTCTGGGGGAGGCCGACATCGTCAGCCTCCACGTGCCCCTCAACGAGCAGACCCGCAACTTGCTCAACCGTCAGCGCCTGGAGCTGCTAAAGCCCGGGTCCATCTTGGTGAACACCGCCCGGGGCGGGGTCGTCGACGAAGCCGCCCTCCTGGAGCTGCTCAACGCCGGCCGGATCGGCGGGGTTGCCCTGGACGTTTTCGCCACCGAGCCCCCACCCGCCGATCACCCCCTGCTCCATCATCCCCGGGTCGTGGCTACCCCCCACCTGGGGGCCTCCACCGTGGAGGCCCAGGCCGAGGTGGCCCGGGAAGTGGTGGAGGAGGTGCTGGCCGTTCTGCGGGGCCGGCCGGCCCGGAACGCGGTCAACCTCCCGACCATCCCGACTGAGGTGGACCGGGTCATCCGGCCCTACTTCGAGGTGGCCACCATTCTTGGTCGGATGGCCATCCAGCTCCTCAGTGGCCAGCTTCGGGGAGTCCGGCTTACCTATAAGGGCGAGGTGGCCCGCTATGACACCGCGGCCCTTACCGCCGCCACCCTGGCGGCCCTCTTGGAGCCAGTATCCGCCGAGCGGGTCACGCCTGTAAACGCCCGACTGGTGGCCGAGCGGCGGGGCCTGCGGGTAGTGGAAACCCGGGAGCTGGATGCCGGGGAGTATCCGGGGCTGGTAATCGTCGAGCTGGAGGCCACCGGCGGAAATATCCGCCTCGGCGGAACCTGGATGCGGAACGAGCCCCACATCGTCCTGGTGAACGAGTTCTGGGTGGATGTCGTGCCCTCAACCCCCTACTACCTGTTCATCGATCACCACGACCGACCTGGCATGATCGGGGCCGTTGGGACGGTCACCGGGCGCCACGACATAAACATCAGCTTCATGGAAGTGGGCCGCCTAGAACCACGCGGCCGGGCCATGATGGTCCTGGGTTTGGACGACCCGGTGCCGCCCCACGTCCTCGAGGAGATCCGACGAGTGCCCCACGTCCACAACGCCCGGGTCGTCGACCTTTCACTCCAGCCGGCCCCCGACTAAACGTGAAGCTCGACGATATCTTTGTCCTTTAAGACGTACGTCCTGGCCACCGGCTGGCCGTCGAACTCGGCGCTACCCCACACCCGGGCCAGCTTAAGCCGCTTTACCCAGTCCCGATGCACCTCCTCCGCCAGGTCGAGGATGGTGCTCCCCTCGGGCAAAACGAAGGGCTTTTCCAGGTCGGGCTTCCGGCCCGGTGGCTTGGCGTAGACCCGAATGATGTGGAGCAACCTGAAGATGAGCCGCTTGAGCTCCCCCAGATTGGCCCCCGTCTCGGCCGAGACGGCTATGGCCGTGAGCTTGCGCCCGTAGGAGTCCAGGAGCAAGGACCAGCGGACATCGGCATCGGGGGCATCCAGCTTGTTGCCCACCAGGACTGTCGGCCGGTAGGCGACGCCGGCCTCGTCCCGAGCCTCGGCTTCAACGGGTACCGGGCAAATTCGGCGCTTTTCCAGGCTGCTCAAGATCGCCTCGGCCTGGTCCAGCACCTCGTCGGCGGAAAGGTCGAGCACAATGATGAGGCCATCGGCCGACCGGATTAGGGCGGCCAGGGGCCCCTCCACCTCGTCCCCCACCGGCGGGGTGTCCACCAGCTGGATCTGAATGTCCTCATAGGCCATCATAGCAGGCTCGGGCTCCTGGGTAGTGAAGGGGTAGTCGGCCACCTCCATAGGCGCCCCCGTCAGGGCCGCCACCAGCGCCGACTTCCCGGCATTTGCCGGCCCGATGACCACCACCTGCCCGGCTCCATGCCGCTCGACGGCAAAGGGATCGTAGCGGCCGACCTTGCTCCGGCGTTGCCGCTCGGCCTCCTCCTTGAGCTTGGCGATGCGGCGCTTGATGTCGGCCTGCATCTTCTCCGTCCCCTTGTGCTTGGGGATCGTCGCCAGCATCCGCTCAAGGGCAGCCAGCTTCTCGGGAATAGTTTCGGCCTTGCGATACTCCTCCTGGGCCTGAAGAAATTCCGGCGTCAGGTTAGCAGGCATGGCGGCGTTGGCACAAACTGCGCTCTCTGGCCTAATATTAATGATAAAGCCTGCACTCTGCCGCGGAGGAGGCAACCTTGGACGGCAAAACCGCCATCGCCCGTATCCTTAAGGCCGAGGGTGTAGAGTATCTTTTTTGTTACCCGCACAACCCCCTCATCGACGTCTGCGCGGCCCACGATATCCGGCCCATCATAACCCGAACGGAGCGGGTGCTGGTCAACATGGCGGATGGCTACAGCCGGATGAGCTCGGGGAAAAAGGTCGGGGTGGCTGCCATGCAGCACGGGCCGGGAGTGGAAAACGCCTTTGCCGGGGTGGCCCAGGCCTACGGGGACAACTCCCCAATCCTGATCCTGCCCGGAGCCTACGAGCGCCGTGCCCTCGGGGTGCCCCCCAACTTCCAGGCCGTCCACAACTACCGGTCCGTCACCAAATGGGTGGCCCAGGTGCCCTTCGCCGACCGGATCCCCCAGCTCATGCGCCGGGCCTTTACCCTCCTCCGGTCGGGCCGGCCGGGCCCGGTGATGCTGGAGGTACCCGTCGACGTCATGGATGAGCCCCTCAGCGGCGAGCCGGAGTACCGGCCCTTCCGGGTTTCTCGGCCCCAGGGCGACCCCCGGGACATCGAAGAGGCCCTCGACGTCCTCCTTTCGGCCCGGTCCCCGGTAGTCGTCGCCGGGCAGGGGGTACTCTACGCCGAGGCCTGGGACGAGCTCCGGGAGTTCGCCGAGCTGGTGGGGGTGCCGGTTATGACCACCTTAAACGGTAAGGGGGCCTTCCCCGAGGACCATCCCCTGGCCCTCGGAGCCGGCGGCCGAACCCGGCCCCTCACGGTGGACCACTTTCTTAACAAGGCCGACGTCATCTTCGGCGTCGGCACCAGCTTCAGCCGGTCGGCCTACATTGTGCCCATCCCGCCGGGCAAGACGCTGGTACAGATAACCATCGACGAGGGGGACCTGAACAAAGACTACCCGGTCTCGTACGGGGTTATCGGCGACGCCAAGGCCGTCCTTTCCCAGCTCATCACGCTGGCCCGCGCCCGCCTGGGGGGACCGCGACCCAGCGACGCCGTCCGGGAAGAGATAAAGGCCGTTAAAGCCGAGTTCCTCAAGGCCTGGATGCCACGCCTCACCTCCGACGACACCCCCATCAGTCCCTACCGGGTAATCTGGGAGCTCATGCGCAACCTGGACCGGCGCCGCACGGTGATAACCCACGACGCCGGCAATCCCCGGGACCAGATGGTGCCCTTCTATGAAACTCTGATCCCCCACGGCTACATCGGCTGGGGCAAAACTACCCAGCTGGGCACCGGCCTCGGCCTGACCATGGGGGCGAAGCTTGCCCGGCCTGACCTGCTCTGCGTGAACGTGATGGGAGATGCCGCCTTCGGGATGGTAGGGATGGACTTTGAGACGGCCGTCCGCTGCCGGATCCCCATTCTGACGGTGGTTTTAAACAACAACCTGATGGGCGGCTATGAGAAGTACCTGCCCGTGGCCACCGCCAAGTACGGGGCCCGGTACCTTTCCGGCAACTACGCTAAGGTGGCCGAGGGCCTGGGCGGCTACACCGAGCGGGTGGAAAAGCCCGGGGACCTGGCCCCGGCCATTCGCCGGGCCGTTGCCGAGGTGGAAGCCGGCCGACCGGCCCTCCTGGAAGTGATGACCCGGGAAGAGGCCATCTTCCCGGCCGGGTAAGGAGCCGGGCCGATGCGGAAGCTTTCAGCCGAGTGGGTGGTACTCTTCACGGCCGCGCTGGGCAATTTTGCGGTGATGTCCGCCTTCGGCATCTCGGTCGTCGTGCCAACCATCAGCTCGGAGCTGGGGCTGGACGTCAGCCGGGCCGGTCTCGTCGTCAACGCCTACTTCCTGGTCCTGACGGCAGTGGTGCTCCTGGTGGGCCGGCTAGGTGACCTAGCTGGCTACAGCCGGGTTTACCTGGCCGGTGCCCTCCTCCTGGCCGGCGCAAGCCTCGGAGCAGCCGCATCCCGGGACTTCTGGCAGCTGGTCTTCGCCCGGGGGACCCAGGGGCTGGCGGCGGCGATGGTTTACACGGCGGCGCTGGCCGCCGTCGGACGCGCCTTCGGGGTCGGCCGCCGGGGCCGGGCCATCGGAATTCTCACCATGGCCGGGGCTTTGGGCTCCCTGGCCACCACCGCCGTGGCCTCGACAGTGGCCCCGACGTTTGGGTGGCGGGCGGTCTTTCTTCTCCTGGCCCCGGTGGGCCTCCTGGGTCTGGCAGGCCTCCCGACCCTCCGGCGGTTCGACCCGGCACCGGCGGGAAAGCGGCCAGACCTTCTGGGGGCCTTCTGGCTTTTACTCACGTTCGTGTTCTTTGCTTTATCCCTGAACCACTTCCACGAGGGACCCGAAACCTTCGTCGACGGCTGGGGCTATCACCTGCCTATGCACCTGGCCACCCTGACCTGCCTGAGGATTTTCGTCTGGTGGGAGGGAAGGGCGCCCGCTCCCCTCATCGACCTGGGCCAGTTCCGGATCCGCCGCTTTTCGGCGGCGGTGGTGGCCAACGGCATTGCCCACTCCACCATGATGGGGTCCTTCTTCCTGCTCCCTTTTCTGGTGGAGCGGGGCTTCGGCCTGCCCACCGCCCAGACCGGGGTCTTGCTTATGACTCTTTCCGGCTGTAACACCGTCGGAAGCCTGCTCGGGGGCGTGCTCCTGGACCGGACCCACTCGGCCCTGCTGGCGCCGGCCGGTATAACCGCCCTCGGCTTGGGGCTCCTGGCTTTGGGACTCCTGGCGGCCTTCTTACCTCTCACCGGCCTAATCCCCCTGGTGGCCCTCCTGGGCCTGGCCATGGGCGGCTATATCACGGTCAACAATACCGCCATCATCGGGGCGGTGCCCGCGGACCAGCGGGGGTTCGCCTCGGGGATGGAGCAGGTCTCCCGACACCTGGGCCACTCCGTGGGGGTTGCCCTGGCCGGGACAGTGATGGGCCTGTGGGTGCCCGCCGGGACCGGCGGGAGTCCCGCCGAGTACCTGGCCGGTTTTCAGGCGGCAGTTGTGGCCCTCGGGGTGGTCGCCCTGGCCGGGGCCGTCTTCGCCTTGGCCCACGCCCCCCGCCGGCCCCTTGCCCCCAAGCCCCAAGCCGCCGACTAGCCGAAGGCGCGGAGGGCGGCCCGGACCCGGGCGGGGTAATCGGTGACTAACCCGTCAACCCCCATCGCCGCGAGAGACGCAGCCAGGTCCGGACCGTTCACCGTCCAAACAAAGACGGCCAGGCCAAGGCCATGTGCCTTTTCGATAAAGGGCCCGTCCACCAGGGCCACATTGGGGTGAAGATTGGCCTGGCCAAGGCGGAGGGCAAAGGCGAAGGGGTCGGCAGGAGCGACCCGGCCCCAGATGAGGCCCACCCGGGCCCATGGAGCTAGTAGTTTCAGCCGGCGCATCAGCCACCAGTCGAAGCTGGCAAACAGCAGACGCCCCCGGGGATAGGCTGCCACCACCCGGAGCAGCTCGGGCAAAGCCCCGTCGGGAAACGGAGTCTTAAGCTCCAGACAGAGGTCGACGACCGCAGCCGCCCACTCCAGCACCTCCACCAGGGTCGGAACCTGGGTGCCGGCGAAGGCCGGGTCGAACCAGGAGCCGGCGTCCAGAGCCTTGATTTCGGCCAGGGTCAAGCTCCCGACCTCGCCCCGGCCGTTGGTCGTCCGGTCCACCGTGGCGTCGTGAATCACCACAAAGTGGCCGTCGGCCGTAAGACGTACGTCCAGTTCGATGGCATCGGCCCCCTGGGCCCGGGCCAGCTCGAAAGCTGGGAGGGTGTTTTCGGGGGCCTCCCCTGAGCTCCCGCGGTGGGCCACCACCAGGGGTCTTTTGCCGGTCACCGCCCCGGTGGCAGCCTGCCCGCCATAAAGGCCTCGGCCTCAGCCAAGGTGGGCAAAGCTTCGTAGTCGCCCGTAACGGCGACCATCAGGGCGCCGCAGGCGTTGCCCAGCCGGGTGGCCTCCACAAGGCTTCGGCCCAGGAGAAGGCCGGCCACAAAGCCGGCGTCGAAGGCGTCCCCGGCGCCCACAGGGTCCACAACCCGGTCCACCGGAAAGGCAGGAACCCGGTCCCGGAAATCCGCCGTCATCACCAAGGCGCCTTCGCCCCCGAGCTTAACAGCCACAATCCCCACCCCCGCCGCCAGCAGGGCCTCGGCGGCCGCCTCCGGGGTGGTCTTTTCCAGGAGGAGACACAGCTCCTCATGGCCGCCCAGCACCACATCGGCCCGGCCCATGAGGGGCACCAGCACCCGGCGGGCCAACTCCAGGGGCCAAAGCTTCAGGCGCAGGTTTGGGTCGAACGAGACCTTGAGACCGTGGCGGCGGGCCAGGTTCAAGGCTACCTCCACCGCCGCCCGGCAGGACTCCGAAAGGGCAGGGGTGATTCCGGTGAGGTGGAGCCAGCGGGCCCCGGCAAAGTAATCCTCGTCCAGGTCGGCGGGGGAGAGACGGGAAGCGGCCGAGCCCCGCCGGTAGTAGTAAACCCGGGTGCCACCGGGCCGGCCCAGCTCCTTGAAGAAGACCCCGGTGGGGGCCTCGGGGTCGAACCTGACCCGACTGACATCCACCCCCTCGCCCCGGAGCTGGGTGTAGATGAAGCGGCCGAACTCGTCGTCCCCCAATCGGCTTACCCACCCGGCAGAGAAGCCGAGGCGGACGACCCCGACGGCGAAGTTGGATTCGGCCCCGCCCAAGCGCATCTCGAAGCGCCGGGCGTAGCGGAGGGGCCCGGCCTCTAGCGGGGCGAAAAGCACCATCGTTTCCCCGAGGGTGATTACGTCGGGCACGGCCAAACCGACCATACCCCGCCGACCCGGAGGCTGTCAAGGCCCAGCGTAAGGACCGGTGGATAACCCCCTTTCCTAGACAGCACATATGTGCTAATATTTGGTGCGAGAAAGGCCGGATGGGGAGGCTCTCATGGTCATGTTAACTTACGGTCCGGTTTGTCCCCTCTGCGGGGGGCCCCGAAGCTTCGTGGTGGCCCAATACCCGGTCAGCCCGGGCCGGTTTCTCCGGCGCCGCCAGTGCGCCGCCTGCCGCCGGCAATTCGAAGCCTACGAACCCGCCGGATCCGAGGCCCAGGCTCTGGCCTCTTAGGGGCAGGGCTTTCATGGGCACGGCTTCCCTGCCCCCAAGCTTTCCCGTAACTGCCCTGTGGGCGGCCTCCGGCACCTACGTCTGGCTGGTGGCCTGCTCCCTGGGCCCGCGCTCCTTCACCTGGTTCGCGTCAGCAGTCAGCTCCGCAGTCTCCTTTGGGGCTCGAAGTGGGCCGTCGATTTGACAGCCGGGGGAAAGGCTGGCTAAACTGGACTGGATGCGCCGTCGGCTTTGGCAGGGCCTGCTCCTGCCGCTGCTGGCCCTGGCGGTGGCTGGCTGTGGCAGCGGGGCCCTTGAAACCCCGGCCCCTCCCCAGGTCACCCCGGCCCTGGTGGAGCAGGCAACCCCCAGACCCGAGGTGAGCCTGGTGGTGACCGCCGTGCAGGTGGAGCCCACCCCTCCCCACCGGCTGGTGGTCGTCATCGACAACCGGGGTCGGCGGCGGGTGGAGGCGCAGGTGCAGGTGCGGCTGAACGGGGATAACCCGGCTGATACCCTGGCCGAGCTCAGCAAGAATGCCGGGCTGGTGGCCGCCGGGGAGAGCCGAGTGGTTCGCTTCGACATTCCGGCCCAGATTCCCGGCCGCCCGTGTTATACTCTTTCGGTCCAAGTCATTCCCGGCGGGGAGGCAAAGGAGATGGCGGACCATGGGACCTGGACCTACCGGGTTTGTCCCGGTAGCTGACCGGGGAGGCCGACCCCTTGAAAACAATCCTCCGCATCTGGCTCGCTCTGACCGTAGTATTACTTCCGGTTTTCCTCGTAACCCTAAACGTCCGCTTTCTCGTTAACAACCTCGACCTTTACCTCTGGGGCTTCGAGCAGAACCGGGTTGGGGTTACCACCGGCCTTAGCCCCGACGAGCTTAGGGCTGTGGCTGAGCAGTTCATCGAGTACTTCAACTCCGACCAGGAACTTTTAGACATCCGGGTCCGGCGGGGCGTAACCGACCAGCCCCTTTTTACCGAGCGGGAAATTCTCCACATGCGGGATGTCAAGGAACTGGTGCTGGGGTTCGACCGGGTTCGGCTCCTTTCGGGCCTTTTGCTTTTGGGCTTTGTTGGCGCAAGCCTGCTGGGTGCGAGGCGGGAGGGGCTGGTCTTTATCGGCGACGGGCTGGCCCTGGGGGGCGCCCTGACCCTGGGGCTGTTTATCCTGGGGGGACTTGCCCTGCTGGTGGGGTTCGACCGGCTCTTTCTCCTCTTTCACCTGGTCAGCTTCCGGAACGACCTGTGGCAGCTGGACCCGGCTCAGCACAACCTCATCCGGCTCTTCCCGGAGCCCTTCTGGTTTTCGGCCGCCCTGATGCTGGCGGCCTTCACTACGGCCCAGGGGATGTTAGCCCTGTTCCTGGGTCTTTTGCTCGTCCGGGCTGGGACCCGTCCCCAGCCGGCCTCTAAGGGGAGATGAGCCTCGGGTTTTTTGGCCGGCCCCCTGTTCTGCTGGCCCTCAGCCTCATCGGCCTAGCCCTGGCAACGGGTTACCGACTGTCCACCCAGTCCCTTGAAACCGCCCGGGACGCCGGGGATGTTTCGGCGGTGGCGGCCCAGCTGGAGGCCGAGCAACGGCGCCTTCAGAACCGCCTCGGGGAGCTTCAGGCCGAGCGGGACCGTCTCCGCAGCCGGGCCCAGGGGCCCCAGGAGGGGCTGAGTGGCCTCCTGGCCGAGCTGATTAGCCAGCAGGTGCTGGCCGGCACCGTGGGCCTTACTGGCCCCGGCGTTGTGGTGGTGCTGGACGACTCCCCCCGTCGGCCACTAAGGGGCGAGGACCCGACCCTATACCTGGTTCTGGATTCCCATTTGCGGGATGTGGTCAACCTCCTCTGGCAAGGGGGTGCCGAGGCGGTGGCCATCAACGGCGAGCGGCTGGTGGTCAGTTCCTCCATCTATGCCGCCGGGGGCACCATTGTGGTCAATGCCGCCCGGCTTGCCCCGCCCTACGAAATTGTGGCCATCGGCCCCCCGGAGCTAGAGACTCTGCTCAAGGCCCCTGACCGGCTGACCCAGCTCAAAGCCCGAGTTCAGAACTACGGCTTGCAGTTCACCGTTCGGCGGGTTCCCGAGGTTACCGTCCCACCCTACAAAGGGGGATTCGCCACCGAGCACCTGCGGTGGTGAAGGTTGCCCTCCGCCGGCCCCGCCCCAACTTCGGGCACGTGAGCCTCTTCCTGGTGGCCTTGCTGGTAGGCTTCCTCGTTGTCACCCAGCTTCGGGGGCAGCTGGCCGCCGAGTCGGCCTCGGGCCGGTCTCAACTCAGCGACGCCCGCCTCCTGGCCGACCTCATTGAGGCCAACAACCGGCTACGCACCGAGATCACCAAGGCCGAGCAGGAGCTGGCGGCCTTGAAGGGCAACAGCAGGGTGGACGTGGACACCCTGGTAACCGAGCTTAACCGCCTCAAGGCCATAAATGGCCTCCTGGAGGTAAGCGGGCCCGGGGTGGAGGTGGAGATTTTGGGAAACCCGGAGCCCTTCGAAATGCTGGATCTGGTGAATGAGCTCCGGAATGCCGGGGCCGAAGCCATTGCCATCGGCAACCCCCAGACGATGGTCCGGCTGGTTTACCGCAGCGGTATTGGCGGGGGGCGGGGCTGGATCCTGGTAGATGGGATCCTGCTTTCCGGGCCGTACTATATCCGGGCCATCGGCAGTCCGGATACCATCTTAAAGACCCTGGAACGGCGGGGCGGCCTGCTGGCCCTCCTCCGCTACACCCATCCCGACTGGGTGGTGACCGTAACGCCGGCCGACCGCATTACCCTCCCAGTTTACCCCAACCAGCTGAGCTTTAAGTACGCCCGGCTTATGCAATAGCGAGCGCCCCAGCTAGTTGAGGCTGCAGGTACTGCAGGCGTGGGTAGAGCAGCAGGCGCAGCCGCCCCCGATGGGGCTCACCGACCCGTCGGCGCCCCGGGAGAAGGAGGCAAACACCGACATCACCCGGGGGGCGGCCTGCTGACAGGTCGGGCAGGTGCCGTCCTCGGCGGCGCGGTTTATGGGGCGCAAAAGCTCGAATTTGGTCCGACAGTTGGGGCAGAAATATTCGTAAATGGGCATCTTTGGGCACCCTCCGGTCCATTTTATCAGCCCCCGCCCCAACCGGTCAATAGGCCAGGCGGTGAAGGGCCGCCGCCAGCAAGACAAGCCCCGGCACGACCTGCTCCGGCGGGGTATACTCCAGGGGACTGTGACTCCGGCCGTCCCGACTGGGAACAAAAATCATCGCCGCCGGAAACCTGCGGGCAAGCCAGGCGGCGTCGTGGCCGGCCCCGCTGGGCATCTCTAAAAACCTAAGGCCTAGCTCCCGGGCAAGGCCGACCAGGATGTCCCGCAGGTTTGGGTCAAGGGGTGTCGGCGGGGTGCTGGACACGACCCGAAAATCGACCCCGAGGCCGTACTTCCGGCCGACCTGCCGGCAGACCCGCCGGGCCCGTTCCACCAGCCCCCACAAGGCCTCGGGGTCGGTGTGGCGCAAATCCACGGTGAGGCTGACCCGTTCCGGGACCACGTTGGAACCCCCCGGCCACACCTGCAACCGCCCCACCGTCCCCACCGCCGGCGGGCCCGCCCGCAGGGCCGCCCTCCGAATCCCCAGCACCACCTCGGCCGCCCCCACCAGGGCGTCCCGCCGCGCCCCCATCGGGGTGGTCCCGGCGTGGTCCGCCCGGCCGGTCACCTCAACGACCCCCATCGTCAGGCCAGTGACCACCGTGACGATTCCAACCTGATGGGCTGAAGCTTCCAGGATAGGTCCCTGCTCGATGTGAAGCTCGATAAAGGCCCCAATGTCGTCCCGCCGGGCCTCGGGAATTCGGGCCGGGTCGAAACCCAGGCGGCGCATCGCCTCGCCGATGGAGACCCCCTCGGTATCCCGGATGGTCTCCGGCTCGTCGGGGCCGATGATGCCCAGGATGGCCCGGGCCCCCCAGAGGCGGCTCCGGAAGCGGGCCCCATCCTCCTCGCAGGTGGCCAGTACCTCAATCGTACGACGCGGCCGGCCGAAGGCGGCCTTAAGGGCCTCGACGGCAGTCAGGCCGGCAATAATACCCAGGGCCCCGTCGTACTTGCCGCCGTTGCGGACGGTGTCAATGTGGGAACCGGTTACGATGACCGGGCCCGGCTCGGTGCCCTCCAGCCGCAGCCAGAGGTTGCCGACGGCATCCTCCCGGACGTCGAGGCCGGCGGCCCGGCCCCAGGCGGCCACTTCGGCCCGGGCCTCCGCCCAGGCGGGGGTGTAAACGCCCCGATAGATGCCTCCTTCCGGAAGACGCCCAAACTGGCCCAGCCGCTCGACCCGCTCAAAAATCAGGTCGGCCGAGAACTCCATCAGCAATATTTTAATCCGTACCCCCTGGGGTTAGAACCGGGGCCTCCTCAAGCGACCGCCCGGTCATTCGGACGCATGGCCGTGCATTCCTTATAGAAGACTGTGCGAATAACCGGAAAGCCTTGGGGTTAGCACACCTCACTTGACAGTAGGTTATGGGTCAACCTAAAATGGGCTAGAACTTGCGAGGGGAAAGCATACTGAAGGGAGCAGGGCGCATGGGACGGCAGCTTATCAGGGCAGGCCTGGTTTCGTTCCTGGTCCTGGCCGTAGTTCTTTCCGGGTGCCGCTTCCTACCGGGGGCCCGGCAGCCCTCCGGGGAGACACGTGGGACTCAGGAACAGTTGCCTCCGGGAAAGGCCAACATCCTGACCATGCTCGGGGCCGACCCCCCAACCCTTGACCCGCACCTGACCACGGACGCCACCTCGGCCTCCTACATCGTCGAAATATTCTCCGGGCTAGTCACCTTCAACAAGGACCTCCAGATCGTTCCCGACCTGGCGGAACGGTGGGACGTAAGTCCCGACGGCAAGACCTACACCTTCTACCTCCGGAAGAATGCCAAGTTCCACAATGGCAAACAGGTCACCGCCCGGGACTTTAAGTACTCCATTGAGCGGGCCGCCGACCCCCGCACCCAATCCACGGTAGCCGATACCTATCTGGGGGACATCGTTGGGGTAAAGGAGATGCTCAGCGGCCAGGCCCGGCAGGTTCGGGGCGTCCGGGTGGTGGACGATTACACCCTTCAGGTCGAGATCGACGCCCCGAAGGTCTACTTCCTGGCGAAGCTCACCTACCCGACGGCCTTCGTAGTGGACAAGGAGAACGTGGAGTCGGGCCGCAACTGGATGTTCCGGCCCAACGGCACCGGCCCCTTCAAGCTGCGGGAGTGGCGGGTTGGGGAGCGGATCGTCCTGGAACGAAACGAAAACTACTACCTCGGGGCTCCTAAGCTGGAGCGGGCCATCTTCATCCTGTCGGGCGGCTCGGCCATGACCATGTACGAGAACAACGAGATTGACATTACCGGCGTCGGCATTGACGACATCGAACGGGTCCTCGACCCCAACAGCCCCCTGCGCAACGAGTTGGTGGTGGTCAATAGCTTCAGTGTGGGCTACATCGGCTTCAACGTGACCCGGCCGCCCTTCGACGACCCGAAGGTCCGGCAGGCCCTAAGCCAGGCCATCGACAAGGAAAAGCTGGCTGAGGTCGTCCTGCGGAAGTTCGTCGACCCTGCCTATGGCATCTTGCCCCCGGGCTTCCCCGGCTACAACCCGAACTTAAGAGGCCTTCGGTTTGACCCGGCGCGGGCCAAACAGCTCCTGGCCGAGTCCAAGTACGGCACCAACCTGCCGCCCATCACCCTTACCATCCCCGGCACGGCGGGCAACCCGCCCAGAACCACCAGCGCCATCATCGAGATGTGGCGTCAGAACCTGGGCATCGAGGTCCGTGTCCAGCAAGTGGAATGGGCCACTTTCCTCGATGACCTGAAACGCTACAAGTACCAGGCTTTCGAGCTGGGATGGATCGCCGATTACCCGGACCCCCAGAACTTCCTTGACATCCTCTTCCACAGCCAGAGCTTGGACAACACCACCCGCTACGCCAACCCGGAGGTGGACCGCCTCCTGGAGCAGGCCCGGACGGAGCCGGATCCCCAGCGGCGGATTCAGCTTTACCAGCGGGCGGAGGAGATCATCGTCCAGGATGCCCCCTGGATACCCCTCACCTTCGGCAAGGAGTACGTCCTGGTGAAGCGGTGGGTGAAGAACTACGTGGTTTCCCCCATCATCATACCGGTCCTTAAGGACGTCGTGGTCGAACCCCACTAGGGCCGATGACCCGGTACATCATCCGCCGCCTCCTCTGGCTGCCGGTTGTCCTGCTGGCGGTCTCCTTTATTACGTTCACCTTGGGCTACTACGCCCCCGGTGACCCGGTGGAGGTGATGCTTGGCCAGCGGGTAAACCCGGCCGCGGCCGAGCGGCTACGGGAGGAGTTGGGCCTTAACCGCCCCTTCTTGGAGCGCTACATCGACTTCGTTTTACGGGCCCTTAGCGGCGACTTCGGCGAAAGCTACAAGTACCGGGGCCAGCCGGTAACCGACCTCATCGCCGACAAAGTTTGGGTTTCAGTTCAGCTGGGTCTGGCCGGCCTAACCCTCGCCTTCGCCATGGGCATTCCCCTGGGGATCCTGGCTGCCTTGAAGCAGGGCAGCTGGCTGGATGACCTGATCGTTGGCACCACCCTGGTTCTTAACTCTATACCCGTCTTTTTCACGCTGCCGATGCTGCTCCTCATCTTTGTCCGAACCCTCCACTGGCTTCCTTCCTCCGGCTGGGGCGGGCTTTTTGACTCCCGTATCATCATCCCGGCCGTGGTAATGGCCCTCCCCGGGCTGGCCGTTATAACCCGGCAGATGCGGGCGAGCACCCTGGATGTGCTTTACCAGGACTACGTGCGGGTTGCCCGGGCCAAGGGCCTGCCAGAGTCGACGGTGATGGTGAGGCATGTGGTCCGAAACGCCCTGCTGCCCCTTTGGACCATCTTAGGCCTCAGCCTTGGGGGCCTGGTGGAGGGGTTCTTCGTCATCGAAACCCTTTACGGCATCCCCGGCATCGGGGCCATGGCCGTCGACTCCATGTTCACCCGGGACTACCCGATGATTATGGCCATAACCCTACTGGTGGCCGCCTCCTTCGTCCTGGCCAATCTGTTGGTGGACATCGGTTACACCTTCCTTGACCCCCGCATCAGGTACGACTGATGACCGACCGTGCCGCCCTTTCCCCCGGCGTCCCAGTGGCCGGCGAGGCACCGGTAAAGGGCCGGAGCCTCTGGCGGGTCACCTGGTCCCGGTTCCGGCGCCGGAAGGTGGCCGTGGCCGGGCTGGTATTTATCCTGGTGGTTTACGCGGCCGGCATCTTTGCGCCCTGGGTTGCCCCCTACGATTACCGGGCCCAGAACCTGGACAAGGCCCGCCAGCCCCCATCCTGGGAGCACCCGCTCGGAACCGACGAGTTGGGCCGAGACATCCTGAGCCGGCTCATCTGGGGCGCCCGGACGGCGGCAGTGGTCTCCATCTTGGCGGTGAGCCTGGGCACCCTGTACGGGGTGGTTCTGGGTGCCCTTTCGGGCTACCTGGGCGGCTGGGTGGATTCGCTTATTATGAGGCTTGCAGACATATTATTTGCCTTCCCGGGGATGCTCTTTGTAATCTTTATTGCGGCGACCATAAAGCCCGGTTTTGTCGGCTTCGTAGCCCAACACGAAGCGGCCCTGGGCCTTGAGGGGCTGGCCCGGTCGGGGTATCTGGACTACGTCGTGGTTTTCGGGGCCCTCTCCTTCGTGGGCTGGCCGGGCATGGCCCGCCTCGTCCGGGGGCAGGTTCTCAGCCTAAAAAACCAGGAGTTCGTTGTGGCAGCCCAGGCCCTGGGGGCCTCCACCTGGCAGGTGGTCAGGCGACACCTGCTGCCCAACGCCCTGCCGCCCGTTCTGGTGGCCGTTTCCATGGGCCTTGGCCATGCGGTAACCGCTGAGGTAGTATTAAGTTGGTTGGGGATCGGTGTCCAGCCGCCGAACCCGTCGTGGGGGACAATGATCTGGGAGAACCGGATGCAGTGGCGGATAAACCCGCACCTTCTGCTGATGCCGGCCGCGACGGTGGGGCTGGTTAACCTATCCTTTCAGTTTATCGGCGACGCCTTAAATGACGCGCTGAACCCGCGTGGTCGTTAAAATCTGACGGAGGCAGACCAGATGGCGCCACTATTACAGGTAAAGGACTTACGGACGTATTTCTTCACTCAAGACGGTGTGGTGAAGGCCGTCGACGGCATCTCCTATGAGCTCAACGAGGGCGAGACTTTGGGGCTGGTGGGGGAGTCGGGCTGCGGCAAGAGCGTCTCGGCCCTCTCCATCATGCGCCTCATCCCCACCCCACCGGGCCGGGTCGTCAGTGGCCAGATCCTGTTCCAGGGCGAGGACATCCTCAAGATGGACGACGCCGAGCTCAGAAAGATCCGGGGCAACCGGATCGCCATGATCTTCCAGGACCCCATGACCTCCCTCAACCCGGTCCTAACCATCAACCGCCAGATCTCCGAGGTCCTGGAGCTGCATCTGGGTATGAGCCGGTCGGAGGCCCGCCGGCGGACCATCGAGCTGCTCAAGATGGTGGGGATACCCTCCGCCGAGCAGCGGGTGGACAACTACCCCCACCAGTTTTCGGGGGGCATGCGTCAGCGGGTGATGATCGCCATGGCCCTGGCGTGCAATCCCCAGCTTATTATCGCCGACGAGCCTACCACCGCCCTGGACGTGACGATTCAGGCCCAGGTTCTGGACATCATGAAGCGGCTCATCGCCGAGCGGGGCACCGCCATGATCCTGATCACCCATAACTTGGGGATCGTGGCCGGGATGACCCAGCGGGTTGCGGTCATGTACGCCGGCCACATCGTGGAAATGGCCCCGACCCGGGAAATCTTCGCTAACCCCAGGCACCCGTACACCATCGGCCTGCTCAAGTCGGTGCCCCGCCTGGACGAGCCCCGGAAGGAAAAGCTCGACCCGATTCCCGGGTTGCCGCCGGACCTGATTGACCCGCCGGATATGTGTGATTTTGCTCCCCGCTGCCCGTATGCCATGGATATCTGCTGGCAGAAGCGGCCGACTTTGCGGGAAGTTGGGGAGAACCATTATATCGCCTGCTACGCCGAGGTCTATTACCGAAAGGGGGAGCGGTCATGAACGAGCAGTTGCAGCGCCAGCCTCAGACGGGGGGAATGGCCCGAACGGATAACGTTCTGGTGGAAGTAAGCAACCTGAAAATGTACTTCCCCATCACCTCCGGAATCATCCTCCAGCGGAAAGTCGCCGACGTCAAGGCGGTGGACGGGGTAAGCTTTACCATCCGCCGGGGGGAGACCCTGGGCCTGGTGGGGGAGTCGGGTTGCGGCAAGTCCACTTTAGGTCGGGCGATCCTGCAGCTTTACCGGCCGACGGCCGGCAAGGTCTACTTCGACGGCATCGACCTGACCCAGCTTAAGGGAGAGGCCCTGCGGCGGATGCGTCGCCGGATGCAGATGATCTTCCAGGACCCCTACGCCTCCCTAAATCCCCGCATGTCAGTGGGCAGCATCATCGGTGAGCCCCTGATCATCCACGGCCTGGCCAAAAACAAAAAAGAACGGATGGAGCGGGTCCAGGAGCTGCTGCGGGTGGTGGGCCTCAATCCCTACTTCGTTAACCGCTACCCCCACGAGTTCTCTGGCGGTCAGCGCCAACGCATCGGGATTGCCCGGGCCCTGGCGGTTCAACCCGACTTCATCGTCTGCGACGAGCCGGTTTCGGCCCTGGACGTTTCCATCCAGGCGCAGATCATCAACCTCCTTGAGGACCTACAGGCCCAGTTCCACCTGACTTACCTGTTCATCGCCCACGACCTGGCGGTGGTCCGGCACATCAGCGACCGGGTGGCCGTCATGTACCTGGGCCACATCGTCGAAATCGCCGACCGGGACGAAATCTACGAGAACCCCCTCCACCCCTACACCAAGGCCCTCATTTCGGCCGTGCCCATCCCGGACCCGGAGGTGGAGGCCAAACGGGAACGGATCATCCTGACCGGGGACGTGCCGAGCCCGGTGAATCCTCCAAGCGGGTGCGTCTTCCACACCCGCTGCCCCATCGCCATACCCGAGTGCTCCCGGGTTGTACCGCCCCTGGAGGACAAGGGCGGCGGCCACTACGTGGCATGCATCCGGGTCTAAACCCTAAGCCCGCAACCAATGCGCCGAGGGCCCGTTTAAAACGGGCCCTCGGCCTTATTGTGGCGGCCCTTCTGGCAGGTTGCCAACTCTCCCCGGCCCCGGGCTTCCGGGGGGTGGTCAAGGTGGGATTGGTGGCACCCTTCTCAGGTCCGGACTGGGCCACCGGCTACGAGGCCCTCTTGGGTACTCGGGCAGCCGTCAATCTCTGGAACGCCCAAGACCGGGGCCAAGGCTACTTCGCACAGCTTGTTGCCCAGGACGACCGATCCACGGCCGAGTTCGGCCGCCTTCAGGCCGAGAAACTGGCTGCCGACCCGACGGTGGTAGCTGTGGTCGGTCACCCAACCTGGCCCTCCCTGAGCGGCGCCTTGCCCGTTTACCGGCGGACAGGTCTTCCCGTGGTGAATTACTGGGTGCCGGCCGTTCCCACGGACGGGCCCGTCTACTTTCTGGCCCCACCCTGGTCCCGCTTTGAGGCCCAGGCCGCCGAGTTCTTCCGGGGCCGGGCGGCCCGGCTCCTGGTAGGTTTCGAACCCAACATGTGCCCCTGGGTCGGACCCGGGCATGGCCTGGGCGGGGGTATGCCTGTGGATTACGCCGGAATTATGCCGGGCCTGGGCGGGCCGATCCCGGTCCCCGAGGGAGCCGGCCTGCTCCTCTGCACCGATGGTTCCACCGCCGCCCGGTGGGTCGGGCCCTGGGTAGCCCAGGGCGGCCTTGCAGGTGTCCTGCTGGGCCCGCCGGCCTACTCTCCCGGGCTGAGAGGCCTGCTGGGCCCGGTCCCGGCGACGGTTCTGGTCCCGGCCTGGGAGATGGACCCGGGCGAGCGGCGCACCTTCGAGGCGGCCCTCCGGGAAGCCGGGGGCGGCGAGCCCGGGCCCGTTGCGGCGGCCGCCTACCGGGCCGCCTGGGTGGTACTGGAGGCGGTCGCCCAGGTGGCCGGGAAGGAAGCCGGGCCGACCCGGGATGGGGTGCGGCAGGCCCTGGACCGGGCCGTTGCCGATGCGGCACGGCGGGTGAGCGTCGGTTTCTTCGACACCAGGAGGTAGCATTCAAAACGGAGCCTTGCCTTGGTAGCAAGAGACCTGTATAATGGCAGCAGGCAGAGGGGAGAGTCAAAAACCTGGAGTAGCGGGGTTGAAAGCCTTAATATTAAAAGGAGTGCCAACTTGAGTGAGGAAAGGGCTCCGGAAAAGGAAACTATGACCACCCGCGAGGCCGGACGGCGAGGCGGACTCCGAACCAAGGAGCGTCACGGGTCGGAGTTCTACCGACAGATCGGCAAGCGTGGCGGGCAGACCCTGGCGAGCCGGCGTACCCGGGAGTATTGGGCTGAGATCGGCCGCCTTGGGGGCAACACCGTCAAGCAGAAATACGGCTCCGAATACTTCCGGGAGATCGGCCGCCGGGGCCGCGAGGCCCGGCGGCGCCGCCAGGCGGAGCAGAAGTCCGGATAAAACTTAAAACCTCGACCAATTGCCGGGGCCAGACCTAATTTGGCGAACCCTTTCATCTTGGACCTGACCCCCGAAGGGACATGGGGCCTCCGGTTCTGGGTAACTACCAGGCAGGGCGGGGTGAGCCGTGGGCCGTTCGCAACCCTTAACCTGAGCTTTGCCGTGCCCGACGACCCGGAGGCCGTGGCCGAAAACCGGCGCCGGGTCCTCGCCGCCCTGGGACTGGGACCCGAACGGCTGGTGGGGGCCGAGCAGGTCCACGGGGTCAGCGTTGCCGTTGTCGGCCCGACCGACGCCGGCCGGGCCCCGATTCCGGCAACGGACGGCCTGGTTACGGCCGCAGCTGGCCTCTTCCTCTTCGTTCAGGTGGCCGATTGCTACCCCGTCGTCGTCTTCGACGCCAGGCAAAGGGTAGTCGGCCTGGCCCACTGCGGTTGGCGGGGAACCCTGCGAGGGCTACCGGCAAAGCTAGTTCAGACGATGGTCCGAGTTCTCGGCAGCCGGCCGGCCGACCTCTGGGCCGTGATCGGACCTGGTATCGGGCCCTGTTGCTACGAGGTCGGACCCGACGTGGCCGGAGCGGCCCGGCTAAGGCTGCCCCACCCTCAGGAGGCCCTGACCGCCCGGGAAAACCGGACCTTTCTCGACCTCCCGGCGGCCATCGACCAGTGGCTCAAGGCCGCCGGCCTGGTCCCCGACCGCATCGCCCGTTGCGGCCTCTGCACGGCGTGCCGCACCGACATCTTCTACTCCCACCGGGCAGAGTGTGGCCTGACCGGCCGCTTCTGGGCCGTGGCCGGTTTTGAAGGTTGACGGCGAACCGATTACGTCCTAGAATATGGCAGCCCAAAAGGTCGCGCAGGGGTGAAAAAGATGTCAGGTCGGCTGGCAACCCTTTTCGGAAGGCGTCATTCCAGAAGGCAGTTTCTGGCCGGGAGTGCGGCTGCGGCCCTGGGCCTTGGGCTCTGGTCGTGTGCCCCGAC
>PSKS01000124.1:0-2383 GCA_040289115.1 Chloroflexota bacterium
CCTGCGCCTCACTACCTCCAGGACAAACGTAAGCTACTTCGGCCGTTATTTCCGATTTGAAAACGTCACTATCCTCCCCCAACCGGTCCAGCAGCCCGTTCCCATCTGGGTGGTAGCCAATCCGGACCTCACCCGGCCCGAGCTGGTCGCCCGCACCTTCCGCCGGGTGGCCAGGTACGGCGACGGCTGGATGACCACCCGGCAGCTTCCCGATGAGTTCCAGGCCTCGGTTCAGAAAATCAAAAACTACGCCAACGAGCTGGGTCGGGACCTTCCGGCTGCCTTTGAATTCGCCCTTTATTACAACATCAACGTAAACGAAGACTCCGAGCAGGCCTTTGCCGAGTCGAAGCGATTTTTGGACAGTTACTACGACTTTGATTTCCCGCCCGCGGTGGTGGACCGCTGGGTGGCCTACGGCCCGCCTGAGGCGTGTATAGAAAAGCTTCGGGCCTTCGCCGAGGCCGGGGCCACCACCATCACCTTAAGGCTTACGGCCTACGACCAGCGGGCCCAGTTTAAGCGGGTCACCGACGAAGTCCTGAAAAAACTCCGAGGGTAGCCGCGGTGATCACCCGATTCGACCACGGGGTTATTGGCGTAAGGGACCTGGAGGCCGCCCTGGCCTACTACCGTCAGGTCCTGGGTCTGGATGCTCGGCCCGGGGGCAGACACACTGGCCGGGGAACCCATAACGGCATCGTCCGCTTTGGCTTGGACTACTTAGAGCTTCTTTCAGTCTGCGACCCCGCCGAGGCCGCCGCCACCGGTCTCCGGGGCCAGGTCCTGCTCCGGTTTCTGGAGCAGCGGCCCGGCGGCCTTGTTGGTTTCTGCCTGGCCACTGACTGGGCCGAACTTCTGGCCGGGCGCCTGCGAGAAAGGGGCCTCGACGTTACGGGGCCCTTTGAGATGGAGCGCCTCAGGCCCGACGGCCGCCTTCTGCGTTGGCGGCTGGTGGTCCCCGGTGGGGTTGCCTGGCGGCGCCCTTGGCCCTTTTTTATCCAGTGGGATGTCCCCGATGCCGAGCGGCTGGTCTGGGAGCCTCCCGGAAGCCACGCGCTGGGAGTGGAGGGGGTGGTGGGCGTTGCCGTGCTGGTGGAGAGTCTTGAGGCGGGCAGAGAGCTTTACGTGGCCAAGCTGGGCTTTGAGCCGGTGGCGGCCGAGGATTACGTGGCCGAGCTTGGGGCCGGGCGGCTTAGGCTAAGATACGGTCCGGTATCGGTGGAGCTGCTGGCCCCTCAGGGGCCGGGGCCTTTACGGGCCGAGCTTGAGGAGGTGGGGCCTGGGCCTTTCGAGTTTAGACTTAAAGTTGCGGACCCGGAGCGGGCCCGAAGGTTCCTGACCGGCCGCGGTGTCCGAACCGTAGAGGTTTCCTGGGTCGATGGGGGCCTGCTCATCGACCCCGATCAGGCCCTGGGGGCCCGACTGGTGCTGGTGAGGGAGGCGGTCCTATGATAAGGCTCACCCGGCGGGAGTTTTTGCTGGCCACGGCGGCCCTCGCCGCAGGCTGCAGCCCGGCGGCAACCCCAGGTCCGGCCCCGGCCGAGGGGACGCCCCGCCGGGGCGGGGTCTTAACCGTCTGGATTCGGGGTGACCCGCCCACCCTCGACGTCCACCAGGGCTCCATTGACAGCATCCTTCACCCCCTGGCCCCCTGCTTCGACCTGCTGGTCCAGTTCGATCCGCAGGACCCGGACAGGATCATGCCTGACCTCGCCGAGAGCTGGGAAGTAAGTCCCGACGGTAAGGTTTACACCTTCCACCTCAAGGGTGGGGTGAAGTTCCATCACGGCAAGCCTTTTAAGGCCGAGGACGTTAAGGCCAGCTTTGAAAGGATCATCTGGCCGCCCAAAGGCATTGTCAGCCCGAGACGGGGAGCCTTCGGGGCGGTGGAAGGGATCGAGGTGGTGGACGAGTACACCGTGCGCTTCGTCTTAAACCGGCCGAATCCATCCCTGCTTGCCAACATCGCCCAGGGCTGGAACGTGATCTACCCCCGGGATCTTCTTGAGACCAAGGTTGACATGAGCAAGGACGTGGTAGGAACCGGACCTTTTAAGTTCAAAGAATATATCCGGGGGGTAAGCATTGAGCTTGAGCGTAACCCCGAATACCATGTGCCTGGCCGCCCCTACCTGGACGGGGTGAAGTTTTTCATCGTTCCGGACCCTAATACTGCCTTCTCGGCTTTCATCTCGGGCCAGCTCCTGATGTACCGGCTCCGAAACCCGGCCGAAGTGGCGGAGGCCCGAAGGGTCCTAGGCGACCGGGTGGTCGTCCAGGAGGGAGTAACCCTGGCCAAAGCCGTCTTTCGGATGAACGCCACCCACCGCCCCTGGGATGACCCGAGGGTCCGGCAGGCGGTCTCCATGGCCATCGACCA
>PSKS01000038.1:0-5956 GCA_040289115.1 Chloroflexota bacterium
TGGGCCGGTCCTTCCACCGGAGGCGCCCCCACCCGCCCCCGCCGATTATTTGGCGGTGGGGTTGGACGGCTCCCAGATTCGGCCCGACCGTCACCTGCCCGTCTGGAGCTATTTGATCAACGTCGGGGTGGCCCTGGTCCGCTACGGCGCCAGCCCCCAGGCCCGCCTCTTCTCCGAGCCCAGCTGGCACTACCTCCCTGAAGAGCTGGTCCTGACCGACCCGGCCAACAGCTCCCGGCAGGTCCGGGTGGAAGGTGCCGTTCTGGCGGCCCGCCGGTTTATCCGGGAGCTGGGCAAGGGGGTGGAGCTGGCCGAAACGGCCCCGCCCGACCTGCCGTTGCTGGTTTTGCTGGACGGGTCGCTGGTAATGTGGGGCCTGGCCGGCCGCCGGGTTGAAGACTTCGTCCGGGAGCAGCTTATCCGCCGGGAGCTTCTACCTCTTTTCGGTCGGCTCCACCGGCTCGTTGGGGCGGGCCGTCGGGTGGTGGTGGCCGGGTATATCAGCGGCCCCCAAAGTGCCGAGGTGGTGAATGCCCTTCGGCTTTTTATTTGTCCCTTCGACCCCACCGCCTGCGCCACCCACTGCCCCAGCCGGTCAGCCTTCGACGGCCGGGCCTGCGACGACGTGGGCGGCGTCCTGGATGCCGACCTTTTTCGGTCGGAGCTAAGACCGGGGGAGCGCACCGGCCTCTTGGAGTCCCAATCGTCGGTGGTCCGGGAACTCTATGGCCCCTATCGGGTGGGTTTTTTCTACCTCAATGCCGGACCCGAAATCGCCCGGGTGGAGGTTCCCTGGTTTGTGGCCGAAGACCCGGACCTGCTCAGCCTCTGCCACGGGCTGGTTTGGGACCAGGTCCAAAAAGGCGACGGTTACCCAGCGGTGCTTTCGGAGGCCCATGAACAGGCGGTGATTCGGGGAACCGACCGGGAGGTTTTCCGGGCGATGCTTCTGGATGCCCTGGCTCGCCTGGGCCTGGCGGAGGCCGAGTCGGCCAAGGCCGTGGCGAAGCGGCGGCGCCCGCTCTGACGCCGTAGGTTATGATTTGACCGGCATGGGGAAGGGCCTTCTGCGGACCGAAGTTTTGGCCATCCTCCTCCTGGCCGGTGTAGCCTGCGCCCAGCCCCCACTCCCGGCCGCCCAGACCCCGACCGCTGCCGCCGGCCAGCCGCCCGGCCCAACCCCGGCCTCCACGATTCCTGCCTTCGACACGGACCGGGTGATGGCCACCATCCGCTTTTTGGCCGGGGAAATCGGTACCCGGCCCGCCGGCTCTGAAGCTTCCCGGCGGGCGGCCGAGCACCTGGTGGCACAGCTTCGGGTCCTGGGTTACCGGGCCGAAACTCAGCCTTTCACCTTCCGCGAGTACGTTGACCGGGGGAGTGAGCTCCGGGTGGTGGGCGGCCGGCCGGTGAGCGCCAATACCCTTCGCGATTCCCCGGCTGGCTCGGTACGGGGTCTGCTGGCGGCGGCCGGCCTCGGCCGCCCCGAGGACGTGGCCGCGGCCGACCTCCGGGGCAAGGTTGCCCTCGTTCAGCGGGGGGCCATAACTTTCCGGGAAAAGGTGCGTAACGCCGCCGCGGCCGGGGCGGTCGGCGTTGTCGTCTATAACAACCAGCCGGGAAATTTTCGGGGAACCCTGGGTGAGCCGGGGCCGGTTCCGGCCGTCTCCATAAGTCAGGAGGACGGGACCGCTTTGGCCGAACAGCTTAAAAGCGACCGGCTCGAAGTCGAGCTGGCGGTTCGGGCCGAGGTTCGGCAGGTGGCCGACCAGAACGTGGTGGCCGTAAGGCCCGGAACCTCCGGCCGGGTGGTCATCATTGGGGGGCATTACGACTCGGTCCCCGACGGCCCCGGGGCGAACGACAACGCCTCGGGAACGGCCATCAGCCTGGAGCTTGCCCGGATCCTGGCAGCCAGTGGCTACCCCCACGAGCTGCGTGTTATCCTCTTTGGGGCCGAGGAAAACGGCCTCATCGGCAGTGCCGAATACGTCCGCACCCTCGATGAGGAGACCAAGCGCCGGGTCATCGCGATGCTTAACCTGGACATGGTTGGGGTCGGGGAGCGGCTTCGGCTCGGCGGCAGCCTGGAGCTGGTTAACCTGGCCGTCGAGCTGGCCGCAAACCTGGGCCTCCGGCCCGAGCGGCTGTCATCGGACCAGGCCGGGGGTAGCGACCACGTCAATTTCCTGCGGGAGAATATTCCGGCCCTCTTTTTCTGGCGGCCGGACGACCCAGCCTACCACACCGCCAGCGACCGGCCCGAAAATGTCGAACCGGCCCGGGTGGAGGAGGTCGGCCGGCTGGCTATGGCCGTCCTGGAAGCCCTTGCCCGGAGGTGATCCCCTTGCCGGCTCCCCTTGAGGAACAGCGGGAACTTCTGCGAGCCTTTTACCGGACTAAGGAGCGCCTGAATCGCCTGCTTCCGCCCCAACCCCTGCCCCTCTTCGAGGCCGAATGGGCGGCCCTGGACCCGGAACAGGTAACGGCCGCCATCCGGGAGACCCTGGCCGCCTGGGAAAGATACTTAGAATCCCGGCAGTAAGGAGCTAGCTGCGACCACGTACCGCATCGCGGTTATCCCGGGTGATGGGGTCGGCCCGGAAGTGATTCCGGCCGCCTGGGAGGTCCTCAGGGCCGCGGCCGAAGTCCACGGCGGCTTCTGGCTCGAAGCCGTCCACTACGACTGGGGCTGCGGCTATTATTTAAAGACCGGCCGGATGATGGCCGAAGACGGCCTGGACCGCCTCCGAGAAAGCGATGCCATCTCCCTGGGGGCCGTGGGGGACCCGGCCGTCCCCGACCACATCTCCCTCTGGGGGCTCCTCCTGCCCATCCGTCAAACTTTTGATTTTTATGTCAAGCAGCATGCCCTTTTGGGATGGGGTAACAGCGGCGGTAGGCCAAGAATATCCTGACGTGGAGGTCTGGCGGGTACTGGTGGACGCCGCTGCCTACTACTTCGTACTTAAGCCCGAAGCCTTCGACGTGGTGGTCGGCTCCAACCTTTTCATGGATATCCTGACCGACCTGGCCGCGGCCATAACCGGGGGGTTGGGCCTGGCTGCCAGCGCAAACATCGACCCGGAAGGCCGTTTTCCGGGCCTTTTTGAGCCGGTTCACGGCTCGGCCCCGGATATTGCCGGCAAGGGCATTGCCAATCCCCTATTCTTGACGTAATTGCTTTGCGATTATGTCAAGAATGGGTCGGGGCGTTCAGGCTGGAGCACCTGGGCCAGCGGGAGGCGGCCGCCGCCGTTTTGGGGGCCGTCGAAGAGGTCCTCGGGGCGGGGCAGGTGCGAACCCCGGACCTGGGCGGCCGGGCCGCCACCCGCGAATTTGCGGCCGAGGTCGTTCGGGCGTTAAAAAAGCTTACAGGATGAGCGAACGGCTCGACCCCGAAAGGCTCCTTTACGGGCCCAATCCCCGCCCGGGGCTGGTTGCGGTGGAGCCGGCCCCCGCGGGGGTTAGGCTTTTCGCCCGCGACGGGCTTCGGGTCAGTGCCGAAGTGGTTCCCTTCGAGCCCTGGATTCTCCTGCCGGAAGGCGCGCCGGTGCCGGCGGGTGCAGTCCGGGTTGAGAGGCTTGAGGGCGGGGACCTCAACTGCCTGGTCTGCTTCCTGGACTGGTCGACCTGGCGGTCGGCCCGGACCCAGCTGGCCCGGGAGACGGAAGACTTTTTGTCTCCCCCCTCCCCGGCCGAGCAGTTTTTGGTGGCCGCGGGCGGGGCCCTCTTTTACGGCCTCCACTTTGACGACCTGGTCCGGGTTGCCCTGGACATCGAAAGCTCCACCCTCGACCCGACGGCGCCGGGCGCCCGGGTCCTGGCTGCGGCCCTCCGGGATAACCGGGGCACCGAGCTGGTGCTGGGGATTCGGGGCGAGCCGGAGGCCCAGATTCTGGCTGACCTTACTCGGGCGCTGCGCCGCCTCGACCCGGATATTATCCAGGGGCACAACATCTTCGCCTTCGACCTGCCCTATCTGGTGGCCCGGGCCGAGGCCCTGCGCGTGAGCCTTGACTGGGGCCGGGACGGGTCGGCAGTGAAAGTAAGCTCCTCGGCCCGGCAGTATCGGGTGGGGCCGAAGGCCTTCCGGTTTCTGCCCGCCCGGGTCTACGGCCGGCACGTGGTGGATACCATGCACCTGGTCCACCGCTACGACGCCGGCGGCGAGCTGGAAAGCTACAGCCTCAAGGCGGTGCTGGCGGCCCTGGGCATCGGCCGGGAGGGCCGAACCACCCTGCACTGGACGGAGATCGGGGTGGCCTGGGAGAAGGACCCTGTCCGGCTGGCCGAGTACGTCCTGGACGACGTCCGGGACGTCGAAGCCCTGGCCCAGTTGCTACTACCCACCGACTTTTACCAGGCGCAGATTGTGCCTCACCCCTTCGAAGATGTGACGGCCGGGGGCACTGGGGAGAAGATAAACTCCCTGATGGTCCGGGCCTACCTGGCCATGGGCCGGGGGATTCCCCGGCCGGAGCCTGCGGTCCCCTACCCCGGGGGGTACACGGAGCTCCGGCAGGCGGGGATTTTCGGTCCGGTGGTGAAGGTGGATATCGAAAGCCTCTACCCCAGCATCATGCTGGCCTTCAATATCGGCCCGGCCCGGGACCAGGCCGGGGTCTTTCTCACCCTGCTCCGGGTCCTTACGGAGCGGCGTCTGGAGGCCAAGGAGCGGCTGCGGTCGGCCCGGGGGGCGGAGTGGGCCTACTGGAACGGTTGGCAGGCCGCCCTCAAGCGGCTCATTAACTCCTTCTATGGCTACCTGGGGTATGCCCGGGCCAACTTCAACGACTATGAGGCGGCGGCCCGGGTAACCCAGATCGGCCAGGACATCATCAAGCAGGTGGTGGCCTGGCTGGAGGAGGCCGGGGCGACGGTCATCGAAGTGGACACCGACGGGGCGTACTTCGTGCCCCCACCCGGCACCGGTTCCGACTTCGACCGGGAGCTGGTGGCCGGGATAAACCGGCGGCTTCCCCCCGGCATCCGCCTGGCCTGGGAGGGCCGGTTCGCCGGAATGCTCGCCCTGAAGGCGAAAAACTACATCCTGCTCACCGAGGACGGCAGTCTGGTCGTTAAGGGTTCGGGCCTTCGGAGCCGCCGGGATGAGCGGTTCCTGAGGCAGTTTGCCGAAGAGGTGGCCCGGGCCCTCTTCAGCGGGGGACCCGAAGCCGCGGCCGAACGGTACCGCTTCTGGCTGGAGCAGGTGGAGTCCGGGACCCTCACCCCCGAGGACTTCGCCCGGCTGGAGTCGGTGACGCCCAAAACCTTCACCAGCCCAAACCTGCGCCGGCTCGCCCAGGCCGCCGCCGGGAAGCACCCCGGCGAGCGGGTGATGGTCTACCAGCGGGCCGACGGTAGCCTGGCGCCCATTGAGGCGTACGCCGGGGATGAGGACCGGGCCTACCTAAAGAGGCGGCTCTACGACATGGCCCTCAGGTTCCGGCCCCTTTTTAAGGACCCCGCCGAATTCGACCGCCTTTTCCCGAAACCGACCGTAAAACCGGCCCGGTCTGTGCCGGCCGGGCAGTTGAGGTTGTTCTAGATGACGGACGAAGAGCTTATCGCCCTGGCCCAGGAGATGGTGCGAACCCCGAGCCCTACCTATGAGGAGGGGCCGCTGGCGGAGCTGCTGGTCCGCCAACTTAGCGGCCAGATGGATGAGGTTTGGGTCGACGATGTGGGGAACGTCCTTGGGATTCTGGACGGCACGGCCCCCGGCCCCACCGTCCTTTTCAACGGCCACATGGACCACGTCGACCCGGGTGAAATGACCGAACCCTACTCTGGGGCCCTCCTGGACGGAAGCCGGTTCGGGGTTGCCGGCCAGGTCATTTACGGCCGGGCCGCCATGGACATGAAGGGGGCCCTGGCTGCCATGGTGGGTGCCATCAACGACCTGCGGCGGACGGGTTTTGCCGGCCGGCTGCTCTTTACGGCGGTGGTGCAA
>PSKS01000038.1:5966-22650 GCA_040289115.1 Chloroflexota bacterium
GGAGCCGGCCGTCGGCTACGGGGCCCGGGCCGCCGTGCGTCATCTTTTGGCCCGGGGGGAGCGGCCGGCGGTGGCCATTGTTGGGGAGGCTACCAATGGCAACGTCTACCTGGGCCACCGCGGACGCCTTGAGTTCGAGCTGACCACGTTCGGCCGGACCGCCCACGCCAGCAACCCGGACCGGGGTGTAAACGCCGTCTACCTCATGGCCGAGGTGATTCGGGCCCTTCCGGCCCTGCCCCTCCCCGAGCACCCGGTGGCCGGGCGGTGCTCCTATGCCGTAACCCGCATAAGCTGCTCCCCCGGCCGGCTGAGTGTGGTCCCCGACCGGTGCGATATAACCTTGGACATTCGCTATCTGCCGGGGGAATCTCCGGAGCGGCCGGAGGCCGACTTGCAGGCCATCCTCTCCCGCCTGGAGCGGGAGATCCCCCAATTCCGGGCCGAGCTACGGCGAACAAAAAACATGCCCCCGTTTCTCACCCCACCGGAGCACCCCGCCGCCCGGCTGTTGAAGGCGGTGGCTGAAGAGGCGGCCGGCCGGCCCGTAAGCTTCGGGACCTGGCGGTTCGGCACCGACGGAACCTTCATCGCCAACGAGTTTGGAATAACGACCCTGGGCTACGGGCCGGGCGACGAAAGGTTCGCCCACACCCCCGAGGAGCACCTACCTGTAGACCAGCTCCTGGTCGCCCGCCGGGTTTACGCCGAGTTCGTCCGGCGAGCCCAGCAGGTCCTTTAATTGACCGGCCGCCCAGCGGTGTAGGCCACGGCGGTGAGGGTCTGGGCCATGGTGGATAGGACCTCTTCGAACCGCTCAACCCTTTCGGGCAAGTTCCCCTCGTAGGTGAGGACGGCGCCCCCCGCCGAATAGCCCAGCCGTCGCAGCTCGGGGGCAAAGGACTCCCAAAGGCGCAGGATCCCCGAGCCGGCGAGGCGTTCGGCCCAGGCCGGGTCCGCCGTCTTTACGAGCAGCCGGTCCCCCTCTGCTACCAGCTCCCAGTCTACCCCAATATTGCCCCCGCCCTGCAGGCGGACCGTCCCCGAGCGGACGTCTGAGGCCCATTCAAACCGAACCACTTCCAGGGGAAGTCCCCGGTAGCGGGCCCCCTCGAGGCCCACCGGCCGGTAGTTGGCCAGCCGGAGTGCTCCGCCGTAACGCCGGTGCAGGGCGGACAAGAAGTCTCCGGGGGCGGCCGGGGCCCGACCGGGGCGGCGACCGAGCCAGGTAACGGCCACCACCGCGAGGGCCGCCACCACCAGCACCACACCCCCGACCCAGAGGAGCACCAAGGGGAAAAGTTCCGCCTCGGAGCTTATGGCGTTTTCCAAGGCCAGAAGGCCCACCGCCGAGACTCCCAGGGCCAGGATGAAGGCGGCCGCCGCAATCGCCGTGAGGAGGACTAGGCTGCGCACCATCTAACTCCTTCAGGTGGCAAGGAGGCCAACGGCGGCCCCGGCGCAGAGGAACGGCCCGTAGGGGATGGGGTCCTTGAGCCGGCGGGCCCGCAGGGCCAGTAAGAGCAGGGCCCCAAGGCCGCCCAAAAGCACCCCAAGAAAGAGGCCCGAAAGGGCGGCCGGAAGCCCGAGCTCCAGGCCGATGAGGCCGGCCAGCTTCACGTCGCCCGCCCCGAAGCCGCCCGGGTAAAGCCGATTCCCCACCAGATAAACCGCGCCAAATAGGCCGAGGCCGGCCGCGGCCCCGGCCGCGGCCGCCGGAAGCCGGCCCTCGGCCGTCGCCAGCCCCAGTCCCACCACCGCCCCGCCCAGAACTAGCCGGTTCGGGATGAGCCGGGCCTCCAGGTCGGTCCCGGTTATCGCCAGGAGGGGTAGCCCCAGCGTCAGGTCTCGGGCCAAGGATGCAGGATCGCCAGCGGCCCGGTGCCAGGCCGCCAGCACAAATACCAGTCCCAAAAAAGTGACGGCCAACCCCCGGCGGGAGATAAGCCCCTGCCGGAGGGGGCCAAAGTTGAGACCATACAGGCTGAGGTCGGCCAGCAAGTTGGCAATGACCCCGTAAAAGATTCCCGCAGCAAATGCCGCGGCCATCAGATCCCGTAACTCAGCCGAACCGCCAGCCGCTCAGGGAGGCCCAGCTTCAGTATTTTTTCGGCCGTCTGCCGAATATTGTACTCGACCCGGTGATGGTAAAGGATCTGTCTTTCGGTGTCCAGGACGGCGTAGGCGGCCCGGGGATCCCGGTCCCGGGGCTGGCCGACGCCGCCCGGGTTGATGATCAGTCGCCCCCGGACCTTGGTCAGGTCCAGGACTGGCGGAAACTCCGCCTGGACGCAATTGCCCGTATTCGGGTTAAGGGCGAAGATAATGGGGATGTGGCTGTGACCGATGAGGCAGAAGCGGGTCTCGAAATGCTGAAAGTTTTCGCAGGCGGCCGAGGTAGTTAAAAGATACTCCCAGATGGGGGACCTGGGACTGCCGTGGACCAGGGTGAAATCCTGCTGGAGAACACGCTGCGGCAGCTTTTGCAGAAAGAGCTTGTTATCGGGCCGCAAGACCTGCGCCGTCCAGAGGGCTGCTGCCCTGGCGTCGGGGTTAAAAAGGTCGGGGTCCAGCAGACCAACGGCCACCAGGTCGTGGTTGCCCACCACCGCCACCAGGTTGAACTGCCTTATCAGGTCGATACACTCGTTGGGGTCGGGGCCGTAACCGACGATATCCCCCAGGCACCACAGGGCATCCGGCGGGCCGTAGGTCTGCCGCAGGTGATTGAGGACGGCCTCAAAGGCCGCCAGATTGCCGTGGATGTCCGCAACGACCCCGATTATCACCGCGTAGAACCGGCAGCCCCAACCCTGGCGGTTTCGGCCGCCCGGGGGTCCATTGCCCGGAGGGACTGCTCGAGGATGCCGCGCCGGAGGGTAACCTCGGCCGTCTGGAGGCGGTCGAGGAGGGAGGGCCCGAGGGCCGGCATCAGGGCCAGGTTGTGCTGGACCATATCCCGGACCTGCCGCATCAGGTCGAGGGTCTTGTTGATGGCCAGGATCAGGTCACCCTCGGGCAGGCCCGTCCGGTCCACCAGGGCGGCCAGGGGCTCCCCCTGTCCCCAGGCCAGCACCACCCCCCAGAACCTGGGGGTAAAACCGGGGGTCAGCACAAGCCCGTTGCGCTCCTCGGCGGCGATAACCTGGCGCTGCAGCCGGTCCAGCTCCCGCCGGAGCTGACGCAGGTGGGGGGGCAGGCCGAGCCGGTTGAAGAAATAGGTGTCCCGGTCGAAGGCGAACCAGCTTAATACCTCGGCCAGTTCCAGGGGTTCTAGGTGGTCTAGGTGACCGTTGTAGAGCGCCTCGACGATCACCAACCCGTTCGGGTCGAAAATATCGGCCAGCATCAGCCCCTTGTCCGTCACGTAGTGGTCCTGAACATACCCGAACTGCCGGAGGGTGCGAATGGCGCTCCGGAGCATCGCCTGGTTCTGGCGGAGTGGCAGGCGGTCGATCGCACGTGTGAGCCGACGGGCCCGCCGGGTTTCGGGGGTTCCGTCGGAGATTTCGGCCAGCTCCTCCTCCAGGCGCCGCAGCTGCCGCTCCAGCTGGAACTGGCGGAAGCTGGACTCCAGCAACCACTCGATGCGCTTTACGGCCTGCCGGCCGGTGAAACCGGTCTCACCGGCCCGGAGCCACAGGTTCAAGATGGTGTTGTACCGGACCCGGAAGGCGCTCGCCACGGGGTAAAGGGGGGCGGTGGCCACCTCCAGCACCTCTTCAAAGGCGACCCACGGCGAGTAAAGGATCACCGAGTGCCCCCGCTCATCCAGGCCCCGCCGGCCGGCCCGGCCGGTCATCTGCTGATACTCGTTGGGGGTGAGGGTCCGGCGGGTTTCGCCGTCATACTTGGTAAACTCCCCGATGACGACGGTCTTGGCCGGCATGTTGACCCCCAGGGCCAGGGTATCGGTGGCGAAAACTGCGCCGATCAGACCGGCATTAAACAGTTCCTCCACCATCACCTTAAGCAGGGGCAGGAGGCCGGCGTGGTGGAAGGCCACGCCCCGCTCCAGGCAGCGGGTAAGCTTGACCACCTGGGCCAATCGCCGGTCCTCCGGCGCCAGCCGGTCCAGGTAATCGGCCACCACCGCCTCGACCTGGCGGCGGCCGGCGAAGCCGGTTTCACCGACCGGGAAGAAGGAGCGCTGGGCTGCGGCTTCCGCCGCCTCCTCGGTGGCCCGTCGGCTGAACAGGAAGTAAATGGCCGGCAGCAGCCCCTCCGACCTCAAGGCGGTGAGCACTTCCACCGGGCTGGGCTCCGGAGCCGGCTTACCGTTCCGGTTTCGGCGCCGGTACTCACCCCCCACCCCGGGGAAGGTGCGGACCACCCGGCCCTCGGCCGTCAGGAACTTGTGGAGTCTGCCCTTGTAAAAGTAATAGTGTTCCAGGGGAACGGCCCGCTCGTTGTGGAAGACCAGGCTGATGGGCCGGTGGACCCGGCCGACCCATTCGGCCAACTCGGCGGCGTTGGAGACCGTGGCCGAGAGGCAGACCAGCTGGATGTGCTTGGGCAGGCAGATGATCGCCTCCTCCCAGGTGGTCCCCCGCTCCGGGTCGGCCAGGTAGTGGATTTCGTCGAAGACGACGATGCCCACCTTCCCCAGCTCCTCGGGCGTTTGCAGGAGCATGTTCCGCAGCACCTCGGTGGTCATCACCACCACCTGGGCGTCGGGGTTCTCGACGATATCGCCCGTCATCAGGCCAACCAGTTCGCGGCCGTACTGGTTCTGGAAGTCTCGGAACTTCTGGTTGGAGAGGGCCTTAATGGGGGCCGTGTAAAAGGCACGCAGACCCTCCCGCAGGGCCAGGAAGACCGCAAACTCGGCCACCACGGTCTTGCCCGTCCCGGTGGGGGCGGCAACTAAGACCGAGCGGCCCTTGGCAAGCTCCCGAATGGCCTCCAACTGGAAATCGTCCAGGTCGAACGGGTATCGGGCGGCAAACTCGGTGATGAGGGTTTCCATGGCGAAACGTTTCGGCGCCTGGCGGGGGCGCGACTTTACCATAAATGTTCTCACTGAATATTATACCACCCCGGCCCGCCTAGAGGCCGAGCAGGTTACGGGGGTTGGTCTTGGCCATGCGCTCGACCTCTTCGGGCTTCAGGCCCTCCCGCAGGAGCAGGGCGATGAACATCCGGAACCCTTCCGTAGGGGGAAGGTTATGGGCCTGACCCAGGTCGGTGGAAATCAGGCACCGCTCGGGGCCCACCAGCCGGATCGCCCCCACCAGGGTTTCGGGGTCCAGCCTGGGGGCGGGAGTTCCGGCCAGGGTTGTCTTGGTGGTGGGCAGCAGGTACATAAAGCAGTGCTCGATGATGGCCCCGGCCTCGGCCAGCTGCAGCTGTTCTTCGGGGCCGGCCACCGTGAAGGCGTGGGTGGCCACGACCCTTTCGACCCCCCGCTGCCGAGCCTCCCGAATGAGGGCCAGCTGCTCGTCAAGGCCGAGGTGACCGGTGGCCAGGACCATATCGTATTTTTTGATAAGCTCCAGGATCTCAAAAACTTCGGGCCTCAGTCGGCCGCCTTCGTCGAAAATGGTCTGGCCGTCCCCTTCCGGCCGGGTGCGCCGGACCCAGGCCCGGGCCGAGAAGGTGGGAAACCATACCACCTTGCTCCCCATCCGCCCGGCCATCTCCACCACCGCCGGATTAAGCCCCCCGACTTCCAGGTCGAGGCTCACCGCTCCGAAGACCTCTATTTCCGGGACGACCCGCCGCACCACGGCTGCCAGGGGCGCCGTGCAGAACTCGTGGCTCTTTAGGACGATGGCCCCCATTCCGGCCTCGGCCGCCTGCCGGGCCACGTCGATAACGTCCAGCCGCCGCTCAATGTAGGGGTCAGGGGCAGCGTGGAGGTGGGTATCCGCCGACCCTTTGAGAATCTGGGCGATGGTTTCGTTAAGGGACACCTCTACCTCCAGATTCAGGCGAAGAGGGGTTTGGGCCGGAATTTGCTTTTAGGCTCCGCCTTCTGCTCCCGGTATTCGGCCGAGAGCTTTTCGGCCGGCTGCGTCAGCACGTAGACCACCTCCGCCACGGCCCCATCGGCCCGGGCCCGTACCTCCTCCGGCCGCAGACCACCCAGCGGGTGGGGAATCACGGCCAGCGGCAGCCCCGGCATCCCCAGGGCCTGGGCCTCGGTCCGGCCCAAGCTTACGAACTCATCGGTGCAAATGGTGGCCGTCGGAATCCCATGGCTTTCCAGCTCGACCGAGTCGTGGACACTCCACGACGTGCAGGACCCTCAGTCGCCGATGGCATTGACCACCACATCGCACTCTTGAATCAGCTTCTGAATGATATCCGGCGGGGCCGGGGCGCTCACGTTGGGCTTCGCCGCCCGCACCGCCACGACCGCCCCGAACCTTTCGGCCAGAATCTCCCCGACCCGGTCCAGTAGAAGGTCAGCGTTGGGCTTGCCGTTCCAGAGGATGCCCACCCGTTTCCCCGTCAGGGAATCGACCCTGGGCGCAAGGGGCCTTTCTTTTACGCGCATTTCGGCGGTTGGGTTCAGAACCAGGATCTTGCCGCCCGCCATCCTTGCCTCCTAGCTAGTTGGGTATTTGGCCCCCCTCCCCCGCCTTGCCCTCGCCGCCGGCCGGGATGCAGTTGGGATTGAAGAGTTCCGGGTCGGTCACGGCCGACGGGTCGCAGTGGGCCTGGCCGCCGGGGCTTGCCGGTTGGGCCGGCGGGTAGCGATTCTGGGCCAGGGATGGGTCCAGCTGGAAGACCCGGGCCATATCCTGCAGCGCCCTCTCGGCCTGACCGGTGGCCGCGTAGAGGTGGGCCCGTAGGTCGTAAAGTTTCGGGTCGGTGGGGTTGAGCTCAATAGACTTGGTCAGCTCGTCGATCGCGGCCTGACGGCGACCCTCGTCCATCAGTTGAAGGGCCCGCCCGTAGTGCTCGGCCGCCGCGGCCGGCGGATTGAGCCTCTCCAGCAGGAGCAGGCGCAGGTCATCCCCGAGGATTAAGAAGGCGAGCAGGACAGCCAGGCCCAGGCCGGCCACCACCCCCAGGGTGAAGTCTCGCCGCCTAGTCATTGTTTGTTTCCACCTCCCGTCTGACTGCGCCCAACGGAACCCGGCCGATAACCCCCTCACCCTCCAGGGTCAAGATCTCTTCCCGGGTCAGCCCCAGCAGGTTTTCTAGAATATACTCGTTGTGCTCCCCCAAGCGGGGGGCCGGTCGCAGGATCTGGGCCGGGGTTCGGTGGAGCTTGAGGCCGCCGAAGCTGACCGGATAGCGGCCCACCCCGGGCTGGTCCAGCTCCCGGAAGAACTGCCGGGCCTTAAGGTGGGGGTCGGCCAGTAGCTCCCGGCCGTCGAGGACGGCCCCGGCCGGTACCCCGGCCGCCTGGAGCCGGTACATTAGGTCCAGGTGGTCGTGCTGCCGGGTCCACTCGGCGATAATGAGGTCGAGCTCGTCCTGACTCCGGCGGCGGGAGACCACGTCGGCAAAGCGGGGATCTTCGGCCAGCTCGGGCCGGCCCATCAGCCGGCAGAGGGCGGCGAACTGGGCGTCGTCCTCGACGGCGATGGCAACCCAGCGGTCCTCACCGGCGCACGGGTAGACCCCATGGGGGGCCATGGTCGGGTGGCGGTTGCCCATCGGCCGCTGGACCCGGCCGTTCATTACGTAATCCATAATCACCTCGCCGACGATGGCCGTTACCGTCTCCCGCTGGGAGAGGTCGATGTAAAGGCCCAGGCCGGTGCGGCGGCGGAAATGGAGGGCGGCCACCACCAGCCCGGCCGCCAGGGCCGCCACCACCGGGTCAGGGATGAAGGTGCCGGTGGCTGTCGGGGCGTCGGGCTCGTAACCCGTTATGGCGGCCAGTCCTCCCGTTTGCTCCAGGACGGCCCCGAAGGAGCCGTAGCCGCTTTCCGGGCCGGTTTGACCCTGGCTGGAGAGGGAGACCATGATGATGTCCGGCTTTACGGCCCGGAGCTGGGGGTAGTCGAGGCCGAAGTTGGCCATAACCCCAACCCGGAAACTTTCAACCACCACGTCGCTCACCCGGACCAGCCGCTTGAAAAGCTCGACCCCGGCGGGGCGGGTAAGGTCCAGGGTGAGGCCCAGCTTGTTGTAGTTGCGCTCGATGAAGCGGGCCTCCCGGTTCCAGGGCTCGTCGCCGGGGTCGGCATTGGGGTATATAAAGACCCGGCCGGCCCCGGGCCCGGCCACCGCCTCTCCCCGGGACATGTCGTAGCGGCGGGTCGATTCAACCTTTATAACCTCGGCCCCGAAGGAGGCCAGAATCCGCATCGCCAGGGGCCCGGCCCAGACGTGGGTAAGGTCGAGGATCCTTACGCCGCTTAGCGGAAGCTTGCCGTCGCCGGTCATCTCAACAATATAGCACGTTTAAATGACATCGCGGTCCCGAAGGATCGTCAGGTCATCCCGAGAGTAGCCGAGCCGGCCGCAGTAGACCGCCGCGTTGTGCTCGCCTAGCAGGGGAGCCCGGCCCAGCTCCCAGCCCACCTCGTCCAGCTTGAAGGGGATTCCCGGGTAAGTGAGCCGGCCCGCCACCGGATGGTCGATTTCCTGGAAAAATCCCCGGGCACGGTACTGGGGGGAGGTGAGCAGGTCCGGGGGCGTGCACAGGTAGCCTGCCGGCATCCGCGCGGCCTGGGCCCGGTGGTAAAACTCCTCGGCCTTCTGGGTGGCAAAGTAGTCCTTTAGGATGGCATCCACCTCGGGCCAGTGGTCGCGCCGGCTGGCCTGGTCTTTGAACCTGGGGTCGTCCATCAGGTCCGGCCGGCCTATCAGCCGGGTGAGGGTGGGCCAGTAAACGTCCCGGTAGATGATGCTCAAGGTGACGTAGCCGCCGTCCCCCGTCCGGTAGGTGGGGCTCTGGTCCCGTCGGCGTCGCTTGATCTCCCCCTTAAAGGCCCACTCCAGGTTGGCGTAATGGTGGGCGAAGACCGCCGACTCCATCAGGGAGACCTCTACCAGCTGACCTTCCCCGGTGGCCGCGGCGTGGTAGTAGGCGATGAGGCCGCCGGTAAAGCCCAGGTATCCGGCAAGGTACTGGATGGTGTTGCCCCCAACCTTTAGAGGCTCCCGCGCCGGGTCGCCCGAAAGGTAGAGCACGCCCCCCACCGCCTGGGCAATGAGTTCCCCGCCCCTGAAGTTCCGGTAGGGTCCCCCCTCACCGAAGTCGGTGATGGAGACGGTGACCAGCCGGGGGTTTAGGGCCGCCAGAACGGCCGGACCCAGCCCCCGGGCCTCGAGATACCCGGCCGGCCCCCCGTAGATCAGAATATCGGCGTCCGCCAGGAGCCGCCGCAAAATCGCGCCGCCGGTGGCGGTGTCCAAGTTGAGGGTTATCCCCTGCTTGCCCGTATTAAGGTAAAGAAAGAGGCCGCTCTTTTCCGGGTGGGGCTCGTCCCCCGGAAACGGCCCGGCCCGCCGGGCCCAGTCGCCGGCCGGCGGCTCAACCTTGAGCACCTCCGCCCCCAGGGCGGCGAAGTACTTTCCCGCCAGGGGCCCGGATACCCCCTGGGCCACCTCCACGACCCGCAGCCCGGGGAGGAGCGCTACGCCCATGGGGCTTACCGGGGCAGTCCTAGGCCGCGGACGGCGATGATGTTCCGCTGGATCTCCGAAGTCCCGGCCCGGATGGTGTTGGCGAACGACTCCAGCCACATCCACTGGAGGCGACCCTTAAGCTTGGCCCACTTGGATCCTTTAACCAGGATCCCAGCCTGCCCCAAAAGTTTAAGGCCAGTGCCAGCCACCCGCTGGGAAAGCTCCGAGCCGAAAAGCTTCGACATGGACGACTCATAGTTGGGAATCAGGCCCCGGGCCTGCATCGACGCCACCCGGTATGCCAGCATCCGAGCGACTTCCGTCTCGATGGCCAGGTCGGCCAACCGGTGGCGGATGATGGGGTCGGTGGCCAGGGGCCGGCCGTTGCGGGTGGCCGTCCGGGCGTACTCCACCAGCTCCTCGAGGACCCGCCGGGCCTCGGCCGAGCGCTCGACCCCCGAGCGCTCGAAGTCTAGGGTGGTGACGATGGCGTACCAACCCCGGTCCTGCTGGCCGATCAAGTTCCGGCGGGGAACCCGGACGTTGTCGAAGAAGACCTGGTTGAAGTAGTGGGCGTCCCGCATGTCGATGATGGGAACCACGGTGATGCCCGGTGCCTTCATCGGCACGATGAAGAGGGAGATACCCCGGTGCTTGGGGGCGTCGGGATTCGTCCGGGCCGCCAGCAGGCAGAAATCGGCCTTGTGGGCCCCCGACGTCCAGATTTTGGTTCCGGTGATGACAAAGTCGTCGCCGTCGGGAACGGCCCGGGTCTGGAGGGACGCCAGGTCGGACCCGGAGTTGGGCTCCGAAAACCCCTGACACCAGACCACCTCCCCGGCTGCGATGGGGGGCAGGTATTCCCGCTTCTGCTCATCGGTGCCGTGGACGATGATGGTGGGCCCGACGATGCGGGTGCCCATAGTAGCCCGGCCCAGGGGTGCCCGGTGGTAGGCCATCTCCTCGGCAAAGATGGTCTGCTCGATGTAGGACCGCTCCTGGCCGCCCCACTCCCTGGGCCAGGCTACCGCCAACCACCCCTTCTGCCCAAGCTTGCGGACGAACTGGCTGGCAAATTCCCAGGCCTCCTCGGAGACGGTCCAGTCCTCGGGGTCGCCCTCTTCCCAGTACCATTGGGGAAGCTCTTGCCGGAGGAAGGTCCTCAGTTCCTGGCGCCAGGCTTGCTCGGCGGGCGTGAATCGGAAGTCCATGGCCTGCTCTCCTGGTGAGGGTTAGCCGGTCGTTATTAAGTTAACCCGAAGCCGCCGGCGGCTGCAACCTGCGGCCGTCCCTACCGGCCCCGCAGTTTCGGGTCGAGGACGTCCCGCAGGGCGTCCCCGAACATGTTAAAGGCGAAAACCGCCAGGCTGATGGCAATCCCGGGGTAGATGGCCATCCAAGGCGCCTGCCGGATGTACCGCTGGGCGGCCCCGCTCAGCATCGAACCCCAGGCCGGCTCCGGGGGCGGCGTCCCCAGGCCGAGAAAGCTTAATGAGGCCTCGGCCAGAATCGCCGTCCCCAGGGCGGTGGTGGCCAGGATGATGTAAGGCGCAACACAATTGGGCAGAACATGCAAAAACATGACCCGTAGCTCCGAGGCCCCGATGGCCCGGGCCGCCTCGATGTAAACGTTTTGCTTGATCGACAGCACCACCGACCTTATTACCCGGTTGGCCGTCGGCGTGAGGACAATGCCCACGGCGATGATAACGTTGGTGGTGCTCTGGCCAAGGGCGGCCACGATGGCCAAGGCCAGCACCAGGGTAGGGAAAGCCATCAGCGCGTCCATTACCCGCTGGATGATGAAGTCCGTCCGGCCCCCAAAGTAGCCGGAAATCAGACCCCAAAGGGCTCCGTTGGTCGTCCCGAAAAGGACGGCCAGAATACCCACGTAAAGGGAGATCCGGGAACCGTAAACGATCCGGCTGAAAAGGTCCCGGCCGAAATCGTCCGTTCCCAGCCAGAATTCCGGGCCCGGGGGCGTAAAGAGCTTATCCGTCCGGATCAGATAGGGGTCGTAGCGGGCGATGTAGTCGGCGAAGACGGCCGTAAAAACCATGAGAAAGATGATGGCCGCGCCAATGGCCCCCGTGGGCTTGCGCCGGGCAAAGTTCAGGACGCGCCTCAAGATGCCGGGCCGGACCGGAAGCCGCCCAGCCAGGGCCACCTGGGCGTCTACGGAGCGAACCTGTTCTGTCATGTGTATCGGATCCTTGGGTCAAGCCAGCCGTAAACCAAATCGACCACCAGGTTGAGAAAGACGAAGATTACGGCCAACATGATCACGATGGTCTGAACCACCGGGTAATCCCGGTGGAAGATGGCGTCTACCAGGTAGCGGCCGACCCCCGGAATGGTGAAGATCGTCTCGGTAATGACGGCGCCCCCCATCAGGTTGCCCAGCTGGATGGACGAAAGGGTAATCACCGGTAAAAGGGCGTTTTTAAGGGCGTGACGGATAACGATGACCCGCTCCCGCAGACCCTTGGCCCAGGCGGTTCGGATGTAATCTTCCCGCAGGACCTCCAGCATCGCCGAGCGGGTCATCCGGCTCACCACCGCCGAAAGGAAAAAACCCAGGACCAGGGTGGGCCACACGATCTGCTGGAAGTGGCGCCATGGGTCCCGGAGTGGATCGGTGTAACCCAGGGGCGGGATCCAGCGGCAGCAGTAGGTCAGGGCCATGATCACCAGGGTTCCCATCCAGAAGACGGGAACGGCCAGGCCAGCGATGGAAACGACCCGGAATATCCAGTCAACCCAGGTATCTTGACGAATTGCCGACAGGATTCCGGTGGGGATGGCGATTACCCAGGAGACTAAGATGGCCAGCAGGGCGACCTCAACGGTGATGGGCAGCCGCTGGGCCAGCTCCTGCCGAATCGGCTGACCGCTCCAGAGGGAATTACCGGGGTCAAGCCGGAGCAGGCCCAGCATAAACTCCGCGTACTGGACGTGATAGGGTTTATTGAGGCCCAGCTGCTCCCGGAGCTTGGCAATGGCCTCGGCGCTGGCCCCACCCTCCCCACCGGACCCCATCAGGATCATGGTGGCGACGTCCCCGGGGGCGATCCGCATGATGGCAAAGACGATGACCGAAACCCCAAAAAGGACCGGGATAACCATCAGCAAGCGTCTGATGACGTACTGGGTCATACTCCCGCCCTGCTAACGGATTCGCCTAAGTATAGGGTGCTCCCATAAAGCGGGTCAACCGCCCAGTTCGGCCACGCCAAACGTCCCCGGGTCCTTAAGCCTGGGCTAGCCAGACGTCCTCCATCCGCTGGTTGTTGTAGAGGCTCGGGTGGCGTCGGTAGTTGCGGACGGTCGCCCAGTGGATGGTCCGGTCCAGGCGCCAGACCAGAATAATTTTCGACTGGGTTTGGACAGCCCGCCTTTCCATGTCTTGAACCAGCCGCCGACGCTCGTTCACGTCCATGGTCTGGGACTGCTTTTCGAAAAGGGCATCTACCTCTGGGTCACAGATGCCCGAATAGTTGCGTACGGAGTCGCACAGGTAGAACTCCCCGTAGACAGCGTCAGGGTCGTCCAGGGCGATGGCGTGGCCCCAGGGGGCCAGGTCGAACTCGCGTTTGTTCAACCTATCATAGGCGGCTGCTGACTCCAGAACATCTAAAGAGGCTTCAATGCCAATTTTCGCCAGCTGGTCCTTAAGGAAGACCGAGATGGGCTCGAAATCGGCTCCCTTCCGGGTGAGCATACTCGCCTTAAACCCGTTTGGGTAGCCGGCCTCGGCCAAAAGCCTTTTTGCCTCCTCAATTTCCTGGGCCTTGTTGGACCGATAGCCCGGGAGCTTTTTAAGTTCCTCCTCGGGCAGGGCCCACTGGCCCCCGGCCGGCATAAAGCCCCCAATAACCGCGTCCCCCTGGGCCAGAACTTGAATGGCTGCCGCCCGGTCAATGGCCAGGGAGACCGGGAGCCTCACCCGGGGGTCGTCCCAGGGCTTACGCCGGGCATTTACGTTGAGGGTGTCAAACGAGTAGCCCTGAACCGTCTGAATAACTATCCTGTCCCCAAGCTGCCTCTTAGCCTCCTCAGCGTCGCCCTTGAGCCTGGGCCGGTACATGAGGAGCTGACCGGAAATAAAGGCCGAAAGGGCTGTGTTCGGGTCCGGAATGATGAAATACTTTATGCCGTCCAGATATGGTCGGCCGGAAACATGGTATTCGGGGTTTTTGACCAGCTCAATGCTTACGCCCCGGATATGTTCTTTGAATTTAAAGGGCCCCGTCCCCACCGCGTCGTTCTTCATGTCCCCCTTGGCATCAAGGATATCCTTCGGGTAAATGACGTTCCAGCCCTGGGCGATGTTGGGCAGCAGGGACGGATTCGGCCGCTTGAGCACGAACTGGACCGTGTAGTCATTGGGGGTCTCGATGCCGTCCACGGCCGCAAAGGCCCCCTGGCGGGGGCTGACAATTCCTTTGGGCGGCCGCATAATCCGCTCGAAACTGGCCTTGACGTCCTCGGCTTTGAAGGGTTTACCGTGATGAAACTTAACCCCACGCTTTAAGTAAAATGTGTAAACCTTACCGTCACGCGTCACCTCCCAGCGTTCAGCCAAGTCCGGAATAACCCGGTTGGGGTCCTGGGGATCGAACTGGACCAGCAGGTTGTAGCAGGGGGCTAAGGGCCAAAGTACCATGTATGTGGAGTTCTGGTGCAGGTCATAATTGGGCGGGTCGCCCCCAGTCCAGGCCGTCAGAACCCCACCGTAGCGGGGCTGGTCCCCGCCTGCGACGCCTGAGGTTTGACCGGCGGGCTGGGGGGCGCATCCGACCAGGGCAAGCCCGAAGGCCGTCCCAAAACCGAGAAACTCCCGCCGGGTCCACTTTTTGCCTGCCATAGTCCTACCCTCCTGGGGTGCGAGCCTTTGGCTAATTAGAGCACAGCCGCCCAGCGACTGTCAATATTCCGGTAGCCGGACCGACCGGTGGCCCGGCTGTAGGATATAATTCTGGCCGATGAAGCATCCCGACCTCAGCCCAACGGAGCAGCAGATCTTGGAGTTCATCGGGGCCCGCCTACGGGCCACCGGTCTCCTGCCCACGGTGCGGGAGATCGGCCAAGCCGTCGGCCTGCGGTCCAGCGCCACCGTCCACCGCTACCTGCAGCGGCTCGAGCAGCTGGGCTACATCCGGCGGCTGCCCCGCCTGGCCCGGGCCATCGAAGTGCTGCGGCCTACCGACCAGCCGGCCCAGCGGGTGCCTATCCTTGGGCGGACTCGGGCCGGGGCCCCCATCTTGGCCGTGGAGGAGGCCGGGGAATACCTTGGCCTCGAGCAGGTGATGGGGCCGGCCGGCGATTTCTTCGCCCTCCAGGTTACCGGCGACAGCATGGTCGGAGCCGGGATCTTACCCGGAGACTACGTGGTCGTCCGCCGCCAGCCCACGGCCCAACCCGGCGACGTGGTGGTGGCCCTCATCGGGGACGAGGTTACGGTGAAACGTCTGAAGGTCGTCGGCGGACGGCCCGTGCTCTTCGCCGAAAATCCTGCTTACCCGCCCATCGCCGATACCGAGTTCACCATTTTGGGCCGGGTGGTTGCCCTGGTCAGGGATGTAAACGGCTAGGGTTCAGCCGGCCCGCTGGATCAGCTGAAAGAGCACCCCGTTGGCCGAGCGGGGATGAATGAAGACCTGGCCCCCATCCTCGATAACCTGAACGCCCCGTGCCCGGAGGCTGGCCACCGCCGCTCCCAGGTCCTCGACGGCGAGGGCCACCAGGTACACCCCTTCCCCGGCCCGCTCCAGCCGCCGGGCCACCGGCCCCGCCGGATCCGTCGGCTGGATGAGTTCGAGAAAGCCCCCACCGGGCAGGTCGAAGGCGGCCGCAATGTAGCCGGCGCGGGTATCGGCGCTCCGGCGGGACGGTTCCCCCAGCCCGAGGGCATTCTGCCAGGCCCGGATCCCAGCTTCCAGATCCCCGACGACGGCAACGACGTGGTCGATCCGCTTGATCATGGGCTACCCTCCTTGGACTGCGGCGATGGTTTCCTGGGCGGTTTTTATCGCCTGGCGTAGGTAGTACATCACCTTGTTGCGGTTGCGAATCAGCTCCGTCTTTAAAAAGCGGGCCTCATCCGAGTCCGGCTCAAGCCTGCCAAGCCGCCTGACTGGCGCCAAGAGGGGCAGCGGCGCCACCGGCACCGCCAGGTCATGGTCAAAGGGCCCGGCCGCCGTAAAATTGATGACCACCAGGGCACGCCCAAGGCCCATCAGCCCCCGATTCACCGCCCCAATTAGGCCCTCCGAAAGCCCTTCGGCCCGCCCGATAAGCCCCTCAACCAGCCGGTCTAGCTCCCCGGTTAAGACCTCCAGCTCCCGGGCCCGGCCAACCACCGGCCCCAGGTCGAAGGCTTCCCCGGCCTCGGCTTGATAAGCCTCTAAAGTTGCCCGAATTTCCCGGGCCGTCTCCCCGTACTTAAAGGGCAGAATCGGCCGGCTCGCCGCCCGCCAGACCCCCAGAAGGTAGACCTTCGTGTCCCGAACCAAAACTTCAGGGTCCAGCTTGTCTAAAGTGTCCTCGGCAGTGTGCCAAAACCAGGGCAGACCGCCCCGGGGCGGTCCCGCCTCCCCGGCCGCCCGGAAGAGCTGACTCTGCCCCCCTTCGGCCGCAAGTTCCGGCGGAACCAGCGAAAGGCTCATGAAAATGGCTGGGACGCCGTGGCCCCAGAAGGACTGGTCCCCCGCCCGGGGCATCCGCTCGGCGTAAGCCCCCCAGCCGATGGCATCCCGAATCAGCCCCAGGGCAAAATCCTTTGTCTCGGGCATGCAAAGGGCATGGTAAATCTGCGCACCCCGGGCCCCCGTCGAATCGGCATTGACGTGCAGAACGCAGTTTTCGAAGATGTCTTCCCAGAAGTTGTCCGCATACCAGGTCGAACCCGAATACCGGCCCTGGGTGTGCCCGGGCCAGAAGGCGACCCGTACCGACCGGCGCAGCCCGCCCCGGTTCTGGGCCAAAACCCGCCCAACCTCCAGCATGGTGGCATTGGCCGCCCCATTATCCATCGCCCCGAAGTACCACGAACAGTGATGGCCCGAAAACAGCACAAACTTTTCGGGCTCGACATGCCCCAAAAGCTCCCCCACCACAATGGGGGTCTTTCGCCAGCCCCAGAAGG
>PSKS01000039.1:0-22493 GCA_040289115.1 Chloroflexota bacterium
TCCCGCCGAAAAGCCTGGCCCGGGACTTGCCAAAATTAAACGCCTGATTGTTCGCCCCCTGCGCCTGACGGAAGAGCAGGATAAGCAGCCCACCAAAAAGGAGGAGCGGGACCAGGTTGAGGGCCGAATAGAGGATGCTTCCGGCGGAGCTGGGCTCCCGAACGGTAACCCCGACCCCTTCGGGCCCGACCTTTACGCCGTTCTGGGTAAGGAGCTGGATGATGCTAGCCGACGGCTCTTTGCGGGAGGTGTACTTGGTCTTTCCGTCCCGGGCGTAGGCGGTGATAAGGTCCCCCTGGACTTCGATCCGGTCGACCTGGCCGGCCTTGGCCATGAGTAGAAGGTCGCTTAAGGACACCCACCCGGCTTGCTGGGAGGGAAGATTCAGGGCCACAAAGATGACCGCGGCGATGCCTAGCAGCAGGATGTAGATGAAGCCGTTTCGGAGCCAGTGTTGGGCCATTCCGTATCCTCCGACGACCGGGCCCGGAGACCTCTACCCGGGCGGACACCGCGCCTATCCACCACTTCTAACACCGCCACGTAGGGAAGGTTACGGTACGCCTGGGCGTAGTCGAGGCCGTACCCCACCACGAATCTGTCCGGGATTTCGAAGCCGACGTAGTCCACCTGGACGGGCTTCGCCCCGGCCTTCTGCTTGCGGAGCAGGGCGCACACCCTCAGGCTGGCCGGATTGCGGGCCCGCAGCAGGCTCAGAATGTACTCAAGGGTGAGGCCCGAATCGACGATGTCTTCGACCACCAGGACGTGGCGGCCCTCGATATTTTCGTCCAGGTCTTTCAGGATCCGCACAACCCCGGACGACTCGGCCCGAGTCCCGTAACTGCTTATGGCCATGAAGTCGATTTCCACCGGCAGGGCGACCTCCCGAGCCAGGTCCGCCAGGAACACCACCGCTCCCTTCAAAAGGCCCACCAAAAGAAGGTCCTTGCCGGCGTAGTCGCGGGTGATCTGCTGGCCGAGCTCCTTTACCCGGCGGCGAATGGTCTCGGCGTCGAGCAGTATCTCTTTAATTTGGGCGTTGACCGCCGCTGTCATATCTTTTGGTGACCCTCAGCCTGAGCAGCCGACGGGTCTCGGGGCTGACTTTGACCCGGTCGGCTAGCCGCAAACCAACCACCCAGATGACCCCGAGACGGTCCGTTACCACCGGCCAGCGGGGCCGAACTTCCCGGGGGATTTTTGCCTCGGTGAAGATATCCTGAAGTTTTTTACGGCCCCCCAGACCCAAGGGCACCAGGGCATCCCCGGGGCGCCACGGCCTGACCTCTAAATCCCCATTTACCTTATCAGAATCGGCGAAAACCGTCCAGGGATCCTCGGTCCTTCGAGGGTCCCAGTCCTGGGGCCGGGCGAGTACCTCGGCCTCCAGCACCCAGCCGTCCAGCCGGACCTCGGCCGGCGGGGTGAAGGGGATGGGGCGGTCGACCCCGGGGAATTCACCCCAGGAGGCCCCAAGGGCGCGGCCGACCCGGACGGAGTCGTAGCCTACCCGGGCCTTCAGGCCAGCTGGTAGGTCAAGCCAGGCCCCAACCCGCCCCTCGACCAGGCGGGCTAGCCGGTCCAGGTGATAGGCCGTGAGGGGGGGTTCGGGGGCGCCGAGCCCCAGCAGGACCAGCCGGAAAAGGTGGGCCCGCAGGGCCGGAGGCTGGGCGGTGACCACCGACCGGCGCAGGACCACCTCGTCAGGGGTCCGGGAAATAAGGGCCTCGCTTAAGACCCGCTCCGCCTGGGCCTCAATTAGGGCCAGGTCGGCGGCGGCCGCCTCGGCTAGCCGTAGGATGGCCCGGTCGACCCCAGGGTTTAGCTGCCGGAGCCGGGGTAGGATCTCCAGCCGGACTCGGTTTCGCAGGTAGCGGCGGTCCAGGTTCATGGGGTCCTCCCGCGGCTCCAGGCCGAGGGCCCGGCAGGCGGCCAGCGTCTCCTCCCGGAACACCCCAAGAAGCGGTCGGATAAGGCAAAGGTCGGGGAATTCCGGCAGGGGATAAGGGGTGCGGGGGCGCATTCCCCGGAGGCCGGCCAGACCAGTACCCCGAATTATATTCATGAGCACCGTTTCCACCTGGTCGCTGGCGGTGTGGCCCACGGCCACCTTGGCGGCTCCGAAGCTGCGGGCCGCCTCCCCCAGGAACCGGTAGCGCAGCTCCCGGGCGGCCGCCTCCACGGAAAGGCCCCGCTCCCGCCGGTAGGCTAGGGTGTCAACCCGGCCGGCGAAGAAGGTGAGCCCCCAGCCCCGGGCCAGCTCCCGGACGAAGGCTGCCTCCTCGGCCCCGGCCTCCCCCCGCAGGCCGTGGTCCAGATAGCCCACCGCAACCCTTCCCGGCGGGTCGGGGATGATGGCCACCAGGAGGTGGAGCAGGGTCAAGGAATCCGGTCCCCCGGAAACCCCGACCACGACCCGGTCCCCGGGGTCTAAAAGTCCTGCTTCGGCCGCAAAGGACCGAACCCGGGCCACCAGCCGGTCCAGGCGGAACTCCTGGGCCACAGGCCTCCCCGTCAGCGGCCGGATGGGCCGGTTTTCACAGCCCATCCGGCCGCAAAAAGAAATGGGCCGACGGTTAACCATCGGCCCAATGGTAGCGGGGGTGGGACTCGAACCCACGACCTCCGGGTTATGAGCCCGGCGAGCTGCCGCTGCTCCACCCCGCGTCGTCCACTAATATTATAGGACTGCCGTCAAGGCTTGTCAAAAGTCGGCTCGGCCGGCCTGATCCGATAAAGACAGGCCGGGTCGCCCTGGGCCAAGGTCGCCTCCCGCCGGACCGGAGCTTCCAGGATCTCCTCGAAAAGCTCCTCCTCGCAGCGGCAAGCTTCCGGGTGCTGCCGGGCAATGTCGTAGATGGGGCAGTGGTGTTCGATGAGCACCAGCCCACCCGATTCCTCCCGGGCGACAGCCATGTAACCTTCCTCGTCCCGGATCCGCGCCAGCTCCCGCACCCGCTCCGCCAGGTCTTTACCCACCAGCCGGATCCGGTAGCGCTCCCGCAACGACTGGGTGTGGGAGGCCAGCAACCGGTAGAGCTCCTCCTGCCCGTGCAGCTCGGCCACCTGGTCCAGCAGGCCGATTAACAGGTCCCGGTAGCCCTGGGGGAAGAACTCCAGGGCCCGGGGCGAAAGCTGATAGGCCAGGGCAGGCCGACCCCGCGGCTGCTTGCGGACCGTCGCCTGGACCAAGCCCTCCGCCTGAAGGGCCTCTAAGTGCTTGTGAACGGCCACCGGGGTAACCCCCAACTCCCAGGCGATGGCCTTGGCCGTAAGGGGACCCCGCTGCTTGAGCAGGCGCAGGATCGCCAGGCGTGCGGGCGAACCGAGACCTACCATCTCTAACTTGGATTATAAAAGGTCAAACACACTCTGTCAACGGGTTTTATTAACTACCTAGTTGACAAAATCTGAGGCTTGGGTTATCCTTGATGTGAGGAGACTAAGCCCATTCACGGAGGGACAATGACCGAAGCTAGGGACCTGTTTATCGTTGAGAACCTCCACGTCCGGGTCGAGGGACGGGAGATCCTAAAGGGAGTCAACCTGGTCGTTCCCAAGGGGGAAGTCCACGCCATTATGGGCCCCAACGGCTCCGGCAAGAGCACCCTGGCCAACGCCCTGATGGGCCACCCCCACTACGAGGTGACGGCGGGCCGGGTGCTCTGGAAGGGCCAGAACATCCTGGAGCTGAGCCCCGATGAGCGGGCCCGCCTCGGCCTCTTCATGGCCTTCCAGTATCCCGTAGCGGTGCCGGGGGTCAGCGTCGTTCAGTTCCTGCGGATGGCCCTCAAGTCCCTGCGGGGCACCGACGTCCCGGTGATGGAGTTCCGCAAGCTGCTGCGGGAAAAGATGCAGCTTCTGCGGGTCGACGACTCCTTCGTTAACCGCTATCTGAATGAGGGCTTCTCTGGCGGCGAGAAGAAGCGCAACGAGATCCTGCAGCTGGCGGTGCTCCAGCCAGAGTTTGCCATCCTGGACGAGACCGACTCCGGCCTGGACATCGACGCCGTTCGGCTGGTGGCAAACGCCGTAAATTCGATGCGGGGTCCGAACATCGGCTTTCTCATCATCACGCACTACTCCCGCATCCTTAACTACATCGACCCCGACGTTGTCCACGTCCTCGTAGACGGGCGGATCGTTCGGTCCGGCGGGCCCGAGCTGGCCCACGAACTGGAGCAGCGGGGCTACGACTGGATCATAGAAGAAGTTGCAACCCAGAGGGAGGCATAAGCCATGGCAACGACACCGGAGGAACTGCTCAGGGACCTGGACAAGCAGTACCTGGAGAAATACGGCTTTCATGACCCCGAGCAGTACGTTTACAAGGCGCCCAAGGGCCTCTCCCGCCAGGTGGTCGAGGAGATATCCTGGATAAAGCAGGAGCCGGAGTGGATGCGCCAGTTCCGGCTCCGGGCCCTGGAGATCTTCTTTAGCAAGCCCATGCCCACCTGGGGGGCGGACCTCTCGGGCATTGACTTTAACAACATCCACTACTACGTCCGGCCGACCGAGAAGCAGGGGCGCAGTTGGGATGACCTGCCCGAATATATCAAGCGCACCTTCGACCGGCTGGGTATCCCCGAGGCCGAGCGCAAGTTCCTGGCCGGGGTCGGGGCCCAGTACGAGTCGGAGGTAGTCTACCACTCCATCCGGGAGGACCTAGCCAAGAAGGGCGTCATCTTTGTGGACACCGATACGGCCGTCCGGGAGTATCCGGACCTGGTCCGGCAGTACTTTGGGACGGTGGTGCCCCCTGCCGACAACAAGTTCGCGGCCTTGAACTCGGCCGTTTGGAGCGGCGGGTCCTTTATCTACGTCCCTGAAGGGGTTAAAGTGGAGATCCCCCTTCAGGCCTACTTCCGGATCAACGCCCAGAACGTGGGCCAATTCGAGCGCACCCTTATCATCGTGGAGCCCGGCGCCTACGTCCACTACGTGGAGGGGTGTACCGCCCCCATCTATTCCACCGACTCTTTGCATTCGGCCGTGGTGGAGATCATCGTTAAGCCGGGGGGCCGCTGCCGCTACACCACCATTCAGAACTGGTCTTACAACGTCTATAACCTGGTCACCAAGCGGGCCGTGGCCTACGAGGACGCGGTGATGGAGTGGGTGGACTGCAACATCGGGTCGAAGGTGACGATGAAGTACCCGTCGGTCTACCTGCTAGGTAAGGGTGCCCGGGGCGAGGTACTTTCCATGGCGTTTGCCGGCCGGGGCCGGCACCAGGACGCCGGGGCCAAGATGGTCCACGCCGCCCCCTACACCTCGTCGGTCATCACTTCCAAGTCGGTGAGCAAGGATGGCGGCCGCACCACCTACCGGGGCCTGGTGAAGGTTTACCCCGGCTGTGTGGGCGTCAAGAGCAACGTCCGCTGCGACGCCCTACTCATGGACGAGGATTCCCGCTCTGACACCTACCCGTTTATGGAGATCGAGGAGCAGGACGTGATGATCCAGCACGAGGCCACGGTCTCCAAGGTGGGTGAGGAGCAGCTCTTCTATCTGATGAGCCGGGGCATCCCCGAGGCGGAAGCCATCGCCATGGTCGTCAACGGGTTCATCGAGCCCATCGTCAAAGAGCTGCCCATGGAGTACGCCGTGGAAATGAACCGGCTTATCCAGCTCGAGATGGAGGGTTCGGTCGGGTAGAGGGCCCGGCCGGCCCAGACCAAGACCTGGCCGGGGCGGGCCGTATGCCCGCCCCGATAACTGCGAGGGAGAGAAGATGCAGCCAACGTACCGCAAACTGGAATCGCTTTCACGGGAGGCCGTTCAGGAGCTTTCGTGGCTTAAGGGCGAACCCGACTGGCTTCGGGAGCGTCGGCTCCAGGCCTGGGAGGCCTGGGAGCGCCTGCCTATGCCCGGCAAGGAAGAGGAGTGGCGGCGAACGGACATCAGCGGTCTGGACCTCTCGCAGGTGATACCCTTTGCCGAGGGGTCGGGGCCGGTCTCCAACCTGGCGGAGCTTCCTGCCCCCCTTCGGGCCGAGCTTGGGCCCGGGTCCGAGGCCGGTCTGCTGGTCCAGGTGGACTCGGCATCCGTTTACGAGGCCCTTAGCCCCGAACTGGAAAGGCAGGGGGTGGTCTTCTGCAGCCTCGACCGGGCCGTGCGGGATTATCCCGACCTGGTAAGGGAGTTTCTGCTCACCCGCAATATCCGGCCGGACGAGCGCAAGTTCATCGCCCTGCACAGTGCCTTCTGGTCTGGCGGTTCGTTCCTTTACGTGCCCGACGGGGTCGCGGTGGGGGTGCCCCTCCGCAGCGTCTACTGGATGGACCGACCCCAGGTGGGGGCCTTTCCCCACACGCTGGTGGTTCTGGGCCGGGGAGCCCAGGTGACTTATGTGGAGGAGTTCACCTCTCCGGACTTTGAGGGGCTGGGCTTCAGCGCCTCGGCCCACGAGTTCTTCGTCCGGGAGGGGGCCCAGCTCCGGTACGTGACCATCCAGAACTGGGGCCGGACCGTCTGGCACTTCGGGACGGAGCGGATGCGCCTCGACCGGGACGGCAAGGTGAACTCCCTGGTCATCGGGGTGGGCGGCCGGCTGGCCCGGACCGAAGTGGAGTGTTACCTGGAGGGCGTTGGGGCCGAGAGCGAGATGCTCGGCCTCTACCTGGGGGCCGACCGCCAGCACCTGGCCTTCCACACCCTCCAGCGCCACCTCGCCCGCCACACCATCAGTGACCTGCTTTACAAGGGCGCCCTTCGGGACCGAGCCCACGCCCTGTATATGGGGCTTATCCAGGTGCTCCGGGGTGCCCAGCAGTCGGACGCCTACCAGGCCAACCGCAACCTGATCTTGGGCGGCCGGGCCCGGGCCGACTCCATCCCGATGTTGGAGATCGAGGCCAACGACGTCCGGTGCACCCACGGCTCCACCACCGGCAAGGTGGACGAGGACCAGCTCTTTTACCTGATGAGCCGGGGGCTGAACCGGGCTGAGGCCACCGCTCTCATTATTGAGGGCTTCTTCGAGCCCCTGCTCGCCCGAATCCCCCTTGAACTAGTCCGAAACAAGATTACAAACTTTGTTCGGGAAAAGCTCGTTTACGGAGGTGAAGAGCGGTGAGCCAGGCCGCCTTTATTCGGGTTGCCCGGGTGGACGAGATACCGCCGGGGACGGTGAAGGCCTTCGAGCTGGACTTTGACCGGGTGGCGGTGGTAAACCTAGACGGCGAATTCTACGCCATCAGCGACATCTGCACCCACGAGGAGGCCTTCCTTTCCGAGGGGGAGGTTATCGACGGGGCCATCGAGTGCCCCCTGCACGGGTCCCGCTTCGACATCCGCACCGGCCGGGTCCTGGCCCTGCCGGCCGTGATACCCTTACGGACCTACCCGGTCAAGGTGGAAAACGGCGAGGTCTACGTGGCCCCGGCCTGACATCGGGCGGTCAGGATCGCCTGGGGGAGGTTAAAAATGCTGGACGTTGAGGCTGTGCGCCGGGATTTTCCCATTCTCCAGCGGACCGTCCGCAATGGGAAGCGGCTGGTCTACCTGGATAATGCGGCCACCTCCCAGAAGCCCCGGGCTGTTATCGAGGCCCTTAAACATTATTACGAGTATTACAACGCCAATGTGCATCGGGGCGTCCACACCCTGGCCGAGGAGGCCACCGAGGCCTACGAGGGCGCCCGGGCCAAGGTGGCCAAGTTTATCAACGCCCCGAGCCCCAGTTCGGTGGTCTTCGTTCGGAACACCACCGAAGCCATAAACCTGGTGGCCTACGCCTACGCCCGCCGGGAGCTGAAGCCCGGCGATGAGATCCTGCTATCAATCATGGAGCACCACAGCAACCTGGTACCCTGGCAGTTGGTGGCCCAGGAGACTGGGGCCGAGCTGAGGTTCCTGGACATCACCCAGGACTACCGCCTTGACCTCTCCCAGCTGGACCGGCTGCTCAGCCGGCGGACCCGGGTCGTGGCCCTGACCCTCATGTCCAACGTCCTGGGGACTATCAACCCCATCAAGGAGGTAGCCCGGGCCGCCCACGAGGTGGGGGCGGTGATGGTGGTGGATGCCGCCCAGGCTGCCCCCCACATGCCCATCGACGTCCAGGCCTTAGACGCCGACTTTCTGGCCCTTTCGGGCCACAAGATGTGCGCCCCCACCGGCATCGGGGCCCTCTACGGCAAGCCGGAGCTTTTGGAGCGGATGGGGCCCTTCCTGGGCGGGGGCAGCATGATCCGGGACGTCCACCTGACCTACGCCGAATGGAACGAGGTGCCCTGGAAGTTCGAGGCCGGAACCCCGAACATCGGAGATGCGGTGGCCCTCGGAGTGGCGGTGGACTACCTACAGGGCCTGGGAATGGAGAACGTCCGCCGCCACGAGAAGGAGCTCCTAGCCTACGCCCTCCGGCGGCTGGCCGAGGTGGAGGGCCTGGAAATTTACGGCCCAAAGGACCCCGAAGTCCAGGGCGGCATCATCTCCTTCAATTACCTGGGGGTGCACCCCCACGACGTCGGAACCGTGCTAGACTCAGAAGGGGTGGCCATCCGGGCCGGGCACCACTGCGCCAAGCCACTGATGCGCCGGCTCGGGGTTGTGGCCACGGCCCGGGCCAGTTTTTACATCTACAATACCAAAGCAGAAGTCGACGCCTTCATCGAGGCGCTGGCAAAGGTGAGGGAGATTTTCAGCCGTGTCCCTTGACGAGCTTTACCGGGAGATAATCCTGGACCACTATAAAAATCCCCGCAATCGGGGCCGGATTCCCGACCCCAGCGCCACCGCCGGGGCCTACAACCCCCTCTGCGGCGACGAGGTCGACCTTTACCTAAGGATTGAGGACGAACGGATCGTGGACATCCGGTTCGAAGGCCGGGGTTGCTCCATAAGCCAGTCGTCGGCCTCGATGCTTACCGAGGCGGTCAAAAACAAGACCCTGGCCGAGGCCGAGGCGCTGGTCGACGAGGTACGGGGGATGCTCCTAGGGGAGCGGGAGCCTGCCCCGGACCTGGGAGACCTGGAGGCCCTCCAGGGGGTTAAGAAATTCCCGGTCCGAATCAAGTGCGCAATATTGAGCTGGAACACCCTTAAGGATGCCCTCGCCGGCTACCGGGCTGGGATTAGCCGGGGCGAAGTCAAGGTCGTGACCGAATAAAGGACTGGCCAAAGGAGGAAACCATGGCAGAGCCGACAAGGGAAGAACTGGTCGAAGCCATCCGGGCGCAGCTTCAGGATGTCTACGACCCGGAACTGGGATTTAGCGTCATCGAGCTGGGCCTGGTGTATGACATCCAGGTCAACGACGGCGTCGCCGAGATTACGATGACGCTGACAACCCCCTTCTGCCCGTACGGCCCGGCGCTCATCGAGCAGGTTCGGCTGAAGGTCCTGGAGGTCCCTGAGATTAGCGATGTGAAAATCAACATCACCTTCGACCCGCCCTGGGACCCCAGGGTCCACGCCAGCGACGACGTAAAACTGCTCCTCGGCCTCACAGGCGTAAGCAGCTTCCTGAGCGGCGGGGACTGAGCCGGGCCCCTCTCCCACGGGAGACCCCAGCCCGTCGGCCGATGCTTGCCGCCAGGCTCTACGGCCCCGGCGACCTCCGAATCGAAGACCTTCCATGCCCCGAGCCCGGGCCCGGGGAGGTGGTGGTTCGGGTCGAGCGGGCCCTCACTTGCACCACCGACTTAAAAATCTTCCGGCAGGGCAGTCACCCCGCCCTGGGACCCCTGCCCTCCCTTTTCGGCCACGAGCTGGCGGGGGAGGTGGCGGCGGTGGGCGACGGGGTGAAAAGCGCGGCCGTGGGCCAGCGGGTGGTGGTGGGAAACTCCGCCCCCTGCGGCCGGTGCCCTTACTGCCGCCGGGCCGAGTTCGGCCTCTGCACCCGGCCAGTTTTCCTCTTCGGGGCCTTCGCCCAGTACGCCCTCGTCCCGGCCCCCATCGTCGAGACCAACCTTCACCCCATCCCGCCGGACCTCCCGGCTGCCCACGCCGCCCTGGTGGAGCCCCTCGCCTGCGCCCTGCGGGCCGTCGAGGTGGCCGGGGTGGGGTGGGGAACGGAGGTCCTCATCCTGGGCGGCGGGCCCCTGGGGCTTATGCTGGCCCGGGCCGCCAAACTCCGGGGCGCCAAGGTGGCCGTGGTCGACCGCCACCCCGAACGGCTGACCGTTGCCCGCCGGGTCGGAGCTGACTTTACCTTGCCAGGCGGCCCCGGGCCCCAGGCTTTCGACGACGGGCCCGACGTGGTTTTTGAGGCCGTGGGCCGGCCGGAGGCCTGGGAGGAGGCGGCCCGCCTCGTTCGGCCAGGCGGACTGGTCATCCTATTCGGGGGCTGTCCCCCCGAAACCCGGGCCTGCTTTGACACCGGCCGGCTTCACTACCAGGAGCTCACCCTCCGGGGCGTCTTCCACCACCACCCAACCCACATCCGGACCGCCCTCAGGCTGCTTTCCAGCGGGGCGGTCCCGGCCGAAGCCTTCATCTCCGGCGAGGTTCCCCTCAGCCGCCTGGCCGAAGCCCTGGGGCTAATGGCGGCCCGCCGGGGACTAAAATACGCGGTGAACCCCTGGGCCGACTGAAATGAACCTGCCCGAGAAGATGCGGGCCGTCTGCTACTACGGCCCGGAGGATGTCCGGGTCGAGGAGGTGCCCGTGCCCCGGCCGGGTCCGGGGGAGGTGGTGGTCCGGGTACGGGCTTGCGGCATCTGCGGCAGCGACGTCATGGACTGGTACCTGAGGCCCCGGGCGCCCCTGGTGCCAGGCCACGAGCCGGCCGGTGAGGTGGCGGCCGTGGGCCCCGGGGTGGAAAAGTTTCGCCCTGGCGACCGGGTCTTCGTCCACCACCACGTCCCCTGCTTTGTCTGTCACTACTGCCGCCGGGGTCACCACACCCTCTGCCCCACCTTCCACCAAACCCGCATCGACCCGGGGGGATTCGCCGAGTACGTCCGGGTGCCGGCCGTCCACGTGGAGAAGGACCTCTGGAAACTCCCAGAGAGCCTCACCTACGAGGAAGCCACCCTAATCGAGCCCCTGGCCTGCGCCCTCCGGGCCTGGGGGCGACTCCAGGTTTTCTCCGACGACACGGCGGCAGTTATCGGCTGCGGCATCTCGGGCCTACTCCTGATGATGGCCGGGAAGCTGCACCCCGTCGGGCGCATCTTCGGGGTCGACCCTTTAGAGTCCCGCCGGCGGGCAGCCTGGGAGGCCGGGGCGGCCGATGTCTTCCCTCCCGAGGAGGCCCCCCGGGCCATCCGGACCCGGAACGGCGGCCGCGGGGCCGACCTGGTCCTGGTCGCCACGGGCAACCTGGCCGGGCTGGAGTTGGCTTTCGACCTGGTGGAGCCGGGCGGAACCGTCCTGCTTTACGCCCCTACGCCCCCGGAGGCGGAGCTGAAGGTTAGGCCCAACCGGCTCTTCTTCCAGGAGGTCACCGTCGTAGCCTCCTACTCCGCTACGCCCTTGGAGACCGGCCCGGCCTTGGGCCTCATTGCCGCCGGCCGTATCCCCGCCGGCCGCCTCATCACCCACCGCCTCCCCCTCGAGCGGGCGGCCGACGGCCTTCGCCTGGTCCGGCAGGCCACCGAGTCCCTTAAGGTAGTGATTCTGCCCGGCTGAATTCGTTCCCATCCGCCGGCCTACCCGACTCTAGGATGCCGCAGATGCACCCGGAGCGGGCGGCCTTTGCCCCCCGCTGTCGCAAGGCCTGAAGCCGGCGCCGCAACGCCCGCAGCTCCCGGAGCTGCCGCTCGATGGCGGCCAGCTTGGCGTCTAGCAGGCCCAGGACGTGGTCGCACGGGGCCTGTCCAGCCTGCCGCAATTCCAGCACCTGCCGGATCTCGGCCAAGCTGAGGCCCAAGGCCCGGGCCCGGCGAATAAACCGGAGCCGGCCCAGATCGTCGGGGCCGTAAAGCCGGTAGCCCGCCGGATTGCGCCTGGGCGCGGGCAGGAGGCCGATGGCCTCGTAGTAGCGGATGGTCCGGGGGTTAACCCCGGCTCTGACCGCAAGTTGGCCGATGGTAAGCCCGTAACCCATGGGTTCAAAGGGGATTATAGCCTCACAGCGCACGTTCGGAACCCGCAGGGCCAGCTCCCACACCTACCCACCCCCAGGCCCGAGGCGCGCCTGGAGGGAGCTGAGCACCACCAGGCTCACGCTCAGGGCCATCGCCGCCATGGCCCAGACGGGAGTCACCTGGCCGGTGAGGGCAGCCAATAGGCCGACCCCGTTAAAGGCCAGGGCGAAGGCGACGTTTCGCAGGGTCAAGCTGTAGCTGCCGCTGGCCAGCTTCAGGGCGTCCACCACCCGGCCCAGCCGGTCGCCTACGATGACCACGTCGGCGGCCTCCAGGGCTACATCGGCCCCGGTTCCCAGGGCCACGCCCACGTCGGCCTGCATCAGGGCCGGGGCGTCGTTTATCCCGTCCCCGACGAAGGCCACCCGCCGCCCGGCTCGCTGAAGCTCCCGGACGGCCGATGCCTTCTCCCCCGGGAGCAATCTCGCCCGCACCCGTTCGATGCCCAGGGCTCCAGCCACGGCCCGGGCCACCTGCTCGGCGTCGCCGGTAAAGAGCATCGGCGTAATCCCCCACCGCTTCAGGGTCCAAATCGCCTCGGGGGCGTCCGCCTTTAGCTTATCGGCCAGCCCAATAACCCCGATGGGGACCCCGTCCACGGCCACCAGCACCGCCGTCTGGCCCCGCCCCTCCACCTCCGTCACCAGGGGTCGGAGGCCCGCCGGGTCCACCCCTTCCCGGCGCAGCAACCGGGCGTTCCCCACCAGCACCTGGCGGCCTCCGACCGCGGCCCGAACCCCGAGCCCCGGCTCCGCTGAAAACTCTGCCGGCGCCGGCGGCTCCAGGCCCCGCTCACGGGCGGTCTGGACGATGGCCCGGCCCAGGGGATGCTCCGAGGGGATCTCGGCCCCAGCGGCCAACCGCAAGACCTCTTCCCCCGACCAGCCCGAAACGGGGTGCACCGCTCCCACCGTCGGGAAGCCGACGGTTAAGGTTCCCGTTTTGTCAAAGACGACGGTGTCCACCGTCCGGAAGGCCTGGAAGGCCTCCGGCGAGCGCAGAAGGATTCCCCGGGTCGCCGCCTCCCCGCTCGCCCGAATAATAGCCAGGGGGGTGGCCATCCCCAAAGCGCAGGGGTAGCCCATAATTAGGGCTCCGAGGGCGGCCGTGGCCGCCCGGTCGAGGTCCACCCGGCCCCAGAGGAGGAATGCCCCAACCGACCAGAGGATGAACCCCAGGGCCGCGGCCCCGAAAACCAGGGGCACGTAGACCACCAGGACCCGGTCTACCAGCCGGAGAATACCCGGTTTGAGGGCCCTGGCCTCGGCCACCTGCCGAGCCACGGTCCGAAGGAAACTCTCCTCCCCAACCCGGGTAACCTCGATGACGGCCGCCCCGGCCAGGTTCAGGGCGCCGCCGACGACCTCATCCCCCGGCAGCTTATCTACCGGCCACGGCTCGCCGGTCACCAGGCTCTCATCCGCCGTCAGCGCCCCCGCCAAGACCCGACCGTCTACCGGTATCCGCTCGCCCGGCCGGATTTGCACCCGGTCTCCGGGCCGCAGCCGGTCCACAGGGACCTCCTCCTCGGCCCCCTCGGGGGTGAGGCGGTGGGCAGTGGCCGGGACCAGGCTGAGTAGCCGGCGCACCGACTGGGATGCCCGGACGTGGACGGCCACCGAGGCGTAGCCGCCGACCAGGTGGAATGCCAAGACAAAGACGGTGGCCCCGAAAAACTCCCCGGCGGGAAGGTCGGCGCCCAAGAGTCCGGCCAGGCCCCCGATTAAGCCGGCAAGGGCCGAGGCCGATACGAGCACGTCCTGGTTGAGGATCCCCCGCCGGATGGACTGCCAGCCGTTCTGCAGGAGGATAAACCGGGCCGGTCCGGCCGCCGCGTAAAGGGCGAGGGCGGCCGTGCCCAGTCGCCCGGTCGGGGTGAGACCGTAAAGGTGGGCGGCCGCCATCAGCCCCGCAGCCAAAACCAGGAGGATTCCGGCCTGAATCGCCTTGCGGCGGGCCCGGTCCAGCTCCCGCTCCTGGGCGGCCAGAAGCCCGGCCTCGTCGGGTGCCCGGGGCTCGAAGCCCAGAGCCTCAAGGGTCTGCCGAATTCTTCCCGGAGTTACCCTTTCGGGGTCATATGTGACCAGCACCTCCTCGTGGGCGATGCTCACCTGGACCGACCCTATGCCTGGCAAGCGGCCCAGGGCCTTCTCGACGGACCTAACGCAAAGGGAGCAGTGCATGCCCCCGAGCTTCAAGTGGAGCTTGGCGGCCGTCATCTTTGTTCCCTCCTGCCACCGAGGTTAAACCTTCCAGTGACTAGAGGGTCAAGGGTGCCCTGAAACCCTTTATAATCACTCCGGTGGAACGACAGGTTGCGCTGGTAACCGGGGCCAGCAGCGGCATCGGATGGGCCACCGCCCGGGCCCTGGCCGACGAGGGCTTCCGGGTGGCCGTTACGGCCCGACGCCGCCAGCGACTGGAACAACTGGCGGCCGAGATTGCCGCGGCCGGCGGGGAGGCTGCCAGTTTCCCGGCCGACCTGAGCCGGCCCGCGGAGCGGGAGGCGCTGGTCGAGGCGGTCCGGGCCTACTGGGGCCGCATTGATATCCTGGTAAACAACGCCGGCTTCGGCCACTACGGTCCCACGGCCGAGGTTCCCTGGGAACTGGCCGAGCAGATGCTGGCCGTCAACATCGGGGCGGTGGTCCACCTGACCAGACTCGTCCTGCCCGAGATGCTCGCCCGCAATTCCGGCCACATTATCCAGGTGGCCTCGGTGGCTGGGGACCTGGTGGTGCCCCCATCGGTCCTCTACTCGGCCACCAAGGCCTTCGTCCAGGCGTTTGGGGAGGGCCTTTACCGGGAGCTCCGGGGAACCGGCGTCCGGGTCTCGGTGGTGAACCCGGGCCCGGTCCGGACCGAGTTTGCCCGGGTCTCGGCCGGCCTGGCCCCGGAGACGGCCAGCCCCGAGCTGGAAAAGGGAATTTCCCCGGAAGCGGTGGCCGCCGTCATCGTCGGCCTGGTTCACCGTCCCAGTAAGACGGCCTACGTCCCCTGGTACTGGGCAGCGGCCCCCTGGGTGGCCCTCCTCTTCGGCTGGGCGGTGGACCGGCTATTCGGGGTCTGGCAGCGTTACCGGCTCAGGCCGCTGGAGGGGGCCGTTGGCCCCGGCCGGCCGGCAAGTTAACACGGGAGGTCTTCGGCCATGGTCTTTGCCATCGACATGCACGTCCACGTCCCCCAAGAGCCGGGGGTGCCCGAGGGCAGGCTTGCCGAGCAGATGCGCCGCTACTTCCGGGCGCCGGCGCCGCCCACCGTCGAGGAGATGGCCGCCCTCTACGAGCGACTCGACCTGCTCGGGGTTATCTTCACCATCGACGACGAGACGGTTACGGGGGAGCGGCCGTCCAGCAACGACTGGGTGGCCGGCATCGTCCGCCGCTGGCCGGAGCGGTTCATCGGTTTCGTAACCGTGGACCCTTGGAAAGGCAGAATCGCCCTCCGGGAGCTGGAACGGGGAGTTAAAGAGCTGGGCCTGCGGGGGCTCAAGCTCCATCCGGCGGTCCAGGCCTTTGAGCCCAACGACCGCCGGTTCTACCCGCTATATGAAAAGTGCGTCGAGCTGGGAATTCCTGTGTTATTCCACTCCGGCTTTGGAGCCACCGGGGCCGGTCTGCCGGGCGGGGCCGGCATCAAGCTTAAATACTGCGCCCCGATCCCCTATTACGACGACGTGGCGGCCGACTTCCCCGAGCTCACCATCATCCTGGCCCACCCGGCCTGGCCCTGGGTCGAAGAGCAGGTGGCCGTCGCCCTGCACAAGGCTAACGTCTACATCGACCTTTCGGGCTGGGCCCCCCGCTACATTCCCGAGACCCTCATCCGGGAGACGAACACCCGGCTTCAGGATAAGGTGATGTTCGGCTCGGACTACCCCTTTATATCCCCGGAGCGTTGGCTGCGGGAGTTCGAGCAGCTGCCCATCAAGGACGAGGTTCGACCCAAGGTCCTCAAAGAAAATGCCAAACGGGCCCTTAAGCTTGACAACGTCTGACCGGAAATGGCCAAGGGCGACGAACCCGAAATTCCGGCCCGCTCCCTCGTCGTTCGGGAGCCTTGGGCAAGTCTCATCATCGGCGGCCGAAAGACCTGGGAGATCCGGCGCTACCCAACCCGGGTCCGGGGCCGGATCGGCATCGTGAGCCGCCGCGGCCTCATCGGCACGGTGCGGCTGGTGGATGTTCTGGGGCCCTTTACGGTCGAGGAGCTCATGATACACCTCGAAAAGCATTTGGCCCCGGAGGAAGTTCTCCGGGAGTACGCCGGGGGCGGCGAGCTCTACGCCTGGGTTCTGGCGGAGCCGGAGGAATTTCCGGAGCCCTTCCAGGTGGAAAGACCCCGGGGACCCCGCACCTGGGTCCCTGGGAGTCAGGTGAGGCGGACCACACCCCCATAACCCACCAGGAGGGTGTGGTCCGGCCGGAGGGCCGCAAGCACCTCCGGCCGGTGGGTCGAGACCACCAGGGTAATTCCCAGCCGACGGGCCAACTCCCCAACCTTCCCGACGGTAGACGGCCTCTAAAATCGAAAGGTTGCCGAACTCGGGTTCCGTCTCCCCCGGCAGGTAGGCTTCGCCCCGGACATTCGGGGGCATGACGACTCGGCCCCCATCCACCCGGTACCGCCAGCCCGGGCGGTGAGCTGCCCGGCCCCAGATCAGCCTTAGAACTGTGGTTTTACCGGCCCCGGAGGCCCCCACCAGGGCGATAACCTCCCCCGGCTCAATTCGGAGCCAGAGGTTGCGCAGGACGAACTTCTGGATGAGCCGGCGCTCGACCCCGAAGGAGCGCAGTACCTCCTGGAGGGCCGGGGGCAGTTTTTCTAACGTTACCCAGCTCTGGTAAACCTTGGAGACGTTCTCAAACCTGATCGGGCCGGCCAGTGGCTCGACATGCCGGTACTGGGGCCGGTAGAGGCGGCCCCGGTGCTGGCGGCCCACGGGGTCGGCCTCGAGAAATCGGTCGATGAGGGCCTCGGCCTCGGGAATGAGGCCCCGGTAAAGGACCGGCCGGCCCGAGGCCGTATCCCATAGGTACCGGAAACCCGCCCGCTCAAAGAAGGGGTTATAGCGGGCCATCATCGCCACCGTCTCCACAACCGCCTTAGTGCGGCGGGCCTCGGGGATGCGCCGGGCTGAAATCCAGTGGAGGGCCCCGTTGACCAGGGTGTAGCCCAGCCCCTCCCCCCGGTAGTCAGGATGGACGACCACCCGGGCGATGCGGGCGGCCCGGGTGCTGCACCCTTTAAGGGCCTCCTCTTCGGCCCGAGCCCAGAGCTCCTCGGGGGCGGCCTCGGGCTGGGCCGACCGCCACGCCCGGTAATAGGCCTCCGGCCAATAGGTCGGCTCAAACCAGTCGGGCGGGAAAACCTGGCGGCGAATGTCCCGCTGAACGGAACCGTCGGGCAGACGCCGGTGCATCGCCGGAATGGGCGGGTCCACTCGGACGTACCCGATAAATTTCGGCTCGTAGGGCTGGCCGTTAAGCAGCTCGGCCAGAAGGAACCGGCTGGAGCGGGTGGCGTCCGTCAGGTCCCAGAAGCGCATCGGCTGGTGGCAACGGGGACAGGTGGGGCGGATGTTGGCCGCCTGAACCGCCCCGTCCTCCAGACAGGCCCACTTGGCAAGGACGGCCTCCTCGGCGGCGTAATGATACTGCTCCAGGTCGACGATGGCGGTGTAATCCGACTCCCGGACGGCCTCCCGCAGGCGAATTGAGTAGGTGTAAATGGGCCGGTCGTCCAGGGGCGAACGCCGCACCAGCTCCAGGGACGCCTCGTGGACCGGCCAGAGCTGGACGGGGCCTTCGGGGGTGGGCTTCCAGAGGCGGTAATCGTCGAAGCCGGGCCGGTCCGTCTCGGCCGTAAGCTCCAGCTCCAGGGGATCGCCGGGCAGCAGCCACTGGGCCACCACCCCGGTCATGGGCAGGGCCAGTGTCCTCTCACCCCGGCCCACCATCACCCGCCCAAACCACCGGTAACGCCACCGGTCAACGTGGACTTCGACTACAGTCCAGCGGTCCATGGCGCCAAAGAGATTATTACCAGATTTGGGACAAATCCTGACCGGCGGCAGCCGGGACAGCCTCCCAACCATCCGCCGAAACGGCCGGATCCCGACAAAGGGGAAAGCCCTGGGCTCGGCGCGGCGAGGTTTGCCGTTGGCCCGGGGGCAGTGCTAGACTCTAGCCGTAGGGGGTGGAGCCTTCCGCCCCCGGTCTTGCCATGGAGAGACTGGGTCATGGGGCTCGAATTGGAACGGATTCGGGTTGAAAAGGCCTTTATCGAAGAAGAGCCGTATTACCTCCCAGTCGGTAAAGAAATAGAAATTTTCACCGCCGCTTACAAAAACCGCTTGCCGGTGATGCTTAAGGGGCCGACCGGCTGCGGCAAGACCCGCTTTATTCAGCACATGGCCTACCGTCTGGGGCGGCCCTTAATCACCGTTGCCTGTCACGATGACCTGACCGCCTCCGACCTGGTCGGCCGCTATCTTATCCGGGGCGGGGATACGGTTTGGGTGGACGGGCCCCTCACCGAAGCCGTAAAGCTCGGGGCCATTTGTTACCTGGACGAGGTCGTCGAGGCCCGGAAGGACACCACCGTGGTCATTCACCCCCTCACCGACGACCGGCGCATCCTGCCTATCGAAAAGCTTGGCCGGGTCCTGAAGGCCCCGCCCGAATTCATGCTGGTCATCAGCTACAACCCCGGGTACCAGAGCCTCCTTAAGAACTTAAAACACAGCACCCGCCAGCGTTTCGTGGCCATCGAGTTCACCTTCCCGCCCCGCCACCTAGAGGTGGAGATCGTCGCCCACGAAAGCGGGGTCGACCGGGCAACCGCCGAGGCCCTGGTCACCCTAGGCCAGCAGATCCGGAACCTTAAAGACAAGGGCCTTGAGGAACCGGCCAGCACCCGGCTGCTCGTTTACGCCGGACAGCTCATTAGGACCGGGGTTGAGGCCCGGCTCGCCTGCGAGGTGGCCCTCTGCGGGCCCATCGCTGATGAACCCGAAATCCAGCGGGCCATCCGGGAGCTCATTTCCACCGTATTTTAGGTCCATGGGACTCTGGCGCAGCTTGGCCGGCCGGGTCGGATTGGCCATCGGCTCTGCCGCCCGGCAGATTCGTCACCCGGCCCTTCACCTCCGGCAGGTGGAGAAGGTTTTAACCCTCTTTGCGGCCGGCTTTTCGGGCCTGGATTTGGGGATAAAGGCCTTCCGGCCCAAGCCGGGCCCAAGCGCCTACACCGATACCGCCGCCATTTATCTGCCGGAAACGGTGGCCGAATTTCCGGACCCCGACCTCAACTTCGGCCTCTACAAGCTGATGGTTGCCTACCAGTGCGCCCTGCTCCGGTACGGCACCCTGGAGTTTGACGGCTTCTTCGACCGGTTCGAGGAGCCTGAACTGGCCCTCGACCTTTACACCATCCTGGAACACCGGCGGGTGGAGGCCAGGCTGCTTTGGGATTACCGGGGCCTTCGGGCCCTGGTTGAGACCCTCCGGGCCGACGCCGCCCGGAAGCGGCCGGGCTTAAAGAACCTCAGCCCGAAGCAGCAGGTGGTCGAGGCGCTGGTTCGGGCCGACCTTAACCTGGAGGCGGATGGGCTCAGCCGGGCAGCCGCGGCCGTCTGGGAGCGGGCCCGCCGGGTCCTGGCCCAGGCGTCGGACCCGGAGGCCCTGGCCGTGCACAGCCAGGCCCTGACCCGGTTCCTCTACGCCGAGGTTGCAGCCCTCCCCGGCCGGTATGACCGGGTCCGGCCCGTCCACTACCGGGGCGAGATCCGCCCAGACCGGGTGGCCGACGTTCGGCGGGCCCGACAACAGCCACCCCAGCCGGCCGCCGTCCACCTGGCACCCGACCTGACCCAATTTGAGGTCAAAACCCCCTTCCACCGCACCCGGCCCGTGGACCACCTTGTGGTCCGGCCCGAACGGGTATTGGTCCGGCCGGACCGGCGGGAACGGGGCGCCCTGGCACCCGACGCCTCCGACCACGTCGTCATTAGCGACCTGGCCGTTCCCGAGCAGACAAGCCATGTGACCCTGACCGAAGCCGACCGGCAGGGAGCCGTGCTGTACCCCGAATGGCATTATCAGCTCCAGGCCTACTTGCCCGAATGGTGTGCCCTCCGGGACCGGCCGCTGGACAGTGGCCGGTCCCAGTACGTGGAGGAAGTGCTGGCCCGCTACCACGGCCTGGCCGTGACCTTAAGGCGACAGTTCGAGGCCCTGCGCCAGGACCCCAAGAAGCTTCGGCGCCAGCCCGAAGGGGAAGAGGTGGATGTGGACGCGGTAGTGGAGGCCCTGGCCGACCTCCGGGCCGGCCTCAGCCCCCGGGAAAATTGGTATGCCACTAAACGGACCCGGCGTCGGGATATCGCCGTGGCCTTCCTGGTGGACCTGAGCGGCTCCACCGGCGGCTGGCTCCCCAACGGCCGGCGGATAATCGATGTGGAAAAGGAGGCCCTAATCCTCCTCTGCGAGGCCCTCCAGGTGCTGGACGACCGCTACGCCATCTTCGGTTTCACCAGCTCGACCCGCCGCCAGTGCGACTTTTTCACCGTCAAGGGCTTCAATGATACCTACGACGAGACCGTAAAGGCCCGGCTAGCGGGCCTGGACACCTTCAGCTACACCCGGATGGGGCCGGCCATCCGCCACGCCACTCGACTCCTGGCAGCCCTGGACGCCAAGGTTCGGCTTCTGCTTTTGATAACTGACGGTAAGCCCAACGATTTCGACGGCTACACCGGGGCTTACGCCATCGAAGACACCCGCCAGGCCCTCCTGGAGGCGGCCCAGGCCCAGGTGCGCACCTTCTGCCTGACCATCGACAGCCAGGCCCGCCAGTACATGCCCTGGATGTTCGGGGAGGGGCACTACACGGTGGTGGACAACGTGGCCACCCTGCCCCTCCGCCTGCCAAATCTTTACCGGGCGCTTACCAGCTCCTGACCGCCCACTACCACTCGGTGATAACGGTGAACCCGCTGGTTCCGAACTCGGTCATGGCCTCGAGGACCGAGCTGGCATCCTCCACCCGGACGGTACGGGTTACCAGCCGTTTCGGGTCGAGCTTTCCGGCCGCTACCAGGTTCAGCAGGCCGGGATAGCTGGTAATCGGGCAGCCGAAACTGGGGATAAAACTCACCTCCTGGAAGACCATCGCGTCGACCGGAGCCGGAATCAGGCCCTTCTCCTGCTGGCCCGTCAAGCCCACCTGGACGTGGCGACCACCTTTCCGGACCGAGAGGACCGATGGAACGGCCGTGTTTACCGACCCGAGGGCATCCAGGCTGACGTGGGTCCCGCCGTTGGTTATCTGTTTTATCCGCTTAACAACGTCGCCGCCAGTGGCGTTGACGGTTTCCACCGCCCCCTCGGTCAGGGCCAGCCTGAGCTTCTCCTCGCTGATGTCCACGGCGATGACCCGGGCGCCCAGGGCGCTGGCGATCTGGACGGCCGAGAGGCCCACGCCCCCAACCCCGAAGACAGCAACCCACTCCCCCGGCCGCAGGGCCGCCCGGTCGACCAGGGCGTGGTAGGCCGTCATGTACCGGCAGCCCAAGGCGGCCGCCGTCGAGAAGTCAATATTGTCCGGGAGTTTAATCAGGTTGACATCGGCGTTGGGTACCAGCACCAGTTCCCCATAGCCCCCGTCCAGGTGGAACCCGATGGCCCCGTAGGCCAGGCAGATGTTGGACCGGCCCCCGTAGCAGTACTCACACCGCCCACAGGCCAGGTGGAACGGGACCGTTACCCGGTCGCCGGGCTTAAAGCCCCGAACCTGCTCGCCGACGGCCTCGACGACGCCCCCGAATTCGTGGCCGAGAACCCGGGGCAGGCTGAGCTGCACGCCGGCCCAAGTCCAGTCGCCCTGCCAGGCGTGCCAGTCGCTCCGGCAGATGCCGCAGGCCTCTACCCTGACCACAGCGTCGTTGGGACCGGGGCTGGGATCCGGAAGGTTGCGAATTTCGAGGGGTTCCCGGAATTGAACCAAAACCGCGGCCTTCACCGGCACACCTCCTTTGTGGGCTATCCGAGCGATCATACCATCGGCCCGGGCGGGCCGGCAACGGCTAGGTGGCGGGTCGCGGAAATTTGCCGGGTGAGTTAGAGGGGTGCAACCCGTTGCGCCCACCAAAAGGTAGATGAGTACCTGGTAAATTGGCCCGCCGGGCGCCTATAATGCACCGAAATGGGCCGTCCATTTGCGGTTTCGGTCCTGCTGACCCTGACAATCGTGGCCGCCGGCTGCCTTCAGTTCGTCGCGGTCGAGCCCCCGCCGGGGCCGGCGCCCGGGTTGACGCCGCTGGTTGTCCTGCCCAGCCCGACCCCAACCTTGCCGGTGCCCACCCCTACCCCGACCGTCTTCGTGCCCGTCCTTCCGACGCCGACACCAACGCCGGTGCCCACCGAAACCCCAGCCCCACCCCGACCCCCG
>PSKS01000125.1:0-2237 GCA_040289115.1 Chloroflexota bacterium
AAGCGGCTAGCCGCTTCGTTGCCGCCTTCGTCTAGATACGGAATCACCACGGCGGGGCGGCCGTGTAATTTGACGTCCCGAAGGCCTAACTGCCGCAGGAAGCCTTCCGGTAACCCCTTGGCCTTGGCCAGTTCCGCCACCGTCAGGGCGCTGTCGGTTTGGTCGGGCGGGGCATCGCCTGTCACATCCCCGTCACGGCTGTCACGGTCTGTCACACTGTCACAGCCTAACCGACGGGTATATATCCCCCCACCACGTCGGGTCCGGGATGCGTTCCGGTCAAGCCCGTCCAGTAGCCCCCGGGCCCGCAACGCCTCCATCACCCGGTCCCGGTCGCAACCGGCAAAGCAAGTAGGGATTAGCCGGCCGCCCCGGACGATAAGGCCCAGGCTGGGGTGTTCGTCATCGTGGGCCGGACAGTGGACGTTACCCTTGGGGTTCCGGCACCCGCAACCCGGCCGGCCACATTGCAAGGCCTGCCGGATCCGGGGCTCCAGTTCTGCCGGAATGTAACCCTGCCGGCGACGGGGCACCCTAGTCATGGGTAGCCTCCTTCGACCCGGCCGGCCGGGGGTTGACAAAGTAGTGGGGTGATGTTAGAATATAGCAGATGTCGGGCATGTAAACCTCCTTTTAGGTTTTCCTTTCGCCGGCCGCTGCCACGGCCGGCCTTTTATTTGCCACGTTAGCGGCCGCATGCACTCCCTTCCCACGGCGCCGGCCCTTCCATCTCCGCCACCTTACCGCCCCGGGTATGGGCCGCAATCCAGGCCTCCAGCGCGTCGGCCGGGACCCGGATCAGCTTCCCGATGCGGATGGCCGGTATTTCCCCTCGGACGACAAGCAAGTACGCCAGACTGCGGGAAATCCTGAGCCGTCGCGCAACTTCAAGAACGGTCAACAGCTCCATCGCTTTAACACCTCCCAGGGTCGTTTTTGTTCCCCTTCACTTCCATTGTGGTATATTCTGAGATAAGGAGGCCAGCTTAAATGTGGACAAAACGTGACTCGCTTACGGCCATCTTTAGAATCCCCATCGTCTAGTCGGATTGGGAGGTGAACTAGCTGTGACGTTCGCATGGCTTACGGAGATAACGGAGGAAACGAAGGAGGAAACGAAGGGGGGAACGAAGGAGAAGAAACTCACAGGGCGCTTGTCGCTTCGCTTCGTTGGGCCATCACAAGCTCCCGTTTGTAAGTTCGTGTCCGAACCGTGGGCACGCATGCTTCTGGGGCGGGGTTTATGCCCCCGCCCTGATGACCCCGCCACCTGGCTTTTGATGCGCTGGGGCACCCGGGGCTGGGGGAAGCGGGCCGACGCGGCCCGGTTGCGGGCCCTTTGTGATGTTGGGCCGGAGCCGGCCTCCTTTTTGGACTTCGCGGCCCGGCACCTGCCGGCCGGCCCCGAGCTGGTGGACGAGTGGGAGCTGTGGGGCTTGTTGGGGTTGGAGGCGTCGTGGGACCCGGAGGTTTTATTTATAGAAGACGATGCCAGCAGCGGGGTTCGTATACCCGAGCCCCGGCCGATAACCTTCGGGGACGTGCTTTTCGCCCTCGCCTTCCCCGTCACCTGGCTCGCCTACTGGTTCGAGCTCCGCCCCCCGACGGCAAGCGTCCCGCGCCGGCGGCCGGCTCTGCGCGTGTGGGAGCCGTCCCGTTGGCAGTGGGTCGAAGCTTGCGCCCACGTGGCGGTCCCAGGCCTCACCCCTCCATGGGCGGGTTTGGCCTGGGAAGGGTCTGGGGCCGGATTAATATTCCAAAGCTTCACCCATCAATGGCCCCTTTGTGGTCGGGAGGAGTGCCCCTTCGGACGTGGTGAGCGCTTCTGGGCAGGGCTGGGGCAGCGGCCCCGCCGGGTGGAGGTTGCTCAGGGCCTTTACCGGTGGGTTTATCCGGGCCTGGTAGCCGGCGTAGAAAGCGCTGCGACCCTAGAAGAGCTTCGGGCCGCCTTTGTGGCCTGCCTCAACTACATTCCCGTCGACCCTTGGGGTTCTAGCCCGGGGCTAAAGCTGGTCCCTGCCGGGTCCCGGGTAGCGGTGCGGGTCCCGGCCGGCGGGTTTGGGGCCTGGGTCTACCAGCAGCTTCTGGACCAGGTCCGCCAGGACCTGGGCGAACCTGGGGAGCCGGCCCGTTGCCTTGTTTGCCGGAAAGACCTCCCGAGCGACTCCAGGCGGGACCGGAAAACCTGTTCAGACACCTGCCGAAAACGGCTGTGGCGGCTAAGGCGGCGCTAAAGG
>PSKS01000040.1:0-21795 GCA_040289115.1 Chloroflexota bacterium
GAGCGGCTACCGTAGGTCCCGAGGCCGAAGGGGATGGCAGCCGTGTCCCCGTGGACGACTTCCACGTCGTCCAGGGGGATGCCGAACTGGTCGGCGATGGCCTGGGCAAAGGTGGTCTCGTGGCCCTGGCCGTGGGTGTGGGAGCCGGTGAAGAGGGTCACCTTACCGGTGGGGTGGACCCGAACGATGGCGCTTTCGAAAAGGCCAGCCTGGGCACCCAGGGAGACGGCGATCTGGGATGGGGCGGCGCCCGTCACCTCCACGTAGGTTGAAAGGCCGATGCCGATATACCGGCCCTGCTCCCGGAGCCGCCGCTGCTCCTCCCGCAGCTGCCGGTAGCCGACCAACTCCAGGGCTCGTTCCAAGGTAGCCGGGTAGTTGCCGCTGTCGTAAACGAAGGCCATGGGCGTCTGGTAGTTCTCGAAGGGCTCTAGCACATTGCGGCGCCGGACCTCCGCCGGGTCCATATTGAGCTCCCGGGCGACCAGGTCCACCATTCGCTCCAGCAGGTAGGTGGCCTCCGGCCGGCCGGCGCCCCGGGTTGCGTCGGCCGGGGTGGTATTAGTAAAAACCCCGTAGACCTCGGCGCTGACGTTTGGCAGCTTGTACGGCCCGTGGAGCATGGGAACGTATAGAAACGTGGGAATCAGGGGCCCGAAGGGGGAGATGTAGGCACCGAGGTTGGCGTAGGTGGTCACCTTCAGGCCGGTTATGGTGCCGTCCTTCTTGTAGGCGGCCTCAAAGTAGGTTATGTGGTCCCGGCCGTGGATGGTGGCCCGCAGGTACTCGCTGCGGGTCTCCACCCATTTGACCGGCCGGCCCAGCTTCATTGCGGCGTAGCAGGCCACCACCTCGTCTGGGTAGAGGTAGATCTTCGTGCCGAAGCCCCCGCCCACATCCGGGGCGATGACCCGGATTTTATGCTCGGGATAGTTCATGGTCAGGGCCAGCAGTAGCCGGATCAGGTGGGGATTCTGGTTGGTGTTGTAAAGGGTGAGCTCGCCGGTGGCCGGGTGGAAGACAGCCAGGGCCGCCCGGGGCTCCACGGAGCTTCCGCTCACCCGGTGGTTAATGACCTTCTGGCGGACCACCCCGTCGGCCTCGGCAAAGGCCTGGTCGACGTTCCCGCCGGAGAGGACAAACTTAAAGCAGATGTTATTAGGGGCCTCATCGTGGACCAGGGGAGCACCCGGTTTGGTGGCGGCCTCCTGGTCGACCACGGCCGGCAGGGGCTCGTACTCCACGTCGATGAGGCTAAGGGCGTCGTAGGCAGTGTAGCGGTCGGCGGCCACCACCGCCGCCACCCCATCCCCCACGTAGCGGGCCTTATCCACGGCCAGGGGGTAGTGGGGCACGAGCCGTATGTCGGGCAGAAGCCAGCCGACCGGGATCGACCCGATGCCGTCCCGGCGCAGGTCTTCCCCCGTAAAAACGGCCAGGACGCCGGGGTGGGCCCTGGCCCGGCTGGCGTCGATTTTCTTTATTCGGGCGTGGGCGTACGGGCTTCTAAGGATGGCCAGGTAGACGGCACCGACGAACTTTAAGTTGTCGACGTAAGTGCCCTGGCCGGTAATAAACCTGGGGTCCTCTCGGCGCTTGACCGCTGCTCCAAGGGGCCGTTCTGGTGCCTGAACCATCTTAGCCTCCTCCGGATCATGCTTCTGAAAAACCGGTTCAGTCTGCCGGGGTAGCAGCCGGGGCGCCACCCCGCATCAGCTCGGCGGCGTACTGGATGGCCTTGACGATGTTGTGGTAGCCAGTGCACCGGCAGATGTTGCCCTCCAGGGCGTGGCGGATCTGCTCCTCGGTCGGGTTCGGATTCATCTGGAGGAAGTGATAGGCCGTCATGATCATGCCTGGGGTACAGTAGCCGCACTGGAGGCCGTGCTTCTCCCAGAAGGCCTGCTGAATCGGGTGAAGCTGGCCGTCCTTGGCCAGGCCCTCGACGGTCAGGATTTCGGACCCGTCACACTGGACAGCCAGGAAGGTGCAAGACTTGGCCGCCCGGCCGTTCAGGATGACGGTGCAGGCCCCGCACTGGCTAGTGTCGCACCCGATGTTAGTGCCGGTGAGGCCGGCCACCTCCCGGATGAAATGGACTAAGAGAAGCCTCGGCTCCACATCCGCTTCGTGGACAACTCCGTTGATGCGAATTGAAACCCTGGCCATAACCTTTCAGCTACCCCCTTTCTAGTTATTTTTGCAGCCGGGAATTGACCTCGGCCTCGAGGGATTTAAAGCCCTGGTCCATGAGCATCGCGGCCGTGGCCTCGACCAGCCGCTGGCCGACACTGGCCAGCAGGCCGCCGATAACCACATCCCCCCGGAAGATGAGGGTAGTCCGCCCGTCGGCGGGGACGAGCTCCACTTCGCCGTCACCCCGGACAAAGCCGGGGCCGCCCCGCATCTCCGTCTGGAGCCGGTATCTCCTGGGGGGCTCTTTCTCGGTGATCTTGACGTACCCGCTAAAGGAGCCTCGCACCGGGCCGATCCCGACGCTGGCGGTCAGGTTGTACTCATCGGGCCCGACCTCTTCCAGCTTCTGCACCCCGGGCAGAACCTTGGAGATCACGGTGGGATCTAAGATGAGGTTCCAGAGGGTTTCCTGGTCAACGGCGAAGGTGTATTGCTTCTCCACCCGCATGACTCAAACTCCTTTTTTTTGAGGCCGCCCAGCCGACCCTGAACCCGGTCTATTATTGGTCGCGGGGACTTAGACTGTCAAGCGCGGCGGCTGCCGGTTTGGATTAAAATACATAGTGGGCATTTTTAGCCTCCGACCGGAGACGATGGCTTTCAGGTTGCCGAAGGCCTACGCCGATGCGATGGTCGCCCACGCCCAGGCCGAGGCCCCCAACGAGTGCTGCGGGGTGTTGGCCGGGAAGGACGGCAAAATCGTCAAGCTTTACCGGTGCACCAACGTCGAGCAGAGCCCGTATCGGTACAGCGTCGATCCCAAAGAGCTTATCAAAATCGACCAGGAGATTCGCGAAAACGACTGGGAGTGGCTGGGCATATACCATTCCCACACCCACACCGAGGCCTACCCCTCGGCCACTGACATCCGCCTGGCCTACTGGCCCGACACCCTTTACTTCATAATTTCATTAAAAGACCCTGACCGGCCGGTGCTCCGGGCCTTTTACATCCGGGACGGCCGGGTCGAAGAGGTCCCGGTGGAAATCGTGCCGGAACAAGCCCCCGGCTGATGACGACCCTTCGAGTCCAGGTTTTCGACGGCCGCGGCCGGGCCGTGGCCACCTTAAGCTACTTTGACGGGCGGCTCGCCTTCGCCGGCCCCGACTGGGCCCGGAAAGCCCTCGAGATGGCCTGTCCCGAAGCCTTTGACGGTGAGGGTGAGGTGACAGAGGCCGAATTTCGGCTGCTGGCCGCCGCCCTCTGGGAGGCCGCTGCCCGGCACGGCTACGACCTGCGGTCGCCACCCCCGCCGGAGGCCAGCCCGGTGGGCCTCCTCCGCCGCCTCTTCGGCCGTCTTCGTCACAACCCTTGACTCTAGTTTTGCCCGGCCGTTAGACTGAAACCTGGCAGGATGACGGCACAAACTCGCGGTCCGGCAGAGCTTCTCGACCGCTTTTGTCAGGTCATTGAGCTTGAGCTGAAACGGGGCGGCCAAGACCAGACCGTCGAGGGCGGCCTCGACGGGTTTCTTGTCAACTGGCGGCGACTGGCCGCTGCCCAGAACCTGTTGACGGGCTTCCCCGAACTGGAAAGCTATGCCGCCCTCGACCCGGATAGCCGAATCGTCTGGCTGGAGCAGGCTCGCCAGTGGGCCCGCGCCATCCGGGCTGCCCTCCACCGAGCCCCCCCGTCGGTCACGCCCACCCCCCGCCAGGCCGGGCGGCGTCCGGCGGCCCCGAGCCTCACCCCGGAAGACTCCGTTACCCGGTTACCCCGGGTCGACCGGGTTACCGCCCTGCGGCTGGGCCGCCTCGGCATCAAAACCGTCCGGGACTTGGTTTACCACTTCCCTTTCCGCTACGAGGACTGGAGCCGCGTCCGGAAAATCGCCGAGCTTAGGCCCCACGAGGAGGCCACCGTCGTTGGTCGCATCATCGCCGTCCAGGCCACCCGCCTGGGTGCCCGAGGCCTGCCGGCCACGGAGGTCCTGGTCGCCGACGAAACCGGAACCCTGCGAGTCGTCTGGTTCAACCAGCCCTACCTGGCCCGCACCTTCAAAACCGGCACGACCCTGGTCCTGAGCGGCCGGACCGAATACTTCCGGGGAGTAAAGGTCTTTGAGTCCCCCGAATACGAAGTCTACGACGGGGCCGACGAACTTCTGCACACCGGCCGGCTGGTGCCCATCTACCGGGTCACCGAGGGGTTGACTCCCAAAACCCTGCGCCGGCTCATCAAGACCGCCCTCGACGTCTGTCTGAACGCCATTCCCGACGGCCTGCCAGCCTGGCTCCGGGCCGAGTTCGACCTGGTGGACCTGGCCACCGCCCTGCGGCAGATTCACTTTCCAGATGACTACGTTGCCTTACGTTCCGCCCGGCGCCGGCTGGCCTTCGAGGAGCTTTTCTACATTCAGGTTCTGGTGTTAAGTCGGCGCCGGCAGGCCGAGGTCGGGGCCACGGCCCCCCGCCTTCAGGGCGGGCAGGGACTGGTGAGTGCCTTCATCGCCGCCCTGCCCTTTAAACTTACCACCGCCCAGGAGCGGGTCCTTGGGGAAGTGCTAGCCGACCTGGGCCGGGACCGGCCGATGAACCGGCTGCTCCAGGGGGATGTGGGCAGCGGCAAGACGGTGGTGGCGGCGGCGGCCATGCTGGTAGCCGTGGGCAGCGGTTACCAGGCCGCCCTGATGGCCCCGACGGAGATCCTGGCCGAACAGCATTTCAGCACCCTAGTGGGCCTCCTATCGGGCCTGCCTGACGGCCTGCGGCCGAGGGTCGGGCTGCTCACGGCCAGTTTAGCCCGGGTCTGGCCCCGGCCCGAGTCCCAGCCCGCCCTTTTTGAATCGGGCCCGGCCGGGGATAACGGGCGGGTGCGGCGGGAGGAGCTTTACCGGCTTCTCCAGACCGGCGAGGTAGACATCGTGGTCGGAACCCACGCCCTCATCCAGGAAACTGTCGCCTTTTCAAAGCTGGGTCTGGTGATTGTGGACGAACAGCACCGGTTCGGGGTGGTCCAGCGCAGCGCCCTCCGCCGGAAGGGGGAGAACCCCCACGTCCTGGTGATGACGGCCACCCCGATCCCCCGCAGCCTGGCCCTCACCCTTTACGGCGACCTCGACCTCTCCATCATCGACGAGCTTCCCCCCGGCCGGAAGCCGGTGAAGACCAGGCTCATCGAGCCGGAGCGCCGCCACCGGGTCTATCAGTTCATCCGCCAGCAAGTGGAGCGGGGTTTCCAGGCCTTCGTCATCTGCCCCCTCATCGAGGAGTCCGAGGCCCTCCAGGTTAAGGCGGCCGAGGCGGAATTCGAGCGGCTGCGCACCGAGGTCTTCCCGGACCTGCGGGTGGGCCTCCTCCACGGCCGGATGGCGGCGGCCGAAAAGGAACGTGTGATGCGGGCCTTCCGGGACCGGGAGCTGGATATCCTGGTGGCCACACCGGTGGTGGAGGTGGGTATTGATATTCCCAACGCCACGGTGATGGTCATTGAGGGGGCCGAGCGGTTCGGACTCGCCCAGCTCCACCAGCTCCGGGGCCGGGTAGGGCGCGGCGAGGCCGACTCCTACTGCGTTCTACTGACCGAAAACGCCTCGGCTGAGGCCGTCGAACGGCTCCGGCTGGTGGAACGGTCCCACAACGGCCTCGAGCTGGCCGAGGCCGACCTGAGGATGCGGGGACCGGGCGAATACTTCGGCACCCGCCAAAGCGGCCTGCCCGACCTGAAGCTGGCCCAGGTCTCCGACCTCTCCCTGCTGGAGCTGGCCCGGGAGGCGGCCCGCCGACTGCTTACCCGGGACCCGGATTTGAGCCAGCCGGAGCATCAGGCTATTCTGAGTCGGCTGCATGGGATGCCCCTTTCGGTGGAAGTAAGTTAAGGTGCCCGGCGGCCGGGCATAACACCGACTTCCCAACAGGAGCAGCGATGAGAAGGGTAAAACTTTTGCGTCTGCTGACGGTGATGGCAGTCCTGGGGGTGGGTTGTATTGGCCCCTTCGCCCCAAAGCCGCCCCTGATGACCAGCCCCGACTACGGAATCCAGGTTTTTCTTTGGGGCCAGCCTGACACCACCGAGCGTGACCTGGAGCTGGTGAAAAGACTTGGGTTCCGCTGGGTGAAGCAGATGTTCCAGTGGAACTATATCGAAGGGAAGGGTAAGGGGCAGTTCGAGTGGCACGAGCCGGACCGGATCGTGGAGGCGGTGCAGCGGGCCGGCCTTAAGCTTTTGGCCCGGGTGGACATACCCCCTGATTGGGCCCTCCCTCCCGACCACCAGAAGGGCACCCACGGGCCGCCGGCCAATCCCCAGGATTTCGGCGACTTTTTAAACGCCCTGGCCCGGCGGTATAGGGGGCGGATTCAGGCCTATCAGATCTGGAACGAGCCGAACCTGGCCCGGGAATGGGGGGGCAAAAGTCCCGCCCCCCAGGGCTTCGTGGAGCTCCTTAAGGTGGCCTACCAGGCCATCAAAGCGGCCGACCCCGACGCCCTGGTGATATCCGGGGGCCTTTCCCCCACCACCGCCCCGCCCCCCCTGGCCGTGCCCGACATCCAGTACCTGCGGGAGATGTACCGGCTGGGAGCCCAGAACTACTTCGACGCCCTGGGCGTCCACGCCGCCGGGTACAAGGCCCCGCCGGAGATGGACCCCGACGAGGTCGCCCGGAACCCTGAGCTTACAAATTATGACAAGAGCCCGGTAGAATTAAAGCGCAGCTATAGTTTCCGGCACGTTGAGGACTACCGGAAGGTGATGGTGGAGTTCGGGGATGACAAAAAGCAGATTGTGATCCTGGAGTTCGGCTGGACCTTCGACCCCCGGCCTAACTCACCGTACCGGTGGCATGCGGTCACTCCGGAGCAGCAGGCTGAGTACATTGTCCGGGCCTACCGGTGGGCGGCCCAAAACTGGCGGCCCTGGGTAGGCCTGATGAGCCTAATTTACATCTGCGCACCTTACTGGACCCCCAGCGACGAACAGTATTACTGGAGCATCACCGACGAGAAGGGCAACCCACGTCCCGCCTACCTGGCCCTACAGGCAATGGAGAAAGTGAGATGACTGTCCGGAACGAGATCCACCGGCTTGTGGAGGTCGCCTTTGAACGGGCCCAGTCGGCCGGGGAGCTGCCGCCACTGGAACTGCCCGACTTTGCCGTGGAGCGGCCGGCCCGGCCCGAACACGGCGACTTCGCCGTGAGCCTGGCCCTCCGGCTGGCCCGGCCCGCCTGCCGCCCCTTCGGATCGCCGAGGCGATTAGCCGCCACCTGGACCGGCCGGAGTTTCTGGCCCGGGTTGAGGTGGCCCCGCCCGGGTTTATAAACTTCTTCCTCGACGACCGCTGGCTCTGCCGGCAGGTGGATGCTATTCTGGCCGCCGGACCCGATTACGGGCGGGTTTCCCTGGGGCCGGGCCTCAACATCCAGGTGGAGTTCGTAAGCGCTAACCCGGTGGGGCCCCTGCACGTGGGCAACGGCCGGGGGGCGGTTCTGGGCAGCACCCTGGCCAACATCCTGGAGCTGGCGGGCCACCGGGTCACCCGGGAGTATTACATCAACGACGCCGGTAGCCAGATGGACGCCTTTTACCGGAGCCTCTGGGCTCGCTACCTGCAGGCTCTGGGCCACGAGGCGGAGTTTCCGGCCGACGGCTACCCGGGCCAGTACCTGGTGGAGGTCGCCCAGGAGATCGTGGCTGAGCACGGCGACCGCTTCGCCCGGATGCCCGAAGCCAAGGGGCGCCTCGCCCTGGGCAAGCTAGGGGTTGAAAAGGTGCTGGGACTCATCCGGCGGGACCTGGCCGACCTGAGGGTAAATTTCGACTTCTGGTACTCGGAGCAGTCCCTCTACGACTCGGGCCTCTTTGACAAGGTCCTTAAGTTACTGCGGGATCGGGGCTTCGTTGAGGAGCGGGAGGGGGCTCTGTGGTTCGTCTCTACCGCCCTTGGGGAGGACAAGGATAACGTCCTTATTCGGAGCAACGGCTTGCCCACTTACTTCGCCTCGGACATCGCCTATCATTACGACAAATTCGCCATCCGCAAGTTCGACCGGGTCATCGACATCTGGGGGGCCGACCATCAGGGCCACGTGCCCAGGATGAAGGCAGCCGTCCAGGCCCTGGGCTTCGACCCGGACCGGCTTGTCGTCATCCTCACCCAGATGGTCACCCTCAGGCGGGGGGCCGAGGTGGTGCGGCTCTCGAAGCGGACCGGGGAAGTCATCACCCTGCGGGAGGTGATCGACGAGGTTGGCCCTGACGCCTGCCGCTACTTCTTCCTGAGCAGGTCGGCCGACACCCAGATGGACTTCGACCTGGAATTGGCCAAACAGCAGACCCAGGAAAACCCTGTCTACTACATCCAGTACGCCCACGCCAGGATCTGCAGCATCCTGCGCAACGCCGCCGAGCGGGGCCTCGACTACGCCGGCGGCGACGTGGGCCACCTGGGACATCCGGCTGAGCTCAGGCTCATCCGCCGGCTCATTCAGCTGCCCGAGCTGGTGGAGAATGCCGCCCAGACCCTGGAGCCCCACCACTTCCCCCACTACGCCCTTGACCTGGCCGACGAATTCCACGGCTTTTACGAGCAGTGCCGGGTCATCTCCGAAGATGCCGAGCTCAGTCGGGCCCGGCTCAAGCTGGTGAAAGCAACTCAGACGGTGCTGGCCAACACCCTGCGGATCATGGGGATCACCGCCCCCGAACGGATGTAAGCCCGGGAGGGAGGTTTATGCGGATTGCGGTGAGCACCGACGAGCGGACCCACCTGGTCGACGTTCTGCTGGAGGAGCTTAAGCGGCGGGGCCACGAGGTACTCTACTTCGGGCCCGAGCCCGGCCAGGAGGCCGACTGGCCGGAGGTGACCCGCCAGGCCGCCGAAGCGGTGGCCCGGGGCGAGGCCGATGAGGCCGTGGTCATGTGCTGGACAGGAACGGGCGCTTCCATCGCCGCTAACAAGGTGCCGGGCATTCGGGCGGCCCTCTGCCACGATGCCGAAACGGCCCGGGGTGCCCGGGTCTGGAATCACGCCAACGTCCTGGCCCTGAGCCTCAGGTCTACCCCGGAGGCCATCCTCAAGGAGATTTTGGACGCCTGGTTTAACACCCCGTACGGCGACGACGAGTGGAATCGGCGCCAGATTGAGCGGATTCGGGAGCTGGAGCGCCGGGCGGCGGAGCTGGCGGCAGGGGGCCGGGCCTAACTTTCGGCCGACCCCGCTCCGGAGGAGGCTGGCAATGGTGGGCGGCGACCTGCGGGCGCTGGCCGAGCCCGAGGCCACCGCCGATGGCCTTTAGGAGGCCCTAGCCGGGGGCTTTCCCCTGGCCAAACTGGCTCAGGCCGTGGCCTACAGGGCAGCCCTGCGGGTTGCCCGTTGCCCCACCAGCAACGAGTTCGGCGGCTTCGCCAACGTCGCCGAAGCCCAACCCCCGAGGCGCTCCGGGCCGCCTTTGAAGTCACTCGACTGCTCTGTCAACATCCCCGCCACCCAGCTGCCCGAGTCCGGCGGACCGACGGCCCCCTGAGGGACTCCGGCCGAGCTGGAGGTTCGGCCAGACCGCCAGCAGCAGGTAGACTAGACGGTGGCCTGGTAGGCCAATATCTTTACGGGGCGGCGACCTCCGACGGCTCCAGGCAATGTTGGGGCGCCTGCTCCCGCGGGAAGGCCGAGTCTTCCACACCATTTAGACGGTGGAGGCAGCCTTGGGGCCGACTCCGACCTAGATGGGCCTACCGGACAGCCCTGCACCTTCACCGGGGGAAACTCCTCTACGAGGAGGCCTTAAAAGGGTAGGGCCGGGGCCTAAAAGCCTCGGCCCCGCCGGCGAAAGGTCAGCTATTCTTCGACGAAGTCTTTGAGGATTCGGCTGATGAGGGGGTGGCGAAGCTTCCGCAGGGCCTCGCCCTCGATCTGCCGAACCCGCTCCCGGGTCACCCCGATCTCCCGGCCGACTTCCTCCAGGGTCCGGGCCCGGCCGTCCTCAAGGCCGAACCTGAGCTCCAGGACCCGCCGCTCCCGGTCGGTAAGCTGGCCCAGGGCCCGGTCGATGGCCTCCCTGAGGAGTTGACGGGTAGCCAGTTCAGTGGGCGGCATGGAGAGGCGGTCCTCGATGAGGTCGCCCAGGACGCTTTCGTCCTCGCCGATGGGGGTCTCCAAGGAGATGGGCTGCTGAGAAGCCTTGATTATCTCCCGGACCTTGTTGGCGGCCGGCCGCACCTTAAGCTTCAGGTCCCGGGGCAGAGCCTCCGCCCGCTGGAGGACCCCCGACTGGAGGATGAACCTGCGGCGGACGTCGGTATTGGCCAGGTCCGGGACGCCCCGGCGGGCGCCCCCCCGCTCGGCCGCATACTCGGCCAACCTCCGCTCCGTCTCCGGGTCGATAAAGCCCATCACCAGGGCGATCTCGGCGGCGCTGGGGTCCCGGCCCAGGAGCTGCACCAGGTGCCTGGTGCTGTGCAGCAGCCGGGCGATGGTCTCCACCATGTGGACCGGGATGCGGATGGTCCGGGCCTGGTCGGCGATGGCCCGGGTAACGGCCTGCCGAATCCACCAGGTGGCGTAGGTGCTGAACCGGAAGCCCCGGCGGTAATCGAACTTTTCGACGGCCCGCATCAGGCCGATGTTGCCCTCCTGGATGAGGTCCAGGAAGCTCATGCCCCGACCCAGGTACTTTTTGGCGACGCTGACCACCAGCCGCAGGTTCGACTCCATCAGCTTCCGGAAGGCCTGGTTTCCGGCCTCCCGAACGGCACTGAAGTGGGCAGCTAGCCGGTCCCTCTGGTCGCGAAGCAGCGGAGCAACTTCCTCAAAGCTTTTCGGCATTGTTGACATAAGCGATTTGGCGTTTACGTCAGCAATGAGCCGCTCGAAGATGTCGGCGGGCAGGATACGTCGGGCTACCGACAGGGCCAGAAGCTCGGCTTCCACTTCGGCGGGCTGTTTGCGGACCTTGGAAGCGATGTAGTTTACCAGGTCGGGAACGAACTCCCCGTCCAGGACGGCGGCAACCCGCTCGTCCCGCATCAGGTCGAGGGGGCCGCGGCCCCGTCGCTCCACCCCCAGGTAGGAGGCGATAGCAGGGACCAGCTTAAGGCCAGCGACGATATCCCGGTAAAGTTTAAAGGCAATTTCTTCCGGCTCAGGCTCCCGACCGAGCTCAGCTCGGAGCTCCTCAACCGTTCGGTCAAGGAATCGCTTTTCCTCCAGCTGGCGGGCCAACTCCTTCTCCTGGTCGGCAGTAAGGAGGGGGATCTTGGCGATCTCCCGCAGGTACATCCGGACGGGGGTATCGATCCCCTCCTCTTCCTCCAGCTCCTCGAGGGCCTTTTCCACCGGCTCCTCGGCCAGCTCCTTGAGGCCAGCTGTGGCCAGCACCTCCTCGGGCAGACCTTCGGCCTCAAGAAGCGGTAGCACCGAAGCCATTCCCTCCAGGTCCTCGGCCCGGACGGAAACCCGCTCCTTCCTTTTGGTCATCTCATTCACCTTGCAACTTTGGGGTGTTACCCCGCCACCTACTCAGGCCGACTCCACACCCCGGCAAGGCGGGCGGGGGAGCGACCTGGGGTCCGGTTTAAACGGGGCAGCTCAGCTTACACTATAATAATACACCAAAAGATGCTTGCCAGCAATACCGACCGCCCGCAAAACCCGGGTTTTAATTCCCTTTTTGCCGACCTTCTCTGGCCTTTTTTAAAGCTTGGCATTTTGGGCTTCGGCGGGCCCGCCGCCCACATCGCCTTGATGGAGGCCGAGTTTGTCGGCCGCCGGGCCTGGCTTACCCGGACGCAGTTTCTCGACTACCTGGCCGCCTGCAACCTTATTCCCGGCCCCAACTCCACCGAGATGGCCATCTACCTGGGCTATCACCGGCGGGGGCGGCTAGGGGCGGTCCTGGCTGGGGTCAGCTTCATCCTGCCGGCCTTCCTGATAGTTTTGGCCATTGCCTGGGCCTACGTCGAGTTCGGCGCCCTGCCCCAGACCCGGGGCCTGCTGGCCGGGATGAAGCCGGTGATCCTTGCGGTCATTCTAACAGCCGCATTACGGCTCGGACGGTCGGCCATTACCGGTCTAGCCACGGCAGCCCTAGCCGCGGCCGTCTTTGGCCTCGCCCTGCTGGCGCCGGTTGACCAGGTCATCTTGATGGTGGGGGCCGGGGCCTTATTGGCGGTGGGCCGCCGCCTCCGTCCGGCCCTGGCCGCCTTGGTCCCCCCGCTGGCGTTTGGCCTCGGCCCCACCATCCAGGTCGGTCAGACCGGTTTCACCGGCCCGGTCGAGTTCTTGGTCCGGCTGGGCCTGACCTTTCTCAAGGTCGGGGGACTCCTCTTCGGCAGCGGCTACCTGCTGGTCTCCCTACTTCACCAAGAGCTGGTCCAGGGCACCGGCTGGCTCACCGAACGGCAGCTCCTGGATGCCATAACGGTCGGCCAAGTAACCCCCGGGCCGGTGTTCACCACGGCCACCTTCATCGGGTACGTGTTGGGCGTCCGGTACGGGGTCGGGGTGCCGGGGGCGGTAGTTGCCACCGTGGCCATCTTCGCCCCTGCCTTTGTCCTGGTACTCCTCACCGCCCCCTGGGTCCCGAGGCTTCGGCAGGTTCGGGCGCTGACGGATTTTTTAAGCGGCGTCAACGCCGCGGTCGTGGCCCTTATCCTGGCGGTGGTCGTCCAACTCGCCCCCTCCACCCTGGTAGCCCCCGTAGCCGTCGGCGTCTTTGCGCTGAGCACCGGCCTCCTGCTCTTTACCCGCATCGACCCAACCCTGCTTATCTTGGTTAGCGGCATCGCCGGCCTGATTGCCCACGGCGGGGGCTAGGCCTGAGGGCGAACCGGCTGGCTGTGGGACGACCGTAAGGGTAGCTCCTCCAAGAAAAGCACCACCACAACCAGCACCAGCAGCACCAGGGCTGCATCCACCCGGAAGGCCAAACGGATGGCATCGGCCAGGGCCAGCCTTAGGGCCCCCAGGACCGTCTGGACCAGGCCACCGGATTCGGGCCCCAGCTGACCAAGAAGCTGGGCAACCGAGAGCAGCCCCCCGCCCGACTCGAGACCCCGGGCCATCAGGTTACCGGGGTTGCCCAGGGCATCCAGGAGTTGTCCCGGCAGGGCCCCCATCCGATTCGGGCCGAGGGCGGCCTTGAGATTTTCCGTAAAGGCGGCTGAGAACCGGTTGGCCACGATGCTGCCCATAACGGTGGCCCCGCCGGTGGACCGGGCGAAGGACATGAGACCCGTGGCCATCCCGAGCTGGGGATAGGGGACCGCATTCTGAACCGCAATGGTGAAGGTCGGCATGGTGGCCCCAAGGCCGATGCCCACGACCAGCATGTAGGGGAGCATCCCCAGGTAGCTGGTACTGGCGTCGACGGTGGAAAGCAGGACCATCCCCACCAGGAGGATGAGTAGGGCACCGACGGCCACTGCCCGGTAGCGACCGGTCCGGTAGATGATTTGGCCCGCCGTCGTGGAGCCAACGATAAACGAAAGCATCATGGGGGTAAGAATGTTGCCGCTGGTGGTGGCCGAGGCCCCGATAACCCCCTGAATAAATAGGGGAATGAAGAGGATGCTGGCAAACATGACCAGGGAAGTGAAAAACGCTGCCACCAGCCCTACCAGGGCCGCCCGGTTCCGGAAAAATCCGAGGGGCACCAGCGGCTCGGGCTCCCGGGCCTCGGTCCAGATAAAGGCGGCCGCAAGCCCCAGGCTCAGCCCGAAAAGGCCCAGCTCCTGGGGGGAAGTCCAGGGGTAGGTGGTGCCCCCCCAGGAGACGGCCAGCATAAAGGGCACTACCGCGGCCGTAAAGAGGGCAGTCCCCAGGTAGTCCACCTGGGGTGGCACGGCCCGACGCACCCGAACGTCGGGGAAGGCAAACAGCAGAACCCCGAACGCCAGGAGGCCGAGGGGCAGGTTCACGTAGAAGACCCAACGCCAGGAGAGATGGTCAGTAATATATCCGCCGACAGTGGGCCCGATGATGGAGGAGATGCCGAAAACCGAGGCAAAAATCCCCTGGGCCTGACCCCGCCTGGCCGGGGGGAAGAGGTCGGCGATGACGGTGAAGGCCACCATCTGCATAACCCCGGCCCCGAGGCCCTGGAGCCCCCGGAAGGCCACCAGGGACGTCATATCCCAGGCCGCGCCGCATAGCCAGGAGGCCACTAAAAAGATAACGATGCCGGCCAGGTAAAATCGCTTCCGGCCGTAGATATCCGCCAGCCGCCCAACGATGGGGCCGGTAATGGTCGAAGCGATCAGGTAGATAGTGACCGTCCAGGTGTACTGGCTAAAGCCCCCAAGCTCGGCCACAACCCGGGGCATCGCCGTCCCCACCACCGTCTGGTCCAGGGCCGCCAAAAGCATAGCCAGCACCAGGCCGGCTATCGTGCCGATGAGCTGAGACCGGTTAAGCTTGGGCGGCTCGACCAGGAGCTGAGTCGCCGGATTAGCCATCTAAACTTCCCCCTTCGCTGATGGACCGGATCTGGCGCTGGGCTTCGGCCAGGACGGCCTCCACCTGACGGAGCTTTTCTGACTGGAGGTTTTTCTTGAAATGCTGCCAAATCAGGTAGCGGGCAATATCGCGGAGCTGGCGGAGGGCTGGCAGGAGCTCGGGACCGGTTACGGCGGCGCACAGGGCCTGCACCCGCTCCCGAACGGCCGAGACGGTCTCTTTATGGTCCTCAAGAAACCTTTGACCGGCGTCGGTCAGGGCATAGACCTTGCGACCGTTCTCCCGGCGCAGGACGATATAGCCGGCGGCCTCCAGGGCTTGAAGGACGGGGTAAACGGCGCCGGGGCTTGGGAAGTAGAAACCGCCGAACCGCTCCCCCAGGGCTCGGATGATGTCGTAGCCGTGGCGGGGCCGCTCGGCGAGCAGGTCGAGGATAAGATACTTAAGGCCACCCCGCTCGATGAAACGCTCCCCCACTTCACCGGAAGGGCCGCGTTGAAACATCGCCTAGCCTACCGGATAACCCATGCGATATATCTCGACATATCTTATTGTAGCGATTTGGGGTACTAGGGTCAAATCTTCTGGTGGGAGCGGACATGCCACCGCCCGTTAGGTCACGATGGCCTCCGCCGGAACCACTGGCCGCCTTCTTGCCTGCTTCCAGATGTTCTAAGGCCAGCGCCTTTTAATCTTCCTGGGCTTTGGTACGTCTGCTTTAAGGGGCTTATTTACTTGCTATTCATTTGACAAGGGATTCAAGACCGGGTTATAATTAGGGCTGGTTGGGCCTGTGGCGCAGTTGGGAGCGCGCCTCAATGGCATTGAGGAGGTCAGGGGTTCGAGTCCCCTCAGGTCCACCGCCCGCCGGGTTTAATTCCCGGCGGTTTTTATTTTTTTCCGCGGGCGGGACGGGCCGGTTCTCCGACGTGTCGGCCGGGGTGGTAAAATTACCCTTAAAAAGACTGCGCCCAGGAGACTCTGCCCATGACCAATCTTATCGCCGACCGGACCCGTCGGTTCACCGAGTCCGTGATCCGTGAGATGACCCGGCTCATCCTGCTCCACCACGGCGACCAGGGCATCAACCTGGCCCAGGGCTTCCCCGACTTCCCCGCCCCGGCCCCCGTTAAGGAGGCCGCCTGCCGGGCTATTATGGCCGACGTAAACCAATACGCCATCACCTGGGGAAGTAAGCCTTTGCGGGATGCTGTTGCCCGCAAGTACCGCCGGCACGCCGGGGTCGAAATCGACCCAGAACGGGAGGTGACCGTCTGCTGCGGCGCCACCGAGTGCATGGCCGCCACCATGCTCGCCCTGGTCAATCCGGGGGATGAGGTCATCGTCATCGAGCCCTTTTACGAGAATTACTGGCCGGATGCGGTCTTGGCGGGCGCAACTCCAAAGTTCGTAACCCTCCACGAGCCGGACTGGCACCTGGACCCCGACGAGCTCCGGCGAGCCTTTTCGCCCCGAACCAAGGCGATAATCATCAACACCCCCAACAACCCAACTGGGAAGGTCTTTAGCCGAGCTGAGCTGGAGCTCATCGCCGGCCTGTGCCAGGAGTTTAACGCCGTCGCCATCACCGACGAGATCTACGAGCACCTGGTCTACGAGGGGGAGCACGCCCGGCTGATGACCCTGCCCGGCATGCGGGAGCGGACGGTCACCATAAGCGGCATCTCGAAGACCTACTCATTGACCGGCTGGCGCATCGGCTACATCGTAGCCCCACCGGAACTTACCGACGCCATCCGGAAGGTTCACGACTTTCTCACGGTCGGGGCCCCGGCCCCCCTCCAGGAAGCCGCGGCGGTGGCCCTGGACCTGCCCGACGAGTATTACGCCCAGCTCCTGGCCGATTACCGGGCGCGCCGGGACTTCCTGGTGGGGGCGCTGGCGGAGCTGGGCTTTCGGTGTTTTAAGCCCCAGGGCGCCTACTACATCATGGCCGACTTCACCAGCCTCGGCTTCGACAACGATGTGGAGTTTGCCCGCTACCTGGTAAAAGAGGTCGGGGTTGCCACGGTGCCGGGAAGCAGTTTTTACGCCGACCCGGCTAAGGGTCGCAATAAAGTGCGGTTTGCCTTCCCTAAGCGCCTGGAAACCCTTAAGCGGGCGGTGGAGCTCCTCAGCGTTCTTAAAACCCGGGTCCCCCGATGAGGCCCATTCGGGTCCTGCCGGAGGAAGTCGTCCGGCGCATCGCCGCCGGCGAGGTGGTGAACCGGCCGGCCAGCGCCGTAAAGGAGCTTATCGAGAACGCCTTAGACGCCGGGGCCCGGCAGGTGCGGGTCGAAATCGAGAACGGCGGTCTCGATTGCATCCGGGTTTCCGACGACGGCGCCGGCATCCCGGCCCATGAGGTTGCCCTGGCCTTTCGCCGCCACGCCACGAGCAAGATTGAGACGGCCGAAGACATCGGCCGGACGACAACCCTAGGCTTCCGGGGCGAGGCCCTGGCCGCCATCGCCGCGGCCGCCACCGTCCGAATGGTCACCCGCCCCCCGGACCAGCCATACGGGGCCGCCGTAACCTACCGCTTCGGGGAGCTGGTGGGCTTTGAGCAGGTGGGGGCACCCCCCGGCACCATCGTGGCGGTAAGGAACCTCTTTGAAAACCTACCGGCCCGCCGCCGGGCCCTGGAGGAGCCCCGTCGGGAGGCGGCCCTCTGCGCCCGGGTGGTGGCACAATACGCTTTGGCCTACCCAACCGTCCGCTTTTACTTCCTGGTGGACGGCCGGCTGCTTCTACACACCCCCGGCGACGGCAACCGCCTGGGGGTTCTGCAGGCCCTTTACCCCCGGTCCGGCTGGGGGTGCTGGGTGCCGGTTGGGGCTGAGGCGGAGCGGGTGGCAACCTACGGCTACCTCAGCCGGCCCGGCACCTTCAAAACCGACCCCGGCCATCTGGTCATAACCGTAAACAACCGGCCGGTGGAGGCCCGGGCCATCCGCCGGGCCGTGGTCGAGGCTTACCGGAGCCGTATTCCCAGGGGCCGCTACCCCTACGGCTTCCTGGCCGTCGAGCTTCCCCGGGAAGATGTGGACATAAACGTACACCCAGCCAAGCTTGAGGTAAAGCTTCGGGGGGAGGCGGAGGTGGCAGCCCTGGTCGAGGAGGCGGTCCGGGCCGCCCTGGACACCCCCCGGTTCGAAGAAGGGGCCGCAGCCCCGACGGAATGGCGGGCCCCAACCCTGCCCCTGACGGGAACCGTCATCCGGGAACGGCCTGAACCCGAGTTCGACTGGCTGCACCTGGAACCCTTAGGCGACCTGGCCGGCGAGTACCTGGTCTGCCGCTCGGAGGACAGCCTCTACCTGGTGGATTTCCACCGCCTGGATGAGACCCGCATATTCGTTGAGCTAGAAAAACGGGCGGCCGAAGGCCCAGGCCAGTTTCTCCTGTCGGCCGTCACCATCCCCCTCGCGGCCGAGCAAGCCGCCCGGATGGCCGAGGCCCTGCCGGTGCTGGCCCGTTTTGGGTTTGCCATTCGGCGGGCGGGCGACCGCACCATCATCCTGGAGGCGGCGCCGGTAGGGTTGGACGAGGGGGCAGCTGAATCGTGCCTGGCCGAGCTTATGCTTGCCCTAGACGAGCCCGGTGAGGCCGATTGGGAACGGCGTGTCCGGGCGGCCTTGGCCTGCCGCCGGGCCGTCAGGCGGGGTGAGCCTCTCACCCCAGACGAACAGCGCCGGCTACTGCAGGCGGCCGCCGGGGCCGGGGTCGGCCTGCTCTGCCCCCACGGCTACCCGATCCTGCTCCGGATCGGCCGCCGAGACCTCCACCGCCACTTCGGCCGGTAAAATCCGGACCGCCTCCCAGCCGAAGGCCTGCCCGCCCGGGGTTTGGGCTTCCCAGAAGGCGACCGAAAAGCCGGAAGTTTCGGGAAGCCGGGGCGGGGCCTCCGCCGGTGGACCAAGCACCAGGCGCTGGAGCCAGCCGGCCAGCCGGCGCCGGAGGCCGGTGGGGCTCAGCGCCCCGGCGTACACAACCACCCAGCGTCCGCCGGGACGAAGGACCCGGAAGACCTCGGACCAGGCGACCGGGTCAAGGGCGTACTCGGTGGGGAAGGTCGCCAGCACGGCGTCAAAGGTGCCCGCCTTAAAGGGCAGGTGCTGGGCCCGCCCACGAACCAAGTTAAAGGGCCCGCCAGAGGCCCGCAGGCGGCGCCGGGCCACGGCCAGCATCGGCCCAGAGGGCTCCAGACCAGTATAGTCCAATCCCGACCGGACCAGGCGGGCGGCCAGCGCCCCAGTGCCGGGTCCCAGCTCCAGCACCCTAGCCCCCCGCAGCCGGGCGGCGGCCGCCGCCTGCCAGCGGTCCCACTCCCCGGCGAAACAAAGTCGGGTTATCAGATCATAGACCGGGGCCAGGGGACCGTAGAGGGCCCCAAAGGCAATGCGCAGAAGCTTCAGCCGGAGCCGGGGGACCGTCACCAGCCTTCCACGAGCAGTAGGGCCGGGTCCTCGATGAGCTGTTTGATCCGGACCAGGAACTGGACCGCCTCGCGACCGTCCACCAGCCGGTGGTCGTAGGTGAGGGCAAGGTACATCATCGGCCGGACGACAATCTGGCCGTTGACCACGACCGGCCGGTCGATGATTCTGTGCAGACCAAGGATGCCCACCTGGGGCGGGTTCAGGATGGGGGTGCTCAAAAGGGACCCGAAAACCCCGCCGTTGGTGATGGTGAACGTCCCTCCCTGGAGCTCCTCGAGGGTGAGCTTATTTTCCTCGGCCCGGCGCGCAAAGTCGGCGATCTTCTGCTCGATCTCGGCAAAACTCAGCTTGTCGGCGTCCCGGAGGACGGGAACAACCAGCCCCTCGGTAGCCCCAACAGCGATGCCGATATCGTAATAATTTTTATAAACGATTTCGTCCCCGTGAATTTCGGCATTGAGCTTGGGGAACGCTTTCAAGGCGGCAACGGTGGCCTTCACAAAGAAGGGCATTATTCCAAGGCTTACGCCGTACTTCTGCTGGAACATCTCCCGGTACCGGCGCCGGATCTCCATCACCGCCCCCATATCCGCCTCGTTAAAGGTGGTGAGCATCGCCGTGGTCTGGGTGGCTTCAAGCATCCGGCGGGCAATGGTCTGCCGGCGCCTGGACATCCGCACCCGAACTTCCCGAGGCTGGGACGGGGCTTCGGCCTCGGGCCGGGTAATGGGGGGCGGGGAAGGCGGGGCCCAGACTTCGGCTTCAGGTCGGGGCGGGGCGGCCCGAGTGTCGGGCCGGACGGGAGCTGGCTCAACCTCCGGCCCCGCCTGGGGCGCGGTCGCCGCCCGCTGTCTTTCCATGTAAGCCAGCACGTCCTCCCGGGTAATCCGACCCCCAGGCCCGGTGGCCGGCACCTTAGAAAGGTCGATCCCGGCCTCCTCCGCCAGCCGCCGGGCCAAGGGGGTTGCCTTGGGCCCTTCTTCGGCCGCCGCCATCTCCCGGGCGGGTGCCGCCGGGGCCGCAGCCGGGGGCTGTTCGGCCGAAACCGCGGCCTCTTCCACAACCCCCAGCACCTCCCCTACCCGGACATCCTCCCCCTCCCGCCGGATTATCCGGGCTAGAATGCCCGACCGGGGGGCCGGGACTTCAACGTTGGCCTTCTCCGTCTCCAGCTCGACCACCGGCTCCCCGGCAACAACCTGTTCCCCCTCCCGCTTCAGCCACCGGGCCACGGTAGCCTCAACGATGGACTCCCCAACTTCCGGAACCACGATCTCAGTTGCCATCTTTCTACCCCCCTTACCGCCCGCTCGGAACAGGTAGCTCCCGGGGCGCGTAAAGTTGTTCGATAATGGCCCGCTGGTTGGCCACGTGCTGGGCCATCGACCCCTCCGCCGGGCTGGAGGCCGGCGGACGGCCGATGTACCGGAGGGACCAGCGCCCACCGATAAGCTCCTCCAGTTTCGGCCGGATGTAGGTCCAGGCCCCCATATTCTCCGGCTCCTCCTGAAGCCAGATAACTTCTTCAACGGCGGGGTAGCTCGCCAGCAGGGCCCGCAGCTCCTCGGCCGGGAACGGGTAAAGCTCTTCCACCCGAATGATGGCCATCTCCCGGGCCAGGGCCCGTCGCTCGTCGGCAACGGCATCGTAGTAGACCTTGCCGCTGCAGAGCACCAGCCGGCGCACGCCTCCCCGCTCGCCAACGGCGGGGTCGTCCAGCACCGGCTGCCAGCGGCCTTCGGCCAGTTCCCGGAGGGCCGAGAAGGCCGCCGGATTGCGCAGCAGACTCTTGGGCGTAAACACCACCAGCGGCCGGGGGTCCTCCCGCAGGAGGGCGGCCTGGCGGCGGAGGAGGTGGAAGTACTGGGCCGCGGTGCTGGGATTGGCCACCAGCATGTTGTTGTCGGCGACCAGGCTTAAAAACCTTTCCATGCGGCCGCTGGAGTGGTCGGGCCCCTGGCCCTCATAGCCGTGGGGCAGCAGGAGAACCAACGACGGGGTAAGCCCCCATTTGGCCCGGCCGGAGACGAGGAACTCGTCGATGGGCACCTGGGCCGCGTTGACAAAGTCGCCGTATTGGGCCTCCCAGATCACCAGCCGCTCCGGGACCTGAAGGTTATAACCCAGCTCGAAGGCCAGGGCCGCATTCTCTGAAAGGGGGCTGTCGACCACCTCGAAGGCCGCCCGGGCCTGGGGTAGGGCCTGCAGGGGAATAAACTGCCGGCCGGTGCGGACGTCGTAAAGGATCGCGTGGCGCTGGCTGAAGGTGCCCCGGCCCGTATCTTGGCCCGCTAGCCTTACGGGTATGCCGTCGGCCAGGATAGTGGCGATGGCGACCCCCTCAGCAGTGGCAAAGTCGACGTTGGGCTCCCCGGGGTTATCCAGGGCTACTCGGCGCCGCCGTAGGGCCCGCTCAAGCCGCGGATTAAGGTTGAAGTTGGGCGGGAAGGTAAGCCAGGCATCATAGATGGCCCGGAGCCGGTCTAAGGGCACCCCGGTTTCCACCGGCCGGGGCCTAGGTGGGGGGGCCTTGGGCCGGTCGGCCGACCGGGTATACCCGGTCGGTGCCTCAAAGATCCGGCGCCACTCAGTCAGGTACTTTTCACGAAGGGTTTCCGGAACGTCGGCCCCCACCGTGCCTGCCCGAACCAGTCTCTCGGCCCAGAGTTGCCGGACCGTCGGGTGACGGCCGATGGCCTCATACATCAGGGGTTGGGTGAAGCTGGGTTCGTCGCCTTCGTTGTGGCCGTAACGGCGGTAGCCA
>PSKS01000041.1:0-21764 GCA_040289115.1 Chloroflexota bacterium
TTCATCGGGCCGTCTCCCTCCACCGCTCTTGATGAGGGCCTAGCCACTATTGAGTTGTTAGCTTAATTTAGCATACTCCGGCGGCCCCGTCAAGTTCTGCGACCAGCCTGTCTGCCAATGGCTTTTTTCGATAAAGTTAGACGCAGGACAGGCAAGCTATTGGCGTGCCCCCTAAACCCTCCCGGCCATCGGGGTCGCCCGGTCTAGGCTCTGGCCGCCCACCAGTTGATGAGGATGAGGGCGGCCCAAACCACCAGAATGCCGGAAAGGCCGGCGGTGGCCCCCGCCGTGGCCGTGAGGGGTATCCCGAAGATCAGGGTGACAATGAACCAGGCCAGGGGCGGTTTCCGGCGGCGTTCCCGGAGCCGCTTCTCCACCAGGGTGTCGAGCCGCCTTTCGAGCTTGGCCAGGAGGGCCTCGGCCACAGCGTCCTCCCACCCGGGCCCCAGCTCCCCCAGGGCCCCGGCGTAGTCCCGGACCTGAGCCCGCAGTTCCGGGTCGTTGGCCAGGCTCTTTCCGGGCATCTTCAGCCTCCACCCTCAGCGGCCCGACCGCGGGGCGTTTTCCCTTAGGATTTCGTTCGCCTTGGCGACGGCGTCGTCCAGGAGCTTCTTGACGTCCACGTTGGGGTCATTAATGACCCGACTCATCACCTCCTGGTCGATAATGGTGCGGACCGGGTCGTAGCCGGCTACCGGCGACTCCACCATGGCGTACTGGAGCCAGTCGAAGATCCGGGCGTAGGAGCGGGCCACCGGACCCCACTGGGGGTCCCGCTCGAAGGCGGAGATCACGTCGGCTTTGGCGCTCTGGCGGACCGGCAGGTAGCCGGTGTTGACCGCCCATTTGACCGTCTGCGGCCGCTCCCCCAGGAACTTTATAACCAACCAGGCGGCAAGCTCCCGCTCGGGGGTGGTCTTGAAGACCGAAACGCTGGCCCCGTAAAGATTTATGGCCGGCCTTTCGGTGTATGGGGGGAGGGAGATATCCCAGTTAAACTTGGCGCCCTTTTCCACAGCTTCCCGGTAGAAGGGCAGACCCGACGAGGAGGCGAAGACGAAGAGCACTTCCCCGTTGCCGAACCGGTTCTGCTCGCCGAACCGTTCGCCCACCGGGATCTCGACCGCGCACTTGTTTTTAAACATCCGTTGGATCATTGCCAGGCTTTCGACCCCGGCCGGGCTATTGAACACGTAGGCCGACCCGTCCGGACTGAGGATCCGGCCGCCCCTGGAGAAGACCATCGAGGCGAAGTTAGAGGCGTCGTGGCGGAAAGCCCAGCCGTACTTTCGATTAGCCGGGTCGCTGGCCTTGCAGGCCGCCTCTTCCCAGGTCTTCCAGTCCCGGGGCGGCTCGGTGTAACCCAGCTGGCGGAGCCAGTCGGCGTTGTAATACATCACCTCCACCGAACGCTGGGTCGGGAAGCCCAGTCGCTCGCCCTTGAACTGGGGGTTGGCGTCGCTCTCCAGGAAGATGGGAAAGTAGTCCTTAAGGTCCTCTTCGGTGAGGCCGTATTTTTTGCTCTTAATAAAGGGCGTCAGGTCAATGACGGCCCCCTGGTTCCGGTAGAAGGCCGCCTGGTTCTGGTAGGCAACGGCGATGTCCGGCGGCTGGCCGGCTTGAATGGCGGCGTTTATCTTGTTGTAAACGTCGTTATAGGATGCCCCGGCGATTTCGGCCCGGGCCCGGATCCCGTAGGGGTTGGTCCGGTTAAACTCATCCAACATCGACTGGATCAGCTCCTGGTCCCGCTGGGGGCGGTTGTGCCAGTATACCACCTCGATGTTTTTGCCCGTAAGGTCAATGGCGTCGACCATCTCGGGGGTGGTCGGGGGATTGGTTATCCCGCCCGGACCGGGCTGAGTTGGGGCGGCCTGGGGCACGCAGGCCCCTAAAATGGCCGCCAGTCCCAAAAGAAGGGTTAAAACCCGCCGAAGTCTGCCCGCAAACATGGCCTCGAAGCCTCCTTACCTCTTAATCCCACTGCTAAGAAAACCTTCGGTGAAAGCCCGCTGGGCTACGAAGTAAAGGCCGATAATCGGGACCACCATCATGGTGGCGAAGGACATCAGCAGATGGGTGTTGACGCCGCCCTCCCCCACCATGAACTGCTGCAGGCCCACCGCCAGCACCCGCATGCTCGGGTCCCGGGTGACCAGCAGGGGCCACTGAAAGGCGTCCCAGGCCCAGATGAAGTTGAGGACGGCGATCACCACCAGGGCCGGCCGGCTTAGGGGGAGCAGGACCCAGAGCAGGTACTGGAGGTGATTGGCCCCGTCGATCCGGGCAGCATCGTGGAGCTCCCGGGGAACCTGCAGGAAATGCTGCCTTAGCAGAAAGATGCCGAAGACGCTTACCGTGAAGGGCACCGTTAGGGCCAGGTAGGTGTTGTACCAGCCAAAGTTGAACATCATGACGACCTTGGGCACCAGCACCAACTCCCCGGGGATCATGAGGGTAGCCAGGATCCCCAGAAAGACCAGGTTCCGGCCCGGCAGCTCGACGTGGGACAGGGCGTAGGCTGCCAGCAGCGACGTGAGTACGGCCCCGCCCACAATGACCCCGCTGACGATGAGGCTGTTGGCAAAATAGCGCACCATAAGCCAGGTTCCCCAGTGGGGATCCCAGCCGGTATGCCGGACGGCCTCAATGTAGTTCTGCCACTGGAGGGGCTCGTCGCCCAGGGGCCACCAGGGCCAGAGGTTATTGGTGATTACGCTACCATAAGATTTAAGGGAGCTGGCTACCATGTAGGCGAAGGGCAGGACCGAGAGGGAGGCCCCCGCCATCAGGACCAGGTAGATAATGAGCCGACCTGCCGGCGGCCGGGGCCGGAAGGTCCTCAGCCCGACGGGCCGGACAACAGGTAAATCGAGCGGCCTATTCATAGACGACCCTCCGGCCGGCAACCCGGTTCTGAACGATGGTGAGGACCAGAATTGCCGAAAACAGGATGAATGAGAGGGCGGCACTGTAGCCGTACCGGTTGTACTCGTAGAGCTGTCGAAAGATATAAATGCTGGCGGTGGTTGTGGCCGTGCCTGGACCGCCCATGGTCATAATGTAGATGTGGTTGAAGGCCTTAAAGGTTCCGATAACGGTTATGACCGATAGGAAAAAGGTCGTTGGCGAGAGGAGGGGAATAGTGACATGGCGAAACAGCGCCCAGCCCTTGGCCCCGTCAACCCGGGCGGCGTCGTAGAGCTCGGTAGGGATGTTGCCCAGGCCGGCCAGGAAGATGGTGATGTCATAGCCGACGAAGACCCAGGTGGTGTAAATAAACACGGCCACAAGGGCCAGGCTGGGACCGTGGGCCCAGGCGGGGAGCTCCACCCCCAGCCCCCGGGCGACCAAGGCAAAAACTCCAGTTGGCTCGGCCAGCCAACGGGGTTGGGGCAATCCCAGGGCCCCCAGAACGGTGTTGATAAGCCCCCGGTCGGGGTTATAGATATAGGTCCAGACGGCGGCAGAAGCCACGGTGGAGGTTACGTACGGCAGGAAAAAGACCAGCCGGAAGAGCTCCTGGCCTTTGACCTTCTGGAAGAGCAGATAGGCGAAGAAGAGCCCCAGCCCAAGCTGGACAGGGACCGACATCAAGGAATAGGTGGCGGTGACCAGCAGGGCGTGCCAGACCTGGGGATCCCGGAAGGCCCGAATGTAATTTTCGGCCCCGACGAACTCGGCGCACCCGAGGCGCCAGCTGCACAGACTAATATAAAGGCCGTAAAGGATGGGGAAGAACTCGAAAACGGCCAGTAGGATGAGGGCCGGGGCCAGAAGGGCGTAGCCGAAAAGGACTTCCCGGAGCCGACCGGGGGCTCCCTTCTTCGGATACGCAAGCTCCTTCTTACGGCCCAACATTGGGGGCTGCCTGCCGACCCAACCGGACTCTCCCGGCGGTACCTAGGCCGCGGGGCTCACCCAGGCCAAGGCAAAAGTTGACGTTTCCTGGGGCGCAAAACGGACCGCCGCTGGCGCCCATCTTTCCCGTCGATTATACAGGTCTGTTCGGCAATACGCCAAGGGACTTTGCTGCAAGTTAATACCAGCGGAAGGTCCGGGCGGCCACAATGTACGCGGCCGCGCCCCAAAGACCCAAGGCAAGCAGGTACGGGGCCACCTCCACCAGGCCGGCCCCCTCCCCGGCCACGAGCCGCATGGCCGTATTTAAGTACGTCGAGGGCATCAGGTCAGCAACGACCTTAAGCCAGCCCGGGAAGACGTCCGAGGGGAAAAAGGTGCCGCCCAGAATGAATTGGGGCAGGACGAACAGGTTGGCCGCGGGGATCGCCCCCTCCTGGCTGTTCCAGTAGCCGCCGATGAGAAACCCTACTCCAAGGAAGGCTACCAGTCCGAAGGCCGAAAGCAAAAGCATTAAGAGAAAGGTCTTCCAACCCTCGGCCAGGTAGAAGCCGAAAACCAGCGCACCAACCAGGAGGATCACCACGGTTTGGAGCACCCCCATCAAAAGCCGGGCCGTAGCCTGACCCAGCAGGATGACCGGACCGGGAACCGGGGTTGCCAGTAGCCGCTTAAGCACCAGGGTGCGCTTTAAGCCTATCAGGCCCCAGACCGGACTGAAAACGCCAGTTGAGAGAAGGGCCCAGCTGATCTGGCCGGGGAGGGCGAAATCGATATACCGCTCGTAGCGGCCAATCACCTGGACGGTTTCGACGCTAAGGGGCGGGTTCGAAACCCCAGCCAGCTGAAGGCTGGCCTCGGCTACCGCCTTTTCCACGGCCAGGGTGGCCAGCCGGCTCTGGGGGTTGGTCGGGTTAAGTTCCAGGGTAACCCGGGACCCATCGACCCGCACCAGGCCGTCGACCCTTCCCAGGCGGAGCCGGGCTTCGAGCTCAGCGGGGGACTCGTAAACCAGGGTGACCCCTGGGCTTGCGGCCAGGGCCCGTACCAGGGGATGCTCCGCCGGACCGATTACCCCGACCCGGACCCCGCCCAGGACGCCGCCCCCGACGAACCCGAAGATGGCCACAAAGGTCAGGGGAAAGGCCAGGCCGAATAAGATCACCGAGCGGTTTCGGAGCAGGGCCAGGAAGGGATACCAGCTGGCGACCAGGTAGGCCCGGAGGTACACCTTTACTCCTCCCGGAGGGAGCGGCCGGTTAGGTGGATGAAAACGTCTTCCAGGGACGCCTCCTGGCGGACGACAGGCTTGCGGAAGCCGGTGGCCAGCAACTCCTCGATGAGGCCCCGGGGGGTTCCCAGGCGAATAATTCGGCCCCGGTCCATGATGGCCACCCGGTCGCAGAGCTGCTCTGCCTCCTCCATGTAGTGGGTGGTGATGACCACGGTGGTGCCCTCGGCCCGAACCTCCCGAATCAGGTCCCAGAGGTTTCGGCGAGCCTGGGGGTCTAGGCCGGTGGTGGGCTCGTCCAGGAAGATAACCTTGGGCCGGTTAAGGAGGCTGGTGGCCAGGGAGAACCGCTGTTTCTGGCCACCGGAGAGCTTATCGAAGGTGCTGCGGGCCTTATCCTCGAGCTGAAACCTTTTCAGGACCGCCCGGGGGTCCACCGGGACGCCATAGAGGCCGGCAAAGAATTTTATAAGCTGGGTGAGGGTGAGGTCCGGGTAAAAGCCGGCCGCCTGGAGCTGGATGCCGATGACCGCCTTTACCCGGTCGGGGTGGCGCAGGGCGTCGATGCCGTCGACGTAAATCTCCCCGGCGGTGGGCCGCTGGATGGTCTCGATCATCTCCAGGGTTGTGGTCTTCCCGGCCCCGTTCGGGCCTAGGATGCCGAATATCTCCCCTCGCCTCACACCGAAGGAGATGCCGTCGACGGCCACGACGCTGCCGAAGTGCTTGCGGAGGTTTCGGACCTCGACGATGGGCTGGGTTTCCACGGCCTCGGCTAAATTAAATAACTAAACCAGGCTTTCAACGGCCTTCCGGATGCGGGCCACGGCCCGCTCCAGGTTTTCCAAGGAGTTGGCGTAAGAGAGCCGCAGGTAACCGGTCCCGGCCGCCCCGAAGGCATCCCCCGAAAGCACCGCAACCCCAAACTCGGAAAGGAGCCGGTCGGCAAACTCCCGGCTGCCCAGGGGCAGCCCCTTAACGGAGGGGAAGGCATAGAAGGCCCCCTGGGGCTGCAGGCAACGGATGCCCGGGATTTCGTTAAGGGCCGCGGTCAGGAAGTCCCGCCGGCGCCGGAACTCTCTCACCATGGTCGCTACGGAGTCCTGGGGTCCGTCCAGGGCGGCCAGGCCGGCAAACTGCACGAAGGTGGCGGTGCACGAGACGCTGTTCACCATTAGGCGGATGATCCCGGGAACCAGCCCCGGCGGAAAGACCCCGTAGCCGAGCCGCCAGCCGGTCATGGCGTAGGTTTTGGAAAAGCCGTCTAGGATGATGGTCCGCTCGGCCATGTCGGGCAGGGAGGCGAGGCTATGGTGGTCGACGTCGTAGATTATCCGGCTATAAATTTCGTCCGAGAGGACGTAGAGGTCGCGGCTTCTAACCAGGTCGGCGATGGCCTCCAGGTCCTGGAGGGTGAGAACGGAGCCGGTGGGGTTGTGGGGCGAGTTCAAGATTATGAGGCGGGTGCGGTCGGTGAGCCTGGCCCGGATGTCAGCCACGTCCAGCCGGAACCCCCGCTCCTCTCGGAGGGGTACAGGTACGGGGGTGCCCCCGGCGAAGCTTACGGCCGACTCATAAATGGGGAACCCAGGGTCGGGGACTAGTACCTCGTCGCCCGGTTCGATGAGGGAAAGCACTGTGAAAAAGATGACCGGCTTTCCCCCGGGAGTGATCACCACCTGCTCCGGGTCGACGTTGATGCGCCGGGTCTGGCTGACGTAGCGGGCCACTGCCCGCCTCAGCTCGGGCAGGCCCGCGGACGGGCCGTAGTGGGTGTGGCCGTCGAGCATCGCCCGGTAGGCGGCCTCGATGATATGGCGGGGGGTGGGGAAGTCCGGCTCCCCGATCTCCAGGTGGATGACCTCCAGACCTTCGGCCTCGAGGCCTTGGGCCCGAACCAGGACCTCGAAGGCGGTCTCGGTGCCGAGCCGGCCCATTCGACTGGCAAGCTTCATAGCTTTCGCCTCCGGGTGGGATGTTTTTAAGCGGTTTCGGAGCCCCGGCCGAGCTCCCGGGTCACTGAGATGACCCCCCGGATCCCCTCCAGCTTGGCCATCACCCGGCTCAGCTGGTCAAGGCCGGTGGTCTCCACCGTGAGGTTAATGACGGCGCTCCGGTCGGGGCGGACCCTGGTCGAAACGTACGTGATGTTGACCTTCTCCTCGGAAACCACGGCCGAAACGTCCCGGAGCAGGCCCACCCGGTCCCAGGCCTCCAGTCGGATGGAGGCCGGGTAGACCTGCCGGGGCGACCGGCCCCAGGACACTTGAATGAGGCGGTCCTTCTCGTCCTCATTGAGAACGTTCGGACAGTTGCGGCGGTGGACCGTCACCCCCTTGCCCCGGGTTATGTAGCCGATGATGGGGTCGCCGGGGATCGGATTACAGCACTTAGCCAGGTTGGTGAGCAAGTCCCCGATGCCCATGACGTCCACCACCGAGTAGGGGGCCGAGCCGTCGGTTTGAGGTGGGCGTTCGGCAAGGGGCACCGCCTCGGCCGGGGGCGGCTCCGCCACCTTGGCCCCAATCTGGTGGGGGTGGATGTCCCCACAGCCGACGGCCACCAAGAAGTCATCCACTTTCTCGTAATTAAAAAGCTTGGCCAGATCTTCTAGGGCCACCTGAATGCCCAGCCGCCGCAGCTCCTTTTCAACCAGCTCCCGGCCCCGCTCGATGTTGGAGGCCCGCTCCTGCTTGCGGAACCACTGGCGGATCTTCTCACGGGCATGGGAGGTGCGGACGTAGCCGAGGTTGGGGTTAAGCCAGTCGCGGCTGGGGCCCTTGCTCTGCTTCGAGGCAATGATCTCGACGACGTCGCCATTTTGGAGCTGGTAATCCAGGGGCACCAGCCGACCGTTTACTTTGGCCCCAATGCACCGGTGGCCCAACTCCGTATGGATCCGGTAGGCGAAGTCGATGGGGGTTGAGCCAGCCGGAAGCTCCTTGAGCTCCCCCTTGGGAGTGAAAACGTAGACCTGGTCCCGGAAGATGTCTGACTTTACCGACTCGACGAACTCCAGCGCCCCTTGCATGTCCCGCTGCCACTCCATCAGCTGGCGCAACCAGGCGATCTTGTCCTCGAACTTCGGGTCCTGATGGCGGCCCTCCTTGTACTTCCAGTGGGCGGCCACCCCGTATTCGGCTACCCAGTGCATCTCGTAGGTGCGGATCTGGACCTCCAGGGGCCGGCCGTCCAGGGCGATCACGGTGGTGTGGAGGGACTGGTAGCCGCTGGGTTTAGGGTTGGCGATGTAGTCGTCGATGTGGCCGGGGATTGGGTGCCAGATGCTGTGGACTACCCCAAGGGCGCTGTAACAGTCTTGGACAGTGTGTACCAGGATGCGCACCGCCAGCAGGTCGTAAATCTCGGTGAAGTCCTTGCCCTGCTCGGCGTATTTGGCGACCTTCTGGGCGATGCTGTAGATGTGCTTCGGCCGGCCGGTAACCTCGGCCTTGATGCCGGCCCGCTCCAGCTCCCGCTTCAGGACTTCAACGACCTGGCCAATATACCGCTCCCGGCTTGCCCGACGGGCCCGGATCAGGCGGGCGATCTCCCGGTAGCGTTCGGGCTCCAGGCACCGGAAGGCCAGGTCCTCCAGCTCCCACTTAAACTGCCAGATGCCCAGGCGGCCGGCCAGGGGGGCATAGATGTCCATTGTTTCCTGGGCCACCCGCCGAGCCTTCTCCGGGGGCAGGGCTTCGAGGGTCCGCATGTTGTGGAGGCGGTCGGCCAGCTTGATCAGAACCACCCGAATGTCCTCGGCCATGGCCACGAACATCTTCCGGAGGTTCTGGGCCTGCTGTTCCAAGAGGCGCCGGTCGGTGAGGTTCGACGGGGACCACTGGATGCGGGAGAGTTTGGTCACGCCCTCCACCAGCCGGGCGACCTCGGGACCGAAACGCTGCTCGATGGCTTCGAGGGGGACGTTGCAGTCCTCGACCACATCGTGGAGGAGGGCGGCAGCGATGGCGGCGGCGTCTAGCTTCAGGTCGGCCAGGAGGAGGGCCGTCTGGAGGGGGTGCTCGATGAAGGGCGTGCCCGAAGCCCGGACCTGGCCGTCGTGGGCCTCGGCGGCGAAGTCTACGGCGGCCTCAACCAGCGCCACCTTCTCGTGGGAAAGGTATTCGCTAACTTTGGTGATCAGTTTTTTTACCAGACCCTGGACTTCGGTCTGAACCGTCGCCATGGTGACCCTTTGCACCCCCACCGGCTTCCCGTAAACAGTATAAAGAAAGGGCCTGGTCGGGGACCAGGCCCAGGTTTGACCCGCAAGGTTACTGGGCGGCAAGCACCCGCCAGGTCGAAAAGGCCACGGCGGTGGGGACGCACCGCCGGACCGGTAAATACATCCAAGCTTCACTCGCCGGGGCCACGGTTCTAGTTTAACCGCAATATGTTGAGGTTAAGTAGGTTGTGGACCCCGAGATACCGGGCTGCGGGGCCAGGATTCGAACCTGGAACTTCGGATCCAAAGTCCGACGTGTTACCGTTACACCACCCCGCACCGCTTTTGATTATAAGCTATCGGGCGGGCCTATTGCTTTCTTCGGACCGGCCAATACGTGCGGTATAATGGGGCCGGAAATCTTTAAGCGGAGGTGATCCCATGTACCGCATCACCCTAATCCCTGGGGACGGGATTGGGCCCGAGGTCGTGGACGCAGCCCGCAGGGTCCTGGAAGCCACAGGCATCCCGTTCGAGTGGGACGTTCAGGAGGTGGGCGAGGCCGTCATCCCCAAGTACGGCACCCCCATCCCGGACCACGTCATCGAGTCCATCCGCCACAACAAGGTGGCCCTTAAGGGGCCCATTACCACCCCGGTGGGCTACGGCTTCAGAAGCGTCAACGTGGCTATTCGCAAGGCCCTCGACCTCTACGTCAACTTGCGGCCGGCCAAACTTTATCCCGGGGTCCGCTCCCGCTACGAGCGGGTCGACCTTATCGTCGTCCGGGAGAACACCGAGGACCTCTACGCCGGGGTTGAGTTTGAGCAGGGCACCGAGGAGTGCCGTAAGGTCATTAACCTCATCCGGGAGCTGAGCGGCCAGCCGGTTCGGGACGACTCCGGGATCAGCATCAAGGCGATCTCCGTCACCGGCAGCCGCCGGATTGTTAAATGGGCCTTCGAATACGCCCGGAAAAACGGCCGCAAGAAGGTAACCGCTGTCCACAAGGCCAACATAATGAAGTTCACCGATGGCCTCTTCCTTAGGGTTGCCCGGGAGGTAGCCCAGGAGTACCCGGACATCGAGTTCGAGGACCGCATCGTGGACAACCTGAGCATGCAGCTGGTCCAGCGGCCGGAAGAGTATGATGTCTTGGTGCTGCCCAACCTTTACGGGGACATCATCTCGGACCTTTGCGCCGGCCTCATCGGGGGGCTGGGGATTGCGCCCGGGGCCAATATCGGGGATGAGGCGGCCGTTTTCGAGCCCGTCCACGGCAGTGCCCCCAAGTATGCTGGCCAGAACAAGGCCAACCCGACGGCAACCATTCTGAGCGGGGTGCTGATGTTGCGGCACCTGGGCGAGACGGAGGCGGCCGACCTGGTGGAGCGGGCCGTAGCCGAGGTGATCCGGGAGGGCAAATACGTAACCTACGACCTCAAGCCGACCCGAGACGACCTGACAGCCGTGGGTACCCGGGAGATGGCTGACGCCATCATCGCCAAAATGCAAGAGCTACGCCAGAAAGCTGGCGTGGGTGCCGGTCGGGCCGGGTGATCAACCCGGCCCGACCCTTTTAAGACTCCAGGGCCTCCCGAAGGCGCTGAAGGCGCTCCTGCTGCCGGCGAAGGCGCTCCTCCTCCCGCTCGACCACGTCGGCTGGGGCCTTGGCCCGGAACTCGGCGTCTTCGAGATGGGCCCGGAGCCGGGTCACATCGGCCTCAACCTCGGCCAGCTCTTGGGCCAGCCGGCGGCGTTCGGCCTCCAGGTTAATATGGGCCCCTACCAGCACGTAGCCGGTCGCCCCCAGGCCCACGATGCGAACGGCCCCATCAGGCCGTTCGGGCAGGGTCGTCCTAACTTCCACCGGCCTGGCCCGGGTGAGCTGGGAGATGACGGGCGCATAGGCTTCCAGCAAGTCTCGGTGTTTATCTGAGGCCAGAACCACCTCGACCCAGGCCCCGGCCGGCACCCGGAAGTCGGCCCGGACGTTGCGGACCCGCCGGATGAGGTCCATCAGCACCTCAAGTTGCCGTTCGGCCTCCGGGTCGAGGCGGGCCTCTTCCGGCTCGGGATAGGAGGCCACCATTATCGCTTCAGGCAGGGGGTGGCCAGCGGCCCGCCGTTCCCGTGTGAGGTGCTGCCAGAGTTTTTCGGTCACAAAGGGCATGAAGGGGTGAAGCAGCCGTAGGCTCCGTTCGAGAACGGTGTAAAGGACGGCCGGACTCGTATCGGGGTGGCCCAGCTCCCGGGCCCGGCGGCTCTGGACCTTAGCAATCTCGATATACCAGTCGCAGAATTCATCCCACAGGAAATCGTAAAGCAGCCTCAGGGCCTCGCCCAGCTCATAGTCAGCCATCAGCCGCCGCACCTCGGCCGTCACCCGGTTTAAACGGCTCAGGATCCACCGGTCGGCTTCGGTAAGGTCGGCCGGAAGCTCAAGGCCGGCCCGGCCGGCTCCGGCTCCCAGCGCGAAGCGGGCAGCATTCCAGAGCTTGTTGGTGAAGTTGCGGCCGGCCTCGACCTTCGGGATACCTAGCCGCACGTCATTGCCGGGGGTGATCCCCACCGTCAGGGCGTAGCGGAGGGCGTCGGCCCCGTACCGGTCGATGATGTCCAGGGGGTCGATTACATTGCCCACCGACTTGCTCATCTTCCGGCCCTGGGCGTCCCGAACTAGGCCGTGCAAGTAGACGACTCGGAAGGGTACCTGCCCGGTGTTGCGCAGGCCGAGCATGACCATCCGGGCCACCCAGAAGAAGAGGATATCGTAGCCCGTCTCCATCACGGACGTCGGGTAAAAATATCGGAGGTCTTCGGTTTCGTCGGGCCAGCCCAGGGTGGAGTGCGGCCACAGGCCTGAGCTAAACCAGGTATCCAACACGTCGGGGTCCTGCTCAAGCCTGGCCGAGCCGCACCGGTCGCACCGTTCGGGGTCCAGCATGGGGTCATCCCTGGGAGGGACGACAGTGGCCCTGCAGTCCTGGCAGTACCAGACGGGAATGCGGTGGCCCCACCAGATCTGGCGGGAGATGCACCAGTCGCGGATATTTTCAAGCCAGTTGGCGTAGACCCGGACGAAGCGCTCCGGTATGATGCGTATCTCCCCGTCCAGGACGGCCTTCAGGGCCGGCTCGGCCAGGGGCCTGGTTTTCACGAACCACTGGAGGCTGATGATGGGCTCAACCACCGTGTCACACCGCTCGCAGTGACCGATGCTGTAGCGGTAGGGCTCGACCTTCTCGAGCAGGCCCTGGGCCTTAAGGTCTTCGACAAGGCGGCGCCGGGCCTCATAGCGGTCGAGGCCGGCGTAGGGGCCGCCGTTTTGGTTAATGGTGGCGTCTAAGTTCATGATAAGGACCCGCTCCAGGCCGTGGCGCTGGGCGAGCTCGAAGTCCACGGGGTCGTGGGCCGGGGTAACCTTAACGGCCCCGGTCCCGAAGGCCGGGTCTACGGCCTCGTCGGCAATTATCGGCAGGAGCCGGCCGATAACGGGCAGCCGGGCCTGCCGGCCCACCAGGTGCCGATACCGCTCGTCTTCGGGGTGGACAGCTACCGCCGTATCCCCCAGCATCGTTTCAGGGCGGGTGGTAGCCACCACCACGTAGCCACTGCCGTCCTCCAGGGGATACCGCAGGTAGTAAAGATAGCCGTCGGTCTCTTTGTGCTCCACCTCCAGGTCGGAGAGGGCAGTGGCGCAGCGGGGGCACCAATTGATGATGCGCTCACCCCGGTAGATGAGGCCGTCGTGGTAGAGGCGGACGAAGGTCGTGCGCACTGCCCGGGACGGCCCCGGGTCAAGGGTGAACCGCTCCCGGGTCCAGTCGCAGGAGGATCCGAAGCGCCGGAGCTGATAGGTTATCCGCTGGCGGTAGCGATTCACCGACTGCCAGACCCGGTCGATGAACTTCTCCCGGCCCAGGTCGTGGCGGGTCAGCCCCTCCTCGGAAAGCTCGCGCTCCACCACTACCTGGGTGGCGATCCCGGCGTGGTCGGTGCCGGGAAGCCAGAGGGTGGGCTCGCCCAGCATCCGGTGCCAGCGGACCATAGTGTCCTCAATGATCATGGTGAGGGCGTGGCCGATGTGCAGTTCGCCCGTTACGTTGGGGGGCGGCATAATTATAGTGAAGGGCTTGCGGGTCGGGTCGACGGTGGGGGCAAAGAAGCCACGCTCCTCCCAGAAGCGGTAAACCTCCAGCTCGTCGGTGTGGTCATAGGTTTTCGGGATCGTTTCCAGCATCGCTGTACCTCCAGCACCAAAACTTTGCGCCCCCGCCGCAAGGACGGGGGCGCCGTGGTACCACCTTGCTTCGGCCCGCTAAAGCAAAAACTTTTGCTTCAGCGAACCCTCATTGTCCGGTAACGGCCGGTCCGGGGCAGACTACTCGGGTGCCCCTTTCGCCTGCCCGACTCCCGGGCGACCTTCGGCGGTCCGCCTGCGGCGGGCTCACAGCCTCCGACCCACCGTCTCTGTCAGGCCGGCTTCCGCCTACTCCTCCCGTTCGTCGTCTTTAGCTTATTGGTGCCTTTCGATTTTGAATTCTAAAGGGCAAACCCTCTGTTGTCAAATAAAAAGCCTTGGTTGGGGCCCGGAACATTGGTCAGGGTACGGCCGCAGTCGGCGCTCCCGGGGTGGCAGGGTATACTTTAAATCGGCGAACGACTGTTTTCGAGGATGTCTGCCTTGTCTTCCGGGCCCCGAACCTTCGTCGCCTCCCGCCTCGTGGAGGTCAAACCCGACCCCGACTATATCCGGGCTCAGTTGGCTCAGGTACCCGAGCGGCCGGGGGTTTACCGCCTCTGCGGCCCAACCCGGGACCGCACCCTCTACGTGGGGATGACGGCAAACCTCCGGGACCGGCTCACTACCCACCTGCTCCGGGGTAGCTTGCCGGAGCCCCGGCTTCGCCGCCTTCGGTCCGAGCTCCGCTACTTTGAGTACTTCGTGGTCGAAACCCTCAGCGAGGCCAAGAACCTGGAGCGGGCCGTCATCGAGAGCGAAAAACCCGAGCTCAACATTCGCTTCCGGGACGACAAGAACTTTCCCTACGTCCACCTGAACCTTAACGACGAGTACCCACGGCCCGAGATCGTCCGCCGCCACCGGTCCGAAGAACCCGGCCACGCTTATTTCGGCCCCTACAGCAATCCGGGCAGTAGCGGCCGGGTTATGCAGATAATCCGCCGCCACTTCCGCCTGGCATCCTGCACCCGGGACCTGTCCAAGGTCTACAAGTCGGCGTGCCTTTACTACCATATTGGCCGCTGCCTCGGCCCCTGCATCCGGGCCGTGACCCCCGAAGAGTACCGGGCCGAGGTGGACCGCCTCGCCCGCTTTCTCCAGGGCCGCTACGAGGAGCTCCTCGAGGAGCTCACCCGCCGGATGGAGGAGGCGGCCGAGCGGCTGGAGTTCGAGCGGGCCCGGGAATACCGGGACCAGATCCGGGACATCCGGGGGATGCTGGAGCGCAAGCGGGTAGTCCAGGATGTCCGGGCCAACTACGACCTGCTGGCCCCGGCCACCCTCGGGGAGTGGTCCTGCGTTCAGGTCCTGCCCGTCCGGCAGGGGATGCTCCTGCGCTGGGAGACCTTCAGCAAGCAGGACCCGGGCACTGTCGAGCCTGGGGTGCTGCTGGCTGCCTTCATCCGGGAGTACTACGAGTCGGCCACCGACCTGCCCGACGAGGTGATCGTGCCCGTAGAGGTGGAGGGGGAAGAGTTTCTGGCCGACTGGCTTTCGGAGCGGCGGGGGGCGCCGGTGGCCATTCGCCGGCCGGCCACCGAAGTCGAGCGGCAACAGCTTGAGCTAGGCCTTGAAAATGCCCGCCAGTGGCTGGAGCACCGCCTGCGCACGATGCTGGCGGCCCAGGATGCCCGCCAGCAGGCCCTCTTCGAACTACAGGAGGCCCTCGGTCTGCCCACCGTCCCCCGGCGGGTCGAATGCTACGACATCTCCACCATCCAAGGGGCTGCCCCCGTCGGGAGCATGGTAGTCTTCGAGAACGGGGTTCCCAAGCGGCAGCACTACCGCAAGTTTAAAATCAAAACCGTCGCCGGTCAGGACGACTACGCCATGCTCCGGGAGGTGCTTGGCCGCCGCCTCCGCCGCGCCCGGGGCCCTGCCCTCCGACTGGACGACCCTGAGCCGGTGGAGCTGGTGCCGGCCGGGGATGAGCCCGGGGCCTTCCGGGACCCTTGGGCGGCCCTGCCCGACCTGATCGTCATCGACGGGGGCCGGGGCCAGCTCAACGCCGCCCTGGAGGTTCTGCGGGACCTGGGCTTCGAGTGGCTTCCGGCCATTGGCCTGGCGAAGGAAAATGAAGACATCTACCTGCCCGATTCGCCGGAGCCGCTGAGTCTGCCCCGGACCTCACCCGCCCTCCGCCTTCTCCAGCAGATTCGGGACGAGGCCCACCGCTTCGCCGTGAGCTACCACCGGCAGGTCCGGCAGAAAGCGAGCATGCAGTCGGCCTTGGAGCAAGTGAAGGGGATTGGTCCGAAGCGGCGGCTCGCCCTGCTTAAGACCTTCGGCTCGGCCCGGGCGATCCTGGCCGCCTCCGAGGAGGAGATTGCGGCGGTGCCCGGGATGACGAAGCGGCTGTCCGCCCTGCTCAAAACCCGCCTGGCCGAGCTACTCGGCGAAAATCCGGGGCTCCAGCACTAGGACCTCGAAGATGTTCTCCGCCGGCGCCACCACCTTCAGGTCCAGGTAGCCGGCGGGGGCGATGAACTCGGCGGCCGGGTCGGGCAGGACGAGGGTAACCTGGGGCCAGGCCTGGGGCTCGGCCCCGGCGGCGGCCCGGACCTTCTCGCCGATGTCCCCCAGGTCGACCCAGCGGCTTTGGCGGAAATTAAAGGCCTCGATTCGGGGCCAGATGTCGGTGGGCCGCCGGGGCTGGGCGTTGAAAAGCAGGTCAATTCGGACCGCCTGGCCGGCCGGGAAGTCGGCTGGCAGGTAGTAGCGCCAGGTGACGCTTCCCCCGCCCACGGCGAACCCGAACGCCGATGGGCCCAGGTAAACGGCATCCCGGTCCGTGAGCTGACGGCGCATAGTCCCCGGGGCTACCATCCGCAGGCCTGGTCCGGTTCTGGGCTGGAGCCTAATAAACCTCAGGATGGTGGAGGACTGGCGGCTTGGGGTGCCCGATACTTGGACGGCCACGGGCGAGCGGTCCTCCCAGGCGATGAGGCGCACCCCGCCCACCCGCCAGGGCTCCCCGGTGGTAATTTCGTCGTCAAAGAGGGTGGAGAGGACCAATCGCCGGACATTAAGGAGCTGCTCCGGCAGCTCCTTATGACCGGTCAGCAGCAACTGCTGGAGGCGCAGGTCCTCCAGGCCCCCCACCGGCACCGCTCGGATAAAGACCTCCCGCACCTCTCCGGGCCCGAGCCGGCCGACAGTTTCAATCCCGGCCGAGTGCCAGGCTACCAACCCGTCGACGGAGCCCGGACCCGGATTGGCCACCCGGAGGCGCACCCCTTCAGGCTCGGCCACGACCTCAACCTGAAGGGGCTCCCGCTCGTACCGGATGAGGCCCTCGGCCAGCACGCCCCGAAGGCCCCAGGCGTCGACGCTTAGGTTTTTGAGCCGCCGAACCCGGCCGTCCGTTTCCACCGTTACCGGCTGGGAGTCGGGGGGGTTGGTCCACTCCCAGAAGGGCAAAAGGGGGCTTGGAAAGACCGAGGCTGGAAACTCCAAATCGTACGCCCGGTAAACGGGGGAAAACACGGCGATGTAGCTGTCGGCGTAGCCGACCCGAAGGTCCTCGGGGTGGCGCACAATGGTCACGTCCCGGAGGGCAACCCCCTGGGCCTGGGGGCTGAATCCCAACCCGAAAACTCCGAGGCCGAACAGGAGGGTGATGGCCGGGGTGGTAAACCAGAACCAGTCGGGGCGGCGCAGGCGGCGAAGAACGAGGAAGTTGATGGGGCCCACCATTATAACATAGGCTCCCAAAAAGAGCACTACCACTTGGGCTGAGGGCAGGTCGAAGGGGGTGACCTGCTCGGCCAGGGCATTGTAAATGGCCCCAAGGTTGGTAAGCTTGACCCGGCTCTGAAACTCCTCGGTGGGCGACCGCTCGGCTGCCAGCACCAGCCGCCACATGGGCCCGAGGCCCCACCAGGCGTTGAGGGGTGCGGCTGACCCGTCCATGGCCATAAAGGTGACCGTTCCCTGCCCAAAGCGCCGGCGGACGATGAGGGGTAGTCCCTCCTCGGCCACCAGAACCTGGGCCTCGGCCGCCGGGGCAACGGCGGTGACCTCAAAGGGCTCCCAGGCCCTGATGGGAACCTGGATGGTCCTTTCCAGGTTCGGCAGGCCTGAGACGGTCTGACGGCCGAGCACCCGCACGGGTATCAGGGACCCAAAACCCTCCAGGTCCTCGGCGGAAACCAGACCCCCCACCACCAGGTGGCCGCCCCCAAGAACCCAGTCGGTGAGGGCCTGGGTCTGGGCCGGGGCGAGGCGGCTGGCCGGCAGGGCATTGAGGATCAGGGCATCAAAGGAACGCAAAAGGTGGGAGGCGTCCGGCAGGGTGTCGGGCCGCAGGCTGACGACGAAGGTCCGGCTCTGGCCCTGGGGCCTAAGGGAGAACTTAAAGTGCAGGGGCAGGGGGTCCCGGCCGGCCACCCCGACCAGGAAGTCGTTGGCGTCTAAGGGGAAAAGGGTCACCTGGTCCTCGGCAACGGTCCGGCCGCCCGAGCGGAGGCGGACCACCCCCGACCGCTCAAAACCGGTCATCATCACCGGGACGATGTACCGGCCCCGTTCGCCCGGCCCCAGCCGGACGGGAGCCGAAAATTCGGTCACCCGGCGGCCGAGGTCCACTGACTCGTAGGCGACCTCGCCCTCAAACCGGGCCTGCCCATCGTTAACCACCTCGACGTCCAAGCCGGTCCACTCCCGGAGCTTATAGTAGCCGTCGAAGAGAGGTTCGACCCGGAGGCTGACCGGCCCGGCCGCCGAAACCGGGGGGGCCAGTATCCCCGCCAGGAGCCCGAAGAGGGCGCCTAGGCCAAGGGCAAGACGGGAAATGATGGGCTTCAACAAGTCACCGAACCAGGAAAGAGACCGACTCGACGTGGTAGGTCTGGGGGAACATGTCCAGCGGCTGGACCTCCACCAGCCGGTACCCCCCATCCACCAGGATGCGCAGGTCCCGGGCCAGGGTTGCCGGGTCGCAGGAGACGTAGATCACCTTGGGCGGCGAAAGCTTGAGCAGAGCGGTCATGACCTCCGGGGCGCAGCCGACCCGGGGCGGATCCAAGATGACGGCGTCCACGGGGATGTCCAGGGTTGGCAGGACCGCCTCGGTTTTGGCCTCCACCATCTCGAAGTTGGGGATGCCCTGGCTGTTGTAGCGGCTGTCCCGGACGGCGCTGCGGGATTCCTCGATGCCGATGACCCGCCGGACCTTGTCTGCCAGGATGACCCCGAGGGTTCCAACCCCGCTGTAGGCGTCGACCACCGTTTCGGTGCCGGCGGGGTCCACATACTTGATGACCAGCAGGCCTAGGATATCGGCGATGCTATAATCGCCCACGGCGGGGTAGCCCCAACCGGGCTTAATTAGCCAGCCTAGGTCCCGCCGCTCCGGCTTGGTATTAACCTGAAAGAAGGAAGGGGGTGAAATCCGGAAACGGTGGCCTAAAAGCTCCTCTTCCAGGTAGTCGTCCCGCCAAGCTTCATCCCAGGGAATGGCCGGGTGCCGTGGCTCCACCAGAATCTGGCCCGTCCGCAGGCTGCAGCGCACTACGACCTGATGGAGCTTGGGAACCCGACCCTGGAGCCGCCGCAGGACGTCGTTTATGGGCTCCTGCATGATGCGGCAGTAATCGATGCCGAGAAAGTGGTGGCTTTCCAGTTTCATAAAGCCGAGCCGGCCGTCGTAGCCCACCGAGAAGCGGGCGTGGTTGCGGTAGTGCCAAGGGTCGACCATCCCGATAACGGGTTGGACGGGGGGATCCTCGAAATGCCCGATGCGGCGTAGCTGGTCAGCCACGACCTTTTGCTTAAATTCGAGCTGTTTGGGGTAATCGATGTGCTGCCACTGGCAGCCGCCGCATTCGCCAAAGTACGGGCAAGGGGCGGCGACCCGAAAGGGGGAGGGGCTGTGGACGGCCACAACCCGGCCCCGGGCGAAGCGAGACCGGCGCTTGTAAAGCTCCACCTCCACCCGCTCCCCAGGGATGCCGTAGGCGGCAAAGATGACGCGGCCGTCGAAACGGCCCACGGCCTCCCCCCGGAAGGCCATGTCGACCAGCTCCAACTCGAGGCGGTCGGGCAATGGGGTCATCACGGCGGTCTCCACTACTTTCTAACAGTTGGCCAAATTTTGTGTCAATCAGCCGACGGTGAGGGCCACGATCCCGCCCACGATCAGGGCCGCCCCTGCCAGGCGTCGTCCGAACCGAGGCTCCTTAAGAAGGCGAGCGCCAATGACCGTCCCGAAAAGGACGCTGACCTCCCGGGCCGGAGCGATGTAGCTTACGGGGGCAAAAGTCAGGGCCGTAAGGATCATGGTGTAGGAGAGGGGAAAGCAGATGCCCATTAGGACCGTCTCGGCCCGGCGCTTGCTCCAGGTGAGGCCCACCTGCTCCCAGCGGCCCAAAGCCGCGGGCAGAAGGAGCAGGCTAAAACCGAAGGTAACCGCCCAGTTGAGCACCAGGGGCGAAAGCCCCAGGTCTGTGACCAGGTATTTATCCCAGAGGGTGTAGGCGCCGATTATGAACCCCACCGTTAACGCGTAAGCTACCCCACGAAGGGCGGCCGGCTGCCAGAGGAGGCGGGGGTTACCCGCCACGAGCAGAAGGCCCACTACCACGAGACCGGCCCCGGCCAGGGCAACCGGTCCCGGCCGTTCTCGGAAGATGAGGACCGCCCCGGCCGTTGCCACGACCGGGGCCGTTCCCCGGGCGATGGGGTAAACCACGGAGAGGTCGGCGGCCCGGTAGGCCCGCTGTAGGATGAGGATATAAAAGAGCTCCAGCAGTACGGTGACGCCGATGCCGGCCAGTTGGGCTGGGCCGAAGGGGGGCCTTTGGAAGATAAAGACGACCGCGGTTACTGGGGCGTAAAGGGCGGTAGAAACTACGCTAAATAGCCAGGTGAACTCGGCCCCGCCCTGGACGCGCTTGGCCAGGAAGTTCCAGGTGGCGTGGACCATGGCGGCGGCCAGGACAAGGCCGAGGGCGGGTACGGTCACACGACATTATAGCCGACCCCGACTAATTCCGAGCCCCGGCGACGGCCAGCTTCCGTTCGGCCGCCAGCCGCTCAATGTCCTGAATGGGGTATTCCCGGGCACACTGGAAGCATAGGTAGAACTTGCCCGTCTCATCCTCGTCCAGGTAAAGGTCACCGCCGCAGCGGGGACATCGCCGGCTGTACCAGATGGTCATGCTTCTCACCTCCGTATGTGAGATTACCTGCCCCCGATTAAAAGCCGACAAAGAAATCCTTAACGTTTTCTTGGAACGAGGGTTTAAAATCAGTTAAGGTGAACCCTTCGAGCATCCCTCAGCTTGAGCTCGAGCGGGCCCGGCGGGGCGACCGTGCCGCCTTTGAGGGCATCGTCGCTGAGTACCAGGCGGCCGTCTACACCCTCTGCCGCCAGCTCCTGGCCGACCCCGACGAGGCCGCCGACGTGACTCAGGACGTGTTCCTCGCCGCCTGGCTCAACCTTCACCAGGTCAAGGGGAACCTGCAGGCCTGGCTCTTTAAGGTGGCCATCAACCGGTGTCGGGACCGGCTGCGGCGCCGACGACACCTCGCGGCCGAACCACCCCCCGAGCGCCCCGACCCCAGCCTTGACGCTCGGCCGGAGGAGGCAGTGCTCAGGGCCGAGCGTCAGGAGGCGGTGCGGCGGGCCCTCCTCGGCCTCGACCCCGACCAGCGGTTGGCGGTGGTCCTGGCCGACCTTTTCGGCTATGCTTACGGTGAGATTGCCGCCCTCACCGGCTGGCCGGTGGGAACGGTGCGGTCACGAATTCACCGGGGCCGGCTGGCCCTCCGGGCGGCCCTGCTGAAAGGACCGGAGCTTTGACAAAGGGAACCGAACTTCACGACCCGGAAGGGGAAGTCCTCCTTTCGGCCTACCTGGACGGGGAGCTTGAACCCGAGGAGCGCCGCCAGGTGGAGGCCCACCTGGCCGGTTGTGGACGATGTCGGGAGCTTCTTTTCGACCTGCGCCGGGTAAAGAGTCTGGTGGGGGAACTTCCTCTGGAGGCCCCGCCCCGGCCGGTAACCGTGGGGTACCGCCCGCTACGGCGGCTTCCGGAACTGGCCGCCTTGGCTGCCCTGGTCGCCGGCCTGCTTCTCCTCGGGGCCGACCTACTGATTGCCCGAACGCCTGCCTCGGTCATGGCGCCGGCTGTTCCCGCCGCCCCGGCGGCCGACCGGCAGCTGGCCCGACCTGAAACCGGCCCGGCGGAGCGGCCTCTGGCCCGGCTCCCCGGCCCGCTGGGGGTGGCTGGGGCCGGCCTTGCGGCTACCGGCGGGCT
>PSKS01000042.1:0-21626 GCA_040289115.1 Chloroflexota bacterium
CGGCCGGCGCCTGGGCGGCCGCCTGCGCCCCGGCCCAGCAGCCGGGCACCACCGGCCCGGCGCAAGCCCCCGAGGCGGTCAAGGCCCCGGCCGGCAAGAATGACCTCATCGTTGCCCAGGGTGGTGACCTGAGCAAGCTTGACCCCCATATGAGCACCTCCGTCAACGACATCACCGTAACCTTCAACGTTTTCGACAACCTGGTTCTCCGCGACCGGAATAACAAGCTCCAGCCGATGCTGGCCACCGAATGGAAGCCCGTTAACGACACCACCTGGCAGTTCAAGCTTCGGCAGGGGGTGAAGTTCCACAACGGCGACCCCTTCACCGCCCGGGACGTCAAGTTCAGTATCGAGCGCACCTACGACCCCAACGAAAAGACCCTGGTGGCCACCGTCTTCACCACCATCGACCGCATCGAAATCGTCGACGACTACACCGTCAACTTCATCATGAAGGCACCGGACCCCCTTCTCCCGGCCCGGCTGGCCTTCTACGGTGGCCAGATCATCCCGGAAAAGTACTACAAGCAGGTCGGGCCCGACCAGTTCAACCTGCGGCCGGTGGGGGCCGGCCCCCTCCGGTTCGTGGAGTGGGTGAAGGATGACCGGGCCGTTTTCGAGGCGTTCCCGGACTACTGGGGGGGTAAGATCGATGTGAGCCGGGTAATCTTCCGGCCCCTGCCCGAGCCCGCCGCCCGGGTCGGGGCCCTGCTAAACGGCTCGGTGGACATCATCACCAAGCTTCCGCCAGACCTGGTCGACCAGGTTCAGAAGAGCGGCCGGCACCGGGTGGAAAGCGCCCTCTACGCCGGCCTGTACGTCCTGGCTGTAAATTCCAAGGTGAAGCCGCTGGACAACCCGCTGGTGAAGCAGGCCCTCAGCCTGGCCATCGACCGCAAGGCCATCATCGACGAGCTGTGGAAAGGCCAGGGCATCATCCCCAACGGCCCCATTGCCAAGGGGGACTTTGCCTACCCCGAGGATTTGCCCCCCCTGGAGTACAACCCGGCCAAGGCCCGGGAACGGCTGCGGCAGGCCGGCTACAACAACGAGGAGGTCTACATCGAGACCACCCAGGGCTACCTGGCCAACGACCGGCAGATGTCCGAGGCCATCGCCCAGATGTGGAAGGACGTGGGGGTTAACGTCAAAGTCGAGCTCATCGAATACTCGGTGCGGGCCCAAAAGAACCGGGACAAGACCTTCAAGGGCCTCTGGTGGTCGGACCCGACCAGCACCCTGGGCGACCCCGACGGAATGATGTGGCGGCTGCTGGGCCCGGGCGGACCCCAGGACTACTGGCGGCACCCCCGGTTCGACGAGCTGGGCAACCGGGCCCGCTTCGAGCTGGACCCGGAAAAGCGGCGGCAATATTACCGGGAGATGGTCATGATCTTTTTGGAGCACCTGCCCTGGATTCCGGTGCTCCAGCCCTACGAGTCGTATGGGGTGGCCAATTACGTGGAGTGGAAGCCATACCAGAACCAATACTTCGACATCCGCCGCTACAACCTCAGGCTCATTCGCTAGGCCCGTGGTGGGGCCGGACGCTCCGGCCCCACCACACCAACCTTGGACGCGACCGGGCCTGGGAGGAACGGTGTTAGCGGGCTAATGCGGTATGACTTCCCTTAGCGAGCAGCTGGCCCAGGCTAGGCGGGCCCGCTTTGTGGGCCGGGAGGCCGAATTAAACCTTTTTAAAGCTGCCCTCTCCGCCGAGATCCCACCCTTTAACCTGATTTTCATATACGGTCCGAGCGGGGTGGGAAAAACCGCCCTGCTTGAACAGTTCGCCGAGCTATGCCGGCAGCACGAAATTCCCGCCTTTTACGTTAGCGGCCACCTGGTGGAGCCCACCCCGAACTCTTTCCTTGCCGCCCTCGGGGCGGAGGAGTTGCCCGACCGCTTCTGCCTTTTTGTTGATAACTATGAGCGCCTTGGCGCCCTCGACGGCTGGCTCCGGGAAAAGTTTTTACCGGGGCTTCCCAGGCGCTGCCTTACGGTTATCGCCGGCATTCGTCGGCCGACACTTGCCTGGCTTGCCGACCCGGGGTGGGCGGAGGTAATCCGGGTAATAGCCCTGCGGAATTTGAGCCGGCCGGAGGCCCGCCGTTACCTTAAGCGGTTGGGCGTGCCCCCCGCACAGCACGGGGTGGTGCTCGATTTCACCCACGGCCACCCCCTGGCCCTTGCCCTGGTGGCTGACCTCTTCCGCCAAAACCCGGAGTTCAACTTCAGGCCGGAGGCGGCCCCGGACGTGGTCCGGTTCCTGCTGGAAAAGTTTTTGGCCGAAGTGCCATCGCCAGCCCACCGGTTGGTCATCGAGGCGGCGTCCTTGGTTCGAACCCTGACCGAGCCCTTACTGGCAGTAATGCTGGGGCTGCCGGAACACGAGGTTTGGGAACTATTCGACTGGCTGCGCCAGTGCTCTTTCGTCGAAGCCGGACCCCACGGCCTCTCCTTGCACGACTTGGTTCGGGAGGTTTTGGCGACCGACCTTAAATGGCGCAATCCCGACCGTCACACCGAATTGCTCAACCGGGCCCGCTCCTTCTACGTCCAAAAGCTGCGGCAAACTAAGGGGCCAGCCTTTGACCGATTTTTACTGGACTACATGTTCCTGCACCGGAACAACCCGGCCGTGCGCCCCTTTTATGCCGTTGGCGAAAGCTACGACTACCTGGCCGACGTTTACCGGCCGGAAGACCGGGCTGACCTGGAAGCCATGGTCGCCCGGCATGAGGGACCTGAATCGGCCCGGCTCTTTGCCCACTGGTTGGAACGACAACCCCGGGGCGTCGTCGTCTTCCGGGACAGCCGATACAGGGTGGCCGGCTTTATCCTTTTCGTCGCCCTGCACGAGGCGTCGCCCGAAGACCTGGCCGCCGACCCCGGAACCCGGACGGCCTGGGCCTACCTGGAGGGGACTTGCCCCCTCCGCCCGGGCGAGGGGGCAACCATGGTCCGCTTCTGGATGGACCGGGACCGATACCAGGGAATCTGCCCGGTCCAGAGCCTGGTTGGGGTTCAGATGGTGCGGCACATCATGACCACCCCGGGCCTGGCCTTCTCCTTTCTGGTCTGTGCCGACCCCGATTTCTGGGGCCTCCTGGCCCTTTACACCGATTTTGAGCGGCTTCCCGAGGCCGACTTTGAGGTCGGGGGTCGGCGCTACGGCGTCTACGGCCACGACTGGCGGGCCCGGCCGCTGACCGCCTGGCTGAGCCTAATGGCCGAGCGGGAAGCAGCCTTTCGGCCCCTTCCCGAACCCCAGCCGGCCGGCGAGCGGCCAGTGGTCCTGGCCAAGGCCGATTTTTGGCAGGCGGTCCGGCAAGCCTTTAGGGACTTTCACCAGGGCGAACGGCTCAAAACCAACCCCCTCCTCAAGTCCCGGCTGGTTCTGAGCCGGGTAGAGGACCCGACCAACCTCCGGGACCGGGTTGAAGTACTGCGCCGGCTGCTCCTTGAGGCAGCCGAAACCCTGAAAGCGTCGCCCCGCCAGGCGAAGCTTTTCAAAGTCCTCTACCATATCTACTTACAACCGGCCGAAAGCCAGGAGCGGGCAGCCGAACTTTTAAATCTGCCCTTAAGCACACTTCGCTATCAGCTCACGAAGGCCATTGAGCAGGCCGCGGATTTCCTGTGGAACCAGGAGCTGGAAGGGAGCTAGCCGGCGGCGCTAAAAACAAAGTCAAAAAACTGAGGCCGGCCCCCACCAGGCTTACGACCGGGCCCGGGCCAAAAGATACGACCAGAAAGGGATAGTGGGACAGGTTGCCCCAGGTGGCGGCCAGAAGCTGGGCCGTTAGATAGCCCGCCAAGGCCAGCTCCCCAAAACCGAGCAGGCCCACCCCCCAGAGAAGGGGCCGTCTTGGCCAAAGGACCAAGACGGCCCCCAAGGCAGCGGTCAGGAGTCCGGCCGCAAACAGCAGCTTCCCATGGGTGCCGACGATGGCCGGGTACCGGTATAGTCCGGCGTAGACCGAAAGCCACGGCAACAAGGTTCCGCCGGCCGTTAAAATTCCCCCAATCAGCCCTGGAAAACCGCCGGCCCACCCCTTCACCCCTAGGGCCTCCCCGCCTGAACCTGGAAGAAGAGAAAGAGGTTCGTGCCGATATCGGGTGTTGCCTTCCCGGCAGCTTGCTCAGCCCGGACCGCTTCGAGGCTCTTGGCGGCCGCGATCCGGTTCCACGCAGCCAGATCCGTAACCCCGATGACCTCAATCTTCCACCAGCCGCCGTGGCTTTCGTCCACCACGTGGCTGTGGGGCGGCAAAAGGACGTTCGCGGCGCTGGGACCAAAGATGCGGCTCAGGTCGATGGTCTGCGGGTGGTTGATGCAGTTACCGGCTACGGGGCATTGCAGGGTGGCCGGGTCTGGGCTAAAGCCAAGGGGAACCAGGACGTACAAGGTTGGTATCGGACCGGGTCGGGGTACTAGCTTGGCGTCCGCCCCCACCTCGCACCCGGAGCTTGCACCGCTGGTGGGCGGCTGGGCGCAGAAGAACGGTTTGTTGTAAAAGAAGGTTACTGTCTTTCCCCTGAACCAGCCATCGGTGGTACCATGGGGCGCGCCGGCCGCCGAATTGTGGTCGGCGTGGGTAGCCGGCGGGTTAAGGCCGCCCATCACCAGGAGCGAAAGGCCTATTACCAAGGTACCGAACAGCAAAATCCCTACCTTACGGGCCAAAGGCATCGCTAACTCCTCCTCACTAGTTGTTGCGGGCCACGGCCGGCGAAAAGAACCCCACGTACAGGGCGGCGATGGCCGTGACTAAATGTAGAAAATTGTCGGCGATATTTAGGGCGAGCAGGTCCAAGGCTGTGCCAATGATGAAGAATCCAACCACGCCCAAGAGCAAGTAAACTGCCCCGATAGCCTGACTTGCCATCCGGGCAGTGGATATCCGGGCACCGGAAATAACCCAGAGGGCACCGACCAGGATGTGAATCAGGTTGTGGAGCGGGTTCACCCGAAAGGCGATGAGGGTGGCCGCCGGGCTTATCAGGTCACCAAACCCGGTTAGAAGTAGCCCGAGCAGCCCCACAAGGATGTATGTGGCCCCGAAACCGTAGGCAAAGTAACGGATATATTCGGCGCGCATGATGCAGCTCTCCTTGCTTAGCTGAACTTTTCCGGAAACTTCTTGAAGATGGCTTCGGCCAGCGGGTCGGCGATCATCTTCATGTGGTCGGCCGCCTTGCGCAAAGCCGCGTAGGCCTTGGTCGGGTCCTTGGCCGCCTGGGCATCCACGACGTCTTTAAGGGTCAGAACGTGGGTTTTGACCAGCTCGGCGACGGTTTCTTTGGGCAGACCGGTAGCCGAATTTATAAAGCTGCCGAAGCTCTGGGTGTATCCGACCAGGTCGTTAACGGCTTTATCCTGCTTCGCCCGGTCGTTAGTAGCCACACCCACCGTGTAGTCGACGAACATGTTGATATGGCTGCGCCAAAGGGTAAGGAAAGTCCGCTCCGCCTCAGCCCCGTAGACCGAACCGATCGCCTTCGAAAGGTCAACCGAGTTTGCGTCCAGGGCATCGGCCGCAGCCTTAAACTCCGCCTCCCGTCCGCCCAAGGCCGCGCCGGTCGCGCTGGCCGCCAGGTAAACATGCTCCTGAAGTAGGGTGTTTAAAGACGACCTTAAGGCGGCAGCTTTGGTGCTAGACGTAACCTGCGCCGACGGCATCTGGCCGGTGGCCTGTCCTCCAGACATCGGGGTCTGCGGAGCCGCTGGCGTGCACGCCGCCGCCAGAGCGACCAGGGCCAGCCCGACCGCAACTTGACGCCGGGATATCTGAGCCAGCTTCCCAGGGTTAATGGACAAAGTTTTCACCTCCTAATCTAAACCTACGGGTTGTTTTGAAAGTTTTTTGTAATCTTCGAAGAGGCTCTCACCCCCTTTCGGCTACTTTTATCATTGCAGCCAAAGGCTCCAACTTACCAGACAAAAACGCGCCGAATTTTGGGCAAAGTCGCGCCAAATTTTCGGCGCCGCGGGTAGTTAGGCAGTGGTGTAGGTCGGGGTAAAAGGCAAAGGCTTAAGGTTTCGAGCTTACTTCGAAGCCAAAGGGGCAGCCGCCGGCCGGGATTGGCCCGGTGAGCCGTAGCCGCCGCCCCCGGGGGTCTCCAAAAGCACTTCGGCCTCGGCGGGCAAGAGCCTCTGCTGTTTGCTCTTAAGCTCCTCCCCCCACGGGAGTAACATCACCCGGCCGGGCGCCCCTGAGAGGCCCCCAAAGAGCCCCGGTGCCGGATGGTGCACCCGCTGGGTTATCGGCGCAAACCAAAAGGGCCGCCCGGTCCTCACCCCAACCCGCACCCGTTGGCCCAGCCCGCCCCGGTACCGGCCGGCCCCACCCGAACCTTCCCGAAGGCTTTTTTCCAGGATGAGCAAAGGGCTGGTGGCCTCCACCACCTCCACCGAGACCCCGCTTATCCCCGAAGGAAAGGCCGTGGCCGAAAGGCCGTCCTTGTCCGGCCTCGCCCCGGTCCCACCCGAAAGCATCAGCGTGAAGGAGAAGGGCCCGGCCCCGTCCCGCTCCCCGTAAAAGTGGATGATCCACAGCCCATCGGCCCCGGCCGCCATCACCCGCTCGGGCACTGCCGGGGCCAAAGCCTGGAATATCAGGCTCGGGATGAGATGCCCCACTGTCGCCCGGGCTGAGACCGGCGCTGGCGGGACCGGGTTCAAAATGGAGCCCAAAGGCGCCTTAACTTTCACCGGCCCGAAAAAGCCGGCGTTGTTGGGAATGTCGGGGGCCAGGGCACACTTTAAGGCGAAAATCGTGTAGGCCCGGGTGTAATTTAACACCACGTTTATGCCGTAGCGGGACTGAGGCGAGCTTCCCGAAAAGTCGGCCACAATCTCGCCCCCGCCCACCTGGAGCCTTACCCGCAGCTTTAACGGCTCGTCATAACCGTCCCCGTAAAGTTCGGCCTCATAGGTCCCGGCCGGCAGAAGACTTAGCCTTTCCCGGAAGGCCCCCTCCGAACGGGCCAAAATCTCCCCGGCCAAAGGTTCCAGGCTTTCCAGGCCCAGCTCCTCCAGGAGGCCCAGCAGGGCGGCGGCCCCCACCTCGTTACCCGAAACCTGGGCCTCCAGGTCACCCAAAACCAGCTCCGGATGCCGAACGTTGCCCTTAAGGAAGGCAAAGAGGGTTTCGTTGGGCCGGCCCCCCTCGTAAAGCTTAAGCAGGGGGATGTAAAGGCCCTCTTCGTAGACATCCCGGGCCTCGGCGGACCGGATCCGGCCGCCCACATCGTAGTGGTGACAGCAGTTAGCCAGAAAGCCCACCAGGTTCTTTGCCCGGTCGAAAACGGGGGTGATGACCGTAAGGTCGTTGAGCTGGCCGGAGGTAAGCCAAGGGTCGTTGGTGATAAAGATGTCCCCCGGCCCGATGGTTTGGGGCGGGTAGCGCTTTAAAAGCTCCAAAACGATGCCTGAAATGGAGTTTATGTGGCCCGGGGTTCCGGTAACGGCCTGAGCCAGCATCCGGCCCTGGGCATCGTAAAGGCAGGCTGAAAGGTCGCCGGCCTCCCGGACCACGGGGGTGACGGAAGTGCGCATCAAGGCTGCGGCCTGCTCGTTGACGATGGCGATAAGCCGCGCCCAGGCAACCTCTAAGGCAAACCGGTCCACCGCCAGATTTTACCCTATACTAAATTTAAAGGGATGGCGAGGATCCTGGTGGTCGAGGACGAGCCTTTGACGGCCGAGATGCTGGCGGCCCTCCTCCAGCAGGAGGGCTACCAGGTAGCCATCGGCCGAACCGGGGCCGAGGCCCTGCGGCTGGCCCGGGACCAGGACCCGGCGGTGATCCTTCTTGATATCGGCCTGCCCGACCTCTCTGGGGTTGAGGTCTGCCGCCGGCTTCGGGAGTTCAGCGGGGCCGAAATCTTAATGGTCACGGCCCGGCGGCAGGAGACCGACAAGGTGGTGGGGCTGGACGCCGGGGCCGACGACTACATCACCAAGCCCTACTCGCCGGCCGAACTCCTCGCCCGAATCCGGGCAGCCCTGCGCCGCCGCTGCCGCTCGCAGGCACAGGTGCGCCGGCTGGGCGATGTCATGCTGGACCTGGCCGGACGCCGGGTCTGGATTGGGGAAACCGAGGTGGCGCTGAGCCCCCGGGAGTTCGACCTGCTGGCGGCCCTGGCCCGCCGCCCGGGCGAAGCCTTCTCCCGCCAGGCCCTGCTGGACCAGGTCTGGGGTCCTGGGTACGTTGGGGATGATAAAGTCGTTGACGTTTACATCGCCAGCCTCCGGCGCAAGCTTGGGGATAACCCCGACCGGCCCCAGTTGATTCAGACGGTCCGGGGCTACGGCTACCGACTGGCAGCGAGACCCAGCGAATGACCCTGCGGCTCAGGCTTGCCCTAAGCTACCTAGTTTTAATCCTGGTCACCAGCACCGCCATCAGCCTCTTTCTTTTCGACGTCCTGGAGCGGGTCTACACGGACCTGCTCGCCTGGGACCTGGACCGTCAGGCGGCCATAAGCGGGGTTGAGGTCACCCGCCTGCTCCTGGTCGGACAGACGCCCGAGCTCCGGGGCTACCTGCGGGAGCTGGACCGACGCACTCCGGCCCGGGTGGTAGTTTTCAACCGGCAGGGCCAGCTTTTGGCCTCCAGCGAGATCGACGACGAGCCCCTGCTGGGCCAGACCGTGGGCCTGCCGGGGATCGAAGACGCCCTTGCCGGTCGGACTGGCCGGGGAACGTATTACCTCCCCTCGGAGGGAAAGGAGGTGGTCTACGTTTACCGGCCATTGGTGGACGGCGACGGCCGGATCCTGGGGGCCCTCAGGCTTAGCTACAACCTCGAAAGCGTCATAAGCTTTCTGCGGCAGCTTCAGATTTTTGTTGCCTTGAGTATTGCGGCCGCTGCCCTGGTTTCGATTCTGGTCGGCCTGGGGCTCGCGCGGATGATCCTGAAGCCCCTGGGGGAGCTCAGCCGGGCGGCGGAGGCCCTGGCCCAAGGGAACCTTTCGGTTCGGGCCCCCGTCCGCACCTCCGACGAGGTGGGGCGGGTGATGGATACTTTTAACCGGATGGCCGAGCGGCTCCAGCAGATGGAGCGGGATCGCCGGGCGTTCCTGGCCGCGGTCGCCCACGACCTGGGCAATCTCACCCAGAACCTGCTAACGGCCGTGGCCGCCCTGAAGGCCATCGGGCCCGCGGACCAGGCCCTAACCGAGCGGATCCTATCGGGGCTGGAGATCCAGGCTCGCCGGCTGGCCCGGCTTACCGACGACCTGGTGACCATCGACCGGCTGGAGGCCGGCCGGCTTCAGCTCCAGGTGCGGGCGGTGGACCTGGGGCGTCTCGTCTGGGAGGTTGGGGAGCAGTTTCTGGCCGAGGCCCGCTTCCGGGGTCTAGAGCTGGTGGTGGAGCGGCCGCAGCATCCGGCCGTGGCCGAGACCGACCCTGACCGGCTGGCCCAGGCCTACGCCAACCTGGTCTCCAATGCCCTCAAGTACACCCCGCCCGAGGGGCAGGTGCGCCTCTGGCTCCAGCGGCAGGCCCTGCCCGACGGGAGCGACGGATACCGGCTGGCCGTGACCGACTCGGGTCCGGGTATTCCGCCGGAGGAAGTTGACCGGATCTTCGACCGCTACTACCGGGGGGCGGCGGCCGGGAATGCCCGTGGAAGCGGCCTAGGTCTGGCCATCGTCCGGGACATTGCGGAGGCCCTGGGTGCGACAGTCTCGGTGGAAAGCGACCCCGGCAGCGGGACGACCTTTAGCATCTGGGTCCGGACCGCCCCAACCGGCCCCCGCCCGACAGCCCGCATCGCCAGCCGCCGTTAAAAAAGGTCCCACCACTGGCCCCGAGCCAACAAGGACGCCGCCGAGTCCGCCAAGATTATCTTCCCGGCCCGCATTACGTAAGCCCGGTCGGCCACCCGGAGGGCCTGCCGGACGTTCTGCTCTACGACCAGAATTGAGGTCTGTTGCTCCCGGCAGATCTTTCGGACCATATCCAGGATCCGCTGGACGAGCACCGGGGCCAGCCCTAAGGATGGCTCGTCAATAAGCAGCAGCCGGGGCCGAATCATCAAGCCGATCCCAAGGCTTACCATCCGCTGCTCGCCACCGCTCAAGGTGCCCGCCCGCTGCCGTCGCTCCCACCGCTCCCACGGCGCCCTGGTCGGCCAGGTACATTGCTGCCGCCGGGGCCGCCCACATCTGGGCCAGGTCGATTACACGTATCCCCGGTAGCGGGAGTTGCATGAAGAATCTAGCCCCACGCCGCAGATGTCGCTATAGTATACACCGCCACCGACTTAACTGCCGGGGGTTGGGGTCGGCGTGGGAGTGGCGATTGGGGGCTCGGTGGCCAGGCGGTTCAGGTCCTCGTAAAGGCTGCTGGCCACCAGGTACACCCGGGGGTCGCCCGCCTTTTGGAAATAGCGACTCAGCCCGGCCGGATTCGTCCGCCCGAAGCGGCCCTGCTCCGCCCGGCCATCCTTAAGGCCCACCGTGGCCGTAAGCACCGGCCGGTCGAGGCCGTAAGCCCCCAGGTCCTGGACCTGTTCGGCCACCACCCGCCCGGCCACCAGCGACCCGAGCTGGCGACCCACCGAGTCAAGCCGGAAACGGTCGGCCGGGGCGGAATCTGGCCCGACGAGCCGCCACTCCCCGTCGTCGCCTCGCTCAACCCGCACCCGCTTGTCCCCGGCCTCCACCTCGATGGACCGGATATCGTCCAGGCTGAACTTAAAAAGCTCCGGGCTCCGCCTCTCCAGTTCGGACGGGGCCGGACGGGCAAGCTCCGCAAAGTAAACGTAAGCCAGAAGCCCGACGGCCACCACGGCCAGAATGACGGTCAATCGCCCGAAAGGCACGGTCCTACCGGCGCCGGTACCAGACGATGGCCCCCAGAAGCAGAACGATAGCCGGCAGAAACACCACCGACGATAGGAACACCAGGTTCTGCTGCTGGGACGTCAAAATCAGGTTCGGCTCGTTGCTGGGCCGGGGCGGGATCGAAACTAGCTGCTCGCCCTCCTGCTGTTTGGCGGCCCATGAGACGAGCCGCAGGAAGAGGTCGTTATTGCCCGGGGCCGCGGCCCACTGGTTGGCAGCAAAGTCGGCATCCCCAACCACCACCAGCCGGCCGTTCTGGGCCGATTCCGACTGCCCCTCTCCCACCGGGAACTTCCCCTCCACCGTAATGCCCAGGGTGAGCGGGCCCTTCCGGTCAACCCCAGGGTCGTAGCGGGCCACCGCCCGGTCGGTCTCCAACCAGCTCTGGTCGGTGGTTTTAAAAAGCTCGGTGTAGACCAGGCCGGCCGGGGCCTGAGTAGTCCTGCTTACGGCGGTGGCTACCGCAAAGACCGTGGCGCCCAGGTTTCGGGTTATGGGGCTCGGCTCGTAGGTGTCCACCACCGGGGTGAGGGGGTCGCCGAAGTAGGCCCGGCCCGGGTCCACCACCACCCCGGGCCCGACCTGCACCCCGTACCGGCCGAGCCACTCGATAAAGGGCTGGGGGGTATCCGGCTCCGCCAGCACCACCACCCCACCCCCCCGGGCCAGGTACCTGCTTAAGGCGTCCAGCTCCTGGGGCAGGGCCGGGCGGTTCGGGCCGGCGACCACGACCGCGTCGGCGTCATCGGGCACATTCTGGGCGGTGGTCAGGTTCAGGGTCTCAACCTTCATAGAGTTGGCCTCCAGGGCCCGCTTCGCCTCGGAATAGCCGGTGCGGTCGAAGTTAGAGCTGTCCCGCTCGCCGTGGCCCACCAGGAAGTAGACCTTCTTGGGCGCCTCCCGGACGACCCGCAAGATGGCCGAGGTGAATTGCTGCTCGCTCGGGGAGGTCGCCTCCTGCCGGCGCCCCTGATACTCGAAGACCACCGTCCCGTACATCCGAACGTTGTACTGCAGGGCCCGGGAGGGCTCCCGATCCGGGTCGATGAACTCGTAGTCGAAGTAGGGCGAGGCGTTCTTGTACTCCTTAAGCAGGTCCTCGGCCCGAATCCGGTCCTCGGAGGTCACACCCACCGTGTAGAAGGCGTAGGCCCGCAGGGGCGCCTTAACCTCGGCCAGAATCTGGCGGGTCTGCTCCGTCAGGGTGAATCGCCCGGTCCGGGTGAGGTCCCACCGGTAATGGTAGCGGGACCCCAAAATGTTGGCCGCCACCAGGATCCCGGCCACCGCCGCAATAAGGACCGCCGTATTGGAACCGTAACGGGTCTGCCGGGCCCGGACGACCCGAACCGCCTCGCCCGGGAAGGCCAGCAGGTAGGCCAGGATGAGGACCGCCCCGGCGGCCAGCAGCCCCTGGCCGACGAGGTCCAGCTGGCCCTGCAAAACAAAGCGGGCGCCGGCCCCGACGATGAGGGCCAGGCCCACCGGGGCCAGGAACCTCAGCGCATCCTTCAAAAACTGGACTCCGGTCGACATCGCCCCCTACCGCCAGCGCCGGGACTCCAGGGTCCGTTCGGCCAGCACCAGCCCGAAAACCACCACCGAAAGGTAAAACACCACGTCTTTCGTGTCCACAACCCCCTTTGGAAAATCTAAAAAGTGGTTGTAAAAGGCCAGGTAGGATAGCACCAACCCAAGCTGGCCCCCAAAGATGCCCGAAATCGCCTCAAAGAGCCAGATTATCAGCAAGAGGGCAAAAGTGAAGATATACGCGACCACCTGGTTGCGGGTAAGGGCCGAAACGAAGAGCCCCAGGCTGATAAACGCCGCCCCCTGCAGAAATAGGCCCAGGTAAGCCGTCAGAATGGGCCCCGGGTCGGGCTGACTGTAAGAGATTAACAGCAGGGGGTAGTAGGCCGTGGCTGCCAGCATAACAATCAAAAAGGCCAGGGCGGCCAGGAACTTTCCCAGCACAATTTCCAGCTCCCGGACCGGGGAGGTAACTAGCAGCTCCAGGGTGCCGCTGGCCTGCTCCTCCGCGAGCAGACGCATGGTGATGGCCGGGGAAACGAACAGCAGGATGATGGCCACATCCGTTAGGGTAAAGCGGAGGTTTACCTGGCGGCTCAAAAGCACCGAAAGGGAGAAGAAGGCGCCGGTAACAAAGAGAAAGCCGGCAATGACAGCATAGGCGATGAAGGACGCAAAGTAGGAGTTAAGCTCTTTAGCCGCGATGGCCAGAATCGGCCGTATTCCCATCGGGCTCCTCGGTGGTCAGCTTGAGGAAGATCTCTTCCAGGGACATGCCCACCGGCCGCAGCTCCCGGAGCCCCCAGCCGCCCCGCACCACCGCCTCGGCAACCTGCTCCCGCAGGTCGGTCCCCACCGCGCAGTCGACGGCAAAACTGGCAACCCCGTCCCGGGCCTCGGGTATCACCGCCAGTACCCCCGGAATCCGCTCCAGCGCCCGGCGGACCTCGTCCGCCGGCCCCCGAACCTCTACCCGGATGCGCTCGCTGCCCCGCAGGCGGGCGGCAAGGTTTTCCGGGGCATCTTCGGCCACGATCTGGCCCTGATGGATCACCAGAACCCGCCGGCAGGTCATGCTGACCTCGGGCAGGATGTGGCTGCTTAAGATGACCGTGTGGTCGCCGGCCAGACTCTTTATAAGCTGGCGGGTCTCGATGATCTGCCGGGGATCCAGACCCACCGTGGGCTCATCCAGGATGAGAATTGGGGGGTCGTGGACCAGGGCCTGGGCCAGGCCCACCCGCTGGCGGTAGCCCCGGGAAAGCTTGCCGATGAGCACCCCGGCCACCTCTTCCACACGGGTTTGGGCCATCACTGCCCGCACCCGGTCCCGGATGCCCCCCCGGGGCACCCCCCGAATGGTGGCCATAAACTCCAGGAAGGCCTCCACCGTCATGTCGTTATAAAGGCTAATGTTCTCCGGAAGGTAACCGATCCGCCGGCGGACCTTCAGGGAGTCCTGCAATACGTCGTAGCCGTCGACAATCACTGTCCCGGAGGTGGGGGGCAGGTAACCCACCAGGATCCGCATGGTAGTCGTCTTACCGGCCCCATTCGGCCCCAAAAAGCCGACAATTTCGCCGCGGAAAACCTCAAAGCTTACGTCCTTGAGGGCCTGCGTCGGGCCGTAAGACTTGGAAAGATTCTTAACCTGGATGGCAGGTTGCATCATTCCCGGTTAGCTGGGGATGTGCCAAAGTCCGGCACACCCCGGGTGTTCGGGCCCCGCCGGGGAGCAGGCGGGCTTAGGTATTGGGCTGGTTTTTCTGTTCGTCCTCGCCGGATAAAGCCTTGCGGAAGTCCCGGATGCCGCGTCCAAGGGCGGCACCAAGCTCCGGAAGCTTGCCGACCCCGAACACCAACACTACGATGAGCAGGATTATCGCCAGCTCCAGCGGTCCGATTCTGGGCATTACCATGGGCACTCCACCTCCGGCACCTACGTAAATCAATATCACCTTTAACCTGCCGGGTCAAGGCAGGCCCAGACTTCCCGAAGTAGCCGGCGGAGAAGGTGGCCTGCCGGCTGCCGCCCCACGTTCCGGACCGCCCCCCGGTAATCCACCACCACAAGCCGCCCGGGAAGGTCCGGCGGAGGCTCAGCGGCCGGGATGACAACGGGGATGCCCATCCGCAGGTCCTCAAGCACCGACTCAACCTCCGCCGGCGACCGGACGGTGGCCCCCAGCCGGCAGCCGAGGCCCCGGGCCAGGAAGAGCCCGGTCTCAGGTGGGGCCCCCGTCAGGGCGACCACCACCGGCCTTTGGGGCGCCCGGGCGTAGTCCCAGGCCAGCCGGAAATACCGCCGGGCCAGGTGCCGGACCTTAAGCCCCTCCCGCTCCGTCCCGACCTGATCCAGCCGGAAACTGGTCACCTTGCCTCGAACATAGGCCCGGTAGCACTGATAAAATGGCAGGAGCCGCCAAAGCTCCCGGTCGCCCGAGGCCGCCACGTAGGCTTCGGCAAAAACGTAGCCCAGGTCCGGCCGGCCCAGGGCATCCAGATCCATGGTAAGAAAGGCCACCTCCGAGGCCACATCCCCGTACCGGAAGCGCGCGTTGAACTCGATCCGGTCGAAGATGCAGATGCCGTCCTCAATGCAGATGCTTTCGGCCCGCAGGTCTCCGTGGCAGTCCCGGATCCGGCCCTCGGCCACCCGCTTTAGGAAAAGTTCGGCCGACTCCTGGAGAAAACCTTCCACGTAACGGCGGATACCCTCGTACCAGCGACGGGGCACCGTGCGGCCGACGTAAGGGACCGTCTGGGCGAAGTTTTCTTCCCAGTTAAACCCCACGGTCTCTAAGCTGCCGAACCGGTCGACCTCAGGACCCCGGGCAGAGCCGGCGTGAAAGGCCGCCATCAACCGGGCCACTCGGACCAGGACCTCGGGGTCAACCCGACCCCCCTTAACTAGCCGGTCGAGCATCCGGCCTTCGGGGAGCCGGCGCATTAAAACGGCGTACTCGACGGCCTCACCGTCACCCCCAACCGCGAAGCCTTCGGCAGTCCGGGTAATGGGAACCACCCCGAGGTAGGTGTCGGGGCAGAGTTCCCGGTTAAGCCGAACCTCCTCCTGGCAGAGGTAGCGACGCTTTTCAAGGGTTGAATAATCCAGGAAGCCAAAGTTGACCGGCTTTTTCACCTTGTAGGCATAGGGCCCGGCCAGAAAGACGTAGGAGATATGGGTTTCGACGAGTCGGACCCGCCTAGGGCGGTGCGGGTAGGCTTCGGGCCGCAGGAGGTTCTGAACCAGGGACGAGTAGGCGGTCACCTTTAGACCCCTCTAGGCGAAATCAACCGCTGCCCTAAAATTTTAAGCTTGCCGGACCCATCCCGGCATGGATCTGAAATATTTGCTGCATATTGCGGTGCCCGGGCCGAGGGCGAGGCGTAACTTGCTGCAAGGAGGAGGCTTACCATGGCAGTGTTAAAACCAGGAGATAGGGTTCCGGCCGGGGAGCTTCCCCCCTGGGAAGTCGCCGACCTTCCGGCCCCGCCCACCTTCAGCTGGAAGAATGCTGCGGCCATCATCGGGCCCGGTGCCATCCTGCTCGGCACCTCCATCGGGAGCGGGGAGTGGCTCATCGGCCCGGCGACGACGGCCAAGTACGGTGCGGCCCTCCTGTGGGTGGCCACCGTTTCGATTATTTTGCAGGTGGTCATGAACACCGAGTTTGCCCGCTACACCCTCTACACCGGCGAGCCCATCTACACCGGGTTCATGCGCACCAAGCCGGGTCCGGCCTTCTGGGGCATCGTCTATTCGCTGCTCGCTTTCCTTCAGGTGGGCTGGCCCGGCTGGGCCCTCTCGGCAGCCACCGCCATCGCCGCCGCCTTCCTCGGCCGGCTGCCGGGGGCCCAGGACCGGCCCACGGTCCTCTTCTGGGGCTACGTGACCTTCCTCCTGGCCGTGGCCATTGTGGCTTTCGGCCGGCGAATCGAGCGCACCCTGGAGCTGGCCGAGTGGTTCATGGTCTTCTGGATACTTTATTTCCTGGTTATCATCGGGGTTTTCTTCGTTTCGATTAATACCTGGCTTAAAGTTGCCAGCGGCTTTGTTCAGTTCGGCGCCTTACCCAGCGGGGCCGACTGGCTGCTTCTGGGCGGATTTGCCGCCTACGCCGGGGCCGGGGGCGTGGGCAACTCCACCATCAGCAATTGGCTGCGGGACAAGGGCTTCGGTATGGGCAAGGTTGTCGGGTTCATCCCGGCCCTGGTCGGCGGCCAGCGGATCGCCCTCACCCACGAGGGCAAAGTCTTCCCGGTCACCCGGGAAAACCTGCACCGGTGGCGGGAGTGGTGGAAATACCTGGCCGTTGACCAGTACCTGGTCTGGACTGTTGGCTGCTTTTTGGGCATGTTTTTGCCGGCCCTCATCACGGTCCAGTTCATCCCGCCGGGAACGGATATCTCTGGCTTCGCCGTGGCCGCCTTCCAGGCTCAGTACCTTTCCCAGGTCTGGGGCCCGGCCATGTGGTTTCTGACCTTGCTGTGCGGCTTCTGGATCCTGTTCAGCACCCAGCTCGGAGTTACCGACAATATTCGCCCGCATGGTTACGGATATGCTGTGGACCGGCAGCGCCCGGATTCGGGCTTGGCGGGGCGGCGACGTCCGGTTGGTTTACTATGGCGTTCTGCTGGCCTTTACCATCTGGGGGGCAATCGCCATTAACCTCGCCCAGCCCTTAGTGCTTATCCTCATCGGCGCCAACATGGCCGGGTTCAACTTCGTTGTCCTCTCCCTCCACACCATCTACGTAAACCGCAAGTTCCTCCCCCCTGAGCTTCGGCCGCCCCTCTGGCGGGAGCTTACCCTGGTACTGGCTGCCCTCTTCTTCGCCTTCTTCGTAACCCTGACGGTGCTCAACCAGGTCTTCGGCGTCCGACTATAATGCGGCACGGGAGGACGGTGGCTACATGTCTAACGAGGTCATCGGTATCATCATCGGGGTGGTCGTGACGCTCCTGGCCCTGGTGTCCACCTGGCTCTTCGCCCGGGTGGCAACGGAATAACTTGTTTTAACCGGGCGGCCGGGCCCGGGTTTTCAGCCCGGCCGCCCAGGGCCTTTCAGTTTCGTTGTCGACCTAACCGGGGGTGAGCGCCAGGCCGTAGGAACGTACGGCCGCACCTCCTACATCCGATCGCAAGTCTGGAACGCCCCGCTAGCCACCTTCCGTCCGCCGCTAGGGCTAGTCTTTGGGGTATAATGTTTTTTGGACAGCAAGGAAAGACCCTGGAGGACCGACCTGAATGCTGCGGATTCGCCTGCGCCGGATGGGAAGCAAGAACCGGCCCTTTTACCGGATCGTGGTGGCCGACGCCCGGGCACCCCGGAACGGGGAATATATCGATATGGTGGGCATTTACGACCCCCTGACCGAGCCCTTTACCCTGCGGGTCGACGCCGATAAGGTTCGGGAGTGGCTCCGCAAGGGAGCCCAGCCCACCGAGACCGTGGCCCGCCTTCTGGTCCGGGCTGGGGTAGACCTGGGAGGCCGCCGGTGAAGTCCTTCGTCGAATTCGTCGTGAGGTCGGTCGCCACCCGGCCCGAGGAGGTCCAGGTTGAAGAGGCCGAGGTAGGTGGGGTCCGGGTCTTCCGGGTGCGGGTCGCCCCGGAGGATGTGGGCCGGGTTATCGGCCGCCAGGGCCAGGTGATTCAGGCCGTCCGCACCGTCCTCAGGGCCGTGGCCGCCCGGCGGGGCGAGCGGGTGCAGGTCGAGCTGGCTCAGGAGCAGACCCCTTGACCCGACCATGGCGGAGCTTAAGTTTGTGGCCATCGGCAAGATCCGGCGACCTTATGGCGTCCGGGGCGAGGTCAAGGTTCAGTTCTTGACCGACTTCCCCGAGCGCTTTAAGGACCTTAAAACGGTTTACATCGATGAGCAGCCCTACACCATCGAGCGGCGCCGGTTCACCGGAGATGGCATCCTCATCAAATTTGCCGGCATAGACACCCCCGAGGCGGCAGCCTTTCTCCGAAACCGCCTAATTGAGGTTCCCGTCTCCGAGACCGTCCCCCTGCCGCCCGATACGTACTACTTCTACCAGATCCTCGGCCTTGAGGTCGTCACCGGCGCCGGGGAGGTTCTAGGCAAGGTGGCGGATATCATCGTGACCGGCGCCAACGACGTCTACGTCGTCCGCTCCGCCGAGGGCCGGGAGGTCCTATTGCCGGCCATCGAGGACGTCATCAAGGAGGTCGACCTTACGGCCGGGCGGCTGGTAGTGGAGCTTTTGCCCGGCTTAGTCTAAGCCCCCGAAAATATTGCGGGCGGGGAAATTCCCCGCCCGCAATATCTCTGGCCGTCCCCCGGTCAGACGTCGTGGTAAAGGTAAAACTCGTACGGGTGGGGCCGCAGATTCACCTGCTTGAGCTCCCGCTCCCGCTTGTACTTCACCCAGGTTTCGATGACGTCCGGGGTAAAGACGTCGCCCCGCAGCAGGTATTCGTGGTCCTGCTCGAGGGCGTCGAGGACCTCACCCAAGGAGCCCGGCGTGGACTTGATGGCGGCCGCCTCCTCCGGCTCCAGCTCATAGAGGTCATTATCGATGGGTGCCGGCGGCTCGATGCGGTTGATGACGCCGTCGATGCCGGCCATCAGGATTGCCGCAAAGGCCAGGTAAGGGTTGGCTGACGGGTCCGGCGGCCGGAACTCAATCCGCTTGGCAGCCGGGCTGTCGCTGTACATGGGGATCCGGACGCAGGCGCTGCGATTGCGCTGGGAGTACACCAGGTTGATGGGCGCCTCGTAGCCCGGAACCAGCCGCCGGTACGAGTTGGTGGTCGGGGCGCAGAAGGCTAGCAGGGAAGGGGCGTGGGCCAGCAGGCCGCCAATGAACCAGCGGGCCAGGTCAGAGATGAGGGCGTAGCCGGTTTCGTCGAAGAAGAGGTTCGTCCCGTCCTTCCAGAGACTTACGTGGGTGTGCATCCCGGACCCGTTGTCGCCGAAGATGGGCTTCGGCATAAAGGTGGCCACGTAGCCCCGCTCGTTGCAGGTGTTCTTGATAATATACTTGTAAACCATCACGTTATCGGCCATCCTGGTCAGGGTCTGAAAGCGCATGTCGATTTCGCCCTGACCGGCCGTTCCCACCTCGTGGTGATGGATTTCGACCTGAACCCCGACCTGCATTAGCCGGAGGACGATCTCAGACCGCAGGTCCTGAAGTTTATCCGTCGGGGGAACCGGGAAATAGCCCTCCTTGTAGCGGGGCCGGTAGGCCAGGTTGCGGCCGCCCTGCCCGTTCGCCCCGGAATCCCAGATTCCCTCGTCGGAGCCGATGAAGTAAAAGCCCGAGTGGCTGGTTTGGTCGAAGCGCAGGTCGGTAAAGATATAAAACTCCACTTCGGGGCCAAAATAGGCCGTGGTGGCAATGCCCGTCTCAGCCAGGAAGCGCTCGGCCTTCCGAGCAATGTGACGCGGGTCCCGGGTGTAAGGTCGCCGGGAGATAGGGTCATAGACGTCGCAAATAATGCTCAGCGTCGGGACCTTGTAGATGGGGTCAATGAAGGCCGTCTTCGGGTCCGGCATCACAAGCATATCGCTTTCGTGGATGGCCTGAAAACCCCGGATGCTGGACCCATCAAATCCAAGCCCCTCCTCCAGATCCCGGGGGCTGAGGGCGGCCACCGGGGCCGAGAAGTGCTGCCAGGTGCCGGGCAGGTCGACGAACTTAAAATCAATAAACTGGACCCCGCGACTGCGGGCAAACTCAAGAACATCCTCGGCCGTCGGGTTCGGGTAAACCGAGGTTATGGCATCTTGGGCTATTTGCGTCATAAAGCAATACCTCCGGTCATCGTCGGTCTCTGCCTCCAGTTTAAAGCCGCCCTGGGGGTACGGCATATGTTGGGCCGCCAGAAATCGGGACCGGGCATTTGTGCAGGCTGCACAAACCCGGCTATAATCTTCTGCCACAACACCGGAGGAGGATGGCCACGATGTCGAAGTTCGACTGGCTGGTCCAGATTCGGGCCGAGTTCGAGCGGCTTCACGGTCTCTACGACCGGGCAGTGGAGGACCTAACGCCCGAGCAATGGCATGCGTTGCCGGCCCCCCAGGCCAACCACATCGCCTTCACCGTCTGGCACTACGCCCGCACCGAGGACAACATCATCCGGTTCGTTCTCCAGGGCCGGCCGACGGTCTGGATGGAAGGCGGCTGGGCGGAAAGGCTGGGCCTGCCCCCTAAGGGCATCCAGGGCACCGGGATGAGCCTGGCCGAGGCCCAGGCCCTTCGAATCGGGGACACCGAAGCCTTCAAAGACTACATGCGGCAGGTGTGGTTGGCCACCCGGCAGTTTCTCGAGCAGGTGGACGATGAAGTCCTGGGTCGGACGTTCACCATCAAGCCCCTCGGGGAGCTTCGGGGAGGCCAAGCCATTTTGCAAGTTTGCCTCTGCCACGGCTTCAGCCACCTGGGCGAAATCACCATGGCCCGCAGCCTGCTGGGCCTGCCCCGAACCACGTCGATTTAAACCGTGGTTTAAAAAGGCTATAATTAAAGGGCCGCTACCGGAGGCAAACTGGTGAACTCCCTGGGGCTTCTTTTTGTTGGGGCATATCTGCTGCGCCTGGCGGCTGCGGCCGCCGGCACCTTGATCAATTTAAAGTTCGGCGCCCTGGATGCCACTGGCTTCCACCACGTAAAGGCTTCGTCCCTCGGCTTTGCTATTGCCGGCTTCTACGTGGCTGAGCTGCTCAGCGCTCCCATCTCCGGAACCCTAAGCGACCTCTGGGGCCGACGCCGGCCCCTCCTCTTAGGCCCAGCATTCGGCATCATCGCAATCCCCTTCGTGGCCCTCTCCAATGCCCTCCTCGGGGTCTTCGCCGCCAAGCTCTGCCAGGGCCTCTCGGCCGGGGTTTCCACCCCGCCGATGCTAAGCATCCTGGCCGACGAAGCCGGCGAGGACGAGGCCCGGCGGGGCCGGGTCATGGCCATCTTTGAGGCTGCCACCGTCCTCGGGCTGGGGAGCGGGGTCGTCGCCGCCGGCTTCCTCTGGGACCTTTTGCACACCTGGGCCTTCGGGCCAGTGGCTGGCCTCTACGGTCTGAGCCTCCTGGCCCTGATGACGGTCCCCACCCACCGCCCTATAACGGCCGGAGTTGGCCACTGGCGGCTTAAGGAGCTCATCACAAGCCTTCGCCACATCCTGGGTCTGGCCCCCGCCTGGGTTGCCGTCAACGCCGTGGTCGGCGTTTGGCTCAGCCACGCCGCCTTCCAGCTGA
>PSKS01000043.1:0-21538 GCA_040289115.1 Chloroflexota bacterium
GCTGCCGGTTCAGCCGGGCAATCTTGCGGAGCGCCTTTTGAAGGGGCCGGGGGTTTTCCAGACGCTCCCCGGTTGAAAGAACCGCCAGGTGGCGCAGCCCGGCATCCACCCCCACCACAGCTTCTGGGCGCTTCGGCTGTCCGGGTTCCCGCTCCACCTCGCAGGTGAAGCTCACGAACCACCGGCCGCCCTCCCGGGACACCGTGGCGCGCAGGATCCGGGCTTTCCCCGCCTTCAGCTTCTCCAGAAGCGCCGTGGTCGGCTCGTGCGTCCGCACCCGGCCGATCCGGGGCAGGACGACGTGGCTCTTGTCGTCCACCCGGATCGCCCCGGTGGTGAAGCTGACCGACTCCCGTCCCCGGCCCTTCTTCCTGAAGCGGGGGAAGCCCATCCTCTTCCCCTTGCGCCGGCCCTTTTTGCTGGCGTGCCAGTTCCGCAACGCTTCGGCCAGGCCCGCCAGCCCGGAGGAGTACGCCTCCTTCGAGTTCTCCCGCCACCACGGGGCGACCGTCTCCTTGGCCCGGTTCCACTCCCGGCGCAGGGCCGGGAGCGTCCAGGGCACCTCCACGTTCTGCCCCTTCTGGCGAGCGTTCAGGCGCTCCTTCACCAGCGCCAAGCCCCAGTTGAAGGCGAAGCGCCGGGCACCCACATGAGAGGCTAGCGCCCGCTCGGCGCGGGGAGAAGGGTCGAGGGCGAACCGGTACGCTTGAAGCACCATCATGGCTCCGCAGCCGCCTTGATCGCCTTTTCCGCCCGCCGCCTGGCGGAGCGGCGGCCATAGCGACGGGCGCAGAAGCTCGTCAGCACGTCGACCATGTCCTGCACCAGGTCGTCCTTCCCCTCGTCCGGCTCCATCACGATCGGCCGCCGGCCTGCAGGCGAGCGCCGCTTCGATGTATTCCGACCCGAACCGGGCCAGCCGGTCCCGGTGCTCGACGATGATGGCTCCGTACTCGGGCGAACGCAGCACCGAGATCAAGCCCTTGCGGTGGCCGTTCAGCCCGCTCCCCACCTCGGCCACCACCTTCGCAATCTTGATGCCCTTCTCCGCGGCAAACGCGGCCAGCCGCGCCACCTGCCGGTCCAGGTCCGCCTTCTGGTCGGCGGATGACACCCGGGCGTACAGGACAGCGCCCGTGTCCTTCCGCTCCGGCACATCGACCAGGATGGTGCCCGAAGGCAGCTGGCGCGCCGGAACGGGAAGCCGGCCCTTCTTCCACCAGAGCCAGGCGGTCTTGTAGGAGACGCCGTTGGCGCGCGCCCAGTCGGACAGCTTCACACGAATATGTTGCCACAAGAAACCACCGTTGTCTATAGGACGTCCAGCAGTTGTGTACCCCGCACCCCAGGGGCACAAGGACAGGCCCCCGGAGAACCCGGCCAAGGCTTGTCCGGCCCACCAGCCAGCCTAAGCCCGCCCCCAGCCCTACCCCCACCGCCGCCGCGGCCGGGAAGAGCAGCCGGCCCTGGTGGGCGGCCGCATTAATCTGCACCCAGCAGACGAGGGCCAAGCTTACGGTCGCTACACAGCCCAGCAGCAAAACCAGCCGGGCCCCGGTAACCCGGTCCCGCTGGCGCAGTATCTCCCAACCGAGGCCCACCAGCCCGACCACCCCCAGCAGGCCCAGCAGGTCGGCCAGCAGGTAAGCTCCCGCCGGAAGGGGTATGTTTGACCAACCCAGGTCGGGCCCCGGCGACAGGGCAAATAAGGCAGCCCCTAGAAGGTAATAAAGGGGCGGCTGACTCGCTTCCTGGCCTAGGGGGGAGTCGCGGGTCTGGACCGGCAGACCCCCATGGGCCAGGATATACCTGGCCACCGCCGTGTGCGAAGGCTCGTCCGGTGCCTCGAAGACGGGGATGGTTAAGCTGAACAGGCCAGCGCAGAGGCTAAAGCCAACAACGAGCACCAGACAGGTTTGCCAGTAACCAGTCCGACCGGGCCCCATCGCTGCCCCCACGGAATTTTAGCGCCCGGCCGAATCCCTTGGGATATAATGGAGCGGGATGCCAACGGTCACCGGCCTTGAAACCGTCGAAACCCGGTCGGGTTCCGTTGTTAGGGTCTTCCTCGACGGCCGTTTCGCCTTTAGCCTGGACCCCGTCACCGTCCACCAGCACGCCATCGCCGTCGGCAAGGTCCTGTCGGAATCCGAGGCCGCCCAACTGGAGCAGCAGTCGGCCCTGGAGCGGGCCTTATCGGCCGCCTATCGCCTTTTAACTTACCGGCCCCGGTCCGAAGGGGAAATCCGAAGCCGCCTTCTCCAAAAGGGCTTCGACCCGGCCACGACCGAGGCCGCCCTGGAAAAGCTCCGGGCCCAGGGGCTTCTTGACGACCTGGCCTTCGGCCGCTTCTGGCGGGAAAGCCGCCAAGCCCTAAGTCCCCGGGGCGAGTACCTGCTCCGGGCCGAGCTCCGGCACAAGGGCCTTTCCCAAGAAACCGTCAGCGAGGTGCTGGCCGACTTCAACGAGGCCGAATCGGCCCTAAAGGTGGCCCGGGTCCTGCGGCGGCGCCTCGGCAGTCTGCCCCCGGAAGAGCGGCGCCGCCGGCTCTGGGGCCAGCTGGCCCGCCGGGGCTTTGCCCCCGACACCATTCAGCAGGTTGTGCGTCAGGTCGAGCGGGAGGAAGATGGGCAGTAGTCAGGCGGCCCAGCCGCCCGCGCCCGCCGAGCCGCCCTACCCGAAGTTTATCCTTATCTCCGCCCCCTGGCCTTTAGCGCCTCCGTAATGAAGCTGGGAGGCCTGGCGGCGGCCGGCCTGAGCCGCCTGCCCGAGCTGGCTGGCCGTCTTGGTCGAAAGTGCCAGCATCTCAATGCTAACGGGGAGCATCGCCCTGGCCCGGGACTGCCAGAGCTTTTTCGCCTTCGGCCTCTTTATGGCGGCTGCCGGCCTGGCTCTGGCAGGCTTTATTTTACTGACTTTACCCCCGCCGTCGACTGGCTCCTCCACCACAGGTTCGGGCTCCCGCCCGAGGTTGCCCAAGGGGCCACCGCGGCTGTCCGGTTCCTGGTGCTGTGGCCGCACCTCGTTGGTCTGCGCCGCTTCCGCCAGGACCTCATGGTTCGCTTCGTCCGGCCGAAGTCCATCGCCTGGGCCGTGCTGGCCCCACTAAGGGTCGTCGGGGCAGTGGTTTTCCTAGGGCCGACCCTTTTCCGCCTCCCTGGGGCGGCCTTTGGAACCCTGGCCTGGGCGCTGGGGGTGGCGGCGGAGGCCCTCCTGATTGCGTGGTGGTCCCGGCCCGCCGTACACTGGGCGCTTAAGGAAGACCCGCCTTGGGGCGCCCTATTATAACATTGGGAGCGGACCTCACCAAGTTTCCCGGACGGGACCGGGTTCGGAGGGGGCCATGCTAGAGCGCATCGACGTCGGACGGCAGTCGGTTTCCATCTACGAAGCGAGCGTCGGGCCCGAGCTTATCGCACAGCTCCGGGACCTGGCCGCCCATCTGCGGGGTGTTCGGGTCCTGCACCTGAATGCTACTCCCTACGGCGGGGGCGTTGCCGAACTGCTGCGGTCAGAGATCCCTATCCTCAGGGACCTCGGGCTCATGGCTGACTGGCAGGTGATCACCGGCGACGAAAGCTTTTTCCGGGTAACGAAGGCCATCCACAACGGCCTGCAGGGCGCCAAACGGGAGCTTACCCCCACCGAGCAGGAGGTTTACCTGGCCCACTCCATGCGCAGCGCCCAGTTTCTTGAAGACAACTACGACATAATCTTCGTCCATGACCCCCAGCCCCTTGGCCTCCGGCACTTTCGCGGCCCTGGCCGGGCCAAGTGGGTCTGGCGCTGTCACATCGACACCTCCGAGCCTAATCCCCAGGTCTGGGCCTTTCTGCGGCCCTACGTGGCCGACTATGACGCGGCCGTCTTCACCCTGGGGGCCTTTGTTCCCCCGGACTTTCCCATCGACCGGGTGGAGATAATACCCCCGGCCATCGACCCGGAAAGCCCCAAGAACATCCAGCTCGACCTTGGCCTTGCCCGCCGCATTCTGGAGTGGATCGGGGTAGACTTGGGCCGACCGCTGATCACCCAGGTGAGCCGTTTCGATCCCTGGAAGGATCCACTGGGGGTGATCGCCGCCTACCGGCTGGCCAGTGAGGAGATCCCCGACTTGCAGCTGGCCCTGGTCGGCTCCATGGCCCTGGACGACCCTGAGGGCTGGGAGATTTACCGCCAGGTCCGCCAGACCGCCAGTGGCGACCCCGGAATCCAAATTTTCACCAATCTAACGGGGGTAAGCAACGTCGAAGTCAACGCCTTCCAGCGGCTCTCGCAGGTGGTTTTGCAAAAGTCTATCCGGGAAGGATTCGGCCTGGTGGTTTCTGAGTCCCTCTGGAAGGGAACCCCGGTGGTCGCCGGGCGGGCCGGCGGAATTCCCCTTCAGGTCCAGGATGGGGTGAGCGGCTTCCTAGTAACCACCGTGGAGGAATGCGCCGAGCGGATCGTCTGGCTTTTGCGGCATCCGGAGGAGGCCCGGGCCTTTGGGGCCCGGGGCCGGGAGCATGTACGCCGACATTTCCTACTGCCCCGGCTCATCGCCGACGAACTGCGGCTGGCCGCCGACCTCTTAGGCGTCCGCCCCCCGGAGGTCTCCCCAGCGGCCAAGGTGGGCCTCCCCGACGAACTGCGGGACCCAGTGTGCGGCCGCCGCCTGGAACCCGAAACGGCCCTTTCGGCCGAGCACGCCGGGAAAAAGTACCATTTCTGCTCGGAGGTCTGTCAGCGTGAGTTTAAAGAAGCTCCCGAGCGCTTCCGGCGGGCGGCCGGTAACGGCCGCTGAACTGAAGGCGGCCCTCAGGCGGCCTGGCGGCGGCCGATGGCCCCCATCACCGCCAGCAGGAGCACCGCCCCGATTACGGCCATGACCAAGTGGGTGATACCGAGCGGCCCGCCCGGACGGTGGCCTGTGAGGAGTATATAGAGGGCCGTGCCGATGAGGGAGCCGGCCAGGCCGATGAGCAGGTCCCCCAGCAGGCCGTACCGGTCGCCCATAAGCTTATCAGCCACCCAGCCAGCAATTAGGCCCACGACAAGCCAGGGCAGCAGGGCCAGCACCGCCCCCACCAGAACGACCAGGAAGTAAAGACTCAGAAGTGCCCCCAGGACCAGCAACAGGACAATAACCCACACGTCGGTTTCTCCCTCAAATCAGAATTCCAAGCCGCTTTAAGGCCCCCCACAGTTTCCAGTATAGCCCATCGGCCCGAACCGACCTGGGTTGCGGGCGCTTGCGAACTTTAAGGCCGGCCGAGTAAACTTCAGCGAACCGCCTGAAGGCCCAAGAAAGGAGGCACAAAATGGTCTGGCGTTCACAACCAGCCCTTACCCCTGATGAGGCCCGTCAGCTCCACTACGAGGCCCTCGTCATCGACACCCAGCAACCGCCTATCACTTACGGGATGGTCTTTACCGAGCGGATGCGTCAGGCCCTCCAGGAGTTCGCCCGGCAGGGGCGCTCCCGGGAGGAGGTTCAGCCCATCCTGGAGGCGATGGCCTGCCGGGAGGTCCAAACCTCAGATGAGGTCCGGCGCCGGTACCTGGACCTATGGAAAAAGTCGGGGGTCACCGTGGCTTGCGGCACCTACTCCGGCCCCGGGCCGATTAGCCAGGCCTTCGAGCGGGCTGTGCGGCGCATCGCCCAGGCCTATGCCATTACCGAGGCCCTCAACGGTGAGGTGACCATCGTTAAAAAGGCCGCCGACATTGAACGAGTTCACCGGGAAGGCAAGCACGGCATTATCCTGGACTTCCAGGACACCATCGCCTTTGCGGACGACCTGGACCGAATCGACCTCTTTTACAACCTGGGGGTGCGGATGGTTCAGCTAACCTACAACCTCCAGAATCTGGTCGGGGACGGCTGCACCGAAGCCTACCAGGGCGGCCTCACCTACTTCGGCCGGGAGGTAGTCCGCCGCCTCAACGAGCTGGGGGTCCTGGTGGATGTGAGCCATTGCAGCGAGCAGGTGGGCTGGGATGCCCTCAAGGTATCGACGGCACCCATCGTCGTCTCCCACTCGGCCGCCAAGGCTGTGGCCTACCACGACCGTGGCAAGAGCGACGAGCTGGCCAAGGCCATCGCCGACCGGGGCGGGTACTTCGGGGTGGTGGTTGTGCCGGGCTTTATCAGCACCAGCCCGGAAGCGACCCTGGAGAACTTTGCCGACCACGTCGAGCACCTGGTCCGGGTCTGCGGCATCGACCACGTGGGCATCGGCACCGACAAGGCCGGGCCCGGCCCGGGCACCGAATCCCTCATCGAGTGGCCGCCGGAGATGCCCATGCGCCGGCCGGATACCTTCGACTGGTCGGGTTTCCGCCGGGAGGAGCACCGGCTCACCCCGGAGTACCGGCTCCGCGGTTACGAGACCTTGGCCGATTGGCCCAACATCACCGTTACCCTCGCCCGGAGGGGGTTTAACGAGGACGAGCTTAGAAAGCTGCTCGGCCTTAACTTCCTGCGGGTATTCCGCGAAGTTGTCGGCTAAGAAAAGACCGGCTGGAGGTGGAAAATGCCCAAAGTCGACCCCACCCTTTTCAAAGGCTTAGAATGGCGGTGCATCGGACCATACCGGGGCGGTCGGGTAGTGGCGGTGGCCGGCCACCCCACCGATCCCCTCACATTCTATTTCGGGGCCTGCGCCGGGGGCGTCTGGAAAACTACCGACGGCGGCCTCACTTGGGAGTGCGTCTCCGACGGCTATTTCAACACCGCCGCGGTGGGGGCCATTGCGGTGGCCAAGTCGGACCCGAACGTCGTCTACGTGGGGATGGGCGAATGCTGCATCCGGGGCAACGTCTCCCACGGGGACGGGGTGTATAAGTCCGCCGACGGCGGGAAAACCTGGGTTCACCTGGGCCTTTCGGACACCCGCCACATCGCCCGAATACGAATCCACCCGGCCAACCCGGACGTCGTCTACGTGGCGGCCCTGGGCCACGCCTTCGGCCCCAACGAGGAGCGGGGCATCTTCCGCTCCACCGACGGCGGGAAGACCTGGGAACGAATTCTCTACAGGGGTCCGGATGCCGGGGCCATCGACCTGATCATGGATCCCACGAACCCCCGCATCCTCTACGCGGCCTTCTGGGAGGCCCGTCGAACCTTCTGGAACCTGACCAGCGGCGGCCCGGGAAGCGGGATTTTTAAATCTACCGACGGCGGGAATACGTGGGTTGAACTTACGAACAACCCCGGTCTCCCCACTGGCCTGAAGGGGCGCATCGGCCTGGCCATTTCGGCGGCCCGCCCAGAGCGAGTCTGGGCCATCGTCGAAGCCGTGGACGGGGCCGTCTTCCGGTCCGACGACGGGGGCGCCACCTGGGAACGGCTGAGCGAGCAAGGGGACCTGCGCCGCCGGGCCTGGTACTACCAGCACATTGTGGCCGACCCCCAGGACCCCGAAACCGTCTATGTTTTAAACATCGAACTGTGGAAATCCGTCGACGGCGGCCGCACCTTCAACACCATGGCCTCGCCCCACGGCGACCACCACGACCTCTGGATTGACCCCAGCAACCCTAAGCGGATGATCCTGGGTCACGACGGTGGCGCCAGCGTCACCTTCGACGGGGGCCTCTCTTGGACCCCCATCGACAACCAGCCCACCGCCCAGATGTACCACGTGACCACCGACAACCAGTTCCCCTACCGTGTCTACGGCTCACAGCAGGATAACACCGCCATCAGCATCCCCAGCCGGTCGGTAACCGGAGCGATAACCCAGACCGAATGGTACAAGCCGGGCGGAGGCGAAAGCGGTTACATCGCCGTAAAGCCCGACGACCCCAACATCGTGGTCGGGGGGGCCATTGGCAGCGGCCTCGGCAACGGCCGGCTCATCCTCTACGACCGGCGGACCTGCCAGGAGCGCAACATTACCGTCTGGCCCGAGGCTACTGGGATGGGAGTCGGGGCCAAGGACTTAAAATATCGGTTCCAGTGGACCTTCCCCATCCTCTTCTCCCCCCATGACCCCAACACCCTCTACGTTACGGCCAATGTAGTCTTCCGGTCCCGGGACCTGGGCTCCAGCTGGGAGGTGATCAGCCCGGACCTCACCCGCAACGACCCCACCAAGCTGGAGCCTTCGGGGGGACCCATTACCCGAGACAACACCGGGGCCGAGGTCTACTGTACCATCTTCGCCTTCGCCGAATCCCCCCATGAGCCTGGGGTCTTCTGGGCAGGTTCTGATGACGGCCTGATTCACCTGTCCCGGGACGGTGGTAAGACCTGGCAGAATGTGACCCCGCCCGACCTGCCCGAATGGACCCTCATCAGCATGGTGGAATGCTCCCCCCACGACCCCGCCACCGTCTACGTGGCGGCCACCCGGTACAAGCTGGACGACTTCCGGCCCTATCTTTACAAGACCAATGACTACGGCCGGACCTGGACAAAAATCATCGGGGGCATCCCCGACCATGACTTCACCCGGTGCATCCGGGAAGACCCCGTCCGGCGGGGCCTGCTCTTTGCCGGCACCGAAACCGGCCTCTACGTCTCCTTCGACGACGGGGAGAACTGGGTCCGCTTCCACGGGGCCAACCTGCCAGTGGTGCCTATCTACGACCTGGTCATCAAGGACGACGACCTCATCGTGGCCACCCATGGCCGGGGCTTCTGGATTCTGGACGACATAACTCCCCTCCGCCAGCTCGGGGCGGAGGTCCTTTCCGGCCCAACTTACCTCTTCAGGCCCCGGCCAACCGTTCGGTTTAAAACCTACCGAGGGTTCGGCAACCGGCCCTTGGTCGGCCAGAAGAACTACCGGATGGCCGGACCGGTGGTTACCACCTACAAGGTCGTAAAAAAGCCAGACGGCCGAACCGAAGAGGTCTACCTGGACGCCGGCAAAAACCCGCCCGACGGCGTAATCGTGACCTATTATTTCAAAGAAAAGCCCGACGGGGAGGTTACTTTAACGTTTTTGGATGCAGCCGGAAAGGTCATAAAGACCTTCACGAGCCGGGAGCCGGAGAAGCCCAGGCCGGGCGAGCCCCCCCGGAAGGAGGAGCCGCGGGTTACGGCCGAGGCCGGCCTTAACCGGTTCGTCTGGGACATGCGGTACCCGGATGCCGTGGCCATTCCCGAGGACCGGGCGACCTTCAACCCACCCCGGATAAACCTCCTGCTCGGTCCAGTGGCCCCGCCCGGAACCTACCAAGTCCAGCTCAAGGTCGGCGACCTCACCCTCACCCAGCCCTTCGAAATCGTCAAGGACCCCCGGGTTAGGGCCAGCCGGCGGGACCTGGAGGCCCAGTTCCGGTTGCTTCTGGAGGTCCGAGACCGGGTCTCGGAGACCCATCAGGCCGTACTCCGCTGCCGGGACGTGCGTCGCCAGCTGGAGGAATTGAGCCGGCGGCTCCAAGAGCGGACCGGGGCAGCCGAGCTCGCCCTGGCCGCCCGGGAGCTAGCCGAGAAACTGCGGGCCATCGAGGCCGAACTCTGGCGGGAGGACGCCGACAGCCCACTGGCACCGCCTAGCGCCCTGAACTTCCGGCTGGCCGCCCTCGCTACCTTCATCGATTCTGCCGACTACGCCCCCGCCCGGCAGCACCGGGCGACCCTCCGGGACCTTTGGGGCCGGATCCGCCGGCACCTGCGGGAGCTGGAGCGCCTTTACCGGACGGAGCTGGCGGCCTTTAACCGACGGGCCCGCCGGGCCGGATTGCCGACGGTCCTTGTCGGCTAGAGCAGGCCCAGGACACCCGTCAGGTCGGAAAACTCGAAGTCGGGGCCGAGCTCCGGTTCCAGCACGAAGTCCCGGGTCCGGTTCGACCAGGCGCAGGGCAGGCCGAAGGACCGCGCCCCCATCACGTCGCTGGCCGACCCGGCTACATGGAGGACCTCCGAGCGGTCCAGGCCCAGGGTCTTGAGGGGCAGCTCGTAAATGGCCGGGTGGGGCTTGTAGAAGCCGGCCTGGTCGGCCGCAAAGATATAATCCACACCTACCGGCAGCTGTTTGGCCAGCTCCCGGAGCATCGCCTCGTCCCCGTTGGAGAGCAGGGCCGTAAGGCAGCCCCGGTCCTTCACCCCGGCCAGCACCTGGCCGGCCTCGGGCCAGGGCCTGAGCCGGTTCCAGGCGGCCACCAGGCGAGCCCGGGTTTCGGCCGGAAGGTCGACGCCGAAGCGCTTTAAGGCGTAGTTCAGGGCCTGCTCCGTAAGGTAGTGGAACTTCAAGTGGCCCCGACCCAGGGAGTTGCTGATGAGGGCGAACTCCAACTGTTTGGTCCGCCAGAGGCGGAAGAAGGCCAGGGGGTCGACGTCGGCCGGGGGCAGGGCCGCCCGGACCTCCGGTACCATGCTCCCTTCCAGGTCGAAGAGGGCGGCGTAGACGTCGAAAGTCACGAGCTTATAACGCGCCATGGTAGCTGATTATACCCGAAGGTCCCGGCCGGCGGCCAGCGACGCGGCCCCGGGTTATAATTAACACCGGGAATGGGTTTTGAGTTCCTGGACCACACGGCGGAAATCGGGGTTCGGGCCTGGGGCAGAGACCTGGCCGAGGCCTTCGCCGAGGCCGCCCGGGGTATGTTCGCCGTCATGTACGAGACCGGCCCAGTGGGCGAAACCCTGGTGCGGGAGGTTGAGGTCTCCGCCCCGGACCCGGAAGCCCTGCTGGTGGAATGGCTTAACAGCTTACTTTACCTGGCCACGGTAGACCACGCCGTCTTCGGTCGGTTCGAGGTCAACATCGAGCCTCCGAAAGACGGAGCTGAATGGCGGCTCCGGGCAACCGCCTACGGCGAGCCGGTGGACCCGGCTCGCCATTCCTTCGGCCTCGAGGTCAAGGCGGCCACTTACCATGGGCTCAAGGTCCAGTCCCTGGATGGTCGGGCGGAGGTTCAGGTTATTTTAGATGTCTAAATAGGGGGGAAGGCTATGACCGGACGGTGGGAAGGCCCGCTTCGGCGAATCGACGACTACCACTGGGAGATTCCCCAGACCTACAAGCCCGGGATGCGGGTTCCGGGCCTGGTAATTGCCGACGAGGCCTTAATCGAGCATATCCGGCGGGACCAGGCCCTGGAGCAGGTGGCCAACGTGGCAACCCTGCCCGGGATCGTCAAATACTCCCTGGCTATGCCCGATATCCACTGGGGCTATGGCTTCCCGGTGGGCGGGGTTGCGGCGATGCGGGTGGATGACGGGGTCATCTCACCCGGTGGGATCGGCTTCGACATTAACTGCGGGGTGCGGATGCTCCGAACCAACTTGACGGAGGCGGACGTCCGGCCCCGAATCGAACGGCTTGCCGACGAGCTTTTTAAGAACGTCCCTTCTGGCGTCGGGGCTGAGGGGAAGATAAAGGTTTCGGTCAAAGAGATCGACCAGATTCTGGTTCAGGGGGCCCGCTGGATGGTGGAAAGGGGGTACGGCTGGGCCTCCGACCTGGAGGTCACCGAGGAGGGGGGGGCTATCCCGGGGGCCGACCCCGACAAGGTAAGCCACCACGCCAAGGAGCGGGGGGCCTCCCAGCTGGGAACCCTCGGCTCAGGCAACCACTTCCTGGAGGTCCAGGCTGTCGAGGAGATCTACGACCCCGAGGCCGCCCGGGTGATGGGTATCGAACAGACGGGCCAGGTGACGGTGTTCATTCACTGCGGCTCCCGGGGCCTAGGCTACCAGGTGTGCGAAGACTACCTCCGGGTGATGGACAAGGTCCTGGCCAAGTATGAAATCCGGCTGCCCGACCGGCAGCTTGCCTGCGCCCCCTTGCGGTCGCCGGAGGGTCAGGACTACCTGGCTGCCATGCGGGGCGCGGCTAACTTCGCCTGGGCCAATCGTCAGCTGATCGCCTACTGGACGCGGTACTCCTTTGCCAAAGTCTTTGAATCTACCCCTGAGCGGCTGGGCATGCACATGGTCTACGACGTGGCCCACAACATCGCCAAGATCGAAGAGTACGAGGTGGACGGCAAGGTACTTACCCTGTGCGTCCACCGCAAGGGGGCGACCCGGGCCTTCCCGCCGGGGCATCCGGCCATTCCGGCCCGGTACCGGGAGATCGGCCAGCCGGTCCTCATCCCGGGGGATATGGGCCGCTACTCCTACGTGCTGGTCGGGACCGAGGACGCCATACGCCAGAGCTGGGGCTCCACGGCCCACGGTGCCGGGCGGGTGCAGAGCCGGACGGCCGCCAAGAAGATGCTCAAGGGGGTCGACCTGGTGGCGGAGCTGGCCAAAAAGGGCATTGTCGTCCGGGTCCAGAACCGGGCCCTCCTGGCCGAGGAGGCCTCCGAGGCCTACAAGGACGTCGTCGAGGTGGTAAACGTCTGCCACAATGCCGGCATATCCCGGAAGGTGGCCAAGCTCCGGCCCATCGCCGTTATTAAAGGCTAGTCGGGTCGTCGGCCCCCAGGGCTCTCCGGTTATTTTCAAGGCACTACCATAGTAAAATACTAGTCTTGTTGCGCGGGCGCACGGCCGGGGCCCACGCGGCCTGCCTTCAAAGCCGGAAATGTCTGACCGGCCCCACCCAAGGGGGCCGGTAGGTTGGGCGCCCAACGGCCCCTGCTCCCAGCGGTCGCGGGCGGCGCTCAGCCCCACCATCGCTAGGGTTCTGGCTGTATTGGGTCTTAATTTAAATATGTTGAACCCAGCTGGGGGCCGTCCGGGCCTGCTGGGCCTCCCTCTGGACCGACCGGGCCGTCCCCTACCGCGACCGGCTGGGCATCGACCAACGGACGGCCCGGATGGCCGTGGTCGTACAGCGACTGGTGCCGGCCGATTTCGGCGGGGTAAGATAGGCCGCCGGCTGCCCTCTCCTGCAGTGGCTGCAAGCCTCCGGCAGACGGCCCTTCGGCGGAAGGCGAAGCTGGCCGAACTGGGGGCCATCCCACTGGTAGACCCCCGCCTGCTAAGGTGGGGCGAGCTGGCGGGGGATGTGCTGGTGACCCCAGACACTAACCCGGCCTGGACGCCCCTTTTCCGGCGGGCCGCGGCGGTGGTCGTCGAGATGGGCGGGTCGGCCTCCCACGCCGCCATTGTGGCCCGGGAGTATGGCCTTCCGGCGGTGATGGGGGTGCAGGATGCCACCCGGCGGCTGGCCGACGGCTGCCGGGTCCGGGTGGATGGAAGCCGGGGGCTGGTCCTCTGGGCGGATTAAGCCCTAGTTGCATTTTACCGAACTGGTGTGCTAGCATCGGCTAGCAATGGTTGAAGACCGTTCGCCCGGTTTTGGCACCCGTGCTGTCCACAGCGGTGGGGGGCAGGAGACCCCGGCGGGGGACTTTCGGCCCTCGACCTTCCCTATCTACGCCGCCAGCGCCTTTTACTACCCCACTCAGGCCGACCTGGACGCCGTCTTTTCCGGGGAACGCCCCGGCTTCGTTTACACCCGCAACGCCAACCCCACCGTGGCCGCCCTGGAGCGGGCGGTGGCCGACCTGGAGGGTGGGACCGCCGCCGTCGCCTTCAGCTCGGGGATGGCGGCCGTTCACGCCGCCCTGCTGGCCCTGGAGCTCTCCCCCGGCCACCTGGTGCTGGCGGCCCGGGACATCTACGGGGCCACCCGGGATCTCTTGCTCACCTTCTTTGCCCCGATGGGGGTTCAGGTCCGGTTCGTCGACCTGACCGACTTGGCCGGTGCCGAAAGGCTGCTGGCGGCCGACCGGCCCAAAGGGATATTTTTCGAGGTCGTGACTAACCCCGTCCTGCGGGTTCTGGACGTTCCGGCCCTGGCCGAGCTTGGGCACCGCCACGGGGCCAGGGTTATCGTGGACGCCACGTTTGTAAGCCCGTATCTTTATCGGCCCCTGGAAGCCGGGGCCGACCTGGTGGTGCATTCGGCCACCAAATACCTGGCCGGCCACGGGGACGTAATGGGCGGGGTGGTGGTTGCCGGGCCGGAGCTGGAGCCGGCCCTGCGGACCATCGTCCGGCTGGTGGGCTCGGTCCTCGGGCCCTTCGAGGCTTGGCTCATCCTCCGGGGCATCCGAACCTTACACCTGCGGATGGAGCGCCATTGCGCCAACGCCGCCCGGGTGGCCGAATGGCTAGGGACCAACCCGAAAATCGGCCGGGTTTACTACCCCGGCCGGCTCGACCACCCGGACCACCGGGTGGCCCGGAAGCTCTTCGGTGGCCGCTTCGGGGGGATGGTGGCCTTCGAACTGCGGGACGGAACCCGGGAGCAGGCCATGGGTTTCATCGACCGGCTGCGCCTCTGCCGGCCGGCCCCGACCCTGGGGGACGTCTTCACCGAGGTCCTCTACCCTCCCATCAGTTCCCACCGGTACCTCGGGCCCGAGGAGCGCCGAAGTTTAGGGATAACCGACGGCCTAATCCGGATGTCGGTGGGCATTGAGGACCCGGAGGACATCATCGCGGACCTGGAGCAGGCCCTGGCGAAAATATGACGGCCCTCAGAGTCGGAGAGGTCATCGAGACCGCCACGTCTCGGTTTGTGGTCCACTGCTACGACCTACACGGAGCGCCGCCCCTGGGCAGCCTGGTGCGGACGGGCCCCCCGGAGCGGCCGGTCTTCGGGCTGGTGGGGATGGTGCGCACGGCGAGCATCGACCCGGGCCGTCGGCCGGTGGCCCGGGGCCGGGAAGAGGTTGACCCCGAAGAAATCTTTAATAAAAATCCCCACCTCACCCAGCTTTTCCGGACGGAGTTTGAGGCTATTACCGTCGGCTACGCCGAAAATGGGGCCGTCCGCCAGACCCTACCCCCATCCCCACCCCGGATCCACGACTTCGCCTACCTGTGCACCCCGCAAGAGGCCCTCAACTTTACCGAACGGCTGGACTTTTTGGCCCTTCTGCTGGAGCAGACCTTCCCGGCCCCGGTCGACGAGCTGGTTGCGGCCGCCATCCGGCGGGCCGCCGGGTTTCGGCCGGAGCCCGAGGAGTTTCTGGTCCGGGTTGGGCGGGAGCTGGCCCGGCTGCTAGCCCCGAACCCAACCCGCCTTCAGCTCCTTTTGCGGAGGCTCAGGCATGAGGCGTGACGGCTCAGGCCCCCTTCCCCCCGCCCCCCGCCGGATCGGGCGGGTGGTTGGGGGCTCTGTTTCCGGCGGGCTGGAGGTTCGGCTGGATGCCGAAGTCTCGGTGGAGGAGATGGGCATCGGCCGGTTCGTCACTGTCGAAGGCAACCGGCGCCGGTTTCTCTGCCTAGTAACGGACGTAAGGCTCAAGAGCGTGAGCGACCAGGTGGCCAGCGTGCCCCCCGACTACGACGACCCCTTTATCGCCCGGGTGATGGGGGGCATCGCCACCTACGGGGTGCTGCAGGTCCTGCCGACCCTGGTCCTGCCGCCCACGCCAGAGGAACCGCCGGAACCGGTCAAGACGGTGCCCGTACACTTCGCCCCCGTCTACGAGGCCACCGCCGACGACCTCAGGACCGTCTACGGCGACGAGCGGCAGGCCCATAACTTTCAGGTGGGCTCCCCGCTGGAGATGCCGGAGGTCCCCCTCTGCATCGACATCCGGCGGCTGGTGGAGCGCAGTAACGGCGTCTTCGGCAAGAGCGGCACGGGTAAGAGCTTTCTCACCCGCTTGCTCCTGTTGGGCATCATCCGCAGCGGCCTCGCCTCCGTCCTGGTCTTCGACATGCACAACGAATACGGCTGGAAGGCCGAAGATAAGGAGCGGCGGGTGGAAGTGAAGGGCTTAAGACAGCTTTACGGGTCGTCGGTGGTAGTCTTTACCCTGGATGAGGAGAGTTCTCGGCGCCGGGACGTTCGCTACGACAGCGTCGTCGAAATCGGCTACAACGAGCTGGAAATCGACGACCTCCTCTTGCTGGCCGAACCCTTGCACCTTTCCAGCCGAGCCCCGGACCTGATGGCGGCCCTGGAACGGTACTACGGGCAAAACTGGCTAAGGGAATTTTTAAGCCTTGAAGGGCCGGCGGCGCGGGAAGAACTGGCTAAAGACCTCGGCTTTAACTTGGGCGTGGTCGCCGCCCTTTATCAGTCCCTGGGGCGCCTTAAACGCCTCGCCTTCCTCAAGCCGGAGGCCGACAGCCGGGCGGTGGAGCTTATGCTGAATTATCTTAAGCAGGGGCGGAGCGTGGTGTTGGAGTTCGGCCGGACCAACGACCTGCTCGCCTACATGCTGGTGGCCAACGTCCTTACCCGGCGGATCCACCGGGACTACGTGACGGCCAAAGAGAAATTCCTGGGCGGATTCGGGGACGACCCCAAGCCCCTGGTAGTGGTCATTGAGGAGGCCCACAAGTTTCTGTCCCCGGCGGTGGCCCAGCACACCATCTTCGGTACCATCGCCCGGGAGATGCGAAAATATAATGTGACCCTGCTGGTGGTGGACCAGCGGCCTTCCGGCATCGACGAGGAGGTGATGTCTCAGCTGGGGACCCGGTTCATCTGCTCATTGGACAACGAAAGGGACCTCGAAAGCGTGCTTACCGGGGTGGCGGGGCGGTCAGAGCTTCGAACGCTGCTGGCCCGACTCGATACCCGCCAGCAGGCCCTGGTCCTGGGCCACGCCGTGCCTATTCCCACCCCCATCCGGGTGCGGGATTACGACGAGAGCCTCTACCGGGGCCTCAGGGTCGACCAGACCGGCCCCCCGGACTTGGAAAAGGACCTCTTCGGTGACTGGTCATCCTAAGCCCATCGACCCCCTGAAGGTTCCACGATTCGCCGGGCCGCTCACCTTCGCCCGGCTCCCTTACCGGGAGGATTTTACCGGGGTTGACCTGGCCGTCCTCGGGATACCCTTTGATGGGGGAACCACCTTCCGACCCGGCCCAAGGTTTGGTCCCCGCAAGATCCGGGAGCTTTCGGTGATGCTCCGGGACTATAACCCGGCCCTCAAGGTGGCCCCCTTCGACCGCCTCGCCGTGGTCGACGGCGGCGACCTGCCCGTAGTCCCCACTTACCTGGAAGATACGTTCGGGAAGGTCGAGGCCGCCCTTAAACCCATCCTGGAGCTTGGGGTCATCCCCCTCTGTCTGGGCGGCGACCACTCGGTGACCCTACCCGTCCTGCGGGCGGTGGCCGCCCGCTACGGCCCCGTGGCCTTGGTCCACATTGACGCCCACACCGACCTCTGGGACGAATATTACGGCCGCAAATACAGCCACGGCACCACCTTCCGCCGGGCCATCGAGGAGGGACTCATCCGACCGGAAGCTTCTATTCAGGTGGGGATGCACGGCCCGGTCTTCGGGCCGGAGGACTACGAGCTTCCCCGCAGGCTCGGGCTGGAGATGATACCCCTCAGCACCATCGAGGCTTACGGGGTGGATGAGGTGGTCCGGGCCATCCGCCGCCGGGTGCAGGGTTCAGCTTATCTATCCTTCGACATCGACGTGGTCGACCCGGCCTTCGCCCCGGGAACGGGCACCCCCGAGGCCGGGGGCTTGACGCCCCGGGAGATTCTGCGGCTGATCCGGGGGCTGGCCGGCCTGCCATTCGTGGGCTTCGACCTGGTGGAGGTGTCACCCCCGTACGACCACGGTGAGATTACGGCCCTGCTGGCGGCCAACATCGCCTACGAGTTTATCTGCCTGGCAGCCATCTCCAAAAAAGCCGAGCGGACGGAGGTCTAAGACGTGCACATCCGGGAGCTTTTTGACCTTACAGGTAAGGTTGCCCTGGTTACCGGCGGTTCCCGGGGCCTCGGCAAGGCCATGGCCGAGGGCCTGGCTGAGGCCGGGGCTAAGCTGGCCATCACCTCCCGGCGCACCGAGTGGCTGGAGCCCACGGCCCAAGAATTTGCCGACCGGGGCTTTGAATGCCTGGCCATCCCGGCCGATGTCAGCGACCCACAGCAGGTCGAGCGGCTGGTTCAGGCCGCCCTGGACCGCTTCGGTCAGGTCGACATCCTGGTCAACTGCCACGGGGTCTCCTGGGGGGCGCCGGTGCTGGAGATGCCCTTGGACCGGTGGAAGTGGGTTATCGACGTAAACGTGAACGGCACGTATTACACCTGCCGGGCGGTGGGCGGCCACATGCTGGCCCGGGGCTCGGGCAGCATCATCAACGTGGCCTCGGTGGCTGGCCTCCTGGGCACGGCCGAGGAGATCCTTTCGGCCACGGGCTATGCCGCCTCCAAAGGGGGCATAATTGCCCTGAGCCGGGACCTGGCCGTCAAGTGGGGGCCGAAAGGGGTCAGGGTAAACGTGATTGCGCCCGGGTTTTTCAACACCAGGCTTTCAAAACCGGTGATCGAGCGAGCCGGGGATAAGATCCGGGCCCTTACCCCACTTGGCCGCATCGGCGAGCCCCATGAGCTTAAGGGCCTGGCGGTGTTTCTGGCCTCCGAAGCCTCAAGCTACATCACCGGCCAGGTCTTTGTCATCGACGGGGGTATGAGCGCCGCCTGAGCAGGGCAGCAAAACACGGTTGCGCCCCGGGGCCCGGCCCGTGGTAAGCTCCTGGTGTGGCTATTCCTTTAGCGGGGAGGTACCGGCCATGGACGTCAAGCTTTCCGGCCGATGTTGTGAGTTCATCCCAATCAACCGCCGCCAGCGCAAGCCCCGAACCCGGGGCATAACCGAGATTCGGGGACCCTACTACACCCCCATGGGTCGCCGCTACCTGGAAGACATCCTTTCCACCGTCGGCGAATACGTGGATATCTTGAAGTTCGCCGGGGGCTCCTTTGTCCTGATGCCCCGCCGGGCCGTGAAGGAGATGATCGACCTATGCCACGAGTACGACGTCCGGGTCTCCACCGGCGGCTTCATCGAGACTGTCTTGCGCTACGGCCCCGACATGGTGGACCAATATTTAGAAGAGTGCCGGATGCTCGGGTTTGACATTGTCGAAATCTCCCGGGGATTTATCACCATCCCTGAGGACGACCTGGTCCGGCTGACCGAGCGGGTCATACAGTTCGGGCTCAAGGTCAAGCCTGAGGTGGGGGTTCAGTTTGGGGCCGGGGGGGCCAGCACCGCCGAGGAACTGGCCGCCGAGGGGGTTATGGACCCGATGGTTGCCATCCGGATGGCGAAACGCTACCTGGACCTGGGGGTCGAGCTTATCATGGTCGAGTCGGAGGGCATAACCGAGGGCGTACGGCAGTGGCGAACCGACATCGTGGCCAAGCTCATCGACGGCGTCGGCCTGGAGCACCTGATGTTCGAGGCCGCCGACCCGGCCGTCTTTAGCTGGTATGTTAAAAACTTCGGGCCGGAGGTTAACCTCTTCGTCGACCACTCCCAGGTCGTGGAGCTTGAGTGCCTGCGCTCAGGGATCTGGGGTACCATGAGCACCTGGGGGCGGGTGCTGACCTACAAAGGGCCGGAGCCCGAAACCTCAAAACAGTAATCCGCCCATCCTGGCGGGCGGTTGCCAGCTGGAGCGGCCTTATGCTAGACTGAATGACAATGCCGGCCCGAGTACACACCGCCGCCACGGTTGGCCTTCAGGGGGTTCTGGTCGAGGTAGAGGTGGACATTTCGCCGGGGTTGCCAACCTTCAACATCGTCGGCCTGCCGGATGCGGCCGTCCAAGAGGCCCGGGAGCGGGTCCGTTCGGCCATTCGCAACTCCGGCTTCGAGTTTCCCCAGCGGCGCATCACTGTAAACCTGGCCCCCGGCGACCTGCGGAAGGAGGGCCCGGCCTACGACCTGCCCATCGCCCTGGGCATCCTGGCGGCGTCGGGACAGGTGAATGGAGTAAATGATCAGGGTCTGTACCTGGGCGAGCTGAGCCTCGAGGGGGAGATCCGGCCGACCCACGGGGTCCTGCCCATGGCCGCCCTGGCCCGGGACCGGGGCTTTAAAGAGGTGTTCGTTCCCGAGGCCAATGCCCGGGAGGCCGCCCTCATTTCGGCCCTGGAGGTCCGGCCGGTGGCCAGCCTTAAGGCCCTGGCCCAGCACCTGGCCGGGGAGCGGTCGATCGCCCCATACCGGCCGACCGCGGAAGACGACCGCTTTCTGCCCCCACCCCCCGAGGTGGACCTGGCCGATATTCGGGGTCTGGAACACGCCAAGCGGGCCCTGGAGGTGGCGGCCGCCGGGGGCCACAACCTGCTTCTGGTCGGGCCGCCGGGAACGGGCAAGACCCTGCTGGCCAAGGCCCTGCCTGGGATCCTGCCGGAACTTACCTTCGAAGAGGCCCTGGAGGTCACCCAGATTTACAGCGTGGCCGGGCTGCTTCCGGCCGAATCGCCCCTGATCCGGACCCGGCCCTTCCGGGCGCCCCACCACACCATTAGCACGGCCGGGCTGGTGGGCGGCGGACGCTGGCCCCGGCCGGGGGAGATAAGCCTGGCCCACCGCGGGGTCCTCTTTCTGGACGAGATGCCGGAGTTCGGGACCCACAATTTAGAGCTTCTGCGCCAGCCCCTTGAGGACCGCCAGGTGGTCATCAGCCGGGCCCAGGGAAGCCTGGCCTTCCCGGCCAACTTCATCTTGGTCGGGTCGATGAATCCATGCCCCTGCGGCTTTCTCGGGGATCCCTTTAAGCCATGCCTTTGTCCCCCATCGGCGGTGGCCCGCTACCAGCGGCGCCTATCGGGCCCCCTCCTGGACCGCATTGATATCCGGGTCGAAGTCCCCCGCATCGAGTACGCCAAGCTGACGGCTCCGGAGGCGGCCGAGCCTTCGGCCGCGGTCAAGGCCCGGGTTGCGGCTGCCCGGGAGGTCCAGCGCCGCCGCTTCGCCGGAACCCCCATGACCGTCAACGCCGAGATGGGCCCCGGGGAGGTCCGGCGCTTCTGCGTCCTGGGACCCGAGGCCCATAATCTAATGCGGGCGGCAATGGGCCGGTTCCAGCTCTCGGCCCGGGCCTTCCACCGTACCCTAAAGGTGGCCCGGACTATCGCCGACCTGGCCGACTCGGCGGAGGTGGGCCCGGCCCACGTCGCCGAGGCCCTTCAGTACCGGGCCTTGGAATCCTCAAGGTAGGAGGCCCGGATGGGAGAGCTTGAAAGCCTTCTGGTTCAGGTGGACGCGGCCATCGACGAAATCGTCCGCTTCCACCAGGATATCGTTCGGATCCCCACCGTTAACACCGGGCAGATGCCCACCGGCAACGAGACCGCCTGCTGCGAGTACATCCGGGACCGGCTAGGGGCGGAGGGAATCGGGGCCAAAATCCTGGAGTCGGCCCCCGGCCGGGGCAACCTTATCGCCCGGCTTAAAGGGGACGGCTCTGGCCCGAGCCTGCTCTTGATGAGTCACCTGGACGTGGTGCCGGTAGAGGACCCGGCCCGCTGGCGCCACCCGCCCTTCGAGGCCGTCCTGGCCGAGGGGCGCATCTGGGGCCGGGGAAGCGACGACGCCAAGGCGGTGGCTACGGCCGGCTACTTTGCCACGGTGCTCTTAAAGCGCTCCGGCCTTAAGCTTAAAGGCGACCTGATTTACACAGCTACCGCCGACGAGGAGTCGGGCGGGTTTTACGGCTACGGCTGGCTGGCCCGGAACGTCCCCGACGAGGTCCGGGCCGACTATGCCCTCAACGAGGGGGGCGGCTACCCGGTCAAGGGCCGGCGGGGTCTGGCCGCGGCCACCGGCCGGGAATTGGCCCCCACCCCATCCCTCCCCGCCCGCGGGGAGGGGGTTCGCCTCATACCGGCCCTTACGGCGGGATTTATGGACTCCCAG
>PSKS01000044.1:0-21169 GCA_040289115.1 Chloroflexota bacterium
CCAAGCCCGAAAGGCACTTGGTAAACGAAGGCATAATCCCCAACCTAAGAAGGATGATCCAGATTGGCGGCTGAAGCTGCCGGGGTTACCTATGGACGCCCCTTCTCGGGGTACGCTGCGGCTTGGATTCGCCTCAGCAGTTCCTGGGTTTCCGGCATGGGGGTAAGGCCGAACTTCTCCTGCAGGAGCCGGGCGTAGGCCTTATACTGGCGGATGGCCTCGGTCCGCCGGCCCGACGCCCACAGGGCGTACATAAGTTGGCTATGTAGGCTCTCCCGCACCGGGTCCAGCTCTAGTCCCCGGCGCAGGTAGCGAATGCTCTCTTCACACCTGCCAGCCCGGCTGCAGATGTCAGCCAACCGGCCTAGCGCCTCCAGGCAGAGTTCCCGCAGATGTTCCCGCTGCTGCCAGCACCAGTCGGCGTAGGGTTCGTCCTCGAAATAGTCGCCCCGGTAGAGCTGGACAGCCTGCTCGTAGGCCTTCAGGGCCTGGTCCCACTCGCCCCGGGCCTCGGCCTGCCGGCCCTGTTCGCACAGCCGCCTGAACTCCTGGGCATCAATAAAGGCCTCCGCCTGGACGTTAAAGTAGTAGCGGTCCCGATCGTTGCAGATGTAAATCCAACCTTGGTCCCGGCGGCCCGGCTCGATAAGGGCCCGCAGTTCGTGAACCAGGACGTGAAACTGGCTCGCCTTGGTTTCCGGGTCTGCCCCGGGCCACAGCAGGTCGATCAGGACCTCTTTGGACTGGGGCCGGCCGTTATGGGCCAGGAGGATTTTGAGCAGCGTCAGCGCCCGTTTCCGGGGGACCATGGCCGGAGTAACGGGCCGGCCGTTCACCGCCAGCTCGAAGGGCCCCAGGCACCGGATCTCCAGCCTGACGGCGGCCAGAGCCCCGTCGGAGCCGGCCACACCGGCGGGGGCAGTATCCCCCATCCCATCCTCAGCCCGAGCCTCCAGGGCGGCGGGGGCCGCTGCATCCAGCCTTACCGGGCCGACGACACGGTGAGGCCGCTCCAGAGAGGCCTGTAGGGTCAGGAAGCTCTCGGCAACGGCGGCGGTGAAGTGCTCCATGACGGCCAGGGTACTCTCGACTGGCAACTCCTTAGCCGTCCGGTAGTAGAGCATCACCATCCCAATGATTCCCCGCTCCGATGTCATCGGGATCCAGCACCAGGCGCCCCCGGACTGCCCCCCGGTCTGCCAGGCCCACACCGGCTCCGCCTGGCCCGTCTTGGGGCCGTAAAGCTTTTCAATCTCGACGCCGAAGGGCACCACGACCGAATCCGGGAGACCGTGGCGGGTTACCAGACCCTCACCAATCAGGTGAAGCTCGCCCCCGTCGGCACCGGCCAACTGAACCGCTTCGGCCAGGAATGACCCCAGGGCCCGCCTGAGGTCCAGCCCCCCCTCGGACACTATCCGGATGAAGTGGGCCCGTGCCAGCTCTCGGAGGCGGGTGAGGGTTGCGTCAACCTTAAGTCCGAGGGGCATGCCGACCCAGCCCAGCAATCGGAGGGCCCGTCCAAAATCGACCTGGGGCTCCTGGAAGGCAACCCCGATGGTACCCACCAGCCCACCCCCTGCCCCCATGAGGGGGATCCCGACGTAGGCCTGCAGGCCCGAATACCGAAGGCGCGACCTCAGAACGAAGGGCTGTTCGGGGAGCCGGTCGGTGTACACCGGCTGCCTGGTAACAAGGATTACCCCCGGAAAGCCTTCCCCAGGCCCGAAGTGGGTTATCTGGGTAAAGGCCAGGCGGTAGCCCCCCTGGTGGCCCACGAATACCAGGCTGCGTTCCCCCGGCTCGATGAACCAGACCTCACCGGCCTGGGCGCCGGTGAGCTTGATAAGGAAGCTGAGGGTCTGGTCAATAGTCTGCTGCAGGGGCGCAATTAGCACCCGACCCAGAAGGGCCGAGGTTAGGGCGAGCTCATCCACCACGTCGGCCAAGGGCCGACAGTCGAGGCGGAGCCGGCCGATAATCCCGCCGGGCGGGTCGGGCAAGGCAAAGAGCTGGCAGGTAATCCGAAGGCGCTGGCCGTCGCGGGTGTGAATCACTAGGGGCGAGCTGCTCATGGGAAGCCCCAGGCGCAGGGCCCGGTGAACGGGACAATTGGGGCCGCAAACAGGTCGCTCCAGGTCGTCAAGGCCCCTGATAACCTCATGGCACTCCCGCCCAATGGCCTCCGCTCGGGGTAATCCGAGCAGCAGCTCGGCCTCCTCGCCCCACTCCACGATGCGGAGCTCCCGGTCGGCGGCAAACCAAGCCTCGGCACTCGGGGTTACCCGAAAACCGCCATCTGAAGTCGACCGCTTTCTTGGAATCTCAGCACCCACCTCTGTCTGCCGCTAAGCAAATGAAGGGACCAAGGACACTCTCAACCCTCAAAATAATAATTTAGGTCTCAACTTCCGATCAACTTCCAAATGACTTCCAATTCGGTTTCCAAAGGGAATCGGCTTGGACTGGACCACACCCCTGGAGTGGCAATAATACCCCAACTGCCAAGATGAGGTATACTGCGCTCATCTCGACGAAGGAGGTGAGCCATGGACTTGACGGATGAACAGTGGACGACCACTGAGCCGCTCCTGCCGGAAGAGGAACGCTGCCCCTCGGGCCGACGTGGTCGTCCCTGGAGGTCAGCACGCGAGGTGCTGGATGGCGTCCGGCGCCCGATGGAAAGACCTGCCCGACTTGTCACCGGCGTTTCCAGTGTTGGGTCAAGGCGGGGGTGAGGGAGAAGCTCCCCCGGGCACTTGTCCAAGACCTCTTAGATGTCTCGGGAATCATTCATCGATGGCACCTGCGTGGCGGCCAAAAAAGGGCGAAGTGGTGGGAAAGACGAAGCGGGGCAAAAAAATGGCAGACCATGCGGGTCTTCCCATTGCCGTATACGTCACCGGCGCTCGTCCCCTTTTAAGGTAACCTTGGTCGAGGGGACGCTGGAGGCATGCTTCGCCCCCTGTCTACCCAAGAAACTGATTGCCGTGATCCTTTAGGACCAGCGGTTGGCGCAGCGGAGGATCGAGCGGTGCAACCGTTGGACGGTGGCAAGCTTTGAAAGATCGAGCGATTGTTTGCCGGACCCATGGTAGTGCGCTACGAATGACATCTCACAAACTATCTCGGCTTCGTCTTACTCGCCTGTATTGCCATCTTGCTCAGGAACTATTTATGAAGTTACTCCACAGTTAGGGCCAGGTTTGACCCAAGCTTAAAGGTCCACAGCCCCGTCGGCTGGGGTTCCCCTAACTAACCGGCCATTGGCATTTGCGAGACTTTGGTCTCGCAAATGCCGGTCCTTTGAGCGGGGGTAACTGACTGCCAACCTGTCGGATTGGAAAAGCCCCGGTCGGCACCTTGACGCAGCAAGTCGCATTGCGGTATTATGACCGACGTGGCGACGTCATGGTGCAGAGTGTCCGGCAGCTTTTGCCGCTGACCTTGGTGCTGTTTTTAGTTTGCGGCCAAGTTCCGGCGGCCCAGGGCGCCCCGGAGCCTCAGGTCGATGCCAGAATCGAGGTAGTTTGGCCCCACGACGGCCAGGGCCGGCCCGTGTCCCTGGACACCGCCCCCTTTGTAAACATCGAAGTCTATCTTTTCGAGCGGGGAACCCTGGACCCGGTCGCCTGCAACTTTCCAAACCGGGTTATCCTTAGGTGGACCGTCCTGAGCCTGACTTCCGGTGGCTTCCTTGGGGGCACGCTCATACCGGCTCAGCACTACCCGGGTCACCCCCCGGGCGTCGTCGGCGAGCGGGTGATGAGGACAGTGGAGGGTCGCACCTTTCCGGCCTGGGTGTTTAACAATGTGCCGGTGGCGCCTCCCACCGAGTTCCGGACCCGAGCGATAACCAACGTAACGTACTTTTTCGTTGAGGTGGAGGGGGCCGACGCCCGGACCAACGTCTGGGCCCACGGTCAGCCGGTTCCCACCCGTCTGCCCTATCAGCGGTTTATTGAAGGCACCGACGAGGGGCCCGTGGACACGGTGGATGCCCTGATCCAGGTGGTCTGGCCCCACGACGAGCAGGGTCGTCCCCAGGGGGTTACGGCGGCTCCTTTGGCCAACATCGGCGTCGACCTTATCCGCCACCCGGTTTTGGGGTCCTCGGTGGGCTTTGGGTTTGACCGGCCGGTGTGGCTGCTTCGGGCGCTAAATAACGGCTACCTGGAGCCAGTCAAGGCCGGCGAGAAGATTCGGACGACCAGCTCTTTTGCCGAGAATGTGAGCTGGCCCCGCTGGGTCTTCAACGACGTGGACGTGTCGGCCGCCCGGGACCCGGCCAACAAGTACTATTTCGCCGTCCGGGTGCAGGGCGTTTCCACCCACACCACCATCTGGGCCCACGGCGCCGACCCCCGCACTTACTTTCCGCAGAAGGACATCCCCGCCCAAGGCTGCCGGTGAGCCGGTCGGTTAGCCGAGCCTCTGTCGCCAGGCTTCGAGGACGGGCAGGTGCTCGGCGTAGTGCTCGTAGGTGTTCGCGGCGATGAGCTGCCAGAGGGGTCGGCCACGTAGCTGCTTAAAATGCCGGGGATCATTAAGCTCCTCTTCTGAGAGGAGGCTGATGCGGTTGATGAGCTGCCGATAGCTCCCCTCCAGGTCCCCAAGGACCCTTTCCGGCGGCCAGTCTTTGAGCTCCTGGTAAAAGCGGGCGTTTAACTCGTCCACCTTCTTCGGGTCCAGGTTGACGTAGAGGAGGGGTTGTCCCCGCTCCAGCCGGAAAAGGTTGGTGACGGTGATGCTCTGCCAGACCGCCAGGTGGGCGAGTATGTCCTTCACCGTCCAGCCGTTGAGGACCGGCTCGGCGGCTAGTTGCTCGGGCTCGACCCCGGCTAACAGTCTTTTCAGGCGCTCATACTCCCTGCTTATGTGTTGGATGAGCTCGTCCCGGGTCATAGCCGCCGGACTCCTTCAGGCCCGGCCGAAGGCCGAGGCCAGGTACTGGCTGGGAAGCCGCCGGAAAATGTGGCGGCCGTGGGGGCAGGTTGAGACCAGCTCGGCCGACTCGAGCCGGTCGATGAGTTCCTGCATGTCCCGCTCGGTGAGGGGCTCGCCGGCCTTGACGGCCCGCCGGCAGGCCAGGCGGGCGGCGACCCGGTGCTCCCAGGAGCCTTCAGCCGCCGGCGCATCTTCGGTGGTTAAAAGGGCCGCCACCGCCTCTTTAAAGAGGGCGGCGGGGTCGGTGGCCCCCGCAAAGATGGCCGGAATTCCCCGGAGCAGCACGGCGTCGGGTCCGAAGGGCTCAAAGCGAAAGCCGGCGGTCTCCAGGTTCGACCGGACCTCAGGCCTGGCCAAGATGGGGGCCTCGTGGGCGGTAAGTTCCACCGGCATCGGGTCCAGCAGGCCCTGGGTCTCCACCCGGCCGGCGGCCAAGGCCCGCCTGAAGGCATCATAAAGGACCCGTTCATGAACCACGTGCTGGTCGAAGACGTAGAGGCCGTCGGGTCCCTCGGCCAGGATGAATTTCCCCTCGAACTGGCCGATCACCCGCAAGCGGGGTAAGCGATTAAGGGCCTCCCGTCCGACTAGCTCGGGCTCTAATCCAAACGCCAGCTGGGTTCCGTCCCCACCCCCCATCCCGGCCAGCTCCAACTCCGGCACAAACCCCTGGGCCTTAAGGGCCTCCCGGACCGCCTGCCGCAGGGCGACGAGAACCTCGCCCTCGTAGATAAACCGGACCTCAGCCTTGGCCGGATGCACGTTTACGTCCACCTCGGACGGGTCCACAAGCAGGTTTACTACCCCAACCGGGTGGCGGCCGGCCGGAATCACCCCAACATAGGCGGCCTCCAAAGCCGCGTAGAGGCGGCGGTTGTGGACCCAGCGGCGGTTGACGAAAACGGCCAGCTCATTTCGCGTGGGGCGGTGCAGGGCCGGGGGACCGACCAGGCCGGTTACGGCCAGCCGGCCGGGCTCTACAACTTTGCCCACCTCGGTAAGCTGGCGGGCCACCGCATCCCCCCAGACCTCCGCCACCGCCGCCCGGAGCTGACCGTCGCCGGCGGTTCGGAGCCGTACCCGACCTTCGGAGGTGAATTTAAACTCGATTTCGGGGTAGGCCAGGGCGAATCGGCCGACCACCTGCCCGACCTCGGCCGCCTCGACCCGGGGGTCCCGCAGAAAGCGGCGGCGGGCCGGGAGGTGGGCAAAGAGGTTGCGGACGGTGACCACCGTGCCGGGGGCCGCCGGCCGCCGCCCCTCCTCAACCACCTCGCCCCCCACCACCCGGATGTAGCTTCCCACCGGGTCGGTGCGGGTCCGGGTGATGAAGGTCACGTCGGCGGCCTGACCAATGGCTGCCAGGGCCTCCCCCCGAAATCCGAGGGTGACGATGCGCCCCAGGTCGGAAAGGCCCGAAAGTTTGCTGGTGGCGTGCCGGTGGAAGGCCAGGCGCACCTCGGGAGCAGGGATCCCCGAGCCGTTGTCCTTCACCCGGATCAGGTCGATGCCACCCCGCCGGATTTCGACCTCAACCTGGGTGGCCCCGGCGTCCAGGGCGTTTTCGATAAGCTCCTTGACCACGGCGGCCGGGGAGGTAACCACCTCGCCGGCGGCGATGCGGGCGACGACCTCGGGCGGCAGGATTCGAATGCCCATCGGGAAGAATTATATAATCCTTAAAGGCTTATGACCGGCCGCAAGCGGTGCTGAAGCGGATCGCCGGCCTTCTGGCCGTCCTTCTGCTGGTTTTTGCCGGCCCGCCCCCAGCCGAACCAGCCAGACCCGGCCTGACCCCGGCCGATTTTGTCCCAGGGGAAGTGCTGGTCCGGTTCAGGCCTGGCAAGGCGCCTTCGGCCCTGGCACAGCTGCGCCCGGACGTTCTCGGATTCGAGGAGCTCCCGGCCCTCAAACTTCACCGCCTCCGGGTCCCGCCCGGCCGGGAGCGGGAATTCATCGAGTGGCTCCGGCACCGGCCCGACGTGGAGCACGCCCAGCCCAACTACGTCTACCGGGCCCTTTTTACCCCCAACGACCCGTACTTCGGCCAGCAGTGGAACCTGCCGGCCATCCAGGCCCCCGAGGCCTGGGATATTACCCAGGGCTCGGCGGCGGTGAGGGTAGCCGTGGTTGATACTGGGGTGGACTGCCGCCATCCGGACCTCCAGGACCAATGCGTGGACCAGTTTAATTATCTGACCGGGTCTCGGGATGCTGGCGATGACAATGGCCATGGCACCCACGTGGCGGGAATCATCGCCGCCCGAACGAATAACGGCGTTGGGGTTGCGGGCATTGCGTCCGGGGTCAAGCTGGTGGCCCTTAAGGTCTTGGACCAGTCAGGCCAGGGAGATACGGCGACGGTGGCCAGGGCCATTGCGGATGCCGCCGGGTTGTACGGCGCGAAGGTAATAAACCTAAGCCTGGGCGGTCCGCGCGATGCAAGCGGTCCGGACCCTATCTTACAGGAGGGAATAAACGAGGCCTATAGGCGTGGGGCGGTCATTGTGGCGGCCGCCGGCAACTGTTACCCGAGCTGCACTGCAATTATCGACCCTGCCGCGCTGGACCACGTGATTGCGGTGGCTGCCGTGGACGGCTCTCGCCAGCGGGCAGCGTTCTCGAATTATGGAAATTATATTGACATTGCGGCCCCCGGCGTGAACATCTGTAGCACATACCCCGGCAACAGGTACGCTCGGAGGAGCGGCACTTCCATGGCTGCCCCCCACGTCAGCGCCGTTGCCGCCCTGGTCCTGTCTGTTCGGCCCAGGTTCTGTCCGGATACGATTGCTTCCATCCTTTTTCAGACGGCCGACGACCTGGGCAGTCCTGGCTGGGACCAATATTATGGTTACGGTCTGGTGAACGCCTACCGGGCCGTCCGGGCTGTTGCGCCCAGCACCGGCCCACCCCCGCCGACCCTACCGTACCGTCTCTTCCTGCCCCTGGTGGCCCGTAGCGCTCCCGCCTGCTAAGAACGGATCGGAGCCCGGCTACGTTTCCCCGTCCGGTCGGTGTCGGTCAGGTGCTGGGCGCAGGACCCCAGGCCGATATTTTTGACCGAAACGCCCCGGTCGCCGCCGGGCGTTTCGGTAGGTAATGGCTGACCGTTATGGGGCGGACAGCCGTGCGCCCCGACCGAGCCGCTAATCTTGACCTAACGGCTTGCCGCCGTCAGGTTGACATCGCCGGAAAGTCCTGGGTGTCGCCCCCGCTGGCCTTGACATTCTTGTTAGGATCAGCCAATACTAAATTTGGGTTTGGCTGTTGGGCGGTTAGCTCAGACTGGTTAGAGCGCGTCGTTCACACCGACGAGGTCGGAGGTTCAAGTCCTCCACCGCCCACTGCGCGCCAGTAGCTCAGCTGGATAGAGCGCAGCCCTGCGGAGGCTGAGGTCGTGGGTTCGAGCCCCGCCTGGCGCGCCCGAGCGGCCGGGTTGCCTCGCGGTTGCCCGGCCCCTTTTGACCCGGGGGCGGTTAGCTCAGCCGGTTAGAGCGCCACTCTTACAAAGTGGAGGCCGGAGGTTCAAGTCCTCCACCGCCCACCCCGGGGTTTTCCCCTCTTGTGCAAGGGAAAGCATCTAGGTCGACCTCGTAACCTGGCGGAAGGCATTCAGGAGTACGCCCCAAGAACGGCAAGTCTGACTCTTTCGGAAGGAATAGAAGGTCGGTATTGCTCCCGGGTAGGTAATCCCGCTGGCGATAGACCCAAAGGGCATGATGGCTTCGACCTCGTAGGGGCACATGGCCGTGCGTCCCCACATAGCTTCCGGTCGATTTCAATCATCCTAGGCGGGACCCGGGCCTGCCAGTTTTTCGCGGCCGTGGGGCAATTTTCGTGGGCTTAAGCCTCGGCAGCTTCCAGGCTTTCTTCCAAAGGGCGCGGGTGTTTTTGCGCGAATTACCGGACGCTGGCGGTGCTGTCACCGGCGTATAATCAGCTAAGCATGCCCGAACAGCAGATCGAATTTAACCCCAAGTTTCGGCGGGCGTTGGACCTTCTGGAAAACGGCCGCCAGCACCTGCTCATTACCGGCCGGGCCGGCACCGGCAAGTCGACCCTCCTGCGCTACTTCATGGAGCAGACGGCCCGGAAGGCCGTGGTCCTGGCCCCCACCGGTGTTGCGGCCGTGAATATCGGCGGCCAAACCATCCATTCCTTCTTCGGTTTTAAGCCCAGTATCACCCCCCAGGAGGTTTCCCAGCTGACTTTGCCCCCCAGTAAGGAGCGGCTTTACCGGGAGCTGGAGATGCTGGTCATCGACGAGGTTTCTATGGTAAGGGCTGACCTCCTCGACTGCGTGGACCAGTTTCTCCGGATCAGCCGCCACGCCCGCAACCGCCCCTTCGGTGGGGTACAGATGGCCTTCTTCGGCGACCTTTACCAGCTTCCCCCGGTGGTCACCCGACGGGAGCGCCCGGCCATTGAGTCCCTGTACGAGACCCCATATTTTTACAGCTCCCAGGTTTTCCGGCAGCTTAACATCGCCTTGGTCGAGCTCGAGAAGGTCTATCGCCAGACCGACGACCGCTTTCTCGACCTTCTCGACGCCATCCGGAGCGGGTCGGTCACGGACGCCGACCTGACCCTCCTGAACAGTCGATGTATTCCGGATTTCGAGCCGGGTCCGGCCGAATTTTACGTCCAGCTTACCGCTACTAACAACCTTGCCGAAGTCACCAACCAGCGTCAGCTGGCCCGGCTTCGGGGCCGGCTTTACACCTTCGAAGGTTACCTCGAGGGGGACTTTGGGGAGGACCATGCCCCCGCCCCCATCCTCCTGGAGCTTAAGGTCGGGGCCCAGGTGATGCTGGTGAACAACGACCCCCGGGGCCGGTGGGTCAACGGCACCCTCGGCCGGGTGGTGCGGGTGGTCCCGGGCCGGCGAAACGAAGGGGTCGTGATCGTGGAACTCGAGGGGGGAGAAGTCGTCGAGGTTGCTCCCCACACCTGGGAACTCTTCGAGTTTTATGTCCAGGGCCGCCAGCTCCAGTCGAGGGTCATCGGCAGGTACACCCAGATCCCCTTAACCCTTGCCTGGGCGGTGACCATCCACAAGAGCCAGGGAAAGACGTTTGAGCGGGTGGTGATTGACATCGGTCGGGGCGCCTTTGCACCGGGCCAGGTTTACGTGGCCCTGAGCCGGTGCCGGACCCTGGAGGGCATCGTTCTCAAGCGGCCCATTCAGAAAAAGCATATCTGGGTGGATTACCGGGTCGCCGACTTTCTCACGAAGCTTCATTATCGGCAGGCCGAGGAAGCCCTGCCCCTGGCCGAGCGGCGTCGAGTGATTCAGGGGGCGATTCGGACCGGTTCGGCGCTGGAGGTAGTGTACTTAAAGCCCGGGGGCGAAAGGAGCCGTCGGGTAATCATGCCCATCGAGCTGGGGGAGTTCGAGTACGGGGGCCGGTGGTTCGAGGGCGTGCGGGCTTTCTGCACCAGCCGCCAGGAGGAGCGCCTCTTCCGTCTGGACCGCATGGTGGAGGTCCACCCGGCCCGTTCTCCGGCGTGAGACCTGCGCTTTTCCAGGAGCCCGGGATCGGTCCCGGTAGTCGGGGCCTAACCCACCGGCTAAGGCTGCTGCCTCCGGAAAGCTTTTAAAGCTTGAGAAGGCCCTTCGCCTTCGATGTACCAGGCCACTCCCTCGGCTTCGGCCAGCTCCTGGGCCCCGGGAGCCCAGCCCTGGCCGATGACCACCCCCAGGGCCTGATAACCTACACGTTTAAGGGTCTGGGCTCGGGCTTTGGCCCGCAACACATCTTCGCCCGCCAGGGTGATGGAAGCTTCGACCACGGCCGCTGCCGTCCCCTTGAACCAGACCGCGTCGGCCAGGGACGGGTCGGCCTGTGGGTCGAGGTCCAAATCGGCGAGAATCTCGCCCAACCGCGCCCGGACCTCAGGCTCGCCGGGGTGGCCGCCCCAACCCCGGCCCAGGTATGCCCAGAGCCTGCGGAGCACGTGGGCCTCGTAGCGCTCGCCCTCCCGCCGACCCTGCTCACCCCGCTGCCAGTCTTCGAGCCGGCCGAGCCGCTGGGTCAGCTCGGTGGTCACCCGCACCAGCTCGGTAGTGACCCGGACCAGCTCCCCAAGCTGGGCTTCGGTTCGGGATTGTCTATCGGCCAGCTCGGCAAGCCTTTCCTCGGTCCGGGATTGTCTATCGGCCAGTTCGGCGATGCGGGCCTCGGTATCGGCCTGTCTTTGGGCAAGCTCGGTAGTGACCCGGACCAGCTCCCCAAGCTGGGCTTCGGTTCGGGATTGTCTATCGGCCAGCTCGGCAAGCCTTTCCTCGGTCCGGGATTGTCTATCGGCCAGTTCGGCGATGCGGGCCTCGGTATCGGCCTGTCTTTGGGCAAGCTCGGTAGTGACCCGGACCAGCTCCCCAAGCTGGGCTTCGGTCCGGGCATAAGCCTCGGCCAGGCGGGCTACCTGCCCGACCAGGCCCTCAAGGACCCCCAGAGTCCGCTTCTGGATTTCTAAGCTTTCTCCAAGAATCGAAGCAAATTCTACAGTCCTAGCTTCCAGGGCCGCGATTCTTTGTTCAAGGTTTGTTACCACCGTTCAAAACCCTCCGCCGTTATTTTAACTGATACTTACCGCTGAAGGGCCCTTCAGGCTCAGGATATGTAAGCCGTTAGATAGCCGCAAGGGCCGCGACATCACCGACCTCCGCGCTGAAAATGACGTGCCAGCGCCCGGAGGTCTGTCAGGGTCCGAAGTAATAAAACAGGACCCAGGACCAGAAGGCGACCAGGTCCAGGGTGGCCAGGATAAGACCGAGGCCGGGCAGGAACCAGCGCTCCCAAGGGGTTGGCACTAGCTTGGCCCAACCCACCACCAGCAGCAGGGTTGCGGGGACGGCCGCGGTGAAAAGATACCGGCCCTGCAGGTAGCTGGAATCGATAAAGGCGATGTAGATGCCCAGCATGCCCAGGGCGAGGACAGGCGCAAGCCAGATGAGGGCCACCGGCCCCACCCCGAGGCCCGGGATGCCCCGCCGGGGCACCAGCCAGCCGATGATACCCAGGGCTGTAAGGGCGTACATGGCCCGGTACCAGTCGTCGAACACCCGGACGTGCATCCAGCCGAAAACGCCCCAGTAAGAATCAAAGACCCACCACCAGGGTCGGTCCCCCAGGCGCTCGGTCAGCTCTGAGCCCAGGGTCAGCCGCTGGCGGACAACCTCCAGGGCTTGCCAGGTCCGGTCAAGGCTTACCAGGTCGGCCCGGTATACTGCCCAGAGGCCGCCAGCCAGGGCGGCCGCGGCCAGGAGGGCCAGCAGGATGGCCTGCGGCCGGCGCAGCCGCACGGTGGCGGCCAGGTAGACGGGGAGCAAGAGGGGGTGGAGGCCCAGCAGGTAGACGGCGTTGGCTTTAGCGCTTAGGCTTAGCAGGGTTCCCCCGATGACGGTGGCGATGCCGAGAAGGGAGAAGCTCCGGGCCAAAAGCCGGGCCCAGCCGTAGACGGCCAGGGTTGCCCCCAGCTCGGCGAGGGGCCCCTCGTTTACGGTGGCGTTTATAAAGGTGTGTTGGGGCCAGAAGACCAGGGTCACCCCCACCGCCAGGGCCAGGTCCGGACGGTCCGGCAGCAGGGTCCGGGCCGTGGCCAGACCTAGAGCGATGATGACCACGTTCAGAACGACCGCTGAAAGCCTGGCCAGGTAAAGCTGCTCCAGGACCGAACCCCGAAGGCCCAGCCCCACGAACATGGCCTGCCAGGCGTAGGCGGTGGAGAATCGCCCGCCGGGCAGTGTCCGCCCCAGGCTGACCTGGTCGAGACTCTGCAGGCGGGGTTCTGGGGCCGGCCGCTTACGGTACTCGAAGAAGCGGTCGGTATAGAGGGAGTCAATGACCTCACCCTCGAAGGCCGGGCGGGCGGCCTGAACGGCCGGGTGGAGATTGGGCCGGGGCATTCCCTCAAGCCAGTCCAGAACTGCCCCGGGATTGAGCGGTTCGGCCGGACCGCCCCGCCGGGCAATGGCCCAGGCGTATTCAAAATGTCCCGGCTCATCCGGGGCCTGCCAGGGCGGGGTAAGCAGAGCGTAAAGCAGACCCCGAACCAGGGCCAGGGCCATTAAGACCGCAACGGCCCGCCGGTAATTCCGGGTTTGGGCCGTCTTTTTGTAGGGTAGGCCATCGGCTGGCCCTTGCGTCGGGTTGGGTGGGCTGGTAAAATAGCGCAACTGTGACATCCGGGCTACGGACCGCTCGCTGACCGGTGAAAGGTCGAACCCTGGCCGTCCTCGGCCTGATTGTATTAATCTTTTCCATTATCGGCCAGCCGGCGTTCCGACCGCCACTCGTGGCCGGAAGCGGCCGGACGCCGGGGCCGACCGGCTTTGAGCCGGCGCCGGAGCGGACGGGCTTCGCCCAGGAGTCCTCCCGCCTCTTCCTGCCCCTTATTAACCACCGGGCCAGGTCGGTCGTGCCGACCCCCTACGGGATTACGATGTACGGGGCGGTGGACGAGGCGGCCGGCCTGGGCAAACTGGCCGAGGCCGGTAGCTCCTGGCTGGTGACTGTGCTGGACTGGTCCCGGACCGAACCGGTCAAGGGCCAGTATAACTGGGGTGAGCTCGACGCCAAGGTTCGCAACGCCCAGACGGCCGGCTTTGAAGTCTTTGTCCTCCTGGTCAACAATCCCCCGTGGGCGTCGGCCAATCCCAACGGGCCGGTAAACAACGTCCGGGACCTGGTGGATTTCGTTGCGGCCGCGGCCCGGCGGTACAACTGCGAGGTTCCCGGCAAGCCGTGCATCCGCTACTGGTCATTTTACCCTGAGCCTGACCACAAAGACCGCTTTGGGAACAACCCCCAGGCCATGGCGGAGATAATGGCGGCGGTGGGCCCGGCCATCCGCGGGGTGATGCCTTCGGCCAAGGTTCTGATTGGGGGCCTGGCCTACGACTGGTTCACCGACGACGGCCCACCCTTCCCCAGGCCGGGATCCTTCGTCCAAAGTTTTCTGCCGAATACGCTGGCCGCCCTTAACAACATCGGTGGCGGACCCGGACAGGCCCGAAAGTTCATTGATGCCGTGGCCTTTCACTACTATCCAATTGCTGAGTTCCGCTGGCCCACCATCCGGGAGAAGGCTTTGGAAATAAAGGGGATTATGGCCGCTGCTGGTCTGGCTGACCTGCCCGTCTACGTGCCGGAGATGGGCTTCTGGAGCTCGCCCCGGGCCAACAGTAGTGAAGACTACCAGGCCCGGCGGCTGGTGGAGATGTTCGTGCTTGGCCAGGCGGCCGGGGTGTTCAAGTTGGCCTGGTTTGAGGTTTTCGACGTCCGGCAGGGCGACCCCGAGGAGCACGGCCTCTTCTGGGGGACCGACCTTTCCCGGCCCAAGAAGGCCTACTGGGCCTACAAAACCCTGACGGCCCAGCTTACCGGCTACGCCTACAGCGGGGCCCTTTCCACGGGCCAGGTTGAGGCCCACGTGTTCCGGTCGGCGAGCGGCCGCGAGAAGACCGTGGTCTGGTCGCAGCCGAAGGATACCCCCGGGACGTTCACGCTCCCTGGCACCTGCCTGCGCGTCGTCGACACCACCGGTCAGGTCTCCCTGCTGACCGGCAGTGGCCAGGTCACCCTGACGCTCCCGGCCAACGAGGTCCTCTTCGTGGAGGCCTGTTCATAATCTTGAAGACAGGCGCGCTAGGGAGGGCTTTCACGGGTCTGGGTTGCCCGGTCGGTCACGCTGGTTAGGGCTTGGTGGCGGGAGAAGGCCCGTCAGTCTTTTGACAGCGGCGAGTTCTCGGTAAAGATTCAGGACCTGGGCAACGACAATACGGTCGGAGAAACGCTCTTCTGCCAGCCGGCGGCCGGCAAGGCCGAACTGTGCCCGCAGTGCCGGGTCGGCCAGGAGCCGGACGATAGCTTCAGCCAGAGCGACGGGGTCGCGAGGCGGCACGAGGAACCCGTTTTCGCCGGGCTGGACAACTTCCCGGCAACCGGGAACATCGGTGGCCACCAGGGGCTTGCCCATGGCCGCGGCCTCGAGCAGCACCCGGGGCAGCCCCTCCCGATAGTAGGTGGGAAGTACGACAATATCAGCGATGGCCATGAGGTCGCGGACATCGGTTCGCGCGCCCAGGTAGCGGACAACCCCTTCGGCTTCCCAGGCCCGGAGGGCCGCCGGCGGAACCCGGGCCGGATTGCCCGCATCCGACGGCCCCACCAGCAGAAAGGTCGCCGAGGGGAACCGCTGCCGCACCTGCCGGGCCGCTTCCACGAATTCCCGTACCCCTTTATGCCAGAGCATCCGGCCCACCATCAGCACCACGGGCGCGTCTTTGGCCAGGCCCAGTTCGGCCCGGAGGGCCGCCTGACGCTCCGCGGAGACGGCCTCTGGGGAGAACTCCCGAAGGTCGATCCCTTCACCCGGGATGACCACCGTTCGCCGGCCGCCCAAGGTCTGCCGGTCCTCCTCGTTGAGGTACACCACGGCATCAGCCATCTGCAGGACCCACCGGTAGACCCGGCCCAGGACAGCCCGCAGGACCCTGGCCTTCAGACCGCCGTCGGTCCAGATATATCCCAGGCCGGTGACGGTGGCCACCACGACCGGCACCCCGGCCAGCCGGGCGGCCAGGATGCCGTAAAGGTTGGGTTTAATCGTAAAATGGTGGGCAACCGTCGGCCGGAGGTCCCGGTAGAGGCGGACTAACGCCGCCAGGGATCGGGCCTCGGCAAAGGGGTTAAGGCCCCGCCGGTCCAGGGGATAGGTGACAACCCGGCAACCGAGGGCGGCCACTCGGTCTACCCACGGCCCCGGTGGGGCTGCCACGGCCACATTCCAGCCCGCGGCCCAAAGGCTGGAGACTAGGACCTGCCGCCAGAGGCAGATATCCTGGGCGTTGTTTACGGTCAGGACTATCTGGCAGGCAGGATTATCGACCGCTCGCAAGTTCACGGTAAAGGGCGATGAGCCGGTCACGCATGAGGTCCCAGCGGTAGTATGCTTCGTAAGCCCGACGTCCCGCCAGCCCCATCCGATCCCGGAGGTCGGGGTCCGCGGCCAGCCGCTCCAGAGCCTCTGCCAGTGCTCGGGTCTGACCATATGGGACTACTAGCCCGCAGCCTTGGCGTCGGACCAGGTCGTCGATGTGCGTCCCGGCCGCAACAATGATCGGCTTGGCTAACATCATGGCCTCAAACAGCTTATTCGGGCTGGCATACCGGTGGTTGGGAACGGTTGGGTCATATGTAGCCACCAGCGCATCAGCTCCGGCCATGAGCTGGAGGGCCAACTCGTAACTCACCCGGCCGTGGAAGCGAACATTTGGCAGGCGCCGGGTCCTTTCCCGGATAATGTCTTCATCTACGCCGAACCCGCCCAGCTCCAAACGCCAGTCGGGCCGGGTTGCGAGTACATCTAAAAGGGTTAGGAGGCCCCGGGTGCGGTCGAGCAGGCCCACGTAAGCCAGCGTAAAGGGAGCAGTGCGGTCACGGCGTACAAGATTGAGCTCCGCAAGTCGGTCGGGTGGCGAGTTATATATCACTTCCAGACGTCGGGTTCGTACGGATCCCAACTGCACCCGCCGCGCCTCATCAGCAATGATGACTGCATCCGCCACCGAGGCCACCAGGACCTCGAGACGGCGGGCAGCCTGCCGGAGAGGGCCCAGGCGGAAGGCGTCCGGGTAACTGTCGAATATATCGAGCACGAGCCGCTTGTTGAAGGCCCGGGCGGCTACCAGCGCTGGCAGGGCGGTATCCAGGTCGCAGGCGTGAATAATGTCGTAATTCTTCTGGAGGCGGCGGAGTCGGTCGAAGAGGGCAACTTGCCAGCAGGCCATGGTCGGCAGGTTGCGCAGGCCACGGCCAAATGCCGCCGGGATCCATAAACGGGCCACCCGGTAGGAACCCCGGTCCTCTTCGGGGGGCAGTCCCCAACCCCGGTCCCAGCCCACAACCGTCACCCAGAACCCGGCCCCGGCCAGGGCTTCAGCCGTCCGCTCAACCCTTGGGTCAGGCGCCACTGGGTTAGAACGACAGATCATTACCCGCAAGATTTTCAGTCGAATCCCCAATCAGATAGAGGCAAACTTGATGACCTAAATATTTTATTTCAAGTACAAAATAAGGATCGCTGCCAACATCCACAGAATTACCGTTAACTGCAACGAGCGGTCCTTTAGCACCAGCTCGTCTGGGGGAAGTGTCTCACCTCTTACGTGGAGTAAATAGAGGTAACGGAAGACTCCATAAACGACAAAAGGGATCGTTAACATCATCGCGTGGTTAGAAGGGAGATTAGGTGCAGAGAAGGTGTAGAGGGAGTATGCCACGATGATGGCGGCCATCACCACGCCCATCATCTCATCCAGGAACCGCACGGTGTATTCCTCCAGGATGGCCCGGTGGTTGCGGGCGTTATCGCCTAACAGGACGATCTCTTGCCGGCGCTTGGCGAAACCTATGAAGAGGGCCAAAAGCAGTGTGCACAGGTAGAGCCACGGTGAAAACCGCTCCACGTAGACCAGAGGCACCCCGGCGGCTACCCGAAGGACATAGCCGCTGGCCAGAGCGAGCACGTCCAAGATGACTTGATGCTTTAACCAGAGGGAGTAGGCCAGGTTCAGCCCCCAGTAGGTGTAAGCGATGAGGGTGAACCAGGGATCCAGCGCGAGGGCGGGGTAAGCCAGGGCAGCCGGGATGAGGGCAGTGGCCCCCCAGGCGATCCGTGGGTCCAGTTCCCCCGAGGGCAGGGGCCGGTGGCGCTTGCGCGGATGCTGTCGGTCTCTCTCGAAATCCTGGAGGTCGTTAAAGAGGTAAACGGCCCCGGAGAGCAGGCACAGGATGAGGAAGCCGGCTGCCGTGCGGCCCAGGGGCGCTGGCTGGAACAGCTTCTCATCGAACACCAACGGCGCGAAAATGAAGACGTTCTTCAACCACTGGCGAGGCCGCATGGACCGTACCAGCCCCGTCAGTCCCCTCATTAACTTATGGGCTGGCAAACCACTAACGTTCGGCTGTTTCACAGCGGATTACTTTACTTCCAAATTAAACGCGGAATACCATACCGGGCCTGGGCACATCAAGGTGGTTCTTTGGCCAAATCCATCCAGAAACTTCGTTCCAGCCACCAGCCTCCGGTAAAGGTCTGCTCCACCACCCACCGGGATCGGAGAACTTTGCTTCTCAATGTCCTTAATAAGGCATTATCTTGACGGAAATCCACGTTATGAGCGAAAGCAGTGCTATACTTGTTGCACATATCACCATTATGTCAAACATTAGATTTGCTACGAATAAGTGCTTTATAATTTCATAAAATCCATCTCCTAAAAACTCAACTATAATATCAATTACAGTAGCTACACCCGCAGTAGTTCCGACTATTCCGAAATCCGCCCGAATATCTCTGAACTGTGCGAGTGCAAAGGCACAAATAAGTACGCCAATGAACAACGTAACCAAAAGCATAATGCCTTTCGGTAAGAGGCTTTTAAGTGCTAGCCAGACTTGGCTCTGCCACGGGTAGTAATGCGAACCAGTAAAAGGAGTTCTAGGATCTGATTCAGCTAAAATTCCGAGGTAGTATAAGGATATAATCTGCATACTCTCTGTTGCAGATACTAAACCGCGCAAAAGAATGACTGGTTCTCGGGCAAGTATATCCAAGGTTATGTATAAAGATAACTTGGAGCTAGTTATAGCAAAACACTGGTTACCTTTCAATGTATATGGCATAACGCCAATACAGGAAACAAGATCTGAAAGTTCCATACGATCTAAATGAGCTTTTGGGTCCGAACTCAGAGTCAAAAAACCAAAAAATATACGATTGTAAGCATTTATCATACTAGTATAATTATCTGGTAACGTAACAAGATGGGCAATTATAGTTAATAATATAGCACACATGATAATAACAATCTTTTTTTGTATCCCCATCCTCTTCAGTATAAATAATAAACTAAATCCACAAACCACTGGCCACCAAAATTGACTAGCTTTAGTTGTTCCTACTAAAAATGACAATACAAAAGCTATGAGTATTTTTATGCTAACATTAATCTTTAGATGTCTTATCAATACTATACTGAACAAAAACCAAATACTAAATACTAATGCAGCACTTTCGTAATAAAAACTATTCAAATAAAAACTATATGGTGACAACAGAAGAAATACCATAGGTAATCCGCATGAGAATAATAATATCAACGCTTCCAATGGCTTAGTGGTTTGAAGAATATAACCAAACACCAGTCCCACCACCAGCAACAGTACCAGTCTTGAAGGAATCGACATTACACCCAAATTAAGAATTGATCCACTATAAGCTATCTGGTTAAGAACAACTCCTAGTACCCATAGCAGATAAGCTGAACTTTTAAATGGCCTTGATAGAGAGAATGGCTCGGGAAAATCTAATTTCCAATCAGGGATATAAAAATTAAAAAAACGCCTATTCCACAGCTCTTCCTGGGTCTGACGGTTTGGCCAGTTAGGCTCAATATGCAATGGTCTGGACGTAAAAACTGCCATGGCTCTTGTAAAGTCGCCGTTGTCGGCTAGTCCAAGGTTAATCTGAGCAAAGAGAGTGGCTGTCAACAGTAGAAATAAAACCCCATATCCAATCAAGACTATATATTTTAGCCAGACACCTGTATTGTTTCGTACAATATATTGCTCATTCACCAGCATTGGTTTCTCCTCATCAAGTCCACACTCTTTTTAGAAAATGATGGAGCGAACATAGTTATATATACGTTCATCATGGCGAGTCTAATGTTATCGACTAGATTTATCCATTATCTCCGGTGATTTCAACGGCAATCGCAACCCATGTGGCTTCCTCTTAGGCTGGCCATGAGCTCTTCTCACTAGCAGAGGCTCAAGAGCAGAGGCGATGAGGGCAGCACGCGCGTCCCATGTCTGCTGACGCAAGGCGTGATCGATACGGCGCCAAATCTCCTCACTGTTGAGCAATGCAGCTCCCTTCAGAATGTTGTCGGCAAATTCCTGGGTGCTGCGGGCGATCAGTACTCCCTCGATCCCCCGGCACATGGGAAGGTCGGTGCTCACCACAGGCTTCCCCGCCGCTAGGTATTCCCAAAGTTTTATCGGCGAACATGCTTCGGTTATGTTGTTCAGTTTAAACGGAATAATCCCTACATCAAACCACCTGATATAATCAACGAGCTTCTCATAAGGCTTCATGCCCAGCCATACGACGTTTTCCAAGCCCAAAATACCACTTCGCAAGAGACTGCCGTCATAGTCGCACCCGATGAGTACGAAGGTTGCCTCGGTAAGCCTCCTCGCCACCTCCGCCAGCAAATCGTAGTCAACCCAGCGAGCTAGGGCCCCGCTATAACCGACCACCAGTCTTCCCCCGCCCACTACCGGAGCCAAGTCCGGCGGCGGAGAGGCGTGGGCCCGGTGCCGAGCCTGGACAAAGTTGTCGTAGTCGGCCGCGTTAGGACACAGTAGAACGTCCGGTCGCCTCACCTTGATGGCGTCGTAAAGCTTCTGCGCGGTTGCTAGCACCAGGTCAGCCCTCCGCAGCATAGCCTCGTGGTCTGCCTGGTCCACATCCCCCACTTCCAGGTCATCGACGCAGTCGTAGATTACCACGGGATCCTTCAGTAGCCTGATGCTGCCGTGGTGGACCGCCCAGCTCACGTAGAGAACCGGGGACTGAATTTCGCCGAAGACCTCCAGGGGCACATGGCACAGGTACAGGTTGGGACCGACCTTCTCAAAGCCCCGGACTTGGTCTGTCCGGCTGTTTGGGGTACAGTAAAAAAAGAGGAATCCTCGCCGGGCTAGGGCGCGGGCCAGCTGCTGAGGCCGCTGGAACATGAACTTCCAGTCGATAGTAGGCGGGTAGATTATCACCCCTTTAACATCTTTTGAGGCCTCGAGGATGGACCTGAGCACCCGCCGGTACTGTTGGAGATCCTCACTTATCAGTGGGCGAGCTAAGGCCGTCAGCCGATGGCGCCCCTTAAGCACCCTAACTCGGACGCTTCGGGGCAAAAGCCACCAGCCTTGGAGTACAAGCGCCGCAAGTGATTTAAGAGTCGGCAACTTAATCTTCAAACTTGCTCCGACCACAACCCTCCCGAATAGCCTTATAATTTCCCAGGCTGATCCGACAATGCGGTCAGCTAACCTGTAACGCCGCCAGTTCAGTCGTCGTTGCATCTCTAAAATCTTCCGTTCCCGCTCCGCTACTTCCGCCCGCAGCTGCGCAATGGTCGCCTCTT
>PSKS01000126.1:0-623 GCA_040289115.1 Chloroflexota bacterium
GGCGGCCCCCTCGGGTCAGCCGGCACGTGGCGGCCGGCTGACCATTGGGATCGGGTCGATCCCACCTAGCATGGACCCCCACCTCGACAGCACCGCCAACTCCCTCCCGTGCTACGCCCAGGTCTTTGAAAAGCTTGTCGCCGCCGACGATAAGGGAAACATCGTGCCGGTGTTGGCGGAGTCGTGGAAGCCGGTGTCGGACACCGTGTGGGAGTTCAAGCTCCGGTCAGGGGTCAAGTTCCACAACGGGCAGGAGCTGACGGCTGCCGACGTGAAGTTCTCCCTGGAACGGGTCCTTGACCCGAAGACGACGTCGCCCTGGCGGGGCCGGATCGACCGGATCGGCCGGGTGGAGGTTGTCGACAGCTTGACGGTCCGGATCGAAACTTCCGGGCCGTTCTCGCCCCTGCTTCAGGGCCTTTCGGTGGTCGACATCATCCCGGCCAGGTATTTCCAGGAGGCAGGCCCGCAGGGATTCGCCACCGCCCCGGTGGGCACCGGACCATTCGTCTTCAAGGAGTGGGTCCGGCAGGAGCGGCTGGTGGTGACGGCCAACGGGAACTACTGGCGGGGGAGGCCGGCCCTGGACGAGGTGGTCTTCCGGGCGATCCCGGCCGACGCCA
>PSKS01000126.1:656-2064 GCA_040289115.1 Chloroflexota bacterium
CCCCAGCCGCATCGTGGCCCTGGAGGCTGGGGATGTGGATGTAGCCCTCCTCATCCCGCCGGACCAGGTGGACCGGCTCCGCAGCCGGGGATTCCAGACCAAGTCGGTGAATCTCGGCCAGGGGATGGTGGTCAACTTTCGCCAAACGCCGGGCACGCCCCTGGCCAGCCGCCAGGTCCGGCAGGCCCTCAACTACGCCGTGGATAAGAACATGATCCTGGAAAAGCTCCTGCTGGGCTACGGCCGGGTCCTGGACGGTCAGGTGGTCGGACCGGACTGTTTCGGCTACAACCCCGACCTCAAGCCGTACCCATATGACCCGGCCCGGGCCCGGGCCCTACTGGCCGAGGCCGGCTACGGGGGCGGCTTTGAGGTCACCTTCCATGGCACCGTCGGCCGGTACACCAAGGACAAAGAGATCGAAGAGGCCCTCATCGGCCAGCTGGCTGAGGTGGGGGTGAAGGCGAACCTGCAGATCCTTGAAGCCGGGGTTTTTATCCAAAGCTTTTTGGGGCGACCATTGGGCCTATGTTCATCTGGGCCTGGCAGTACCTGCCCGCCATGGATGCCGACCTGCCCCTCAACTTTTTCCGGTCGGACAGCGTGGCCAAACTGATGGCGCAGCCCCGGTTCGATGAACTCATCGACCGGGAGCGCCGGACCTTCGACGCCGAGGCCCGTCGGCGCATCCTCCAGGAGGCCAACGCCTACCTGCGGGACGACCCGCCCTGTATCTTCCTGGTCCAGACCCCGGGCATCTACGCCGTGAAACCCACCGTGGAAGGCTTCAATTGGCAGCCGACTTATCTATTTGACCTGACCAAGGTGACTGTGCGGTCGGGCTGAGGGAGGACCAATGGTTGCTTATCTGGGACGGCGGCTGGTGGACCTGCTGGTCACTGTCTGGGGGATTTCGACCATCCTCTTCGTCGTCCTGCGCTTTTCCGGGGACCCGATCGCCCTGATGGTGACCGAGACGACCACCCCGGAGCAGATGGCCGAGATCCGTCACCTCCTCGGCTTTGACGAGCCCCTCTGGAAACAGTACCTCCGGTTTCTGGGCCAGGCCGTTACCGGCGACTTCGGCCGGTCCCTGCGATATTTCAAGTCGGCGGCAGCGGTGGTGCTGGAGACCCTGCCGGCGACCCTGGGGCTTACGGCCCTCGCCCTCGGCCTCTCGGCGGCGGTTTCCCTGCCCCTGGGCGTGCTGGCCGCCATCCGCCGGGATTCCTGGGTTGACGGGCTGGTGGGACTGCTTACCGTGCTGGGGCAAGCGATTCCTTTCTACTGGCTCGGCATCATCTTTATCCTGGTTTTTGCCGTCTGGCTCCGGGTCCTGCCATCGGGCGGGAGCGGCGGGATTGCTCACCTGGTCCTGCCGGCGGCGACACTGGCGGCGTATTCGGCG
>PSKS01000045.1:0-20880 GCA_040289115.1 Chloroflexota bacterium
CGACCAGCCGGCGGGCCAGCATTTCGGCCACCACCTGGTCCGGCACCCGGGGACCATGGGCCCGCTGCCGGCGGAGCGCCTCCTGGCCGGGCGGGCAGATATCCAGGAAGGGGCAGTAGAGGTGGGCCCAGTGGTCATCGGGCAGCCGGTCGTCGAGGGGAAGCTCGCCCCGGGCGAGCACCCGCTCTCGGGCGGCCCGAAGTCGGTCGAGGTAGTCGACGATGGTCGGGTCGGGGTCCACCACGTAAATCAGGTGTTCTAGGCTGTCCCGGTTTTCGTAGAAGATGATGCCGCCCCGAACCTGAAAGAGGGGATAGTAGCGGGACACACCCCAGATGTAGATCTGGCACTGGCGGGCGTGGTCGTCCCGGGGTGCGCCCCCGGCCCGAATCCGTTCGAACTCCAGGCCGCCGGTGGTCTTGACCTCCAGGGCGTAAAGGCCAGCTCGGTCGCCTGCAAAGTCAGGGGGCAGGTAGAGGAGGGCGTCGCAGTAGCCACGGATGCCGTACTCCCGGTCGTAAAAGAAGAGCTCCCGACCGACCACGTAGTGGCCGAAGTAGCGGACGATGCGGCGGTGGCCGTCGGTGCCCACCTGCATGGCCCGCAGGCTGCGGGGGTCGGGCTCGGGCTTGGGCATGCCCAGAAGTTCGTAGGCCACGGCCAGCACGCACCCCCGGGCCGCCGCGGACGGACTGATGGTTGGGGGCTCTTCCTGGGCCGCCCGGCCGGTGATGTTTTCCTCGATCATCCCCTGGAGTTTTACCACAAGGTCCACCGCTCACCCCCCTCAGCCGACGGCCACCCGCGGCCGGAAGAAGTAGCGGGTTTCGCCGGCCGTATTCACCCCCGTCAGGGGGTCGACCCGGACGATCACTGGGTAGCCGCCGGTGACCTGGCCCACGGCCAGGACGTGGTGACGCTTGAGCCGGCGAACGAAAGCTGCCAAAGTCTCCTGGTCCACCACGGCGCTCTTGGCCACGTGGCGGACGTCGTCCTCGTAGGGCAGGTTTAACAGAAACAGGTTGTCGGCTTGCCGAAGGACAACCTCGTCCAGGCCGGTGACCATGTTGGTCACGAAGAATGAGGTGAGCCCCAGGTGGCGGGCCCGGGTCACGAGGTAGTCGATGCTGGCCTTCTGGACGTAGAGGTGGGCCTCCTCGAAGAAGACGAAGGGGTAGCGGCCCGTCCCCTCGACGGTCTCGGCCTCGCAGAGGTCCTTAATCATCTCCAGGATAGCCTGGACAAAGCCGACCTTGGCCAGGTTAGAAAGGTCGGCGATGTCAATGATTAGGGCGCCGCCGTGGCGGATAAGGCGGTAGTGGTCGGGAATGGAAGTGGCCTCTTTAGGGTGGGAGGCGAAGAGGCCGGTGTTTTTCAGGGCCTCCAGGCGGGAACGGATCGCCCCGTTGATGACGGCCGCCACCCGGTCCCCACCCCACTGGGAGCCCCCGCCCTGGTAGTACTCGTTCTCCTCGGCCAGCTGGATGAGCTGGTCGATGCCGATGAAGGGAACCTTCTGCCCGGCCCGCTCCCGCTGCCGGACCTCGTCCAGGAGGCGAGCGACCCGGTTTTCGAAGTGGAGGGCGGAGGCTTCGGGCAGGCCGAATTTGGTAAGCATGGTGAGGAGGGGTCCGAGGCCGAACTGGCGGATCCCGAGCTTCAGGTTGTGGCCGGCCCGCAGGTGGATAACGCCGGGGCGGACGACCCGCTCCTCGAAGAGGTCGAGCTCCAGGGGCGGCAGGTGGACGTACTCCCGGTTGATGTCGAAGACGATGCAGGGTGCGCCCTGCTCGATGAGGCGCATGAGGAGGACCTTGGCCAGGTGGGACTTTCCCGAACCCTTGGCCCCGGTGATGATGTTGACCTTTTCGAGGGCCTGGCCCTCCACGTAAAAGGGGTCGCCCTGGAGGGTGCGGCCGATGAGGATGCGGTTGCCGAGGTCGGCCACGCACTGCCTGAGCACCTCCCGGTCCCCCACCCGCTCGACGACGACCTCCCGGTGGGGGACCCAGCCGTCCCAGTTCTCCCAGGGGCGGGTGGCCAGCTTGCGGATTTTGGCCAGGGCGACCTTAAGGTGTTTAAAATCCGGCTCGTCCAGGGGAGGTGGGCTTTCGGGCTGGGGACCGAACTCCTCCCGGATGAGGGCGGGGTAGCTAACGGTCCGGAAGCCGACGACCTGCACGACCAGGGCCCGGCCGGAGTCAGCCTCCCGCAAAAGGAGGCTCTCGCCGACCCGAAGGTCCTCGACCCGTGGGTCGAAGACCAGCTCGACCAGGTCAGCCCTGATCTGGTAGACCAGCACGGCCGCCTGCAAACATCCGTTTGCGGAAATTATAATCCCCGGATTTTTGCCTGTCAACAGGCGGCCCCTTAGGATGGCCGGAGTGGGGTCGGGGAAACTAAGGCGGAAATTCCCCCGGCGCGGTGTTAGGGGTAGTGGTGAGAGGACCGCAGGTCTTACTCGGTCTTGCCCAGAAACTGGGGATTTGCCCGCCAATTGCGGAACCGGGGTCAGCCCCCGCTGGCCTGGCCAAAGTTACCCCCGCTCAGCGTTCGATGGGAAGCTCGGGGTTATTACCCCATTCGGCCCAGGAGCCGTCGTAGTTGCGGACCCGGTTATAGCCCAAAAGCCTCAGAACGAACAGGGTGTGGGCGGACCGAACCCCGGTCTGGCAATAGGTGATGACCTCCTTGTCGGGGGTAACCCCAGCGGCCTCAAAAAGCCGGCGTAGTTCCGCCGCCGGCTTGAAAACCTTAAGGTCGTCCGGGCTGATGGCGAGCTGCCAGTCGATGTTGACGGCCCCCGGGATGTGACCGCCCCGTTTGGCTCGAACGTCGGTCCCGTTATACTCCGCCGGACTGCGGGCATCCAGGATGACCACCCCGGGCCTATTAAGGGCCTCCTTAAGGTAATCAAGCCTGCACATGCTCCCCTCGTTGACCCGGGGCACGAACACGGCCGGCTGGACCTGGGGCACCTCGCGGCTCACCGGCCGCCCCTCCTTCACCCACTTGTTCCAGCCGCCGTTTAGCACCTTGGTCCGGCTGTGACCGTAGTAGTCGAGGGCCCACCAGAGCCTGGCCGCCCGTAGCCCCCCCTGGTCGTCATAGCTGACCACCAGCGTTTCATTGTCGACCCCCAGACCCCCCATCAGCCGGGCAAAGTCCTCGGGCCCGGGGACATATTGGGTCTGCGGGTCGTCCAGCTTGCGGACGTCGAGCCAGACTGCCCCCGGAATGTGCGCGGCCTGGTAAGCTTCGAGGGGGCGCAGGTCTACAATCCGAAGGTTTGGGTTAGAAAGGTTAGCCGCAAGCCAGTCTGTCTCTGCCAAAAGCTCCGGCCGGGCATAACCCGCCGAGACCTCAGCCTGGGGAACGGCGGGAGCCGCCGGAACACAAGCGGTAATCAGCAACACCAGCAGCACAACGCCTGAAAGATATCTGCCCATCAGCTGACACCTCCCAATTGCCGCATAACTTCCTGAACGGCTTTGGCCGGGTCGAGCCGCCCCCCGGTCGGCCGAAGGATCAGACGCCATTCGCCGGGCCTGATGGCTTCCACCTCAACGGCAAAGCCCCGCTTGGCAGCCTCCCAAGGTATGGTCGAGAGGGCCGGTGGGTGGTCGGTGAGCACCTCCAAGGTCTCACCGGGGGCCAGTTTCCCCAAGGCCTCCACTGTCCGCATCATCGGATATGGGCAGATTTCGCCGCGCACGTCAAGGCGCATCTTTTAAAACCTCCTTCAAGCCAGGATCCGAATCAGGCGAACGCCCAGGTAGGCACCGCCCAGGAGTCCAATGCCGAAAAGCCAGCCGTTAAAGCCCAGCGAAGGTATCGCCGAGAAGAACGCGCCGATGGTGCAGCCCAAAGCGATGCCCGCCCCGTAACCCAAAAGTCCGCCCCCAACTAACGATTGAAAGTACCGCTTCGGCTGTCGGGGGACCCGCAGCTTAAACTCCGAGGCCAAGGTGGCGGCCCAAAAGGCCCCGAATACCAGCCCTGCATCCAGCATCAAACCTTCCGAGATTATGGGCGCATTCCCTGCGGTGGGTCCTGGAAAAACCTGGCTCGGCGGGATTCAGGTTTACCGCCGGACCAAGGGCTCAGCCCTTTGGGGTTTTCGTGGGGCTTAAAAAGACCCTAACTGCGCAAAGCTTCTGCCGGGGTCGGCTGGGGCTGAGCTGGCTTTCGGACCCGTGCCCCGGGTGAGGTCTCACCCTTTTGCTTGCTGGCCAATCCCGGCCCGAGGCCGGTCCAGGTCGCAGGCGTCAGTTTTGGGCTTCGGCGCTTTCCGGGGCGGTCAGCCCAAATCTGGTGGAAAATCCCCCTTGACGGCCAGCCGTGTTCAAACTATAAACCTTAGTGAAAACCCAATATATTGGGGTCAGGCTAGAAAGTACCACAGGATATTGTGGCCTGATCCCGTCCGAGCTGCGGGCGGGTGAACGGGAAGTCCGGTGCAAGGCCGGCGCTGCCCCGCAGCGGTAACCGGGGACGAAAGCCACAAGCGGCCACTGGCCCTCGGCGGGGCTGGGAAGGCGTGGCGAGTAGGTTGATCCGGGAGCCCGAAGACCGGCCCGCCCGCATTTGCGCCCGGCGGCCTCGCGGGTTGGGTCGGGGGCGCAGGCCTAAGGCCCCAGCCTTGGCTTGCCCGCCTCTTCCGCCAGGTCGCCCCCAATAAAAACCAAACCGGGAGGTGACTTCTATGGACCTTGAGGTTCCCGAGCTGTCGCATCGGCTGACGGCCGGAGCAGACCTGTCGGAGCTCATCGACCTGGCCGTTGAGAACAGCGTTTGGGACCCCGCCTACGGGCGGGCGGCCGCAAGGCTCTTTTTGCTGAAGGTTTACCGGGAGGTCTGCGACGGGAGGGTGTTCGATTACGAAAGCTATTTCCCTAACTATATCCGGGAGGGGGTAAGGGTCGGGATTTTGGACCCGCGGCTTTTGGAGTTTGACCTGGAGTTTTTGGGCAAAAACCTTAGGCCCGAACGGGACCTCCTTTTGCCGTACATCGGCCTCTACACCCTGTATGACCGATATTTGGTCCGGGAACCCGAAAGCGGCCGCCTTCTGGAGGCCCCCCAGGCCCTGTGGATGCGTGTGGCCATGGGCCTGGCCCTCAACGAGCCTCGGGAGGCTCGGCACCGGTGGGCCCTAAGGTTTTACGACCTGATGAGCTCGCTGCGTTACCTGCCCAGCACGCCCACCCTCTTCAATGCCGGAACGCCCCATCACCAGCTGGCTTCGTGTTACCTTTACGACGTTCAGGACAGCTTGGAGCACATCCTCACCTCTGCCTTCGAATTCGGGATGCTGGCCAAGTATGCCGGGGGGATCGGCACGTCGGTGTCAAAGCTGCGGGCCTTAGGGGCCCCGGTAAGGGGCATAAACGGGAAAAGTGGGGGACTCATTCCCTTTCTGCACATGTATGACGCCCTGATAAAGTCGATTAGCCAAGGGGGGCGTCGGCGGGGGACCCTCTGCGTTTACCTGGAGCCCTGGCACCTGGAAATCGAGGCCTTTTTGGACTTAAAGCGCGGCTTCGGGGACCCTTACCTGCGGACCCCCTCCCTGAATACGGCCCTCTGGGTCCCCGACGAATTTATGCGCCGGGTCAGGGCCGACGCTGACTGGTACCTCTTCGATCCCCTCTATGCCGGCGAGCTTACCGAGGCTTACGGGCCGGAGTTTGGCCGCCGGTATCAGGCCCTGGTCGACCGGGCCCTGGCGGGGCAGCTTCCGGCCAGGGCCTTTAGGAGGGTGAGGGCCCGGGAGCTTTACGCCAAGATTCTGGCCGCCCTCATCGAGACGGGTCACCCCTGGCTGACCTTCAAGGATGCGGCCAACGTCCGCTCGATGCTGAAGGGGGCAGGCGTCATCCATTCGGGAAACCTGTGTACCGAGGTCTTTCTGCCCACCAGCCCCGACGAAATCGCCGTCTGCAACTTGGCCAGTGTAAACCTGGCCCGCCACCTGGAGGCCGGAAAGGTTGCCTGGGAAAAGCTCAAGGAAACCGTAAAGGTTGCCGTTCGGGGCTTAGATAACGTCATCGATTTGAACCTCTACCCATCAGCCAGGGCGGCCAAAAGCAACCTGGCCAACCGGCCGGTGGGCCTGGGCCTGATGGGCTTTGCCGAGCTTTTAGCCCGACTGGGGCTGGCCTATGACGAGCCGGCGGCCGCTGACCTTTTAGACCAGCTTGTGGAGTTCGTAAGTTACGAGGCGATCTTGGAAAGCCATCGGCTGGCGGAGGAGCGGGGACCCTTCCCCAACTTTGCCCGAAGCGAGTGGGCCCGGGGCCGGGTCCCCATTGATACTCTGGCGGACCTGGCGGCCGGCCGGGGGCTCCAGGTTAAGGTCGACCGGTCGGCTAGGCTCGACTGGGATTCGGTGCGGGGAGCGGTGAGGCTTGGGATGCGGAACGGGACGGTGCTGGCCATTGCCCCCACGGCTACCATCGCCCTTATCGCCGGGACCAGTCCGAGCCTGGACCCCTACTACAGCAACATTTTTGCCCGCCAGACCCTCTCGGGCAAATTCCTAGAGGTAAACCCGGTCCTTTTCGAAGAGCTGAAAAGCCTGGGCCTCTGGGAGCAGGCTCGGGAGGCCCTGGTAGAAAGCCAGGGGGACGTTAGGGCGTTGACCTGGCTTCCCCCAGAAATCCGGCGCCGATACCCGACGGCCTATCAGCTAAGTCCCGGGGCCTACCTGGAGGCGGCAGCTCGGGCTCAGAAGTGGGTTGACCTTGGGGTGAGCCGGAGCCTCTTTTTCGAAGACGCAACCCCCGCAAACCTTGCCCAGGTCTACCTGGAGGCCTGGGAACGGGGTCTTAAGGGGACCTACTACTGCTTCGTGAATCCCAGGATGCGGCCGGAGCCGGCCACCGTCCGGGTAAACAAGGCTTTGGCCCGGCCCCGTTGGGTCCTTAAGGCCGAGGCCGAAGCCTGTGCCCTAGAATGCGAATCTTGCCAGTAAAGGGGAGGTTTAAAACATGCTTTCTGGGGATATTTTAGAGCCGGCAAAGCTCTTCCCTTTGCGCTACCCTTGGGCGTATGCTCACCTGCAGCAGGCCAAGCGGAACACCTGGTTTCCCGAGGAAGCCCCCCTCCATGACGACCTTAAGGACTGGCAGGAGCGGCTCGGCCCCGAAGAAAAGCACGCCGTCGAGATGCTCTTGGGCTTTTTCAACCCGATGGAGTCGCTGGTAACCACCAACCTGGTTGTGGCCATTTACCCTAGGCTCACGGCTCCCGAGGTCCGCCTTTACCTGGCCCGCCAGGCCTGGGAAGAGGCCAACCACGTCTTGGCCTTCGAATATGTGATCAAGACCTTACCGGTGGACCGGGAGAGGGTCTTTAGCCTCCACCGGGAGCATCCGGCGATTGTGGCCAAGGAGGCCTTTCAGCGGCGGCTTACTGAGGCCCTCCTAAGGCCGGTCGGGGAGGCCGTCGAGGGGCAGCAGAGGTTCATCTTCAACCTTATCGGGTACTTTGTGGTCCTGGAGGGGATCTTTTTCTACTCGGGCTTTGCCCTGGCCTTAGCCTTTCGGCGGCGCAACCTGCTTCGGGGTCTGGGCACCATTGTGGACTGGGTGGTCCGGGACGAAAGTCTGCACCTTTCCTTCGGTATCCACCTGGTTTTGGCCCTTTTGAACGAGCACCCCGAGGTTTTGACGGCGGCCTTCAGCCGACGGGTAAAGGAGCTTATCCTTGAGGCCGTAAGTCTTGAAGAAGAGTACAACCGGGCGGTCCTCCCAAGGCCGATTCTCAACCTTACGGCCGAGGAGCTTAACGGCTATGTCCGGTACATCGCCGACCGGCGCCTGGAGGAACTGGGGCTTGGGGCCCATTTTAAGGCCGAAAATCCCCTAAAATGGCTGGCCGCCCAGCTGGACCTTCCGGAGCTGGTTAACTTTTTTGAGGCCCGCAACATCAACTATGAGGTGGGGATCCCCCGTACTCTGATGTGATATAATTGGGCCAAGACCTGGGGGAGCTCGGGCGACCGGGCTGAGAGGGCCCCTTAAGGCGGGGCCGACCCCTCGAACCTGACCCGGGTAATGCCGGCGGAGGGAAAGGTCTCCGCTTACGGCTACCCCTTTCAGGTCCCAAAAGCCTTTGGGAGGTGGAGCCGTGCCCACACAGTTGGAGCTTGCCCGGCTGGGTAAAATCACTGAGGCGATGGCCTACGTGGCCGAGGCCGAAGGGGTCTCCCCTGAGGAGGTCAGGGAGAAGGTTGCCCGGGGCCTGGTGGTGATTCCGGCCAACCCCAACCACCGGACCCTCAGCCGATTTACCGGGATCGGCTCGGGGCTTTCGGTAAAGGTTAACGCCAACCTGGGCACCTCTTATGACTACATCAACCTGGAAGAAGAGTTACAAAAGCTGGAGCTGGCCTTAAAGGCTGGGGCCGATGCGGTGATGGACCTTTCCACTGGCGGCGACCTTAAGGCTATCCGGCAGGCTATCCTTAGGGCCTGTCCCGTACCCGTAGGGACAGTGCCCATTTACGAGGCCGAATTTTATGCCGCCAAAACCAAGGGCTCAATTTTTAAGCTTACAGCCGACGACCTTTTTTCCACAATCGAAGCCCATGGCAAGGAGGGGGTCGATTTCATCACCGTCCACTGCGGCGTAACTCGCAAAACCTTGGAGCATTACCGCAACGCCCGTCGGGTTACGGGCATCGTCTCCCGGGGTGGGGGGCTTTTAGCCGCCTGGATGATCCAGAACGACGCCGAGAACCCCCTTTACGAGCATTTTGACCGGCTTTTAGAGATCGCCCGAACCTACGACCTGACCTTGAGTTTGGGGGACGGCTTACGGCCCGGGTCTTTGGCCGATGACCTGGATGGGGCCCAGGTGGCCGAGCTCATCGTCCTGGGGGAGCTGGTGGAGCGGGCCCGAAAGGCCGGAGTGCAGGTGATGGTAGAGGGCCCAGGGCATGTCCCCCTAAACGAGATAAAGACCAACGTCCAGCTTGAAAAAAGGCTTTGCCGGGATGCTCCCTTCTACATCCTGGGGATGCTGCCGGTGGATACGGCCGCCGGTTTTGACCACATCGCCGGGGCGATTGGGGGTGCGGTGGCGGGGATGTACGGGGCCGACATGCTGTGTTACCTGACGCCGGCGGAGCACCTGGGACTGCCCGCCCCCGAGCACGTTTACCTGGGGGTAGTGGCCTTCAAGATTGCGGCCCACGCCGCCGATGTGGCCCGAGGAAACCCCAGGGCCATTGAAAGAAATCGCAAGATGTCGGAAGCCCGCTATCGGCTGGACTGGGCGGCCCAGTTTGAGCTGGCCCTTTACCCCGAGGAGGCAAAGCAGGTCTTTGCCCAGCGGGCGTCCCGGACCAAGGCCTGTTCCATGTGCGGGCCTTTCTGTCCCATGAACCTGGTCGAGCACGTTTTGCGGGCCGCCGATTAGCCGATGCCGTTCCTCCGGTTGGGCCCAAGCGCTCGGGTTCGGCGCACCCTGGAGCGAGCCCTGGCCGGGGAGCCCCCTGGCCGGGAAGAGGCCATCGGGCTTTTGGCCGCCGATGGGCCCGACTTTTGGGCCCTTTTGGATGGTGCCGGGCGGCTGCGGGACCAACGTAAGGGACGGGTTTTAACCTTTTCCCGCAAGGTTTTCATTCCGCTGACCAACCTGTGCCGGGATCAGTGTGGCTACTGCGCCTTCGTAAAGCGGCCCGGGGAACCTGGGGCCCGGACCCTTAGTCCTGAGGAGGTGCTTTCCCTGGCCCGGGCCGGGGAGAAGCTGGGTTGTAAAGAGGCGCTGTTTTCCCTGGGCGACAAGCCTGAGGTTCGCTACCCTGAATACCGAGCCTGGCTTAAGGGTTTGGGTTACAGTTCCACCATTGAGTACCTGAGGGCGATGTGCGCCCTGGTGGCGACCGAGACGGGTCTGCTTCCTCACGCCAACCCCGGGGTAATGACGGAAGCGGAAATGGCGGCTTTAAGGCCCTTTACCGTTTCGATGGGCCTCATGCTAGAGACCGTCTCCAAAAGGCTTTTACGGCCGGGAATGGCCCATCACCGCTGCCCCGATAAGGTGCCCGCTTTGCGGCTTGGAACCATGGAGGCAGCCGGCCGATTGAAAGTGGCCTTCACCACGGGGATTTTGGTCGGGATTGGCGAGACACCGGTGGAACGGGTGGACTCCCTCCTGGCCATCCGGGAGGTCCAGCGGGCCTACGGCCACATCCAGGAGGTTATCGTTCAGAATTTCCGGCCGAAGGTGGGCACCCCCATGGCCGACCACCCAGCCCCGGGGCTTGGGGAGATGCTGCGAACCATCGCCGTAGCCCGGCTCATCTTGCCGGATATGAATATCCAGGCGCCGCCGAATCTGGCCCCAGCCGACTACAGGCTTTACCTCTGGGCCGGGATCAACGACTGGGGCGGGATTTCACCCCTTACCCCGGATTTTATCAACCCAGAGGCCCCCTGGCCGAAGCTGGGGGAGCTCAAGGATATCTGTCTGGCTGAAGGGTTTGAACTCAGGGAGCGGTTGGCCATCTACCCGGAATATATCAAACCGGAGTTTGTCCCGGCCGGGCTGTGGCCGAAGGTTGCGGCCCTTACGGATGAAAAGGGCTTGGTCCGACCAGAGCTAGAAGGACCTTACTGAGGAGGTCGAAAGGATGACTTTGCCGGAGCTTTCGTCACGGCTTGTTGAGGGTTTGGAGCCCGGATTCGTCCGGATCCTGGAGCGGGCCCTGGCAGGGGAAGACATCGCCGTTGCCGAGGCCGAGCGACTCTTTGGGGCGAAAGGCCCCGAGGTTAACGCCCTGGTGCTGGTGGCCGATGAGCTTAGGCGCCGGCGGGTGGGGGATATAGTGACATATGTGGTCAACCGGAACATAAACTTTACCAACGTCTGCATAAAGCGATGCGGCTTTTGCGCCTTTTCCCGGGGACACCGGGAAGAAGCGGCTTACTTTCTGCCTATAGAAGAGGTGGTCCGCCGGGCGGTGGAAGCGCAGGAGCTCGGGGCCACCGAGGTCTGCATCCAGGCCGGCCTTCCTCCTAAACTGGACGGCTATTTTTACGTCGACCTTACCCGGGCGGTAAAGCGGGCGGCCCCAAAGCTGCACATCCACGCTTTCTCCCCCGAGGAGGTCCTTTATGGGGCAATCCGGGCGGGCTGCTCGGTGGGGGATTATCTTAAAGCCTTAAAGGAGGCGGGCTTGGGTTCGATTCCGGGCACGGCAGCCGAAATCCTGGATGACGAACTGCGCCAAAGGATAAGCCCCGGGCGGATAAGTGTTCGCCAGTGGGTGGAGGTGGTAACCACGGCCCACCGGCTAGGAATTCCGTCGACGGCCACCATCATGTACGGCCATGTGGAGACTGACCGGCACAAGGCGGCCCATCTGGGGCTCATTCGTGAAATTCAGCGGCAGACGGGTGGCTTCACCGAGTTTATCCCCCTCTCCTTCGTCCATTCTGAGGCCCCCATGTGGCGAAAGGGGCTGGTATCCGGGGTAAGACCCGGGGCCACGGGGGTGGAGGTGGTCAAAATGTACGCCGTAAGCCGAATTATGCTCAACAACTGGATCCCCAATATTCAGGTCTCCTGGGTAAAAGAGGGGCCCAAATTGGCGCAGTTTTGCCTTAACGCCGGCGGAAACGACTTTATGGGCACCCTGATGAACGAATCCATTTCGACGGCCGCCGGAGCCCCCTTCGGCCAGCGGCTCAGACCCCGGGAGATGCGCCGCCTCATCCGGGATATCGGCCGGGTCCCGGCCGAGCGGAGCACCACCTACCAGATTTTGCGGGTCTTTCCACCCGAGGGGGACGACCATTACGACCCACTGGACCTTTTAGGCGAGGCCGAAGCTGAGGCCCGCTTCGGCTCTTACCGGGAGCTTACCGTCCGGGAAGAGTTCAAATTTGCCCCAAGGGGATGTAAGCAACAACTGACAATTCCCAGCTAAAGGCATGTAATACTGGCTATCTAAGAAGCTACTGACCGTAAAGGGGTGCAAAGGCCGGTTTCACCGGCCGCAGGTATAGGGCTCCTTGAATACCCCGACCGGCCGGTTTCGGCTACCGCCTGCGGTGTTAAACGGCGCTAAAGCTGCTAAAGTCTACGGCGGAAGGGGCGGCAAGAAGTGCTAACGCTGCGGTGCCGCTTAAAGTTTCAAAGCGAAGCGGACCAAGGGAAGGTCCTTGAGCTTATGCGCAGGTTCTCCTTGGCCCGAGTGGGTAGAGAAGAGGTGGGGAAACCTCTACGCCGGGGGGATAATAGCAAGCAGCGGAACTTCAACCTTCGGTTCGTCCAAAGGGAATGCTAGCTCTACTTTCGGATAACGGTTGGGGAGCGTGGGTATACGCCAAGGTCATAAGGACGGTCAGGGGTAAAAGGCCAAGGGGCTGGACTTTCTCCGGGAGCTTAATCAGGCCGAGGGGACGAAGGGATAGTTTGCCTACTCGGTTGAGCTTAGGGGCTGGGAAGTCTACGCCCATCTAAAGGTTGTCTCCCGTTCCTGGTGCAGGGGCGGCTGTATGGCTGTATGAAGGTGATATACTCTGTTAGATTATGACGGTAATGGCCGATGTTTTAACCCCCAGGGCCCTGCGCCGGGGCCGCCTTCAAAGCCTGGCCCTGGATGGGGGGCTCATCCTTCTGGGTAGCCTTTTCGTGGCCTTGACGGCCCGGGTTACCCTTTGGCTCCCATTTACCCCGGTGCCCATAACGGGCCAGACCTTCGGGGTGCTCCTCTGCGGGGCCCTTTTGGGGCCCTGGCGTGGGGGCCTGGCCCTTTTGGCCTACCTTTCGGAGGGGCTTATGGGGCTGCCCGTCTTCGCCGGCGGAACCAGCGCCTGGAGCCCCTCGGCCTTTGGGGTGCCGGTGATTTTAGGGCCGACGGCCGGCTACCTTTTCGGGTTTGTGCCGGCCGCCTTTTTCGTGGGCCTTTTGGCAAGCCGGGGCTGGGACCGGAGCTTTTGGCGGGCGGCCCTGGCCATGGTTGCAGGCGAGGCTGCCATCTACGCCTTGGGGCTACCCTGGCTGGCCCGCTACGTGGGCCCCGGGGCGGCCGTAAGCCTGGGCCTTCTGCCCTTCATCCCCGGGGACATCTTGAAGCTCCTGCTGGCCTCGGCTTTGCTTCCGGCCGGCTGGCGGATTTTGCAGGTGCTGGGGGCAAAGCAAATCTCAGAGACAAAATAGTGATCGAACCCTTGCCAGCGTGTGTGGCCTTGTTTTAACCCGAGCCGCCTTCGGGCTTGTGACCAGCCTTGGGCTTTATGCACTTTTATTTACCAGCCCTCTTATCGCCTTCTTAATTGTCATTGTCGTGCTTATTCTAATGGGTCGGGCATCCCCCGTCCGGTCCGGCTTCCACTTCCTCGATGAGTAAAGAACTGGACCAGGTTCAACGTCCGGAAAGGCGCTTGCAGGAACCTTTAGGTCAGATCCTGCTCGCGCAGGGGCTTATTACCCCCCGCCAGCTGGCCGATGCCCTCGATATTCAGCGGCGCTCCGGTGACCGCATCGGCCGGATCCTGGTAAGCCTCGGCTACGTGAGCCAGCTCGAGGTGGCCCGGGCCCTAGCCCGGCAGTTCGGCCTCCCCTTCCGGGACCTGCTGGCCCATCCGCCCCCGGCCGAGGTGGTAAGACTTCTGGATGAGGATTCGGCCCGGCGTTTCCGGGCCGTTCCCGTTGCCGTCGATGGGGAAGTCGTGGAGGTTACCGTAGCCGACCCCGGCGATGAGGCCGTTCTTAAAGCGGTGGCCGAGTGCCTGGGCCGGCCCGTCCGCTGGGCGGTGACCGGTGAGCTAGATATTTACCGGACCCTGGAGCGGGTCTACCGCGGCCTTTACCTTGACCGGGCCCGCTCCGACCTCTTGCTCCGGCGACCGGAGCAGTCGGCCCACGAGACCTTTACCGTGGGGCAGCTTGCAGCCTTGCTTTTAGGCCTGGTGGGCCTTTTCGGGGCCGTTCTCTGGCTGGGTCGGCCGGTAGCCGTGGGACTGATTGTTCTGGTGACGCTGGCCTACGGAATCATATCGGCCTACCGGCTTTATTTGGTGGGCCGGGCTTTGGGCTCGACTTCCGAGGTCCAGGTTACTCCCGATGACCTTAAGAACCTCGATGAAAGGACGCTGCCTGAATATACGGTGCTGGTGTCCCTCTACCGGGAGACGGAGGTCCTGCCGGCCCTGCTGAGGGCCCTTGCGGCCCTGGATTATCCCGCCGCAAAGCTGGATATAAAGCTTATTTTCGACGAGGATGACCCCGAAACCCTCGCCTTGGCCCAGAAGCTCAGGCCCCCAGGCCACTTTAAGTTCCTGGTGGTTCCGGCTGGGGCGCCCCAAACCAAGCCCAAGGCCCTAAACTACGGCCTGATTCAGGCCACCGGCCAGTACTGCGTGATTTACGACGCCGAGGACATCCCCGAACCCGACCAGCTTAAAAAGGCCATTGTGGCCTTCCGCAAGGCCCCACCCGAGGTAATCTGCCTCCAAGCCCGGCTCAACTTTTACAACCGGGACCAGAATATTCTAACCCGATGGTTTGCGGCCGAGTACGCCCAGTGGTTCGACCTGACCCTGCCCGGGTTGCACGCAACCGGCGGGGTGATCCCCCTCGGGGGCAACTCCAACCACTTTGTGACGCAGAAGGTTCGGGAGCTGGGGGCGTGGGACCCTTATAACGTCACCGAGGATGCCGACCTGGGGGTAAGGCTTGCCCGCTCCGGCTACCGGACGGCCATGTTCAACTCGACCACCTATGAGGAGGCCAACAGCCACCCGATTAACTGGGTCCGGCAGCGGACCCGCTGGTTCAAGGGCTGGATGCAGACCTGGCTGGTCCACATGCGCCGGCCGGCAAGGCTTTGCTCGGAGCTGGGCTTAGGCGGCTTTTTGAGCTTTCAAATGGTCATCGGGGGGACCCTTTTCATTGCGCTGGTAAATCCAGTCCTATGGGCCCTGATCACCCTCTGGTTTACCGCAAATTGGGAAGTCATTTCAGCGGTTTTCCCCGGCCCGGTCTTTTACCTGGCTGCCCTGAATCTTTATTTAGGCAACTTTTTGTTTGCCTACCTTTACGCCCTGGGGGCGGCCTTGCGGGGCTACCATGACGTGGTTCGGTACGCCCTGCTGGCCCCGGCTTACTGGCTGCTCATGAGCTTCGCCGCCTGGCGGGCTGTTTTCCATCTGCTTTTTAAGCCATTCCACTGGGAAAAGACGGTCCACGGCCTGCACCTTAGGAGTCAGCCAAGTGAGAAAGGCCGCCCTAGAGTTTAGCCTCCTTTTCTGCCTGCTCATCGGCTGGTACATTCTCTGGGCCGGGGTCATGGTGGCCCGTTGGGGCCTCATTCCGGAGGACGCCGCCGCCCGAACCCTCCAGGCGGCCCAGGTTTTCTACGGCCGGGACCCCAAGCTTTCTAACTTGGGTTTCGTCTGGCCGCCCATGCCGGCCCTGCTCCAGCTTCCCCTGGTGCTTTTGCCCGGGCTCTGGCCTACCGGCCTTTGCGGGGCGGTGGTCTCGGCCCTTGCCGGGGCCCTAGCCGGCGCCCTTTTAAACGAAACTGCCCGGGCGCTGGGTTGGGATCGAGCCCGCTACCTGCTAGTGGGGGCCTTTGCCCTGAACCCGGCTGTAACCTCTGTTTCGGCTGGGGGCCTTTCGGAGCCGCTGCTTATGGCCGCCGCCCTGGGGCAGGTCCGCTGTTTCCTGGGCTGGGCCGAGGCCGAAGCCCGGGCCGACCGCCGCCGGTCGGTGGGCTGGCTCTTCGGGCTGGGGCTGGCCGGCGCCTTGGGGGTCTTAACCCGCTATGAAGGCTGGCTTCTAGCCGCCGTTATGGGCCTAATGGTGGTCGTGCTTGCCCTCCGGCGGGGAAATGCCGGTGCGGCCGAGGCGGCGGTGCTGGTCTACGGGGCGCCCCCGGCCTATGCGGCCTTTGTCTGGGCCTTTTTTAACTGGCTGGTGATGAAAGACCCCCTCTACTTCTGGCGGGGCCCGTACGCCACGTTGGCCTACGTGCTGGCGGAAGGGACAACTCCAAACCCGATTGGGCGTGCCGGGGCGGTTTTGGTGGGCGTCTGGCAGCTTTCGCCCCTCTTTCTGCCGGCCCTGGTGAGCGCCATCGGTCTCGGCCTGGCCCGGGGACGGTTGCCCGTGCTCCTGGTTGCGGGCTACTGGCTGAGCCTGCCGGCTTTTTTGGCCTTTTCCCGCGGGCTGGGGCAGGTCCTCGACGTCCAGTACCGGTACCTTACCCCGCTGGTTCCGGCCACCCTCTGCCTGGTGACCCTGACCTTAGCCAGGATACCGGCCGACTGGCGCCTAGGGGCGGGGTTAGCCCTGCTGGTGCTGGGCCCGGCCACGGGCCTTTTGGGCATGTGGGCCGACCCGGCCCCGCTGGGTAACAGCCTAAAACCCTTCGCCGAGGCCCTCCTTTCCGGTCGGCCGGTTCAGGCCTGGGCGGCCGAGCGAGAACTGGCGGCCTACCTGCGGGAAAGCGGGGCCGGGCCGGTCCTCACCGACCCCGCTGGGGGGGTCGAAATGGTGGTGTTCTTTAGCGGCCAGCCCGCCCGTTTTGTCCTGCCTGCCGACCGGGACTTTGAAGCCATCTTGGAAAACCCGGTGGGCAAGGCCAGCCATGTGCTGGTGCCGTCCCCCACGGGAGCCGGTAGCCTACATGCGATCAACCGGGCATTCTCGGGGTTTTACGAGTCCGGGGCCGCCTGGGCGGTCTTAGAGAAGGAGGTGGGCCCGTATCGACTCTACCGGGTGCTGGGCCCGCAGCCGCCTGAGGGGAGGGTGTCGGCCCGGGCCGCGGGGTTACCGACGCCGGTCTGGGTGAAGCCTGCGGTTCTTAGCCTACTTGGACTGGGTATCCTGGGGCTCGCCATTGTCCTGGGCCGCCGGATTGGCCCCATTTTGGTCTGGAGCAGACCGGAATAGTGGAGGGCCGTGGCAGGCCTGGGGGATGTCGACTCTTGCCCTGAGGCAACCCGTAGCGCCGCCCGGCCGCAGCCATAACCTCTCCGGTGTGAGATTGCTACCCGTTACTATCCTAACAGTGGGAGGTCACAGGCTGACCTTCGTAGGGTAGTCTGAACATCTTCAAAGCCAGCCGCCCGCACGGAGCGGATCAAGTCTACCTCCAGCAGACCACCGGCAATTAAACCCGTCCACAAGGAGATGTCCTCTAATGCATCAGGTTAAGCACCCCATTGCTGATGACCACGTCAGCAAAGTTGGTGGACACAGGTCCTTGGTGAAAGGGCAGACATACAGGCTGCGAAAAGCTCTTGGAGCCGCTTAGCCATGCCCTGGTCCGGTTCCGGCATCTCGGCAATCTTTTCCAGCATGGCCTTTGCGCTGTCCATCTTGCCAGCACGCTTCAACTCTTGGCCCCGTTCCTTCATCGCGGCCAGCTCCTCGGCTGAGAAGCCGGAAGCCGGCAGATCAGCACCCCTGTGCGACCCCGGTACACCCTTCTTTGCCCTTTTTCCCTCGGCCATGGCTCCTCCTTGTGTCCATACCGCAAACGTCTAGCCGACCATCTGCACACCCCCGCCAGGCCATCCTCACTTGCGCACATAGCGCAGATGGGTGGCGTCTGGGTTATGGATCACCCTGTCGACCCGAAACTCGGGCAGGGCTCGCGCAGGTTCTCGAACAGGCGCCGCCCACCGCCGAACAGCACGGGCACCAGCGCGATCTCCAGCTCATCGACCACGCCCAGGTTCAGGTACTGATGGATCACGTCGGCGCCACCCGAGATGCGGATGTCCCGGTCGCCGGCGGCGTCACGGGCCAGCTCCAGGGCGCGCTCAGGCCCCTCGTTGACGAAGTAAAAGGTCGTACCGCCGGGGCGCACCCAGGGTTCACGTCGCTCGTGGGTCAGGACAAAGACCGGCGTGTGGAAGGGCGGTTCCTCCGGCCAGCCGCGCTCGCCGCCCTCGAACATTCGCTTGCCCATGATGTGTGCGCCGGTGCGCTCGAAGGTGTGGCGCACCAGGTCGTTGACCGGGCCGGTCTCGCCCCCGGGACCCAGGCCGAGCCTCTCGCGCAGGTACTGCTGGTTGAGCGCCCAGGCCATTAGCGCACCCCGCTTGGCCCCCCAGTTCTTGTAGTCGGGCCGGTCCCAGTTCTCCATGGTCATGCCCTCGGGGGCCATGTAGCCGTCGAGGCTCAGGGCGATGTTCACGAAGACTGTGCTCCTCTACCTCCTCGCGGTTCGCTCAGCTCTCGGGATCGTACCCGAACTCGCGCAGCTCCTGGGGACAGCGGCAGGCCTTAGCGATCTTCACCGCCCATTCTATAGCGGCTTCGCGTGAAGGAAGTTCCAGGATGCAGAAACCGCCGTCTAAGCCCCTGGTCTCGGGGTAGGTCTCGTTCGTGACGGTACCGTCGGCGGCGACTATCTGGCCCCCACGAAACCGGGCGGGCACGCCGCTCAGCCGCGGTTGCGGACCACCAGCCCGTACAGGAACAGCACGAGCAAGGCACCGCCGACCGCAATCGCCATGCTCCGCAGGTCGAAGCCGCTGATGTCGCCGAATCTGAGCACGTAGGTGCCGATGAAGCCACCGACGACGGCACCCACGATGCCGAGGACGATGGTGAGGATGATCCCTCCCCCCTGTCGGCCCGGCATGATGAACTTCGCCAAGGCGCCGGCGATCAGGCCGAAGACGATCCACGCCAAGATGCCCATAACGAAACCCCTCCACGAGTGACTTTTGTACCCCATTTGGGCATATTAGATGGATTCAGTAATATGCCAAACGGGTGATATTTGTTATAGTATACTACAAACATTTTAATCTGTCAAGACCAGAAGCGCAAGGTGTAATGGAACCACCTAAAAAGTTGCTGGACGAGGTGCGCAATGTCCTGCGTCTCAAACATGACATCCACCGCGAGGTTAACGATTATTATGCGGACGCCGTGTTTGCCACGCCCCGCGCAGGATTATACAACGTCCGTATCATCCCCCAATAAGTGGACTTTTACGCCATCTCGTATGCGCTCTAGCCAAGATACCATCGGCTTCAAGATCACCCGATACCGGCTTCGGCGGGGGCAGGTTTTAACCCGCCCTTTACCCGTCCGGACGTCCTTCGGCGAGCTACCCAGCCTGGTATTCGCTTTGCAGGATAGCCATCAGGTGGACGTCATGATAGCGCCCATGACGAAACAGCGCCTGGCGGCGCGTGCCCTCGTGGCGGAAGCCCGCCTTCTCATAAGACCGCATCGCCCGGGGGTTGAAATCAAACACCTCCAACTCCACCCGGTGCAAATTCAACTCCTCAAAGGCGAAACGCAGCATCGTGCGGGTCGCGTCGGTGCCGAACCCCTGCCCCCAGTAGGCCTTCTCCCCCAGGGCGATACCAAACATCGCCGTGCGATTCTTCCAATCTATCCGATGCAGGCCCACGTTGCCGATATGCACCCACTGCTCACCGATCTGGGCCTCAATCGCGAACACAAAATCGTTCTTGTGCTCCAGCATCTCTTCAAACCAGCGCTCTTCCTTCGCCATAGACATCGGCTCGTACATCATGAGATACTGGCGCACCTCCGGATCGTTGAACCAGCGCACAAACGTGGGGAGGTCTTCCCGCTCAATGCCACGCAAGCGCACGCGATCCCCGATCAACATGGCTCCTCTCCTTTGTCAGACAATAGACGCCTATCCATGTTGTGCCCTCGCCTGCTAGCGCAGCCTCCCCACCAGCCGGTGGGTCAACTCCAACAGGGCCTCAGCGGCCTCCCCCTGCGGTTCAGCCGCTTTGAGATGCTGTATGGCCGCATCCGAGTAGGCCCGCACCTGCTCCTCGGCGTAGGCCCGCGCACTGACCGCCTCAAGCTCCCGCACCACCTGGGCGACTTCGGCAGCCTCGGTCAGCGGCCCGGCAGCGTACATCGCCCTCAGGACCTCGCTGCGTTCCAGGCCGTAAACGACAGGAAGCGACTTCTTGCGCGTCTGGATGTCGGTGGAGACCGACTTCCCGGTCACCTGCTCATTGCCCCAGATACCCAGGATGTCGTCCTGGATCTGAAAGGCCAGCCCCAGCGCGTAGCCAAAGGCCCGGTAATGGGCCACGCACCCGGCAGGCGCGCCCGCAATCAGGGCCCCGATCTGGGTTGAGGCCGCCGCCAGCGCCGCAGTCTTGGCAGCGATCATGGCCATATACTCCTCCACGCTTACCCGCTCGCGGCGCTCAAAGCTCAAATCCAGATACTGTCCCTTCGTCAGTTCCAGGCAATTCCGATCCAGCACCTCCAGGACCTCCAGCGCGACCTCCGGGCGGACACCGCGCCCGGTAAGCTTCTTCACCTCCAGGTGGGCCAATGTGAACAGGGCATCGCCGATGTTGAGCGCCTGGGGTACGCCCCACAGCTTCCACACAGTGGGGCGGCCCCGCCGCAGCGGGCTGGCGTCCTGGATGTCGTCATGGATAAGGGAGAAATTGTGGCTGAACTCAATGGCGACGGCGGCGGGCAACGCCTGCTGCCAGTCACCGCCGCTTGCCTGGGTGACCAGCAGACATAGCAGCGGGCGAATGCGCTTCCCCGCATCCACCCGCGCCGGGGCGAAGGTCTCATCTACCCAGCCCATGTGATAGCGCAACATGCCGTAATACGGCGTGAAGGCCGGGTCATCCGCGGTCAGGAGCGCCTGCATCTCGGCTTCCAGGGCAGGGATGTAAAGGGCAGAGAGTTTGTCCAGGGACATGTCAATCGCTCTTCAATAGCGGTGTGGCCTGCAGTTCGGGGATACTGCCGGCGCCGGCGCAGAACATGGCGATGCGCAACACGCGCGTGATCTCGGTGATGGCCTCAGAGACAGCCTCGGTGGAGACCGCTGCCGCTTTAAGGAAAGGCCCGGCCATGCCCGCCGCTGCTGCACCCAGG
>PSKS01000127.1:0-1670 GCA_040289115.1 Chloroflexota bacterium
GCCGACCATCCTGGTAATGAAAACTATGTTCAACACCCTCACCAAATTTAACCCCAAGGATAACTCCTTGGTCCCGGACCTGGCCACCGGGTGGTCCATCAGCCCCGATGGCACCGGCTGGACCTTCAAGCTCCGGAGTGGCGTGCGCTGGCACGACGGCCGGCCTTTCACCGCCGAGGACGTCAAGTTCACCATCGATAGCATCATCAACCCGAAGGTGAATGCCCTCTTCCGCTCCAACCTGGCCGGGGTCACGGGTGCGGATATCCTCGACAGCCTGACGGTGAGAATAAACTCCCGGGATCCCATTGCGTCCCTGCCCATTCTGCTGGGGTACAATATTGCCATTGCCCCCAAACACCTGCTCGAAGGCAAGGATCTAAACGAGATTCCCGAGTTTGTGGCCAACCCGGTGGGAACCGGGCCCTTTAAATTTAAAGAAAATGTCCGGGGTGACCACTTTACGGTTGTGGTCAACGAGGACTACTTCGAGGGCCGGCCCTACTTGGACTCCATTGTCTTCAAGGTTATTCCAGATCTTAACGTGGTCACTGCCCAACTGCGAACGGGGGAGCTGGACCTGGCCATGGTCGAACCGGTCAACCGGCAGGCCCTGCAAGGGGCGGCCCACCTTAACTTTATCATCGCGGAAGAGCCCAACGTCTTTTTCATTGCCCTGAACAATACTCGCCCCCTCTTTCAGGATAAGCGGGTCCGCCAGGCCCTGATGTACGGGCTGGACCGCAAGCTTATCGTCGATACCATCCTGGAAGGACTTCCGCCCCTGGCGACCGGTCCACTGCCTAAGGCGATGGGAGAATTTTACGACCCGGACCTCAAGCCCTACCCTTACGACCCGGGGAAGGCCAAGGCCCTCCTGGCCGAGGCTGGTTGGCGTCCGGGCCCTGACGGAATCCTGCAAAAGGACGGACAGCGGTTCTCCTTCGAGCTCATGGTCGACAAGGGCAACCCGACCCGGGAGCAGATCGCCGTTACCGCCCAGCAATATTGGAAGCGGCTCGGAATAGACGTAAGGCTCGACGTCCAGGAGTGGGCGGTTTACCTATCTCGGGGGAACAAGCTGCCCGGAGATTACGACGCCCGGACCGGCTGGCGGATCACCGCCCCAGACCCGGACAAGACGGCCGAGTATGCCACCGGCGGCGCCAACAACCACTTCGGCTACTCCAACCCGGAGGTGGACCGCCTGCTGGCCGAGGGCCGGCGCACTTTCGACCACCAGAAGCGGACCGAAATCTACCGGCAGTTCCAGCGGGTCGTATACGAGGATGTACCCATCATCTGGATCTACTACCCAGTCCAGATTCTGGCGGTGAACAAGCGCGTGAAGGATCTACCGGAGGGTGACCTCAGAAACGTTCTCACCTACATGCACAGGGTGTGGGTCCAGTAAGCCTCAGGAGTCCGACCTTCAGCATCCGGTTCCCACCGTCCCAGCCGCTCGAAAAGCTGATCGCGGCCGCCAGGCACGCCGAGGACGCCGGGTTTGCCGGCATCTGGGTGGTGGATACGCCCCTGGTGGCGGACGACATCTTCGACCCGTACGTGGACCTGGCTGTCTGTGCCCTCAATACAGGCCAGGTCTGGCTGGGACCGGCGGTGTCTACCTTTCTGCTGCGGCACCCGCTCACGGTTGCGGCGACAATGCT
>PSKS01000127.1:1724-2024 GCA_040289115.1 Chloroflexota bacterium
CCGCCGTTACCATCGGGGCCCTGCCCGGCCATCAGGGAGTCTATGCGGGCCGGACGACGACAGACCACCGCCAGATTCTGCGGAAGGGCGTCCTCACCGTCAGGAGGATTTTTGCCGGGGAAAGGGTCGACCTGGGCGGCCGTCCGGTCCAAACGTCTGGCCCGCGGCGGATCCCCATATTTGTGGCTGCCAGCGGGCCTAAGGCCCTGCGACTTGCCGGGGAGGTTGGCGACGGCGCCATCATTCAGGTGGGCTGCGACCCTGAGGTCGTCGGAGAAGCTGTCGCCGCGGTCCGGATGG
>PSKS01000046.1:0-19455 GCA_040289115.1 Chloroflexota bacterium
CGGGTCGGCTGCCGGGGTCGCCGCCTCCGCCAGCAGACGCTCGACCTCGGCCTCGGCCTGGCGCCGGGCTTCGGCCAGGATTTCGGCCCGGGCCGCCTGAAGGGCCTGCCGCTCCGCCTCCAGCTCGGCCTCCCTGGCCTTCAGTCGCCCCAGTTCGGCCTCCAGCTGCCGACGAAGCTGTTCGAGACGGCGCTTCTCGGCCTGCAGCGCCCCCAGCAGCCGGTCGGTTTCGGCCTCCCCCGCGGAGAGGTGTTTTTGGGCCTCGGCTAAAATTCCGGCGTCCAGGCCCAGCCGGGCGGCGACAGCGAAGGCGTTGCTCCGGCCCGGGACGCCGATGGCGAGGCGGTAAGTGGGGGCCAGGGTTTCGGGGTCAAATTCGACGCTGGCGTTCTCCACCCCCGGGGTGGCCTGGGCGTAGACCTTCAGGCTGTGGGCGTGGGACGTGACGATGGTGGAAACCCGCCGCCGAACCAGGTGGTCCAGGATGGCCCGGGCCAGGGCTGCCCCCTCGGTGGGGTCGGTGCCGGCCCCCAGCTCGTCCAGTAGAACTAGGGAGCGGTCGGTAGCCCGGCCAAGAAAACCTACGATGTTGGTCAAGTGCGAGCTGAAGGTGGAGAGGGACTGCTCGATGCTTTGCTCATCCCCGATGTCGGCGTAGATGCCGTCAAAGACGGGTAGACATGAGCCGGCCTCGGCCGGTATGGGCAGTCCCGCCTGGGCCATCAGGGCCAGGAGCCCCACCGTCTTCAAGGTTACAGTCTTGCCGCCGGTATTCGGGCCGGTGATCACCAGGGCGATGAACTGGCCCCCAAGCCAGATGTCGATGGGAACCACCCTGCCGGTCAGGAGGGGGTGCCGGGCACCCGACAGTTTTAAATAGGGCCGGGGCGCCGGAAGGTCCGGGTCGGGCCGGGCCTCCTCCCAGCGGACGAGGGTCGGGATCGTGCCCCGAAGGGCCCGCCCGAAGCGGGCCTTGGCCAGGGCCAGCTCAATTTCGGCCAGGCGGCCGACATTCTCCCGCAAGACCCCGCCAAGCCGTCCGACCCGGCCCGAGAGGTGGCGGAGAAGCCGCTCCACCTCCCGCTCCTCCTCAAGGCTCAGCTCCCGGTAAAGGTTGTTGAGTTCGACCACAGCCAGGGGCTCGACGAAGAGGGTGGCGCCCCGGGCCGAAACGTCCTGAATTAGCCCCGGAACTGCCCCCCGCTGGTCCGCCCGGACCGGCACCACAAACCGGCCGTTCCGGAGGGTAATGACCCCCTCCTGGAGAACCTGGCGGCCCACCGGCGACTCGACCAGTCCCTGGAGGGTCCGGGTGATCTCCTCCTGAACCTTGCGCCGCTGGGCCCGAAGCTGGGCCAGGCGGGGGCTGGCCTCATCCCGGACCTCAGCTCGGGGCCCGATGACCTGTTCGATTTCCCGCTGCAGCCCCCACAGCCGGTGGATGCCGGCAGCGATCGCGGCCAGCCGGGGATAGGCCCCAGCCCGAGCCGTAAGCTCGTCCCGAACCCGCCGGCCGGCGGCCAGCGTCCGGATGACGTCGAGGAGGGCAGGGGGGTCCAGGACGCCGCCCCGCTCGGCCCGCTCGATGATGGGCAGGATATCCACGGCCTCCCCGATGTCGAATTCCGGCCGGGCATCCAGCAGCCGGGTCGCCTCCCGGGTCAGCTCCAGGGCGGCCTCCACTTCCCCGAAATCGGCGGCCGGCCGGAGGTTAAGGGCCAGCTCCCGGGCCGGGGGGAAGGCGGTCTGGGCGGCCAGCCGTTCCCGGATCTTGGGAAATTCCAGGTTAACGAGGCTCTTTTCGTCCATTCCCAAGTTTGATTATAGCCCGCCCCTTACCCGTCACCTTGGTGCGGTACAATAGGCCGGTGGCGCCGGAAAAGCTCCTCGACCTTTTCCGCCTCGCCCGGGACTGCGGCATCCTGACGGGTTACTGGGACATCACCGGTCGTCGGGTAAGGGCCACCCCCGACCGCCTGCTGCCCGCCCTTCGGGCCTTCGGCATCCCCATCGAAAGGCCTGAGGAGGCCGGAAGGTTCCTGCGGGAACGGCAGCTCCGCCGCTGGCAAAGGCCCTTAGAGCCCGTTTATGTCGCCTGGGACGGGCAGCCACCGCCGATAATTCTGCGGGTGCCCGTGGGCTCCGAAACCGGCTGGGTCCGTTTGGCCTTGGAGCTGGAGGGGGGCGAGGTCCGCCGCCACGACGTCGACCTTGGGACCTGCCCGGAGCTGGGTCGTAGCCCCGACGTGGCCCGGGTTGCGAAGGCCGTCGGCCTGCCGGGTACGCTGCCCCTCGGCTACCACCGGCTGCGGGTCGAGGCTGGACCCGGAGCCGAAGCCCTGATCATATCGGCCCCCCTCAGGGCAGCTCGCTTTTCCGGCCGGGGCTGGGGCGTCTTTCTCCCACTCTATGCCCTGCAAACGGACCGGTGCTGGGGGGTTGGGGATTTCACGGACCTGCGGGCCCTCACTGACTGGGTTAAGGGTCTCGGGGGCCGGGTGGTGGGAATCCTACCGGTCCTGGCCGCTTTTTTAGAGGAGCCTTTTGAGCCCAGCCCTTATTCGCCGGTGAGCCGGCTTTTCTGGAACGAGCTTTACGTCGACCCCACCGCCGCCCCGAACTTTGCCGAATGCCGGGCCGCCCGGGACTTGACCTCGGCCCCGGAGTTCCGGGCGGCCCTCGAAGGGCTGCGGGCCGAGCCGCTGGTGGACTACCAGCGGGCCTACAGTCTCAAGGGCCGGGTTTTAAGGCTTTTAGCCGACGACTTTTTCGGCCGCTATCCCGACCACCCTGACTTTCGGGCCTTTCTAAAAGAGCGGCCCGACGTCGAAGACTACGCCGGGTTCCGGGCCGCTGGGGAGCGGCTCCGGACGGGGTGGGGCGGGTGGCCCGAGCCCCTCCGCTCGGGCCGGGTCCGGCCGGGCGATTTTGCCGGGGAAGCCCTCCGTTATCACCTTTACGTCCAGTGGCTGGCCGACCGTCAGTTGGCGGCGGCTTCGGACCGCCTCTATTTAGACCTGCCACTGGGGGTCCACCCGGACGGGTACGACGTCTGGCGACACCGGGAGCTTTTCGCCCTGGGGACCCGGGCGGGGGCACCCCCGGATATGTTCTTCACCGGCGGGCAGGACTGGGGCTTCCCGCCCCTTCATCCCGAGCGGTTGCAGGCCGCCGGCTACGCCTATTTTATCGCCGCCCTGCGCCACCACATGCGCCGGGCGGCCATGCTCCGGCTCGACCACGTGATGGCCTTCCACCGGCTTTACTGGCTGCCCCCCGGCCTGGACGCCCGTAGCGGCGTTTACGTTCGTTACCCGGCCGACGAACTCTACGCCATCGTGGCCCTAGAGTCGACCAGGAGCGGGTGCGGGGTGGTTGGGGAAAACCTGGGGACGGTGCCCCCCGAGGTCAACCCCGCCCTGGAGCGGCACGGCCTGCTGGGGATGTACGTTCTGCAGTTCGAGCTCAGGGCCGACGGGTGGCCCAGGCCACCGTCGGCCCACGACGTGGCCGGCCTGAACACCCACGACACGCCGACCTTTGCCGGGTTCTGGTTCGGCCGGGACATCGACGACCGGCGGGAGCTGGGTCTTTTGGATGAAATCCAGGCGGCGGCCGAGGCGGCCGCCCGGGAGCGGCTGCGGGCCGGGGTCTTGGCTTTCCTGCGGGAGGCCGGACTTCTAGGCCCGGCCGAAGCCGATGTCGGGGCTGTCCTGCGGGCCCTGCTGAGGTTTCTAGCCCGGAGCGAGGCGGCCCTGGTCCTGGTGAACCTGGAGGACCTGTGGCTCGAGGAGCAACCCCAGAACGTCCCGGGAACCTCCCAGGAGCGGCCCAACTGGCGGCGAAAGGCGAGATATTCCCTGGAGGAGTTCTCGAAAATGGATGTGGTCAGGGAAACTCTAGAAGCCCTCAATTTATTAAGGTAATCTAGCTTTCTCGAGACTTCCCCGAGACGTGTTAGACCTGCTCTACCGGCTGACGGAGGGTAACCCCTTCCTTATCGAGGAGGTGCTCAAGGACTGGGCGGCCGCCGGCCTAACCCTTCGGACCGAAGCCGGCGTGGAGTGGGGGCCGGCAGACCGGCTGGTTGTTCCACTGGCAATGCCCACGAGCGGTCCGGCAACGGTTGCCCCAGCTCAGCCCGGAGTCCAGGGAGCTTTCAAGTCTGGCGGCAATAACCGGCCGCCCGTTCGACCCGAGTATCCGGGGCGAGCTCACCGGACAGGGCCAGACCACCCTGCTGAAGTGGATTTCAGAGCTGGTCGCCGAGGAAGTCCCAGGCGGTTCGTTTTCGACATCCCCTTATCCCCTGGCCACCGGCCGATAGCCATTGGTTGCATGGGTGCACGGCCGTGCGCCATTGCGGCCCGCCTAATTAACGCCTGGCAACAAAGCTGGAAAGCCCGGTCACCTCCAGGCACCGCCGCGGCCAACCGCCCGGACGGGGTATAATGTTTATAGTGGAAACACCCGAGAGAGCACGACTTGCCCGTGATGAATTCGCCCCGCGAAGTCCAGCAGGCCTTACAGGACCAGAAATACGTTGCCGACCTGGGTCTGGCCACGGCTATATTCTTAGCTCTCAAGCTGAATAAGCCGCTCTTCCTCGAAGGGGAGGCCGGCGTCGGCAAGACGGAGATCGCTAAGGTTTTGGCCTCGGCTTTGGAGACCCGGCTCATCCGGCTCCAGTGCTATGAGGGCCTCGACGTCAACACCGCCGTCTACGAGTGGAATTACCCCCGCCAGCTCCTGCAGCTCCGCCTCATCGAGGCCGGCGGACAGGGGGGCCGGGAGGAGGCGCTGGCCGACATCTTCCGGCCGGAGTTCCTGCTTAAACGGCCCCTGCTCCAGGCCATCGAGGACAACCAGCCCCGGCCACCGGTACTCCTCATCGATGAGCTGGACCGGGCCGATGAGGAGTTTGAAGCCTTCCTCCTGGAGGTCCTTTCCGACTGGCAGATAACCATCCCGGAGCTGGGGACCATTCGGGCAAGTCGCCCGCCGGTGGTGGTCATAACCTCCAACCGGACCCGGGAGATTCACGACGCCTTAAAGCGCCGCTGCATTTACTACTGGATCGACTACCCGACCTTCGATAAGGAGCTGGCCATCGTGCGCACCCGGGCGCCGGGGGTACCGGAGCGGCTGGCCCGTCAACTGGTGACCTTTATCCAGGAGCTGCGCCGGATGGAGCTTTACAAGGTTCCGGGGATCGCCGAGACCCTGGACTGGGCGGCCGCCCTGGGGGCCCTGGATCAGCAGGACCTCACCGAGGAGGCGGTGGATTCGACCCTCGGGGTCATCCTCAAGTACCAGGACGACATTGCGAGGGTGCGAGGGGGCATCATCCGCGAGCTGCTCGAACGGGTGAAGCAGGCGGAGGCCGTGCCCCGGACGGAACGCTAAGGGACCATGACCGCTGTGCCCAGGAGGGAGGGGCCGACTTCGGGAGGCCACCTCTTTGAACACCTGGTGTTATTTGGCCGGTTTCTGCGGGCCCTCGGCCTGGAGGTCGGCCCCGGTCAGATCATCACCCTGGGCGAAGCCCTAAATTATATTAATATAACTAATCGGCAGGAGTTCTTCTATGCCGCCCGGGCCATCCTGGTGAGCCGGCGCGAAGACCTGCCCATTTTCGACCTGGCCTTTGAATACTTCTGGCGGCCCCGCCAAAATCCCCTCCTCATCCCGGTGGAAGTAAACCCCGAGCTGGTCCGCCGTCAGCTCCGGATGCCCCCGGCGGAGATGTTCCGGCCGGCCGACGAGAAGTCGCCCGAACGGAGGCGGGATGAGCTGGTGGTCCTCGAAAAACAGCTCACGTACAGCCCGGTGGAGGTCCTGCGCAAGAAGAATTTTGAGGCCTTCACCTGGGAGGAGGTTCAGCAGGCCAAGGCCCTGCTGAAGACCCTCGTCTGGCGCATCAGCCCCCGCCGCACCCGCCGGTATCGGCCGGGCCGGGACCGGCGCCACCCGGACTTCCGGCGGCTCCTGCGCCGGAACCTGCGGCACGGGGGCGAGCTGGTTGAGCTTGCCTTTCGGGAGCCCAAGTTCAAGCCGCGGCCGCTGGTGGTCCTGTGCGATATCAGCGGCTCCATGGAGCGCTACAGCCGGATGCTCCTCCACTTCGTCCATACCCTCACCAACGGCCTGGACCGGGTGGAGGCCTTCGTCTTCGGCACCCGCCTCACCCGGATCACCCGGCAGCTGCGCCGCAAGGACATCGATGAGGCCCTGGCCGAGGTGGTGCGGGTGGTGGACGACTGGTCGGGGGGAACCCGGATCGGGGATGCCATCAAGGCCTTTAACTACAAGTGGGCCCGGCGGGTCCTGGGCCAGGGGGCGGTGGTCCTCATCATCAGCGACGGGTGGGACCGGGGGGACGTCTCCTTGTTGGCTCGGGAGATGGCCCGGCTCCAGCGCAGCTGCCACCGGCTCATCTGGCTCAACCCCCTCGCCGGGATGCGGGGATTCGAGCCCCTGGCCCGGGGGCTTCAGGCGGCCCTGCCCTTCGTGGACGACTTCCTGCCGGCTCACAACATCGAAAGCTTGGAGGGGCTGGGTAAGCTACTGTCAAACCTGGACCAACAACGACCTACCCGCCGCCAGCAGGTAAGCCTGCCGGTTACCGTAGGCTGAAGCAAGGAGGGAGACGGGAATGCAGGAAGTGATGGCCGAAGTCGAAAAATGGCGCCGGCAGGGCCTCAAGGTAGCCCTCGCCACGGTGGTCAAGGCCTACGGTTCGGCCCCCCGGCCGGCCGGGGCGAAGATGGCGGTGGCCGAGACCGCCGACTTTGCCGGCTCGGTAAGCGGCGGCTGCGTCGAGCTTGCCGTCATTGACGAGGCCCTGGAGGTTTTAAAGACCGGCCGCCCGAAGCTGGTAAGCTACGGGATAACCCAGGATATGCTTTGGGAGGTGGGCCTGGCCTGCGGGGGCATTATTCATGTCTTTATCGAGCCCCTGGATGCGGCCCCGGAAGTTTACGAGGCCCTCAAGGGCCGCCTCGAGGCCCAGGCCCCGGCGGCAGCGGCCACGGTGGTCCGTTCGGAAAGGTTGCTCGGGCGTAAGGCCCTCATCCTCGACGACGGCTCGGTTGTGGGCTCCCTGGGCGACCCGGAACTTGACCGGCAGGTGGCGGCCGATGCCCTGAAGGCCCTGGAGGCGGAGCGGCCGGAGCTTAAAGTTTACCGGCTGGGAACCGAAGAGGTGGAGGTGTTCTTCGACCCCTACCCGGTGCCCCCAAAGCTGGTTATCCTTGGCGGTGTCCACACCGCCATTCCCCTGGCTAGGATGGCCAAGGAGGTCGGTTTCCGGGTGGTGGTAGCCGACCCTCGAGCGAAGTTCGCCAACCGGGAGCGGTTCCCCACGGCCGACGAGGTCCTGGTCGCCTGGCCCGATGAGGCTCTGGCCCAGGTTGGGGTCGACCGCTCGACCTACATTGTAATCCTCACCCACGACCCGAAGATCGACGAGCCGGCCCTTAAGGCCGCCCTCAACTCCCCGGCCCGGTATATCGGGGCCATCGGCGCCCGAAAAACCCACGCCGAACGGGTCGAAAAGCTGCGGTCGTGGGGTTTTACCGACGAGCAGATAAGCCGCATTCATGCCCCCATCGGCCTTAACATCGGGGCCGTTCTCCCCGAGGAGATCGCCGTAAGTATCCTGGCCGAGGTCATCGCCGTCCGGCGGCAGGCCGAGCTGGGGCGTCGTCCCCAGCCTACGGCAGCGGAGGCGAAGGGGGCGTGATCGTCGGGGCGGTTCTGGCGGCGGGGGTGGGGAGCCGGCTGGGCCGACCGAAGGCCCTCCTCGACTGGCACGGCCGGCCGCTGGTCCGTCACCTGGTCGAGGTGGCCCTCCGGTCGGGCCTCGACCGGGTTATCGTGGTGGTGGGGCCTCAGGCCGAGGAGGTGCGTCGGGCGCTTCAGGGTTTGCCCGTCGACCTGGTTTACAACTACTACTTCGGGCTGGGTCAGAGCACCTCAGTTCAGGCCGCCCTGGGCGCCCTTCCACCCGGTACGGAGGCGGTGGTCTTTCTGCTGGTCGACCAGCCATTCATATCCCCGGAGCTGGTCCGTTCGGTGGTGGAGGCCTACCGCCGGACGAGACGGCCCATCGTCCTGCCCCAGGCCCCTGGCCGGCCAGGAAATCCCGTCCTTTTCAGCCGGACCCTTTTCGTGGAGCTGCTGGGCCTGCGGGGGGACCGGGGCGGCCGGGTGCTGGTTCAGCGCTACGCCGACCGGGTGGCCGCCGTGCCCGTGGCGTCCGACGAGGTCTTCCTGGACATCGACACCTGGGAGGACTACCAGGCCGCCCTCCAGCGGACCGATTGGGTCCTTTAGCTCCCCCTGAAAACGTACAGGATAACGAGGGAGCTCAGGAGCCAAAGGGCCACCGCAGCCAGGAGGGGCCGGTCGGAGAGGAGGGCCTCTTCGGGGCTGCCCCCCAGGTTCCGCTGGTGGATTAAGTAAAAATACCGGAGCACCCCGTAAAGGACCAGCGGGATGGTGAGCATCATCGCCTTGTTCCGGGGCAGCGTCTCGGCCGTGAAGGTGTAAAGGGAGTAGGCCACCACGGTGGCGGTGGCCACCACCACAAGGATCTGGTCGAGGAGGGGTACACTGTACTCATCCAGGCTGGGCCGGTGCCTCCCGGCATTGTTTTCGAGCAGGAGAAGCTCATGGCGGCGTTTTCCGAAGCCCAAAAATAGGGCCCCTAAAACCACACACAGATAGAGCCAGGGGGAGACGGGGACGCCGATCACCACCGCCCCGGCCACCGCCCGGAGGACAAACCCAGCGGCGATGGCGAAAACGTCTAAAAGCACCTGGTGTTTAAGAACCAAGGTGTAAAGCACCATAAGGACCAGGTAGGTAGCCTCCAGCAGGGCGAAGAGGGGGTTTAAAAGCAGGCCGCCCCCGATGGCGAAGAGGGCCAGGCCCGCGGCGGCCCCGGCCGCCACCCTTGGGTTTAAGCGCCCGGCCGCCAGGGGCCGCTTGGTCTTGAGGGGGTGGAGCCGGTCGCTCGGCAGGTCCACCAGGTCGTTGAAGAGATACTGGGCGGCGGTTAGGGCGGAGAAGAGGCCAACGGCCAGCAGCACGGTGGTCACCATCCGGAGCAGTTCCGGCCAGTTGGCGGGATGCCAGTAGAGGTTAACCGAGAAGACCAGGGGCAGGATAAGCACCCCGTTCTTGAGCCACTGCTTCGGCCGGGCCGAAACCACCAGGTCGGCCAGCCAGCTGGGTCCTGCCCGCATTTCACACGATATTACATCAACGGTCGGCGGCCGAACAACGGCCGGAAGACCCGACCGGAACCGGGGGACGGAGCCTGCGCCCCAAAGTTAAACCGGAGCAATGACGAGGATGCGGCCGCAGGTGCCGCACCGCACCAGACCCTGGCCGCTTTTAACCTTCTGAAAATCGGTCACCGGCAGGACCACCCGGCAGCCGCTGCACGCCCCCCGCTCCACCACGGCCACGGCCCGGCCGCCGCGGGTCTGGCGGAGCTGCTCGTAGACGGCCAGGTCCAGCCGGTCGACCCGGGCCGCGACCTGCGCCCGCTCCCGACTCAGAACCTCGATGCGGGCCCGCAGGGCCTCTAGCTCCTGCCCCAGCTGGGCCTGCTCCTCCCGCCAGCGGGCCTCCACCTCGGCCAGATGCCGGCGGGCTTCGGCGAGCTCGCCGGTGGTCCCCTCGAGGGCGAGCATCACCTCCAGCATCTGGTCTTCCAGTTGCCGCTGCCGAGCCTTGAGATGGAGCTGCTCATGGTAGTAGCCGTCCAGCTCCTTCGGGTTGGTTACCTTGCCCGAGTAGAGCTTGTCCTCAAGCTCCTTGATCTTGGCGGCCAGGTCCTCGATCTCATCTTCCAGATCCCGCTGGCGCCGGTGAAGTTCCCGCAGCCGCCGCTCCCTTTCGTCCACCTCTACCCGAGCCTGCTTGAGGGCCGGGGTCTCGGTGAGGCGGGCCTCGACTTCGGCCAGCCGGGCCCGAAGCTCGTCCAGCTGACTGTCTAGCTGTTGGAGCTGATAGAGGACCAGCGCCCGGCTCATCTTCACCTCGTTTCCAGGGTTAGTTGAAAGGCGGCCGGCTGGGTGGCATCGGGGGTCAGGCCGGCAACGACCACCACCACCCGGTTGAAGTCGCGTCCAAGCCCCTCAATAAGATACTCGCCCCAATTGGCCCCATCCAAGGGGACCGATTCGACGGTTACCTCCCGTCCGAACTTGACAACCCGAACCCCAAACCGCTGGGGCAGACGGTTATCTATCCGCACAAAGCCCCGGGCCTCCCAACCCCCGTCGCCTTCGGCGTCGTCGAAAAAGCCGATTTCCGGAATGCCGATGTCATCAAGGGCGAAGCCATCTAGGTTTATGGCGTCGTCGTTCACCTGCTCGAATCGGATAAGCACCTTTCGGCCGGCAAAGGGGCTCAGGTCCACCGACTCCTCGACCCATTCCGGGGCCGGACCCCCGCCACTGCGGCCGGTGTAGCCGGGGCCGAAGCTGTGGCCGAAGGGGTCATTGGTCTGGGAAAACCGGCCCGAAAGCACCTGCCAGCTCCGGCCGCCGTCAACCGAAGCCTCCACGTAGGCGTAATCCCACCCCGACTCCAGGGCCCACCAGGCCCGGAACCGGAGGGTCGCCCGGTCAACCCCCGAAAGGTCGAACTCCCGGGTCAGGGTCGAGTCGATGTTGTCGCCCCGGTTGCCCCACCAGAAGTGGGAGCCGCTGGGGGCCCGGGTCGGGATTACCGGCGTCTCCACGGCCCCGTTGAAAACCAGCCGGTAGTTGCCCGGCGACGAGATCTCAAAGTACCTCGCGCCCAGCTGACTTACCCGCCCCTTGTATGTATCACCCGGTGCGAGGCGGGTTAAGGTTCGGACCCCGGCGTCGTAATCCGGGTAGCCGTACCGGTCGTTCCGGCGGCCCAGAAGGTTGGCCACGGTCCAGTCCAGGAAGACCCCCTCGAACTCTGCGCCAAAGGGCCGGAGGTAGGCGTTGATTCCGCCGATTCCTCGCCCCCCCTGGCGCATATAGTCGATAATGCGCTCAAAGCCGCCGTAATGGCCGAACAAGTAGCGGAAGAAAAGATAGGCGGCCCCGTAGTTGCGGCCGGCAGCCGCCGGCTGTTCCGGCCATTGGTTCAGCTGGACATCGGGGTCGGCCAGGAAGGCGTCGGCGGAGCGGGGCTGAAAACCCGCCAGGAAGGAGCCGAGCTCCGCCAGCCCCTCCTGGATCCAGCCGTCCTCCGCCCAGTGTTCATGGAACTGGACGGCGTGGGTGAACTCGTGGGCCAGCACGCTTAGATAAGCCTGTGTCCCCGGCCGTAAGGCGTCGACATTGACGTAAACCATCGTCCGTTCGTTGCTGTAGCGGTTAATAAATTTGGGGTAGCCGTCGGCGGCGCTGAAGTAGCCAGCAACCCCCGGGATCCGGGCGTGGAGGATGGTGAGGCGGGGGTCCCCATCGAGGCCGCGGGGAGGCTCGCGCCCGAAATACCGGCGGATGACCGGGTAGACCCGCTCCTCAAAGTCGCGCGCCGCCTGCTCCACAACCCCCTGGTCGATGGGGACCGATTCGTCGAAGTAAAAGAGGGTGTGGGCCCCGGCGTAGCGGAGGACGGCCGTCACGGTGAACGGGGTGTAGGTGTCCAGGTTCATTGCCCAGAAGACTTGCCGGTCGCCCACCTGATGGGCGGCCGGGGCCGGACTGCCGCCCCCGATGGGCGGCAACCCCCCGGAGCGGAGGCGTTGGGTGAGGTCGTAAAGGTCCCGGTTGGGCGGTGTGGGTATAGGTTGGTAAGCCGAGGGAGGCGCCGGCCCCGGGATGGCGGTCGGCTGGACCGGGGGGCTGGTGACAGGTCGGCCGGCGGGCCGGAGGGCCAGCAGAACCAGAAAGGCGATAATGAGGACGAGGCCAGCCCCGCCAAGGACCGCCGCCAGGAAGGGAAGCCGACGGCCCTGGCCGTTCATTGGAGCCGGCTGATTACCCGGCGCACCAGCGCCTTAAGGCGGGGGAGGATGGCAGCGCCGGCGAGCAAAACCTCGGTGTGGGTCGGGCCGGTGGCGGCTTCGTCCCAGACGTTGGTGATGCAGGCGACGCCTAGCACCTCCAGCCCCATCTGTCGGGCGGCCACTACTTCCAGGGCGGTACTCATCCCAACCGCATCCGCCCCCAGGGCCCGAAGCATTCGAATCTCCGCCGGAGTCTCGTAGGAGGGGCCGCTGACCATAGCGTATACCCCTTCCCGAACCGGAAATCCGGCCTCGGCGGCGGCCTGCCGGGCCAGGGCCCGGAGTCGGGGCGAGTATGCATCCACCATCCCCGGAAACCTCGGCCCCCACTCCGGCACGTCGGGTCCCCGCAGGGGGTTGAAGCCGGCCAGGCCTGGCAGGTTGATGTGGTCGGTGATGAGCATCAGGTCCCCGACCCGGAACTCCGGGTTCAGGCCCCCGGCGGCGTTGGTCACGATGAGCACCCGCACCCCCAGCAGGCCGTAGACCCGGATGTTGAAGGCAACCTGGGCCGGGGAATACCCTTCGTAAAGGTGGACCCGGCCGGTCTGAACGGCAACGACTTGCCCGCTGATGCGGCCGACCCGGAGCTCCCGGCCGTGGCCCTCGACGGTGGGAACCGGCCAGCCGGGGACCTGGGTGAGCTCAATCTGGACCGGCGACTCGACCTCGGCGGCCAGCTCGGTGAGACCACTCCCGGCGATGACGGCGACCCGGGGCGGTTCGACCAACCGGCCCCGCAAAAACTCAGCCGCCTCGGCTACCTCTTCAGGCCGGATTTCCCTCGGCATCGCTGCCCTGGGTCTGGAGCTGGCGCAGCCGCTCGTAGACCTGGGTGGTCGCGATGGAGACGTGGCCCAGCATCTTCTGGACGGATTCAATGTCGGCGCCACTCAGGAGGGTGTGGGCGGCGAAGGTGTGCCGGAACGTGTGGGGCGTGATGGGACGGGTGATTTTGGCCTCCCGGGCGTAGGCCTTCACGATGAGCCAGAACCCCTGGCGGGTGAGGCGCTCCCCCCGACGGCTGACAAAAAGGGCCCTTTCGGCCAGGTCCCGCACGAGCAGCGGCCGGGCGTTGTGGATGTACTCTTCCAGGGCCTCGAAGGCCCGCTTGGGGAGGGGGAAGACCCGCTCCCGCCGGTTACGGCCCACGCACCGGACCGACTCATCCATCAGGTTAACGTCGTCGATGTTCAGGGCGATGAGCTCGCTCACCCGCATGCCGGTGGCATAAAGAAGCTCCAGCATGGCCCGGTCCCGCTTGGCCTCTGGGGTTCGGCGACGGGTCGGGGCAGCCAGCAGGGCCTCCACCTCGCTCGGGGTCAAGGTCTGGGGAAGGTTGCGGGCAACCTTAAGGCCGTCCACTTCGTCAGTGGGGTCGGCAGTCACGATGCCCCGGCGCCGCAGGTATCTGAAGAAGGACCGGACCGCGGCCAGCTTGCGGGCCAGGGTAGCGGGGGCGTAGTTGTGCTCTTTGAGGTGCAGGATAAAGTCGACGATGGCCGATTTGGTTACCACCGGCCAGAGCTCCGCCGGCTCGCCCTGCTGGGGTAGGCGGGTGCTTAGGTAGTCGGCCAATTGCATCAGGTCGTTGCGGTAGGCGGTAATGGTGTTTTGGGCGTAGCCTTTTTCATCGCTTAAATACTGCATGAATTCCTCAATGCGGGCATCCACGGCTGCCTCCAGGCTGACGGTTCGGGTATCACCTTTGCTGCGCCTTGAATTCTAACATATGTCGAGTAGCCCGCGCACCTGGCCGGGGAACGCGTACACCCGACGGCCCGGACCTCCCAACCGGGGACGGGGAGGTGAGCCGGTTCTCTATCAGGGAAATTCTTGGTCGACTTGGCTTTGTTTTTAGGAATACAGCGGTCATAAGACGCCATAAATTTTTATTGACAAACTAAAGCATCCTCTTGACAGAATTAGGTCCGGCGGTTATACTCGGCCAGAGCCCTGAAAAAAGGAGGAGGTCAAAGATGGGCTTCGAACGGACCACAACCCCAAACGCCGTTCCCCTGGGTGTCAGCCGCCCGCCCCTGGAAGTCCAAGACTTGCCCACCCCCGAAGAGGTCTTCCGCCTGCCAAAGATCGGTCTTAAAGAGACGGTCTTCTACGTTATCGGCCCGAGCCTCATCGCCTTGGGCATCTCCATCGGCAGCGGCGAATGGCTACTTGGCCCCCTTAATGTCAGCACTTACGGCTTTTACGGCACCGGCTTTGTAATCCTAATCTCCATCATCCTCCAGGCCTTCTATAACATGGAGATCGGCCGCTGGGTCATCGCCACCGGCGAGGTCCCCAGCCTGGGCTGGGCCAGGGTGCCCCCCGGTTGGCAGCTTTGGGTCCCGCTTTCTCTTATCATTGTTTACTTCGCCTTCCTGTGGGGCGGCTGGGCAGCCTCGGCCGGCCAGAGCCTCTTTGCCCTGCTCACGGGCCGGATTCCCCAGGCTGCTGACCTACCCACCGTTCGGCTCCTGGCCGTTGCCCTGATGGGCACCGTGTTCGTCATCACCCTCTTCGGCGCGAAGATCGGCCGGACGCTGGAGCTGGTCAACTGGTTCCTGGTCGGTTTCATCTTAATTACCCTGTTCATCGTCTGCCTGCTGGTTGTGCCCTTTAGCAAGTGGGTTGAGGGCCTGGGCGGAATCTTTACGCCGGCCCTCCCGCCCCCGGGAACCGACGCCACCCTAATCGGGGCCCTGGCCGGGTTTGCGGCCATGGCCTCCGGCCTCAACTGGTGGTTCATGAACTACTACCGGGATAAGGGGTACGGGATGGGCCACCGGGTCGGCTACATCGCGGCCCTGGTCGGGGGCCGTCAGGAGCCCGTCGCTCCCGTGGGCAAAATCTTCCCCGAGGACGAAAAAAACGCCCGGCTCTGGCGCCGCTGGTGGCGCTTCCTGGCCCTGGAGATGTGGGTGGTGTTCGCCCCGGGGGCATTCCTCGGTATGTTCCTGCCCACTATCCTGGTATCCCACCTGGCCTCCTTGCCGGGGGTTGAAAAGCCCACGGCCGCCACGATGCCCACCTACGCCGCAGATATTCTTGGGCGATTTTACAACCCCATCTTTTCAGTCTGGGCCCTTGTCGTCGGCTTCTTCATCCTGTACAGCACCCAGCTGGGGGTTTTTGAACTGCTGGTCCGGAACGTGGTGGATGCCCTCAACGGCGTCAGCCCGGGCTTTCGCCGGCTAATTCATGAGGATCCCCGCCGGTTCTATTACCCATATATGCTCGTACTGGCTATTGTCATCTCGGTCCTGCTTCACCTGGCCCTGCCGACCGGTCTCATCCTCATTTCAGCCAACATGTCCAACCTGGGCGCACTAATCTACCCGTTCCTTCTGATGTACCTTAACAGCAAGCTGCCCAGGCCGGCCCGGATGGCTTGGTGGTCCTACGTGGTGTTAATCCTCAACTTCTTGTTCTTCGGGTTCTTCTTCATTAACTTCGCCGTCCAGCAGCTGACCGGAACCGCCCTGGTCCGGTTCTAACTGGCGAGGAAGTTGAAAGTGCGGGGCCGGGAGGTTTCCCGGCCCCGTAACCCCTTTCAGGGCAGGTAAAGCCTGGGAACCTCGGTCGGTTCGGCCATTTCGGCTGTCATGAAGATATAATTGGTGTTCGGCCGGTTGCTCGCCCCGATGTGGTTGCCGTGCCGGTCGATGGCGATAAGGCCGAAGGGTCCGGCGTAGGGGTCGGGAAGGGCGGCCACCTCCGCCATAACCTCCTTGACGGCGGCCTCAAGGCTTAGGCCCATCTTCAGGTAAAGCACCACCGACCGGGCCACCCCTAACCGGATGGCCGTTTCCCCCCGGCCGGTGCAGGCGCACGCCCCGTAGCGGTTGTCGGCGTAGTTGCCGGCCCCAATTACAGGCGAATCTCCCAACCGCCCCGGGTACTTCAGGGCCCAGCCGCTGGTGGAGACTCCGCAGGCGATGTTGCCGGCCCGGTCCAAGGCGATAAAGTTCACCGTCTCGTTCGGCTCCTCGGGGTTGACGACCCCCCGGACCAGCTGCCGCATCCGGGCAATATAGCGCTGCCACCCCGGGTCGGGCGGAACTCCAATCCCCCGCAGCCGCTCCTCCCAGAGCCGCCGGGCCTCGGGCGTGAGGAGCTGCCGGCGGGCAAACCCCAGCTCCTCGGCGAACCGCTCCGCCCCGGCCCCGACCAGAAAAACGTGGGGCAGGGTCTCCATCACCTTCCGGGCGATGGATATCGGGTTGGGGAAGCCCCTGACCGCCCCCACGGCCCCGGCCGCCAGGGTCCGGCCATCCATGATGCTGGCGTCAAGCTCAACTTCCCCCAACAGGTTGGGCAGGCCGCCGGTTCCCACGGTGTGGTCGTCGGGGTTGTCCTCCGCCAGCCGACAGCCTACCTCCACCGCATCCAGGGCCGAGCCTCCGGCCCGAAGCACCCCCATCGCCGCCTTGATTCCCACCCGGCCGTTGGAGCTGGCCACGACGAGCATCTGGCGGGTTCCCCTCAGATTTCCAGGGTAAGGCCCCGTTCGGCCACGGTGACCTCTACCCCTAACCGGGCCGCCACCTGGGCCAGCTCCGCCCGGATCGCCTTCTCCTGAGCCGGGTCCAGGTGAACGGCCAGCACCGGTGGGACCTGGCCCTGGACCGCCCGCAGGGCTGAAAGCTCGGCCTCCAGCAGCTCGGGCGTCAGGTGTTTGGCCCGTTCGGCCGCCTCTCGCTGGGCGCTGGCAAAGCTCACCTCCAGGATGAGCAGGTCGGCCCGGACGGTTCGCCAGGCCTCAGCCAGGCCCCCGGGGCCGCAGTCGGCCCCGTAAAAGAAGCTTCGGCCGTCCCGGCTGACATGAAACCCCACCGTTGGGGGGCCGTGGTCCACCGGCACGGCCGTGACCAAGTAATCCCCCACGGCGAAGGGGCGGTAAGGCTCGATTAGCTCGAAGCGGAGGCTTGGCCGCTCCGGGGGCCAATCCGTCAATACCAGCCAGAGCTCCGGGTTAAAAAGGTGGGCGATCAGGGCATCCCGGACCGACGGGATGGTATAGACCGGGGTAGTGCCCCGGAAGGCGGTGTTGAGGCCGAAAATTGGGAGGTCCTTGACGTGGTCGAAGTGTCGGTGGGTTATAAGAATCGCTTCGATGGCGGCCTGCTCCTCCAGGGATAAAGCGGCCGTCAGGCTGCCGGCGTCCACGGCCAGCCGGCCGTCCACCAGCAGGGAGACGGCCCCGCCCCCCTTGAAATCGGTCTTATGGGCCCCCAGGACGGTGAGCTTCACCCTAACCCCTCCGGCCGGACGCCGGTCAGGCCCCAGAGCTCCCGCCCCACCCCCCGGCCCAGGCAAAGTACTTTGAAGCTGCCGAGGCCGCCGGGCTTTATCAGGCTCCGGATTAGAGCCAGGTTACGGGAATGGGACTCCGGGTCGTCGAAGGTGGCCCGGTCCAGCGCCCGAATGTAATCTTCAATGCCCAGCCGGCGCAGAAAGTGGGCCTGAGTAGTCAGGCCCAGCACCCCCAAGCCCACTTCCCCGCCGGCCAGGACCAGGGCTGTAAAGTCGACGTGGGCGGTGATGTCCTGCTCCCCCGGGAACCGGTACGGGTCATCATGGTAGGTCCCCCGGTGGTAGCACATGAGGGTTCCCCGGGGGAATTTAGCCGAGTAGAGCTCGGCGGCCGGATAGCCGTAGTCAATGATCAAAAAGAGGCCCGCCTCTAGAATCCGCCCCACCCGCCGGACCCATTCCGGACCCTCCAGGCAGACCTCGGCCCGGGCACCCTCGGCGGGTCCGACACCGACCCGGTCGAAGTACGCCAAAAGGCGGGGGTCCGAAAGCTCACCCTCAACCTCTACCAGGCCGTCCCGCCAGCCCACGTAAATCTCGCGCAATTGGCCGCCCCGATTCATCACCACATGGAAGGGCAGGGCGTCGAAGAATTCGTTGGCCACCACCAGGCCCGCAAAGGGCTCCGCCGGCAGGTCTGAAACCAGCTCCACCCGAGCCACCAGGTCCCCCGGCTCCGCTGCCAGCCGGCGGTGGGCCGCCCGCAGGTTCGGTTCAAAGTCCACCAGGAAATACCGGGTCCGGTGGAAGAGCCCGGGCCAGTCCCGCCTGAGACCACCGAGCAGGCTGACTGCCAGGTAGCCCTGGCCCCCGCCCAGGTCGACGACGGTGAACTGTTCCGGTCGGCCCAGTCGGGCCCAGACATCGGCGGCCTGCCGGGCCAGGAGGTGGCCGAAGACTGGGTGCACGGCCGGCGAAGTGTAATAGTCGCCCCGGTCCCCGACCCGGGGCCGCCCGGCGGTGTAGTAGCCGTAATCGGGGTCGTAGAGAACGAAGGCCATGTACCGGGCGAAGGTAATGGGCCCCCGGCTCCGGATAAGCTCGGCCAGGACCTGGTGACTGGTGCTGGTCTGCGGGGTTCCCATGGTGGCTAGCCGCCGGGCCGACAGCAGAGGAGCTTGAGGCGCCGGCGTTCCACCCGGTGGCCTTCCAGCTCTAGAAGTTCGGCCTTGAGCTCAAGACCGCCCCCGTACCCCACCAGCCGGCCGTCGGCCCCCACCACCCGGTGGCAGGGGACGAGGATGGCCCAGGGGTTGCGGCCCACCGCCCGGCCCACGGCCCGCACGGCCTTGGGCCGGCCCAGGGCGGCGGCAAGCTCCCGGTAGCTTATTACCCTTCCCCAGGGTATCAGCCGGAGCCGGGCCCAGACGCGGCGCTCGAAATCGGTGCCCACCTCGGGGTCCAGGCCGCCGTCCAGGTCAAAATCGACCGGCTCCCCGGCGGCGTAGCGGCCAATGGGCCCTTCCCAGGCCCGGAAACGGTCGGTCGGTGTCAGGGGTCTGCCCACTTCGGCTTCAGCCTCGGCCAGGCAGGCCTCGGGGGAGGGGGAGAAGTGGGTTGCCGCCCGTAGGCCCCGCTCGCTCCCCACCAGCCCGATGTAGCCCTTTGGCGTCCGGATAATGGTGACCTCCACGGTTAGAACCTCCCCTCAGGATTTTAAGACCAGGCCCCGTGTCCCATCGACCAGCACCCGGTCGCCGTCCCGGAGGAGCCGGGTGGCGTCCTGGACGCCGGCCACGGCCGGGAGACCGTACTCCCGGGCCACCACCGCCGCATGGGAGAGCTGGCCACCCCGCTCCAGGACCAGGGCGGCCAGGCGGCCGAAGACGAAGGTCCAAGCCGAGTCGGCAGCCGGGCTCACCATCACCTCCCCTGGCCCGAGCCGGCCCAGCCCCTCCGGCCGCAGGATGACCCGGACCCGGCCGAGCCCAACCCCGGGGCTTACCCCCACCCCCCTGAGCCCCCCGGTCGCCTCCAAAGCCCCACCCGCGCCCAGGGGCAGGTCCCCCTCCAGAAACTCGGGGTAAAAATCCGGCCCGGCGTTGAGCCTTTCGAACTCCTGCCGCCGCTCCCGGAAGACGGCCGGCGGGGGCAGGTGGGGATAGGCCGCCAGCTCCCCGGCCGTGAGG
>PSKS01000004.1:0-105176 GCA_040289115.1 Chloroflexota bacterium
CAGGGATAGTCGGTCATCACGAGCCGGTGCCGGTCCGGCGGGCCCCAGGGTCCGAACCGGGTCGGGGAGACTGGGCCAAAAAGACCCACGGTCCGGGCTCCCACAGCCACCGCCAGGTGGAGGGGCCCGCTATCAAGGCCGACCACCAGGTCGCACCGTCGGAAAACCTCGGCCAGCACCCCAACAGGCAGAACCGCCGGCCGGACCCCCAATTCGGCGGCCAGGGGACCCACGGCTTTGGCCCGGCCCGGGCCGGCCGGGACGATTAGGGTTGCGCCGAACTCCTGCCGAAGCACCCGGCCCAAATCAACCCAGGCCTCCCGCCGCCAGGCCTTTACCGGCGCCCCGGCCTCCACCACCAGGGCCACCCGTGGCCGACCGGGGGCGTTCTGGCCGACCCAACCTTCGGCGGCCGCAACCGCTGCCGGGTTCACAGGCCAGACCAGGGGATAAAGGTCCGGGCGGAAGGGTCGCCGCAGGCTTAGGCCCAGGCCTTCATCCACCAGCCGCAGGTTGGCCACAACCTGATGCTCATCGGGGTTAAAGGGTATGGCCCGGGTGAGAAAGGGAGTAACCCGCCGGATGTTAAACCCCACCCGCTCGGGGATGCCGGCGACCGCGGCCAGGAGGCCACCCCACCAGAAATCCGGGCGGAAGTTTAATGCCGCATCAAACTTGCGGCCTCGAAGCTGACGGGCAAGCCTCAGGAGAATCCGATAGGGCTCGGTGGGGTCCGTCTTGGGCCGGCGGGCAAAATAGGGCAGCTCAAATGTGACGACCTCGTCCACCCAGGGGACAAGGCCCAGCACGGGCTCGGCCCAGGGCCCAACCAAAGCCGTCAGCCTGGCGTCGGGCAGGGCCTCCCTCAGGGCCTTGACCGCCGGCAGCCACAGGATCAGGTCCCCGAGGTGGTCGGGGCGGACAAGCAACAGCCGGGGCTGCCCCCGAGCCATCAGGCCAGTTCCGGGGTGAGGGCCCAGGCCACGCTGTAGCCGGGCCGATTCCCCTTGGGGACGAGTTTCACCAGCCCGCCCATTCGGAAGGCCACCACCTGAGCCTCTTCGTTCCCGGCCACCAGCAGGGATGCCAAATGGTCCAGGAAGGGCAGGTGACCCACCAGCACCACCGCCCGGTGCTGGGCGGCCAGTTCGTCCAGCCAGCTGGCCACCGGCCCCACCGGGTCCAGGGGCTCCAGACCCGGGCGGGCTTCGACCCGGTCCGGAATTCCGAGCCGCTCGGCGAGGATCTCGGCTGTCTGGCGGGCCCTGAGAATACCGCTGTGGTAGATACGGTCCGGCTTGAGGCCTAGGGCCGCCACCCGGTCGGCCACCCGCCCCACCACCGTCCGACCCTCCTCCGTCAAAGGCCGCTCCGGGTCCTCCTCCCTGGTCTTGGCCAGGCTGTGCTGCATCAGGTAAAGGTCCACGGCTTTTCACCCCCCGAACCTTACGATGCTGCGGACCGCTTCACCCCGGACCAAACGTTGAAAGGCGTCATTTATCTCCGAAAGGTCCACCTCCCGGGTGATGAGGGGCTCGAGCTTAATCCGGTCATCCAGGCAGAGGTCCACCAGCCGGGGAATGTCAACGGACGGCCGGAGGGACCCGTAAAGGGACCCCAACACCCGCTTCTCTTGAAGGACGAGGTCAAATGGGCTGATGGCGAACCTGGCCTGCCGGTCGGCCACCCCCACGACCACCAGGGTTCCGCCCCGGCGGGTTGCCTCAAAGGCCTGGGCCATCACCTCGGGGTTGCCGATAACTTCGAAGGCGTAATCCACCCCCTCCCCCCCAGTGAGCTCCCGAATCCGGGCAACCGGGTCTTCCCGCCCGGCGTTTATAAGGTGGGTAGCCCCGACCTCCCCGGCTAGCTTGAGCTTGGGGTCCAGGACGTCGACGGCGATGATTTTCGACGCCCCACACAGGACGGCCCCCTGGACGGCGCTCAGGCCGACCCCACCGCAGCCGAAGACGGCCACAGTGGCTCCCACCTCCACGTCGGCCGTGGTGGTGACGGCCCCCACCCCGGTAATGACGGCGCAGCCCACCACCGCTACCTTCTCCAGGGGGGCATCCGGCCGAATCTTGACCGCCCCTGTCTCGGGGATAACCGTGTATTCGGCAAAGGTGGACGCCATGGCCATGTGGTGGACCGCCTGGCCGTTTCTCTTGAAACGGGTGGTCCCGTCCAAGAGGGTCCCCTGGAAGCGGGCCCGCGTGGCCTGCTCGCAGAGGATGGGCCGACCCCGGACGCAGTAAAAGCACCGGCCACAGTGGGCCCGCCAGGAGATAATCACCTTATCCCCGGGCTGAACGGCGGTTACCCCTGGCCCCGTCTTGGCCACGACCCCGGCCCCCTCATGGCCGAGAACGGCCGGGACCGGTATGGGAATTTTCCCCTGGAGAACCGACCAATCGCTGTGACAAACGCCGGCCGCCGCCATCCGGACCAGTACCTCGCCAGGTCCCGGGTCGAGGAGGTCCACCTCCTCCACCTTAAGGGGCGCCCCCACCTCGTACATTACCGCGGCTTTGACCATCCTTCCTAACCCCCCCTTTAAGAATTGCCCGTTAAAGATAGCGCAGGCAGCCCAAGGCTTCAACCGCAGCCCTGAACCGCCCCCGTTTAGTTCCGGATGTGGAAAAGTCTGTTGAGTCCGGAGCTTTCCGGGAGCACACTCGAACCCTTAAACTTCTGCCCGGTTATGTCGGCCAACGCCCTCAAAGCCCTTGCCCTAGTCCTCGCCCTGGGCGTCAACCTTTACCTGCTGGGCCGAATTAGCGCCCAGACAACCCAGTACCTCCGATACCGGCAGGAGGCCATGGCCCTTCGGGGTGAGATTGCCCGCCTGGAAGCCGTCTACCAGGCCAGACTCCGGCAGCGGGATTACTATCGGTCGGACGCCTACCTGGAGGTGGCGGCCCGGGAGAATTTGGGGCTAGTGGGCCCCGGCGAAAAACTCGTCGTGGTCCCGGCGGAGGACCGGCCAGCCGCGTCGACGGGTCTGGCGGTTGCAACGTCTGTCCCCGCCGAGCCCGAAGGGAATCTTTGGGCCCGGCTCATCGCCCTGGCCGGGGGGGCGTTAGACGGTTTCCGGTAGGCTGAGGAGCCGGTATCGGTCCACCAGGCCGACGCAGTCGTCGCAGAAGAAGAGTCGGGCCTTCCGGGCGCCGTCGTCCCGGGCGGCCGCCGGTACCACCATCGCCCGGGCGTTTAAATGGGCCGGGCAGAACTCCTGACCGCACAGGCCACATTTTCCCCCTGGGAGCTGGACGCCGCAACCGGAGGCCCCGCAGAGGCCGCTCTGGTTCTGGGGGTTGGCCCGCATGCGGACAAGAAGGACGGTTTCCCGAACGGCCGCCCGGACCTGGCAGGGCCGGCTGTAGCAGACCCAGTCGCCGTTGGGAGTCCGGGCCGCGTGGGTGCCGCAGAAGGCCCCGCCGCAGTACCTGCAGATGCCCACCGCCGGCCGGCCGCAGCGGAAAACCAGAGTCCGGGCGGCCTCACAGCCGAGGGCCACCGGCTAGCCCCTCCCCACCCGAACGGCCCGGCCGGTCCGGTTAGCCTCAAAAACAGCCAGGGTAACCTCGATGTTTTTGAGACCGTCCTCCCCGGTGGCGGCGGGCTCACCCCCATCCAGCACGGCCCGGGCGAAGTCCTCCACCAGGCCCACGTATAGGGCCCGGGCCGGGTCCTCGGCCTCAAAGGTCTCGCTGGTTGTTCCGGCCCCCGTCACAACTTCCAGGGACCCTTTAAGGTCAGTGCTTATGGTGTCGTAGGCCCGGACCCGACCCGCCACCCCGTAGATATTCAAGTCGTTGTTAGGATAAGCCACCTTCCGGCTGCAGACCACGTGGGCGGTGCTGCCGTCGTCAAACCTTAGCAGAATCGAGTCCGTGAACTCGATGGGGGGCGAGTCCTGGTAGGCAAAAACCTCCACCACCTCCCGGCCGAGGACAAAGCGGAGCAGGTCGAGGACGTGGACGCCGGTGCCCATGATCGCCCCGCCCCCGACTTGCTCCGGCTTCGACCACCACTCAGGTCGGGGCCCAAGGGCCAGGGCCGACCAGCAGGCGGTGGCGTAAACGATTTCCCCCAAGCCACCTGACCCCACCACCTCGCGGGCCCACCGGTGAGCCGGGTGGTGGCGACAGTGGAAGGCCACCCCCAACTTCACCCCGGCCGCCCGGGCCGCCTCAACCATTCGGCGCCCGTCCTCAACCGTAAGGGCCATCGGCTTTTCGCAGAGCACGTGCTTCCCGGCCTGCACCGCGGCAATGGTCTGCTCGGCATGCAGGTGATTTGGGGAGGCGATGTAAACTGCCTGCACGTCGGGGTCAGCCAGAACCGCCTCCAGCGAATCGTAAGCCCTCAGGGCACCGTGGCGGGCGGCAAAGGCCTTTGCCCGGTCCAGGTCCCGGCTCATGACGGCAACCAGCCGGCTGTTCCGAGCCCTGTTGATGGCCGGGGCCATCCGGGCGTCGGGATGCCGACCGGTCGAGATTATCGCCCACCCCAGCTGGGTCATCTGCTCCTCCTGTCAATTGTTGCGTCCCACCAAGCGTTGGCTTAGTTCGTCTGGCGGCCGGGCCCCCAGGTACCCCACCCGGTCGGCCAGGGCCTGTTCCCGTCGCAGCAGGCCAATTTCAGCCGTCAGCCGCTGGCTGGCCCAGTCCAGCTCCAGCAGCCGCTGCTTTTCCAGGGGGTCAATGGGAAGCGTTGCCGCCACCCAGTGGGCGAGGGCCCCTGGGTCTTCGGGCAAGAACTTCCCATCGAAGGGGACAACCTCGGCGAGGCCCCGAAGGTAGTCTAGATAGAGGTCCCGGACCGCCGCGGCCAGGGCCGCCAGTTGTTTCGGGTCTTCCGGCCGCTCCACCAGCAGCTCAGCATCACCCACTAGGTAGCCGTCCCGATGGAACCGGACGGCGTGGAGGCGAAACCGCTGCTCACCCCGGACGAGGAGCTTAAGGCGACCGTCGGCCTGCCGTTCGGCCTCCACCACCCGGGCGACGGTGCCGACCTCGAAGGGCTCGGCAGGACCTCCCACCTCCAAGCCCCGGCGGATCAAGGTTATCCCGAAGCAGCCGTCGGCCCCCAGCACCCGTCCCATCATCTTTTTGTAACGGGGCTCAAAAACCTGGAGCGGAAGCACATGCCCCGGAAACAGGACCGTGTTCAGGGGAAAGATGCAAAGCTCCATTCGTCCAGGTTCGAAAATATGATAGCCCAACAACGGTCGTTTGGCCAGTCGGCTACAGACCGCATAGACTTTGCCCTTCCTCAAGGTCGTGAGCCGCTGCGATGAAAGGGGACCGGCCTGGTACTGGAACGACATCTCCGTGGGGGAACACGTTGGTACCCACTTCGACGCCCCCATCCACTAGGTCACGGGCAAAGACGGCCTCGATGTCTCCCGGATACCCCTCCGCCACCTGGTAGCCCCGGCGGTGGTCATCGATAAGGGCACCGAATGCGCCCAAAATCCCAACTTTCTCCCCAATGTGCTCGACATTGAGGAGCGGTGGCCGCCCCCGAGCGGGTTACTGTGGCTGCCCTAGGGGATGGGGGTGCCCTGATGGGCCTTTCGGACCTGGAAAGGGTGGCCCGTCTTGGCCTCAAGATGGCCATCGTGGTTTAAAACGACGCCGCCTAGGGGGCCGAGGTCCACCACTTTGGCCCGTAGGGGGTGGCTCCTGGAGACCGTGCGCTTCCCCGACGTGGACTTCGCCGCCCTAACCCGGGCCGTTGACCTGGATCGGATAACCGTCCGGCGGGTCGAAGGTCTCACCCCCTTAAAGGGGTGGGGCGAAGCCGACATGCCGAAGCCCATGTTAGCCGACGCCAAAATCGTCCCCACGGTGGTGGCCGAATGGCTGGAAGAAGCCTTCCGGGGCCACTGTCCGGCCGCCAGAATCAACTATAATAAAAACAGTCTAACTTACGAGGAGGTTTGCCATGCGGCTCACCCAGCGGGAGGCCCACATCGTCTGGGAGGGAACCCTGCCCCAGGGCTCCGGCCGGCTCCGGGTCGGGAGCGGCGCCTTCCCCGAACTTACGGTGACTTTCCCGGCCCGGACCGAGCGGCCCGACGGCAAGACTAGCCCTGAGGAGCTCATCGCCGCCGCCCACGCCACCTGCTACGCGATGGTGTTGGCCGCTCTCCTGGGTCAGCGGAACGTAACCCCGGAGCGGATTGAGGTCTCGGCCGTCTGCTCCCTGGACCGGGTTGACGGCCTCAAGATTTCGGCCATGGACCTCCACGCCCGCATCAAGGCGCCCGGGCTGACCCAGGCGGATGTGGAGGCCCTGGTGCAGCAGGGCAACCAGGCCTGTCCGGTCTCCAACGCCCTGCGGGGCAACGTGGAGATAAACGTCAGGGGTGAGCTTTTAAGTTGAAAATCTACCTTCCGGCAAGGAGGGAGGGTTGAGGTTGGCTGGATTCAAGATGCCTGACGAAACGGCCATTGGGGAGGTAGCCCTGCAGGTCGCCGACCTGGAGCGGTCGGTCCGATTTTACAGCGTCCCCTTTGGGCTTGAAATTCTCGACCGGCGGGAGGGTCTGGCCGTCCTTGGGACTGACCAACGGCCCCTTTTAAGACTCATTGAAAAGCCGAATGCCCGACCGAAGCCCCATTCGGCCACGGGCCTTTACCACTATGCTATCTTACTGCCCGACCGGGCGGCCCTGGGCCGACTCCTTCTAAACCTCATCAAATACGGGGTTGCCATTGAGGGGGCGGCCGACCACCTGGTAAGCGAGGCCATCTACCTGCGGGACCCCGACGGCAATGGCATCGAAATCTATCGGGACAAGCCCCGGGCCGAGTGGCCGATGGCCGGCTCGGAGGTGCGCATGGCCAATGCCCCCATCGACTTTGAGGGCATCGTGGCGGCCGCCGGAAACGAGCCCTGGGCCGGCATCGCCCTGGGAACCCAAATCGGTCATGTCCACCTGCAGGTCTCCGATTTGGGGCGGGCCGAGCGGTTCTACTGTGATATTCTCGGGTTCAACGTCATGCAGCGGTGGCGGGGTGCCCTTTTTGTGTCGGCCGGCGGCTATCATCACCATCTCGGCCTGAATGTCTGGGCCAGCCTGGGTGGGCCGCCCCCACCCGAGGACAGCGCTGGCCTCGCGTATTTCGAGGTCCGGCTGCCGTCGGCCGAGGCTCTCGACCAACTTAAAACCGTCCTGAGCCGAGAAGGCATCGAATTCGCCGAGTCCCAAAGGGACGACGGTAGGCCAGCCATCCGCCTTTGCGACTTTGACGGGATAGGCCTGCTCCTTTCGGCCGAAGTCAGCCGCGGGACCCCGTCGCGATGATGGTCGAAGAGCTGGCAGCCTTTGTCGTCAGGGCTGCCTACGAAGACCTTTCCCCCGAAGCCCGCAAGCATATTAAAGCCCGTGTGCTCGATTCGCTGGGCTGCGCCATCGGGGCCCTCGACGGGGAGCCCATCCGGTACCTCCGGACCCAGCTGGAGGACTTCGGGGGAAATCCCCGCTGCACCCTCATCGGCGGGGGCCGAACGGCCCCGGATCGGGCCGCCCTCTACAACGGCGCCATGGTCCGCTACCTCGACTTCAACGACACCTACCTGGCCCCGGGGGAAACCTGCCATCCCAGCGACAATCTGGGAGCGGTACTGGCAGCGGCTGAGTACGCCGGCCGCACCGGAAAGGACCTGATGGTGGCCTTGGCCGTGGCCTACCAGGTCCAGTGCCGGCTAAGCGATGAGGCCCCGGTGCGGGCCCGGGGCTTTGACCACACCACCCAGGGATCGTACGCGGTAGCAGCCGGGGTCGCCAAGGCCTTGGGTCTGGACGCGACCCGGACGGCCCACGCCATCGCCATTGCCGGCACGGCCTTTAACGCCCTGCGGGTTACCCGGACCGGGGCCCTGTCCCACTGGAAGGGTTTGGCCTACCCCAACACCGCCTTCGGGGCCACCCACGCGACCTTTCTGGCAATGCGGGGTGTCACCGGACCCCTCGGGGTGTTCGAGGGCAACAAAGGCTTCATGGAGGCCATTGCCGGTCGGTTTTACATCGACTGGGCCCGAGAGGACCTGGAGCGGGTGACCAGGACCATCGTCAAGAAATACAACGCCGAGGTCCACTCCCAGTCGGCGTTGGAGGCCGTCGAGGAGCTGATGACGGAATATCGGTTTCGGGCCGACGATGTGGAGGCGGTCGAGGTTGAGATTTTCGACGTGGCCTACCACATTATCGGGGGCGGGGAGGAGGGGGACAAAACCGTCGTCCGAACCAAGGAGGAAGCCGACCATAGCCTGCCCTACATCCTGGCAGTTATGATCCTGGACGGGCAGGTAATGCCCGAGCAGTACCGGCCAGAGCGAATCCTACGGGAGGACGTCCAGACCCTGCTCCGTAAGGTGAGGGTGCGGCCCCGGGAAGATTACAGCAGTCGCTTCCCGGCCGAAATGCCCTGCCGGGTGGCGGTAAGACTGCGGGACGGACGGGTTCTCGAAAGGGAAAAGGCCGACTACGAGGGCTTTCACACCCGCCCCATGGGCTGGGAGGCGCTGGCGGCCAAGTTCGAGCGGCTGGCCGCCCCCTACACCGACCCCAACCTGCGCCGAGAGCTCATTTCGGCCGTGGAAAACCTGGAGGCCATTAAGGTTTCGGACCTAACCGCCCTCTTGGCTCGGGTGGGGCAGCGGACCGGAAGGTGAAGACCATGGCCCAGGGCCGACTCGAACCCCTCTTTGGGGCCAACGTGGACCCGAGTGTGGCCAATTTTAATAAGGCCCGGGCCATTGCCCGGATTGCCGACGAATCTGGCTTGGACCTAATTACCATTCAGGACCACCCTTACATCGGCCGGTTTTTCGACACCTGGACCCTCCTTACCTTCCTAGCGGCCCAGACCCGTCGGGTTCACGTGGGGCCTAACGTCGCCAACCTCCCCCTCCGGGGGGCGGCGATGCTGGCGAAGGCGGCGGCCAGCCTCGACCTGCTGACTAACGGCCGGGTGGAGCTGGGGCTGGGGGCCGGGGCCAACCCGGCGGGCATTGAGGCCATGGGTGGCCTCCGCCGGAGCCCAGGCGAGGCCGTTGCGGCCCTGGGTGAAGCCATCCGGCTGATGCGGGAGTTGTGGTCGGGCAAATCGCCCCTCACCTTTGAGGGCAAATACTACCGGGTAAAGGGCCTGGACGCCGGCCCCATCCCCGCCCACCCCATTCGGATTTGGACGGGTAATTACCGCCCCAAGGGTCTCCGGCAGACAGGGGAACTGGCCGACGGCTGGCTTCCCAGCAGCGCCTACCTGCCCCCCGAGCAGGTTTTGGAGCGCCAGAAGCTCATCGACGAAGGGGCGACCCGGGCGGGACGGCCGCCCGCCACCGTCCGCCGCGGCTACAATGTGATGGGGGTCATCGAGCTGGGACGGCCGGACACCCCGGGCGGCCTGCGGCGCCCGGGGCTGGTGGTCGGGCCGCCGGAACACTGGGTCGAGACCCTGATAAGCTTTTACGTGGACCTCAGGCTGGATACGTTCATCTGCTGGCCAGTGGCCGGGGATGAAGTGGTCCAGGTCCGGGCCTTTGCCGAGCAGGTGGTGCCGGCGGTGAAAAAGGCGCTGGGCTTCTAGTCGGCCCGGGTAGGGGCGCCCTGGGCCGCTCGCTCCTGGGCGATGGCCTCGATCTCGGCCAGAAGGGCCGGCAGGATCTCCTCCTCCGGGACGGTTTTGACCACTCTCCCCTTCCGGAAGATGGCCCCTTTCCCCTTGCCCCCAGCCACCCCCACGTCGGCCTCGGAGGCCTCGCCGGGGCCGTTCACCACGCAGCCCATCACCGCCACCTTGATGGGGACGTTAACCTTCTTTAAGTACTCCTCGACGGCGGCCGCCAGCCCAAGCTGGTCCACCTCGGCCCGGCCGCAGCTGGGACAGGCGACCAAAGTAACCCCCCGCTGCCGCAGGTTGAGGGCCTTAAGTATCTCGTAAGCAACGAAAACTTCCTCAACGGGGTCGGTTGCCAGGGAAACCCGGATGGTGTCCCCAATGCCTCGGGAAAGGATGGCCCCGATACCCACGGCCGACCGGATGGTGCCGGTCCGGGACGTGCCCGATTCGGTAATGCCCACGTGGAAGGGATAAGGCACCTTTTCGGCCAGCTTAGTGTAGGCCTCGATGGCGGTGGGCACATCAAAGGCCTTCAGGGAGACCACGATCTGGTCGAAGTCGAGGCTCTCCAGGATGCGGATCTCCCAGAGGGCCGCTTCCACCATCCGGTCGGCAGTACGGGGCACATGTGGAACCTCCCGGCCGGCCCGCTTCGCCTCCAGCTGGATGGGCGCGGGCGGCAGGCTCCCCGCGTTCACCCCGACCCGGATGGGAATGCCCCGTTCCTTGGCCTTCAGAACTACCTGCCTAATCTTCTCGGGGTCCCGGATGTTGCCGGGGTTGAGCCGTAGCTTGTCGACCCCGGCCTCGATGGCCATCAGGGCCAGCCGGTAATCAAAGTGGATATCAGCCACCAGGGGAATGCGGATCTGCCGCTTGATCTCCCGGAGGGCCTCAGCCGCCTGCTCGTCGGGGACGGCCACTCGAACGACCTCGCACCCGGCGTCCTCCAGCTCCCGAATCTGCCGGACCGTGGCCTTGACATCCCGGGTATCAGTGGTGGTCATGGACTGGACCACAATGGGCGCGCCGCCCCCGATGGGCACACCGCCCACCCAAACTTGCTTTGAAATCCGTCGCTGAATCATCGTCCGACCGACTCCCCACTTAATAAGCGTACCAGATCATAGTAACTCACCACGGCGATAATGACGAGCAGGAGCATGAGCCCCACCAGGTGAGCCAGGTTCTCCTTCTCCGGCGGAATGCGCCGGCCGCCCCGGGCGACCTCAATGAGCACGAAAAGCACCCGGCCGCCGTCCAGCATGGGTATCGGCAGCATGTTTAAAATGGCCAGGTTCAGGCTGAGCAGGGCGGTGAACTCCAGCAGGTAGCTGGTACCCAGCCCCTGAACCTGTTCGGTCATCTGGTAGATGCCAATGGGTCCGACCGGCTGAGGCCAGATCTGGCGGGCAATGTTCGTTAAAATCTCGTTCTTAAAAAGAACCAGAATCCGGTAGCTGCGCTCGATCCCCCGGGGGACCGCCTCCCAAACCGGGTAAGATTCGGTGACGACCTTGGTGTTCACCTGCTGGATTCTTATCCCCATCGGGCCCTGCCCCGCGGGCGGGTTCCATCGGGGCGTGACCCGGACGGTAACGAGCCGGCCGCTTCCCGGAGGCATCGTCTGGCCGGGGAACACCGTCTCGGGGGGTCGCTCCACCGTCACCAGGATATCCCGACCCAGGTTTAAGCTCACCTCTTCCTGAAGCTCGAAGATATTGCGCACGGACCGGCCGTTAATCGACCGGATGATGTCCCCGGGTTTAAGGCCCCCGGCTTCCGCCGGCGAATCGGGGGCGATGTCAAGGATAACCACCTGCCCCACTGGCACATCCCGGGGAACCAGGTACGTGCCCGAAAGGAGAACCACAGCGAGCAGAACGTTCATGGCTGCCCCAGCCGAGAGGATGATAAGCCGCCAGAGGGGAGGCTGGGCGGCCAGACTCCGGGGGTCGCTTGGGTCCTCCTCCCCGAGCATCTTCACAAAGCCGCCCAGGGGCAGAAGGTTTATCGAATAAATGGTTTCGCCCCGGCGGACCGCCACTAGTCGCGGCGGGAAGCCGAAACCGAACTCCAAGACCTTAACCCCAGCCAGGCGGGCGGTCACAAAATGCCCGAGCTCATGGGCCAGGACCAGCACCCCAAGCACCAGCAGGAAGGTCAGCAGCGGCGCCATTGAACGGCCTCTTTCAACCGGATTTGGGTTTCGTCATAAAGATTCAGAATCGCCGAAAGGGAAGGATTAGGGAGAGGCTTGTGGGTTTCCAGGGCCCGCCGGATCAAGACCGGGATGTCGGTAAGGCGGATCTGCCCCTCGCAGAAAAGGTCCACCGCCGCCTCATCGGCCGCGGCCAGAACCACCGGGTAGGTCCCCCCGAGGCGGCCGGCCTCGACGGCCAGGTCGAAGCAGGGGTACCGGTTGGGGTCCGGACGGCAGAAGGTCAGGGACCGGACCGCGGCTAGGTCCAGCCTGGGCAGGTCGGTGTTGGGCAGCCTGAAGGGGTAGCTCAGGGCATACTGGATGGGGAGGCGCATGTCCGTCGGCCCAAGCTGGGCCTTGATAGTACCGTCGGCAAACTCCACTAGGGCGTGGACCAGGCTTTCGGGGTGAAGGAGGACGTCGATCCGGTCCCAGGGCGCGCCAAAGAGCCAGTGGGCTTCGACCACCTCCAGGCCCTTGTTCATCAGGGTGGCCGAGTCCACCGTCACCTTCCGCCCCATCCGCCAGGTGGGGTGACGGAGAGCATGCTCAGGTTGGGCTTCGGGGAGGCGCTCCAGGGGCCACTCCCGGAAGGGCCCGCCAGAAGCCGTCAGGATGAGCCGGGAAACCCGGCCCGGCGAAAAACGGCCGGGGACAAGGGGCCGGCCCCATTCCGGGACCGGGATCCCATCGGACTCCCCGTCCAGGCACTGCCAGAGGGCGCTGTGCTCACTGTCCACCGGCCGCACCTCCCCACATCCGGCCAAAACTGCCTCGGCAATCAGGGGCCCGCCGATTACCAAGACCTCCTTCGTGGCCAGGGCAACGGCCTTCCCGGCCCGCAAGGCTGCCAGGGTCGGGACCAGCCCGGCCCGGCCGCTAGTGGCGACTACCACCGTGTCCACGTCCGGCCGGGAAACCATCTCCTCCGGCGGCTGGAGCCGACCGGGCCCAGGCCAGCGGGCGTATTCGGCCCCCTCAAACCAGACGGCATCTGGCCGGAAGGTTTCGGCCTGCTCGGCCAGAAGGGCGATATTCTTGCCGGCGGCCAGTCCGACCACTTGCCAGTGGGGGGCGAAGGCGGCGATGACGGATAGGGTCTGCCGGCCGATGGACCCGGTGGAGCCGAGGACCACCACCCGGCGCGGCGGGACCGAGGCGCTCATCAAAAAAGATTATACCCCGATCCGGCGGTCCCTTTTCCTGACCGCCGACGGTGGAGGCTTGGCCGGTTTTCGGGGCGCAACCCATAAGGGCACACGGCCGTCCCCCCTTACCACCTTCAGCCGATAAGTAATGTCGCCCACTGCCCAGGCCAGCACATTTTCGGTCACCGGCCGGGTCATTTCTACCCGCCCCCGGCCGGAGGGATCCCGGAACCTGATGGGAATGGGTCGAGTTCCCCAACCAGTAGCCCGGATAGCCGTACCCTGTCACCCCGGACAACGTTGCCGGCCGTAAAGGGGCTCTTAATAAAAAGGCCGGTGGCCCGGGCCCCGTAGAGACGGCGAGCAGGTAGCTCGGGCCGGCTCCGGTAGACCAAGATAACCCGACACTCGCCCAAGGGCTCATCGTCCAGGGGACCGTCCTCCAACCGGCCTTCTACTACAACCCGGCGGCCGAAAAGGTTCCAGATAAGGGCCGGGCTGACGGTCAGCGCCGGAGGAGCCAGATGCAGGTGCCGTTGGGGTCCCGCAGGCAGGCTGCCCGGGCACCCCACTCGTAATCCCGGGGCTCCCGCACCACCTGAATACCCATCGCCCGGAGCCGTTCACAGGCCGCGTCGACGTTGGGTACGTTAACTGAGGTGGTCCAGGCCCACCTGGTTGCCGGTCAGGTCGAAGGAGCGCCGAACCGGGGCCGGGGTGGTCGTCTTAATATAGCAGGCCACTGTCCTGGGCCGGAGGAAGGCCGACTCCCCGTCCTGATATTCCGGGAAGGACCCCAGGACCCGGTAAAAGTTTAGGCTCTTTTCCAGGTCCGTAACGGCGATCCCCGATATTATCGAGGCCGGTAATCATCCTAAGGTCCTCGGCAAAGGGTTAAAATTCCGGGGCGCCGGCCGGTCCGGGGCCGGCTGTGATAAAATGTTTGCGGGCGATTTGGCCCGGACTCGGCAAGCCCCCATCGTCTAGCGGCCTAGGACGCCACCCTTTCAAGGTGGAGATCGGGGGTTCGAATCCCCCTGGGGGCACCCTAGTGGCGGCTAAGGCCAAAGAGGCGCCAGGCCAGCCGCTCGACCCAGGCCACCCCGAAAACCGTAACCATGCCCCCTGCCACGATAAGGGCCCCGCCCAGGTAAGTCGTCCACTTTGGAATCTCCTTGAAAATCAGGGCCGCCAAAACTACCGCCACCAGCGGCTCCACGTAGGTCAAAATCGCCGCCGACTGGGCCTTCACCCGGCCAATGCCCCGGTAATAGAGCCCGATGCCCAGGGCCGTATGCACTGCCCCTAGCGTAAACAACAAGGCCCAAACCTGCAGCGAGGGCACCCCCGAAATTTGAGTAAGGGCGGGTGACAGGATAACCCCAGCCACCAGGCAATTGTAAAAGGTGACCGTCTCGACCGGAAGCCGGCCCGCAATCGCCTTGGAGGCCACCGTCCGTAGGGCGTAAAACAGGCCGGTCCCCAGGCCGCAAAGCACCCCGATCAGGTTCGGAGTGCCGCCCCGGGTAACATCCCCCAGCGCCACCAGCGCAACCCCGCTGAAGGCCAGACCTAGGGCCACCGGGGTGCTGGGCTCGAGGCGCTCCCCGATGAGAAAGGGCGCCAGGATTGCCACAAAAACCGGGGCCGTGTAGGCAGCCAGGACGGCGCTGGCAATGGTGGTGAGCCGAAAGGCGTAGAAAAACAGCAGCCAGTCCATCGCCAGAAAGATGCCCATCAACAGCAGGATCGGCCCGTTCCGGCCGAACCGGAAAAGCTCCCGCCGGCCAGTCAGGAGAAAGTAACCCCCTAGGACGAGGGCCGCAAATCCCACCCGGAAGAAGGCGATGGCCGGGGGGAGAAGGTCGATATAGCGGACAAAGACCCCGACCGACCCCCAGATCGCGGCCGCGGCCGCCACCTGCAGGTAGCCCCAAAGCCGGCTCAGCTCAGGAGACGCTCCCTTCACGCTTGGCAAACCACCGGAAGTCTATAAAATCAAAGGGGTTATCCTGCTCAGCCACCACCTTGAGAAAATACCGGTCCGCCGGGTCGGCGAATCCCCGCAAGACCACCGCCGCCAGCCGGTGAAACCTGGCCAGGTGCTCTTGAAACCGGCGGGTGGCATAGTCGGCCGCCTGGCCCGTGGAGAGGAGGAAAGGCCAGTCGCTGGCCTGCAAAAGGACCAGCTCGCGAGCGGCCTGCCGCAGGAAATCCCCCAAGCTCCCGGCCAGGTCGTCGTCTACGGCCGCCAGCCGCTCCATCATCCGTTCGGCGGCGTGGATGTGGGGCCACATCCAGCGGTTGGTATCGTTGTTCCAGGTGTAGTGCCCGCCCCCCTCTCCCCAGGAGCTTTCCGGCAGGTTGATGGCAGCATCCGGTGGGTAATCTTCAAGATAACGGCTGACCCGGACAGCTTCAATCCACGGGTGCCGGGCAAGCCGCCGGAAAACCCCGGCCAGCCAATCACAGCCTTCGAACCACCAGTGGCCGAAAAGCTCGGTGTCGTAGGCCGCCACTACGATGCCCGGCCGACCGGCCTGCCGAAAGTACCCTGCCAGGCGCTCCTCCAAAATGCCCACGAAGTGGTCGGCGTGGGCCCCCACCCGCTCCCGGGCCCGCTCCGGCTCGTAAAGCAGTTTCCGGCCCAGGTCGCCGCTGGCGTCGGTTACCCGCCAGTAGCGCAGGCCGCTAACGGGGTCCCGCCGGTGGAACTCCCGGTAGTAAAAATCGCCAGGGTAGCCCTGGGTTGCCGACCACACCTGCAGGCCCGTTCTTTCCTCTCGGCCGAATACGGCTACATTGGAGTCGCCCACCCAGTAGGGCCGGAAGGTGGTACCCCGACCGGCTACCGGCCGCTCGGTGGCAACCCGCCGCCTTTCCGGGACGGCGTAAGGGCCGATGGCTTCTCCGGCTGCCTTGCCCACCAGCGCCCCGCCCTCGATGGGCCGGGTATCCGTGAAGAAAAACCTCACCCCCTGGGCCTCCAAAAACTCCTCCAACCCCGGCTTCCGGATGCCGGTTTCGGGGTGGATAAAGCCCGGCCGGTAGCCGCATTCGGGAAGCCACACTCCGTCGGGGCGGCGGCCAAAGTGGCGCCGGTGGGCCTCCAGGCCGGTCCGGAGCTGGCCGTAAATGGTGGAGTCCCGCTCTAGGAGGGGGAGATACGGGTGGGTGGCCGGCCCCCCAATAAGCTCCACGTACCCGGCTTCGGCCAGGGCCCGCAGTCTGGGGACGAGCTGGCGACCGTAGGCCTCAAAGCGAGCCCGGAGTTGGCTGAAATGGCCAGCCCAGAACCGGGCCAGGTCGGCCATAACCTGGTCCCCGGCCTGGTCGAAGCGCCGGGCGTCCAGCTCCGCCAGACTGAGCCGCTCGTCCAGATAGACCTCGAAGCCAGCCAGAATGTCAGGGTCGGTCAACTGTTCGGCGAGAATCGGGGTTATCCCAAGGGTTAGACCGAACGGCACCCCCTCCGCCGCCAGGTCCTCGAGGGCGGCAATCAGGGGAAGGTAGGTGTCCAGGATGGCCTCGTAGAGCATCTCCTCGCCATGGGGCCAGCGGCCGCCCCGGCGAACGTAGGGAAGGTGGGAATGCAGAACCAGGCCGAAGTAGCCCCTCATTGCACCTTTCCGAGGACCCTGCCCTGGGGCCCGGCCAGCTCAGTCGCCACCACCTGTGCGGGGGCGATAACCACCCGCCCGACCCTGGTGGTGCCTTCAACCTCGACCAGTACCAGGTCACCCACCCGGAGCTGGAGCCCCTGGGCCTCGACAAAGTAGACGCGGCCTGCCCGCTCAAACCGGACCCCCGCCACGGCCTGCCCCATCACTGCAGGGTCGGCAGCCCCAGCACCAGGTTATCCAGCGTCAGGCGGGCGTGGACGTTCTGATCCAGCAGGCGGCGGGCCCGCCAGAGCTGCCGGATTGCCTCGGCTACCTGATCAAGGGTCAAGTCCCGAGCCGCCCGCCGGATTTCGGCCTCCCGGTCCAAGTTGGTTATGAGCTCGGGCGCCCCAACCTTTACCAGCAAGACGTCCCGCCACCACTCGGCCAGAAGGTCCAGGGCCTCGAAAACTTGTTCCCGGTCCCGACCGAAGGCTTCGGCCAGCTCCTGGGCCCAGCGTAGGGCCCCGGCCGGCTCCCCCGAAGCCACCAGCCCCGCCTGCCGGTCCAGCAACTCCTGCCGCCAGCGGAGCCACTCAGCATCCTGCGCCAGGACCAGCGACCGCCCCACCCGCCCCCGCCCCAGGGCGGCCAGCAGCCGGGCCAGCTTCGGGTCCACCCCCCGCTCCCGGAGCAGGGCAGCCACCCGGGCCGTGCCCACCGGCCGCAGTTCCAGCCGAAGACACCGGGACCGCACCGTCTCGGGCAAGGTGGCGTCGTCGGCCGCGATTAGGATGATGAGGACATGGGGCGGGGGCTCCTCCAGGGTCTTAAGGAGGGCGTTGGCCGCCTCCACCGTCATGGTCTCCGCATCTAGTACGATAAAAACCCGGTACCGGCCGGCCATGGGCAGCAGGCTGGCATCCCGGATGAGCTGCCGAATGGCCCCGATGCCCACCCGGGTGCCCGCCCCCGCCTCGTCCTCGTCGAAGGTCATTCCCCGCCGAATGACCACCACATCCGGGTGAACCCCTCGGTCAACCCGGACGCACTGGGCGCACCGGCCGCAGGGTGGGTCCTCGCCCTCGCAGTTAACCGCCTTGGCCAGAAGCATTCCCAGGGTGGCCTTGCCCACACCCGGTGGGCCGACGATAAGGTAGGCCTGGGCGGTCCGGCCGGAGGCCACACTCCGGCGAAGAAAGTCCACCGTCCGTTCGTGTCCCACCACCGGCCAGGGCATTTTCACTCCCCAACATCCAGGGCCATAAGGTCCTCGTAGGTCTCCCGCCGCCGGATTAGGCGGGCCTGCCCCCCGGAAACTAGCACCACCGCCGGCTTCAAGGCGGCGTTGTAATTACTGGCCATCGCCAGGCAGTAGGCCCCGGCGACAGGGAGGGCCAGGAGGTCCCCCGCCTCCACGGGGGGCAAATCGATATCCCGGACCAGGATGTCCCCCGACTCGCAGTATTTCCCGACAACGGTGACGGGGCCGGTCGGCAGTTCCCCAGCCCGGTTGGCCACAATCACCTCGTAGCGGGCGCCGTAAAGGGCGGGCCGGATGTTGTCGGCCATTCCCCCGTCCACCGCCACGTAGGTTCGGACGCCGGGAATGGTCTTTACCGCCCCAACCCGGTAAACGGCCACCCCGGCAGGCCCTACAATGGACCGCCCCGGCTCGACAATCAGCCTCGGCCGCGGCAAACCCCACTGGGTCAGCTTGGCCTGCACGGCCCTGCAGATGACGTCCACGTAGTCCGCCACCGCCGGGGCGGGGTCTTCGGCCAGGTAGGGAATGCCCAGTCCGCCACCGGGACTGAACTCCCGGAACTCAAAGCCGCGTCGCCGGGCTGCCTGCCCGACAAAATCGAGGCAGATATCCACCGCCCGCCGGAAGGCCTCCAGGTCGAAGATCTGTGACCCAATGTGGGCATGGAACCCGACCAGCTCCAGGTTACGGGCCCTAAGGACGGCGTCGACCGCCTCCTCAGCCTGGCCGGTAGCAATGGGTAGGCCGAACTTGGTGTCGATAACCCCTGTGGTGATGTATTGGTGGGTGTGAGGGTCGATGCCCGGGGTAAGGCGAATCAGCACCGGCTGCCGGCTACCGGCGGCCAGCCGGTCCAACAGCGCCACCTCGTAAAGGTTATCCACCACGAACCGGCCGACCCCGACCCGGAGGGCTAGCTCGATTTCGTCGGGCGTCTTGTTATTCCCGTGAAAGTAGACCCGGTCCATGGGAAAGCCGGCGGCGTGGGCGATGGCCACCTCGCCCCCGGAAACCACGTCGAGGCCCAAGCCCTCGTCGGCGAAGAGCCGAGCCAAGGTGCGGTTTAGAAAGGCCTTGGCGGCGTACACCACCAGCCCGTCCCCGTACTGCCGGCCCAACTCCTCACGGTAGGCCCGGGCCCGGGCCCGCAGGGTCAGCTCGTCGAAGATGTAAAGGGGGGTGCCGAAGGTGGCCGCCAGCTCGACCACATCGCACCCGCCCACGGCCAGGTGACCCGAAGGGGTAAGCTCGGCGCTTAGGGGCAGCACCTTTTCCAGGCCGGGTTTGCCGTGAAACAGGGCCATCAACCGCTCCTTACCGGGTCTGCGTCTCTATTTTACCGGGCGACCCCACCGGCAAAAATGTGGAGAAAATTAACTACCGACTTTTCGAAAAGGCGCATCCCTTCGACGGTAGCGTACTCGTTGGGGCTATGAGCCCGGCCGCCGTGGCCCAGGCCTCCCATCGCAAAGGGCAGGCCCAGAACCTCGGTAAAAAGATAAAAGGGCGCCGACCCACCCAGGTGAGGCCAGACCTCCGGTTCGAAGCCGAAGTCCCGGAAGCTCTTAATCAGAGCCTGTACCACCTCGGCCCGGACGCTGGTCTTGGCCCAGGGGTAGGCATCGTAGACGACCAGCTCGATGTCCCCAAAGCCGTGACGGTCCAGGTGCTCCCGAATCCGCCGGATGGTAAGTTCCGGGCGCATGCGGGGAACCAGCCGGCAGTCGAGCTTGGCCCGGGCCTCGTGGGGAAGAACGGTCTTCGTGCCCTCGGCGACATGGCCCGAAACGATGCCATCAATATTAAGGGTGGGCTGGTATAGGTATTTCTTAAGGAGGTCCACCCCGGTCAGGTCGTATTTAAAACGGCGGACCTCATGGGCCTGGAGAAAGGTTTCCGGGGTGAATCTCGTCTCCAACGCCTCGAGCAGCTCCTGGTCCTCGGCGGAAGGTGGCTCGACCTCATCGTAAAAACCGTCGATAAGGACGTGCTTTTGGTCGGGGCTGAGCATGGTAGAAAGGGCATGGATGAGGCGCCAGGTCGGCGAATGGAACCAGACGGCGTTGCTCCCGTGGACCGCCCGGGTCGTTGGCCCGCCCCAGTCCCCACCCCGACAGACCAGCTCGAAAAAGACAATGCCCTTCACCCCCAGGTACATAATGACCTTGCCGGTCAGGTCCTGGGAGAAGGCCGGGAAGTAGACGGCATCGGCCCGGAGCCGGTCCTTGTTGGATTTAACGAAATCAGGCAGGTGGGGACTCCCCAGCTCCTCTTCCCCCTCAATGACCAGCTTAAAATTGAGGGGGAAGGTACCAGTTACGGCCTTAAAGGTCTCCAGAACGTTAAAAAAGCAGGCCAGGGGACCCTTCTGATTGGTGGCACCCCGGTTCACCAGGCAGAGACCGTGGGGCGGAAAGTCGATAATTTCGGCCCCGAAGGGCGGCACCACCCAGGCCTCCCCGACCACCGGCTGGACATCATACATCCCGTAAACAAGGAGGGTCTTTGGGGCACCGGCATCCAGCTCCCCGTAAACCACCGGGTGGCCGGCCGTGGGGCAGACCTCGGCCCGACCCCCCAGCCGGACAAGTTCCGTTGCCAGAAGCTCCGCCATCTCCGGGATACCAGTGCCGTCGGCCGAGATGGAAGGCTGCCGGACAAAGCGCCTGACCCGGTCCAGGTGGGCTTCAAAGTGCTTGTCAATATGGGCGTAGAGGGCATCCAGCAAAGGCACGCCTCCGTACAGGTTAAGATTCCACCGAATCTTACCACACCCGGGACCGGTCCCGGCCGGTGAAAAGGGGGCGGCGCCGACTCCCCAGGCCGCCCCCTGGCGGGGAAAGGACCGGGTGGGTCCTAAGCCTTTACTTCCTCTTCGGTGTGCTTAAAGCCGATCTTCTTGTGGGTGCCGTCGCAGAAGGGCTTGTTCTGGGAGCCGCCGCACCGACATAGCCGGGTCTCACCGTCAACCGTGAGCTCCCGGCCGCTGGGCAACACGATTTTAAACTTACCCCGAACCCAGTAGGGGCCGTTGTTGGTGGGGGTGATAATGGCAAAATCCTGGTCGGACATAACCTGTTTGACCTCCTTTTGAGGGTTTGTAAACCCGGCGGGGACGGTTCCCGACCCGGCTTTACTAAGATTATAATAAATTCTCGCTTTCTTTAGTATAACCCGAGCACAATCAGGTTACAAAGGGCTGAGATGCCCCGGGGCTATTGAGGCTTACGGCCGGCGTACCGAAGGGCACCCTAGCCCCCGACCCACCAAACCTTAAGCAGCTGCACCAGCGGCCCCGCCGGGCGACCGTGAAGCCGGGCCTGGGCCTCCAGGTAGGGGGGCAGGTAACGGAGGATCGGGGGCAAGAGGGGTCGGACCCACCGGGCCAGCCGGAATATCCGCTCGGCGTAGGCCGGGTCCCGGACATAGCCGAAGCCCCGGGCCAGGGGCTCCGGCAAAAGGGCGGCACTGAAGCGGCGGTAGGCCCGCAAAAGCGGCCGCAGCACCGGTGAAAGGCCGAAAAGTTCGTCGGCCAAGCGGCGGGCGGCCGGTATCACCTGGAGCTGGGCGGCCCGCCGGGCAAAGTAGGCCGAGAATTCGGCCCAGGACCCGGGAAGCTCCTCAGGGAACACCCCGAAAAGGAGCATTGAAAGGCGGCTTTCGGTATAGTAAGTCCTAAGCTCCGAAGGCGTAAGGGGCCGGACCGTCTTCTCGTAGACCAGCAGGGCGGTATCCGTCAGGGTCGCCCACACCCAAACCAGGGCATCCACGTCGGTGGCGGCGTAGGGGGCGCCGTCTGGGAGGCGGCCCTGGATGCGGCGGTGGACCCGGTAAACACGCCAGGCGACCGAGATCGCCTCTTCGAGGCTACCGAAGACCATTGGGAAAACCTGGGCGAAGGTTCGGCGGAACCGGCCCACGGGCTCCCGAGTCACCCGGGAGTGGTCGGCAATGGCCTGGGCCACGGCCGGGTGGGCCAGCTGCAAAAGGATCGCTCGGCCGGCGCCCAGAAAAATCAGACTCTCCCGATTTACACGCCAGGTTACAGAATCCGGACCGTAGAGGCCGACGGGCGCCGCGGTGACCCGTCTTCGGAGCTCGGCGATGGCAGCCTCAAACTTTTCCGGGGTTACCCGCTCCACGACCAGGCCAACCGGATATATTTTGGCCAAAAAAGGAGCGGGGCCGGGAATGGCCATTCCCGGCCCCACCGGAGAAAGGAGGAGGTGCAAAGGCTCAGGCGGCAGCAGAACGGTGTGACGAGCGGGGGTGCTGCGATTCCGGGTGTTTTCGGTATTTGGTTGTCTCGGCTCAGCGCTCCCGGTCCCTTCCGGACCGTCCGTGAAAAATATAACAAACCAGGCCCGGCTTGTCAAGGGGTTTCGGGGGCAAATCGTCAAAATTTTCACAATTTTCCACAGGTTCCCCGTCCTCAGAAGCCCACGGCTGTGGCCGGCTGCTGGAGGTGGACCCCGCCGTGGAGGCACCCGTCCGTCGGGTCGATGACGATCCCCACCGGCCGGCCGAAATCCGAGGCTGCCACGGTTTGCTCCAGCACCACCAGCCGGTGGCCCATCGCGGCCAGGATATCCCGGGTCTCCGGCGGGATGCGGCTGTCGATGTGGGTCTCGGGCCCCTCGCAGTGGACCCGGGGGGCTGAGACGGCCGTCTGGATACCCAGGCCGAACTCCAGGACGTTAAGGATGCTCTGGAAGACCGCCGTTATGACCCGGCGGGCGCCGGGGGCTCCGATGGTCATAAGGGGCTGGCCGTCCCGCAGGACCAAGGCCGGCGTCATGTTCACCAGTGGCCGCTTGTTGCCGGCCAGGGAGTTGGGCCGACCGGGCCGGGGGTCGAACCACACCATCCCGTTGTTCAGCAGGATACCCGTCCCGGGGATGACCACCCGGCAGCCGAAAAGCTCCCCTAAAGTGTTAGTCAGGGATACCATGTTCCGCTCCCGGTCGACCACCCCAAGGTGGGTGGTGCACCCGGGGTCCGGTCCAGCCGACCCCTCCACCCTGGCTGGCGCCGGGCGACCCTCATATCTCCAGGGGTTGCCCGGCGACACTTCGGGAGTGGCCCGGTCCAAGCTTATGGTTGACCGGACCTCGGCGGCGTAGTCTTTGCTGACGAGGCCAGCCCAGGGGGCGTCGACAAAGTCGGGGTCAGCCAGGAAGGCGAAGCGGTCGGCAAAGGCCCGGCGGCTGGTTTCGGCGATGAGGTGGAGGCTCTGGGCCGAGTTGTGGCCGTAGCGGCGCAGGCCGAAGCCTTCGGCGACGTTAAGCATCTCGACCAAGGTAGTTCCGGCGCAGGGGCCCGGGGCCGCCAGAATTTCAAAGCCCAGGTAGGTGGTCCGCAGGGGCGCTTCGTAAAGTTTGGGCTCGTAGCGGGCCAGGTCTTCCCGGGTGATCAGGCCGCCCCGGGCGGCCATCGCCTCGGCAATCCGGGCGGCGATGGGCCCCCGGTAAAATGCATCCGGACCCTCCCGGCCGATAAGCTTTAAGGTCTCGGCCAGCTCCGGCTGGCGGAAGGTTTCGGCCGGTTCCCACCAGCGGGTCCGGGGCCTCGGCGGAACACCCTTCGGCAGAAAGACGGCTGCCGTTTCGGGAAACTCCTTAAGCTCAGCCATGGCCACTGCGATGTTAAGGCTTACATACCAATCCATGGGGAAGCCTTCCTCGGCGTAGCGGATGGCCGGTTCCAGCACTTGGTTGAGGCGCATGGTGCCGAACTTCTCAAGGGCCAGGGCCAGCCCGGCCACTGTCCCCGGCACCAACGGGGCGCGGTACCCCACCAGGTTAGCCCGGTCCTTGACGGCCGGCCAGCCGAACATCCCCGCCTGCCCCCCGGCCGGGTCCAGTTGGAAGGTTTCGGGGCCAGCCACGGCGGGGGTGCGCCCGGTGAACTCCACCACGAACTGCCGGCCCCGGCGGTTGTCGTGAACCAGCATGTAGCCGAGCCCCCCGATCCCGCTCATAAAGGGCTCCACAACCCCGGCAGCGAAGGCAGCCGCCACCGCCGCGTCCACGGCGTTACCGCCCTTGAGCAGGATTTCAGCCCCGGCCTCGGCGATCAGGGGATGCTCACCCACCACCATGCCGTTGGGGGCAACTGCCTCGCTTTTCGAAAGGGCAAGTTCAGTCCGGACCAACCGGGTCATCTTAAGGCCTCCCTTTCACTCGTATTTTTCGGCCAGAAAGAGGGGCGGCTCGCCCCGGGCCACCCGCTGGATGTTGGCAAAACAGTTGGCCAGGATTCGGGGCCAGCCGTCCACCGTCGGCCCGGCAATGTGGGGGGTGAGGATAACGTTATCGAGGGTAAATAGGGGATTGTTCGGATCTGGTGGCTCCATCTCCAGAACGTCTAGGCCGGCGGCCATGATCTGCCCCGATTTGAGGGCCCGGTAAAGGGCCTGTTCATCCACCACCGCCCCCCGGCTCGTGTTTATGAGCACGGCGGTAGGCTTCATCATTGCCAGCTCCCGGGCCCCAATCATGTGGCGGGTCAGCCGGGTCAGGGGCACGTGCAGGGTCACGATGTCGCTGGTCTGAAGAAGCTCTTCGAACGGGACAAAGGTCACACCCAGGTCGGCCTCCGTCTCCGGGTCGGGCCGGCGGATGTCGTAGTAAACCACCTCGGATTCAAAGGCCCGGAGCCGTTTGGCGACCTGACGACCAATATTTCCGAGGCCGATGATTCCCACCCGTTTGCGCCACAGCTCGTAAAGGTCGTTGGTGTCCGCCCGCCAGCGTCCGGCCTTAACGTTTAGATGGTGATAGACCAGCCGACGGTAAACGGCCAGCATGAGGAGGATGGTGTGCTCGGCGACGGCGATGGCGTTGCCCCCGCCGTTGTTGGCCACGGGGACCCCGTAGCGGGCAGCCAGGTCCAGGTCGATACGGTCGTAGCCGGCGCTCATAAGCTGGATCAGCTTTAGGTTTCGGGCGGCCTTAAAGTCTTCCTCGGAAAGGGACCAGAATCCCAGCAGGAAATCGGCTGAGCTTATCACTTGCCGGACCTCTTCGGGCGGGGCATCCGGCGGTACGGCCACAATTTCGAGGCCGTCCGGGCACCACTCCCGGACCAGACCGTTAACCGCTTCCCAGGGGGTCAGGCGGTAGGCCACCACCAGGTTCGAACTGGGCGAAGTAGGCATGGGCAAACCTCCTCCGAGCGCAGGTGGGTTAGACTGGGCCTCCCTGTATGCGACCAGGCCCGCTTATTATACTTGTCAACGCCTGCTGCCGTCAGCAACGTTCCCTTCCAGTGGCAAGCCACGGTGGGCTAAAATCAACACAGGAGCACCCAAATGCGCAGATACCCGGCCGACCCCGGTCTTGCCGTCCGGATGCTCATCGTCCTGGCCCTGCTATTTTTGCTTTACTTGGGCTTCTTCGTGGTGATGGTGGAGGCCGGACTCGACCCCCTATTCGCCCTCCTGATCGCCGGGTTCGGACTGGGCTTACAGTACTTTTTCTCCGACCGGCTGGCCCTCCTGGCCGTGGGAGCCAAGATGGTGGACCCGGCCCGCTACCCAGAGCTGGACGGGATGCTCACCCGCCTCTGCCTGGCGGCCGACCTACCCAAGCCCAAGCTGGCCATCGCTGACCTGGATGTGCCCAACGCCTTTGCGGCCGGCCGGGACCCCAACCACTCGGTCGTCGTGCTCACCCGGGCTCTGCTGGAGCGGCTGGAGCCGGAAGAGGTGGAGGCCGTCATCGCCCACGAGCTGAGCCACATCCGCAACCGGGACGTCCTAGTCATCACCCTGGCTACTTTTTTCTCCCTGGTTGCCTACTACATCGTTAGGTTCGGGCCGTACGTTATGGGCGGACGCCGGCGCCGCGACTCGGGCAACGTCTTTTTGGCCCTTTTGGCGGCCCTGGCGGTGTGGCTCATCAGCATGCTGCTCATTCGGGCCCTCTCCCGCTACCGGGAATATGCCGCCGACCGGGGCTCGGCCTACCTTACCGGGCGTCCGATGGCCCTGGCCTCGGCCCTGGTGAAGATCTCGGAGGAGGCGGTCCGGCTCCCCAAGGAAGACCTCCGCACCATGTCGGCCTTGAACGCCCTCTTTATCTTCCCCTTCCGGGGCGGCGGCCTCTTCGAGCTGTTCTCCACCCACCCGTCCCTGGAGAAACGGCTGCGCTACCTGGAAAAGGTCGCCCGGGAGCTGGAGCGGCCGTGAAACGCCTCTTTGATGTCCTCTTCGGCCGGACCCTTCCCGAGCCCGCCCGGTCGGATAAGCTCTTTGCCCTGGCCACCGCCTACGTGGAGCTGCAGGAGGATTACGGCCTAACCAGCACCGGCCGGGCCGGCATCGCCTACCGGCCGGTGGAAAGCTCCTTCTTTGACGAAGCCCAGGCGGAATTAAGGGGCGTTCTGCAGATAACCGGACGGGAGACGGGGACGGCGGTGGCCGTCCGCCGGGACACCTACGGCTACGAGTGGGTGGTCTTTTCGGACCCAGACTTGGAGGACCTAATCTCCACCGCCCACGTCGTCGCCCGAATCCTGGAGGACCACGGCTTCGGGCCCCAGGTCCTGGCCGCCCTGTTCGAGTTCACCGACCGGGCCGGCCGCCGGGTATACATCATCTACAACTACAAGCGAGGCAGCTTTTACCCATTTGTGCCCAGACCCGGCAAGGACCGGGACGTCGCTTACGAGCTCAGGCTGAAGGCCCTGCTGGCGGATAAGCTACCCCTCGAGGCCGACTTGAGCCGCTGGTTTCCCCTCTGGGATCCGCCCCTTGACCCCGGGCCGGACCTCCCGGCAGACTCCCGGCTGGGGTAGGGCCTTGCCGGGGTTAAACCGCCCGGCCGGGTCAAACGCCCGCCTCACCTTACGCATCGCCTCCAGGTCGGCCTCCTCGAAAACTAGGCCCAGGTAATCCCGCTTTTCGAGGCCGATCCCGTGCTCCCCAGAAAGGGTGCCCCCGACTTCCACCGCCAGGCGCAGGATCTCTTCCCCGGCGGCCAGCACCCGCTCGAAGATGCCGGGCTCCCGGGCGTCAAAAAGGATGTTCGGGTGGAGGTTGCCATCGCCGGCGTGAAGATAGGTCGCCAGCCGCAGACCATACTGGCGGCCGATGGCCTCCACCCGGGCCAAAACGGCCGGCAGGGTGTTGCGGGGGACGGTGATGTCGTGGACGTAGTAGTTGGGGGCAAGCCGGCCCAGGGCGCCCCTGGCCCGCTTGCGCATCTGCCAAAGCCGGTCCCGGGCCTCGGGCGTGGCCGCCAGCTCCACCGAGAGGGACCCCGCCTCGGCAAAGAGGCCCCGGCAGACCTCGGCGGCCCAGTCGGCCTCTTCTCGGATGCCGACTACCTCGGCAATGAGCAGGGCCTTTACCTCCGGGGGCAGTGTCTGCCCAAAGGCCTGCCCGACTGCGTCCAGGGTCGAGCGGTCCATCATCTCCAGGGCAACGGGCCGGATGCCGGCCAGCAACACCCGGTTGACCGCGTCGGCGGCCAGGGTGATGTCGGGGAAGGCGGCGCTCAGGGTCCAGACGGCCTCAGGCTTGGGCATAAGCCGGACCTCGGCCTCGACGGCCACCCCCAGGGTGCCCTCGGAGCCGACGAAGAGGCCCACCAGGTCGTAGCCTAATGGGTCCGGGGCGGCCGAAAGCCCCACCTCTGAGCCATCTGCAAGAACCACCCGCACCCGGCGGGTATGGTTCGACGTGACGCCGTAGGCCAGGCATCTGGGCCCGCCCGAGTTTTCGGCCAGGTTACCCCCAATGGTGCAGGCCGGCTGGCTCGAGGGATCCGGGGCGTAAAAGAGGCCGAAGGGCTCGGCGGCCTCCGAGAGGTCCAGGTTGACGACCCCCGACTCCACCCGGGCAATCCGGTTTAGGGGGTCGATTTCAATAATCCGGTCCAGCCTGGTCAGGACCAGGAGCACCCCGCCTGACGGCACGGCCCCGCCCGAAAGGCCGGTTCCGGCCCCGCGCGGGGTTACCGGCAGACCGTGGCGGTCGGCCCACGCCACCACCGCCCGAACCTCTTCCGGGCTGCCGGGGTAGACCACTGCCAGGGGTTCCGCCCATTCGACGGAGGCATCGGACCCGTGGACGTAGCGGTCATCAACCTTAATCTGAACGTGGGGGCCGTCCCCAAGGACGGCCCGGAGCTCCCGGAGGGCCTCGACCGGAAGGTTCACCGCAAATTACCTCGCCTGGGCTCCAGAAGCATTGTAAGGGAGAATTTGCGCAGCGGGCAACTGGTATACTTTAGCGAACGGGCCTCCATGATAACCACGGTCGAACTCGATGTCAGGTCCACCGACATCGACGGCGACGGGGTCGTCAACAACGCCGTATATCTTGTCTACTTCGAACAGGTTCGCCTGGTTCACCTGATGCGCCTCGGCATTATCCAGCGGCCCCGTCAGGCGGGTGAGCGGAATTTTACCCTGGCCGCAATTGCGGCCAGCTTTCTGGCCCCCCTGACCTTTCCGGAGGTCGTGGTGGCCTCGGCGTGGACGGCCCGAATAGGTAACACCAGCTTCAGCCTGGGGTACGAGCTGGTCCGGAAAAGCGACGGGGTACCGGTGGCGCGGGGCAGCTCGGTTCAGGTTTGGTTAGATCCCAGCGGCCGGCCGACGTCCCTACCACCCCTGGTTCGGCAAGCCTTGACAGCCTCGCTGCGACCCGAAGGCTCCCTGCCCAGCTGACAGCCCGCCCCAATCTTGCTTTGGAGTCGCCAGGGGTAATCAGACTAGCCGTGCGGCCGCACAAAAAAGATTAGCGATTGCATGGCCAGAAGGGCTGGTCGGCCCGGGATGGGCCTTGACAAGGTGCAAGTTTTGCTTTATAAACAGGCAGAAAACGTTTACTTTGCGAAGGGGAACAGCCTGGTGGCTCCGGCCCGTCGGGTCTCCATTGTGGACGTCGCCCGGGAGGCGAAAGTCTCTGTGGCCACCGTCTCGCGGATCTTGTCCAATGCCGACTACCCGGTGAGCCCCGAGGCCCGGGCCAGGGTCCTGGAGGCCGCCCGCCGCCTCGATTACGTGCCCGATGCCATCGCCCGGGCCCTAGTTCGCCGCCAAACCAAGATCATCGCCCTTACCGTTCACGACATCGCCGACCCCTATTTTGCGGAGATCGCCCGGGCCGTCGAAGATGCCTGCCAAGCCGACGGCTACAGCGCCCTCATCTGCAGCACCGACCGGGACCCGGATAAGGAGCTCCGGGTCGTGCGCTCCTTCCGGGCGTTCCGTCCCGACGGCCTCATCTTTGCCGGCGGCTGCCCCGAGGACCCAGGCCATGTCGAAAACCTGCGCCGGGAGGTGGCTTCCCTCATTGCCCGGGGAACCCAGGTGGTTGCCCTCTCCCGTCACCCCGTCGGGGTGCCCATGGTCCGGGTCGACAATGTCGCCGTCGCCCGGGCCGCCACCGAGCACGTGATAAGCCTGGGCCACCGGCGCATCGCCTTTATTGCCGGCCAGCCCAACTTTACCACCTCCACCGACCGCTTCCAGGGCTATTGCCAGGCCCTGGCCAACCACGGCCTGCCCTGCGACCCGGATCTGGTGGCCGTCGGCTGGTACACCTGGGACGGCGGCTACCGGGCCACCCGAGAACTACTCGCCCGGGGGGTAGATTTCTCGGCCCTGGTAGCCTCGACGGACATCATGGCCATCGGGGCCCTGGTGGCCCTGCGGGAGGCCGGAATCCCGGTTCCAGAGCGGGTAAGCCTAGTGAGCATGAACGACCTTCCCATTGCCTCGGTGGTTGACCCGCCCTTAACCACCGTGAGTTTCCGGGGGCGGGATTTGGCCACGGTGGCGGTGCGCCTTATCCTAGATGCCCGCAACGGCGCCAAGATACCTGAGGACACTGTCCTCGGATTTGAACTGAAGGTTCGCCGGTCTACCCGGCCGTATTCAGCTTAAGGAGGTTTTGCCGTGAAAGTCCCCAACCTGAAAGGTATCATCGCCGCAACAGTCCTGCCGATGCGGGACGATTTCTCCCCCGACCTGCCGGCCCTTCGCCGCTACCTGGACTGGGTTGTCCGGCAGGGGGTGGTGGGGGTAGCCATCAACGTGGACACCGGCGAGGGACCCCACCTCTCCCGGGAGGAGCGCCGGGCCGTCCTCGAGGCGGCGGTGGACGCGGTGGCCGGCCGGGCGGCCGTGGTGGCCGGGCTGGCGGCCACCTACACCGCCCAGGCCGTCGAGCTGGCCCGGGACGCCCAGGCCGCCGGGGCCGACGCCCTACTGGTATTTCCCATTCCGGCCTTTGCGGGCCAGCCCTTGGAGCCCGAAGTGCCCTATGCCTACCATGCGGCCATCGCCGAGGCCGTCGACCTGCCCCTTATCCTGTTCCAGCTTCAGCCGGCCCTGGGCGGCGTCATCTTCACCGACGAGGCTCTGACCCGGCTGGTTGAAGGCATCGACTCGGTGGTGGCCATCAAAGAGGCCTCCTTCGACGCCGTTAAGTTTGTCCAGACCCGGGACGTGCTCCGGCAGTGCCGGCGGAAGATTACCCTGCTCACCGGCAACGATAACTTTATTTACGAGTCCTTCGTCCTGGGGGCCGAGGGCGCCTTGATCGGCTTTTCGGCCGTGGCTACTGAGCTACAGGTCCGGATGCACCGGGAGGCCATGGCGGGCAACTTCGCCGAGGCCGCCCGCATCTGGGAGCGGCTTTTGCCCCTCGAACAGGCCGTCTTTGCGCCCCCCGTGCGCAACTACCGGGCCCGGCTTAAGGAGGCCCTGGTGATGCTGGGCCTTATCGACCGGGCCGTGGTCAGGCCGCCCCTTCTGCCGGTGGGGCCGGCCGACCGGGAGCGAATCCGGCGGGCCCTCGTCGACCTGGGGCTCCTGCAGGCCGCCCCGGTGGGAGACTGAAAATGAAGTTCGGGTTCATCCCCACCGAAGGAGGCCGGTTCTACCGGGAGGCCCTCGATGAGGTGCTCCTGGGGGAGGAGCTGGGCTTTGACTCCGTCTGGATGGAGGAGCACCACGGGGTTCCCAACCACTACTGGCCCTCCCCCCTAATGGTCCTGGCCGGCTGGGCCACCCGGACGAGCCGGATCCTGCTGGGGACCGACGTGGCCGTGGTGCCCTTTTACCATCCGGTGCGGCTGGCCGAAGACGCCGCCATGCTCGCCGTAATGTCCGACAACCGGTTCATCTTGGGGGCCGCCGTCGGCTACCGGCCCCAGGAGTTCGAACTTTACGGGGTGTCCCTGGACGGGCGGGGGTCCCGCTTCACCGAGGCCCTGCGCCTTATGCGCCGGCTCTGGACCGAAGAGGACGTCACCTTCGAGGGCCGCTTCTACCGGGTCCACCACGGCCGGATCGAGCCCAGGCCCTCGGCCCCGATTCCCGTCTGGGTCGGCGGCTGGAGCCGCAATGCCCTGCGCCGCGCCGCCCAGTTAGGGGACGCCTGGCTGCCGGGGCCAACCGCCGACCTGCCAACCCTGCTTGAGGCTCAGGCTACCTACCATGAGTTTCTCAACGAGGCCGGGAAGGACCCGAATCAAGTTCCCAGGCCCCTTACCCGGGACGTGGTTATCGCCGAAACCGAGGCCCGGGCCCGGGAGCTGGCGGAGCGGCACCTGATGGTTAACTACCGGGACGAATACGGCAAGGACTGGCGGCATCCCCTCATCAGTCAGGCGGGAATTTCCACCGACCGGCTAGACGTGATCGGCCGGGACCGGTTTATCGTGGGCACCCCCGAGCAGGCCATCCGGCAGATCGAGCGGTTTCGGCAGGCCCTCGGGATTGATCACCTCATCTGCCGTCTTTACTTCCCAGGGATGCCCCACGAGCACATCCTAACCGAGCTTCGGCTCATCGCCCGGGAGGTGATGCCGGCCTTCCGGCCCAGTCGGGTCGGGGGAGGGTGACCGGATGCTGGACAACCGGGCCACCTGGCCGGAGTTCCAGGCCCAACGGCCGGAGGTTGCCGTGCTGGGTATCGGTGCCGTGGAACAGCACGGGCCGCACCTGCCCGTCGGAACCGACCTGCTGGCAGTAGAGGCCCTCGCCCGGCTGGTGGCAGAACGGTTGGATGCCTGGCTTCTACCGTCTATTCCCGTCAGCCTGAGCGAGTGTCATGGGCCCCTTGGAGGAACCGTCTGGCTTAAGCCGGCTACCCTGGCCGCCGTCCTGCGGGACATTGCCCGCTCCCTGGAAGAGCAGGGGGTCCGAGTGCTGGTGGTGATAAACGGCCACGGGGGCAACTTCATCCTCGAGCCGACGGTCGAAAGGCTAAACCGGGACCTGAGGGCCCTTAAGGTGCTGTTGGCGCCGGAATCCCTCGCCCTTCTTCCGGGTCAGAGCCCCATTTTCGCCACCGCTGACCGGGAGGTCCACGCCGGCGAGGTGGAGACCTCGGTGATGCTCCACCTGCGGCCGGAATTGGTCCGGTCGGCCCGGCCCGACGGCGTCGTGGCCGTCGGCCGGGAGTTTTTAGATTACGTCACCATCGACCGCCTCAATCCGGACGGGGTCTGGGGCTGTCCCGTCCATGCCGACCCTCAGAAGGGCGAGCGGGCACTGACCGCCCGGGTTGAGGCCATCGTCGGGTACGTCCTGGGGGCCGTCCACTGGCTGGCCCGGGGCAATCACGGGGATTCGGAGTAGGCTGGGGGCTGCCCGATGGGCGTAGTCCTGACCCTGGAAAACACGGCGGCCGACTTCGAACACGCCCGGCCAGAGCTGGCCATCTTGCCCCTGGCCCAGCATGAGCCCCACGGCCCCCATCTGCCGGTGGGAACCGACGAGGTCATCGTCGGGGCCCTGGCGGCCAGGATCGCCGACCGTTTGGACGCCGCCGTTTTCCTTCTCCCAGTCTGGCCGGTGGGAACCTCCGCCCCCCATTGGGGCCAGCGGGGCACCCTAAGCCTGGAGGCTGGCACCCTCTGGGCGGTGGTAGCCGACATCGCCTGCTCCCTCGAAGCCCACGGCATCCGCCGACTGGTGGTCATCAACGGCCACGGTCTGCCTTCGGGGTCAGCTACCCGGCCCTGGGGCAACCCCGTCGTGAAGACGGCCGTGCGTCAGCTCAACTATGAGAACCCGGCCATAACAGCCATCTGGTTGCAGCCCTTTGCCCTGGCTGGCCCGGACCTGCGGGAAACCTTCCCGGCGGATGACCTCCATGCCGGCGACCTGGAGACCTCGGTCCTGCTGTACCTGATGCCGGAGCTGGTTCGGGGCCCGGCCCAGGATTTTGTCCCAACCTACCCACCCGCTTACCTGGAGTTCACGTCCTTCGCCAGCATCTGCCCCGCGGGGGTATGGGGCTGGCCCTCTCGGGCCTCGGCGGAGAAAGGCAGGCTCGCCGTCGAAGCCGCGGTGAACGCCTCGGTCGACTATATCAACCGGACCCTGGAATTTTTAGGCCAGATTAGGGCCACGCAAAGGAGGGAAAAACATGTGGACCCGGCGTAGGTTTATCGGCGGAATAATGCTTTTGGGGGCCGGCGCGGCCTTGGGCGCCTGCACACCGTCGCCCCAGGCACCCCAGCAACCGGGGGCGGCAACCCCACCCGCGACCGGCCAGCCCCGGCGGGGCGGGCAGGTAACCGTCGGCCTTCACCAGGAGCCCGACCGCCTCTGGGGCCCGATAACGGGCCTTACGGTTGCGCAAGAAGTGGCGGACCTGATTAACGAACCCCTCATTCGGATAAACGAAAACCAGGAGTATATTCCGGCCCTGGCCGAGCAGGTGCCCACCGTCGAAAACGGCCTGATCTCCCGGGACGGCTTGACCTGGACCTTTAAACTTCGTCGGGGGATCAAGTGGCACGACGGCCGGCCTTTCACCAGTAAAGACGTCCTCTTCACTTACCAGACCATCATGCATCCCGACGTGCCCGTCCGGGGACGGGTCGGGTGGAATCAGATCGAGTCGGTGGACCTGCCCGACGACTATACTGTGGTCTTTAAGTTCAAAACCCTGGATGCCGCCTTCCTGGACCGGGTGGCCATCGTCACCATCCTGCCCCAGCACGTCCTCGGCAACGTGCCCCCCAAGGACCTGGCTACTCACGAGTGGTTTCGGACCAACCGGCCGGGCCTTGGGCCCTTCAGATTCGTGGAGTGGCGACCCGGCAACTACATTATGGTCGAGCGCAATCCCGAGTATTATCTGTCTGACAAGCCGTACCTCGACCGGATTGTCATCAAGATAATCACCGACGCCAATACCCTGACCAATCAGCTGGAAACCGGGGAGGTGGACATCCGCTTCCGGATGCTCAACGACCAGGTACCCATTGTCCAGCGGATGTCACATATCCAGCTCATCACCACCAACGCCACCTCCCCCTGGATCATCTGGGTGAACAACCAGGACCCCCGGCTGGCCGACCGGCGGGTAAGACTGGCCCTTAACTACGGCTTCGACCGGAAGGCCCTGACGGGAACGGTTCTACGGGGGCTGGTTCAGCCGGCATGGAGCCTCATCCCACCGTCCTCATGGGCCTACAGCGATGACATCGACAAGTTCGACTACAACCCCCAGAAGGCTCGCCAGTTGCTAGATGAGGCTGGCTTCAGGCCCGGGCCGGACGGCATCCGGGTCCGGGGTGACCAGCGCCTCAGCTTTGAAATTTTAAATATCGCGGGGGAGCAGGAACGGGTCCAAATACTCTCGTTTATCAGCAGCCAGTGGAAAGAGATCGGCATTGAGACCCGCATCAAGAACGTGGATGTGGCCACCATGTGGGGTAACGCCTTGCCCCGGGGCCAATACGAGATGGCCTATTCTTACACTGGCCGCTACGTGGACCCGGCCGACCTAGCTCAGCACTACCTGTGCCCAGAAAAGAACCCGACTACCAACTGGGGCCGCTACTGCAACCCGCAGCTTGACGAAATCCTGCTCAAAGCCCAGGCAACCCTGGACCGGCAGCAGCGCAAAAGCCTCTACGCCCAGGCCCTGAAGATGATCAACCAAGACCCAGCCTATGTTTTCCTGGCCTGGCGGGCCGACCACACCCCGGTCAATAAGCGGCTTAAAGGCTACAAGCCGGCCCCGGCGTACCTGGAAATGTGGAATGCGGCGGAGTGGTGGGTTGAGCAGTAGCCGATGAACCGCTACCTTATCCGCCGGACTTTACTGGCAATTCCAACCCTGCTGGTAGTATCCGTTCTGCTCTTCGGCCTCCTTCAGCTGGCACCGGGCGGCCCGGCGGCCCTCTACGCCGGGCCCGATGCCGGCCCAGAGGACCTGGAACGGATCTCCCGTCTACTGGGTACCGACCAGCCGGCGCCAGTCCAGTACCTCCGGTGGCTCGGGGGGGTCCTCCGGGGCGACTGGGGCATATCCTTCAGATATCGGGAGCCGGTCGTCGGCGTCCTGGCCGGCCGGCTCCCCAATACCGTTCAATTAATGGCGGCGGCCCTGCTTATCGCCCTCCTACTGTCGGTCCCCTTTGGGGTTGTCTCGGCCGTGAGCCGGTGGCGTCCCGTGCAGTACCTGGCCAGTATCGCCGCCATGCTTGGGGTTTCCATACCCACCTTCTGGCTCGGGATGATGGTGCTTTTGGTCTTCTCCGTAAGGTTGCGCATTCTGCCCTCGGGCGGGATGGCCACCATCGGCCTCGAGCACGACCCGGTGGACCGGATCCTCCACCTAATAGGCCCGGCCAGCGTCCTGGCCACCATGTATATCGCCGCCTGGAGCCGATATGTCCGGTCCAGCCTGCTTGAAGTTCTCCACCAGGACTACATCAGGCTGGCCCGGGCCAAAGGCTTAAGCGAGTGGACGGTGCTTACCCAGCACGCCCTGCGCAATGCCCTGCTGCCTCTGGTTACTCTTATCGGCCTGCAGGGCAGCAGCCTGGTCGGCGGGGCGATGATAACCGAGGTGGTCTTCGCCTGGCCGGGGATGGGCCGGCTGCTGGCCGAGGCCTTGTCCAGCCGGGACTACCCGGTGCTCATGGCTGCCTTTATGATTATGGCGGTGCTGACCGTTCTCGGAAACCTGCTGGCCGACCTGGCCTACGGCTGGGTGGACCCCCGGATCAGGTTGAGCTAACCGATGCCGGCCGTTACCCAGAACCAGACCGAAAAGGCGATTAAGCTCAGAAAGACGCTGACCCCTGCCGGGCGCGCCTGGCGCACCTTCCGTCGGCACCACTTGGCCCTGGCCAGCGCCTTCATCCTGGCCCTGCTGGTGCTGGCTTCCGCCCTGGCGCCCGTGATTTCTTCATACGACCCGGATGCGGCCAGCCTCAACATCTTGGCTCCACCCAGTCCCGAACACCCCCTGGGAACCGACGACGTGGGCCGGGATCTTTTAAGTCGGCTGCTCCACGCCGGCCGAATATCCTTGAGCGTTGGGTTTGGGGCGGCCGTTTTGACGGTGGTTATCGGGGTCCTGGTGGGGGCACCGGCAGGCTATTATGGCGGCCGGCTGGATGTCCTCCTCTCGGGCCTGATCAACGTGATGTTGGCGATCCCCATCCTGCCGCTGGCCCTGGTCTTGAGCTCCTTCGTTCAGACGAACTTGACCTTTGTGATTTTTATCATCGGCGGGCTTTCCTGGCCGGCAGTGGCCCGGATAATGCGGGCCGAGTTTCTCTCCCTCCGGGAGCGGGAATTCGTAGATGCGGCCCGGGTGCTGGGGGCCGGGTCGGGCCGGATTATTTTTATTCATATTTTGCCCAACACCCTGGCCCCAATCATTGTGGCCGCAACCCTTCAGGTGGCCAACGCCATCCTCTTAGAGTCGGCCCTAAGCTTCTTGGGTTACGGGGTCCAGCCGCCCCAGGCTTCGTGGGGGAATATGCTCCAGGACGCCCAACGCTACCTGCGAACGGTTCCGGAGCTGGCCATTTACCCTGGAGCCCTCATCTCCCTGACGGTGATAAGCATTAATTTCCTGGGTGACGGCCTCCGGGAGGCCCTCGACCCTAGGCTTCAGGTTTGACCGGCCTTTAAGGTTTTATCTGTTGGAACGCCCCTATGGCTGCCGAAACCTCATCCAGCAGGCCCAGGGTCGCCCCCTCGGTTTTAATCGTCCGGTAAGCCAGTTTGGCAAGGCCGCCGGCAATGTGGACGTGGGCGCTGCGACGCCGCTCGTCCAGGACGCCCTCCAGCCGTTGCCGGACCGCCTCAGGGTCAGCCCGAAGGATATTGCGGACCGAGGCTCGGGTAAGTCCGAGATACTGGGCGATCTCCTCTTGGGTCCGGTTGAAGTGTTCCCGCAGGACCACTGCGTAGGCGGCCTCCATCAGGCTGGGTACCCAGGTGAGGTTTCGCAGCTCGAAGAGTCGCCGGGGCCCGCCGATAAGCTCAAGGGACTTTAAGAAGACTACCAGGGAAAGTCCGTCGGGTTTGATGTCTTGGGGCTTAACCTCCTGCATAAGTTTCTTCCCTACCTCCCAGGCGTGAGATTGGCGGACCTACCTTAACCAGGCCCGTTTCGGTGATTTCCAGCAGGTGGGTGGCGGTGCTGTGACCGCACAGCCGGCAGCCGTCGATCCGGAGCATCCGAACGACCTCCCCGATGGGCCGGTGGTAGAGCCGAGCCTCAGCCGGGGTCTGGATGAGCCTCTTGGCCAGCACAATAGTGCAGTCGACGATATGGCTTACGGCGTAGCCTCCGGCCGCCTCGGCCGTGAACTCTTCATGACCGGTTCGTTTCTGGGAGACGAAGATGGCCGTCTGGTACCACCGCTTCATAAAGTTAAAGAGCTGACGCACCACCTGGCGGGCGAAGATCTCTTTGGCCTCGAAAAGACCGGTTACTGAGTCGATGACCACCGACTTAGTATCGAAACGCCGGATGGTGTGGGCCAGGGTTGCTAGGAGAGTGGGTAGGTCGTCCCGCAACTGGGCGTGGGAGGCCGCGTCGACAAGAACGATCCGGTCCTGAATCTGAGCGAAATCTATACCCATAGCCGTCGCGCGGGTCCGAAGCGCGCCGGCCGTGAAAGGACCGGGGGCCTCGACGGTAATAAAACAGACCGGATACCCAAGGGACGCCTGTTTGACCGCGAACTGCTCAGCCATGAGGGTCTTGCCAGTATCGGCCACCCCCGTAAGGTTAATCACGCCCAAGGCGGGATAGCCGCCGAGGGGTACCTTCTGGGGAACCCCATTCTCAAACCGGGTGGTGTAAAAAAGCCCGTCCAGGCCCTCGACACCGGTGGGAATTCCAAAGAGACGGGGCGCCCGTTTACCCGCCTCCCGCAAAACCTCAACAGCCTCTTCCACGGGCCTGACCTCGGGCCGGGCGACGCTGTGCTCGTCCATCTCCCACTACCTTCCGAATCTGGTTGCGGGCAAGCTAAATACTAAATATAATGCTCACGTCACACCCAGTAAAGCCGGTTCTCAATCTCCCAGTGCCCACGCAAATCCCCAGGGCTTTCTTTGGGCTAAGATGCCGAATCGACCCGCCTGCTGCCCACAAAACCTCCTGCACCTCCCAGGCCGACCAAGCCTCGAAAACTGACACCTACGCCGTCGAATAAGGCCGCAAAACTTAAGCCCTGGCCCAGAGCCACATTCCTCGCAGCGAGGCCTGCCCGTTGATGGCGGCTAAGATGAGGGCCGCCAGGAGGCTCTGGATAGGGTAGCGGCGCCCGTGCCCGCCCCTGAGGTCAGGGACGGCGGCCAGCACATCGAGTAAACTGCGCCTGGTATCAGCCTCTTGCATGGCGACACCTCCTCAACACCTTCAACCCAAGAATAGCCCAACTTCAGAGGGGGTTATAATTGGGTCGGGAAGATGGCGCGTCTTGTCGGGTTGGGCTTTGTCCTGCTGGTGGCCTTTGGCCTCCTGGGGCTTTTGGGCTTCGGCCTGGTACGTCAGGGCAGCTCGGCGGCTCTCGTCCCCATCCGGGCCCGGCCCGCCCCGGACTTTAGCCTCACCCTATTTGACGGCGGCCGATTTGACCTGAGCGCCCAGCGGCACAAGGTTGTCGTGGTTAACTTCTGGGCCTCCTGGTGCGTCCCCTGTCGGACCGAGGCGCCCGTTCTGGAGTCGGTTTGGCGCCGATACCAGGACCAGGGGGTAGTCGTGGTGGGCGTAAACATCTGGGACAATGAGGCCGCCGCCCGGGCCTACATTAAGGAGTTCGGCCTAACGTTTCACAACGGCCCGGATCCCGCTGGGTCGGTAGCGGTCGACTACGGGGTGACCGGGATCCCCGAAACGTACTTAATATCCCCGGACGGCACCATCCGCCGGAAGTGGAACGGCCCCCTCACCGAGGCCGCCCTGGTTGCCCTGATCGAGGAGGTTCGCCGATGAAGGCCTCCCGCCGGGACTTTCTCCTCCTGGCTGGCTTCACCATCCTGGGAGCCGCCGGCTGCCAGAACCTTGGGCGGCTCGGCCGGTTTCTTCCGGGAGCGTCCGGCTCGGCGGCTTCGTCCACCCCAGCCGAGCCGGAAGACCTGGCCCCGGATTTCACGTTGAAGCTCTTTGACGGGGGCGAATTTAAGCTGAGTGCCTACCGGGGCCGGCCGGTGGTCCTGAACTTCTGGGCCTCCTGGTGCGGACCCTGCCGGGCTGAGGCCCCGGTGCTGGAAAACGCTTGGCAGCAGTACCAGGACCAGGGAGTTATGCTTGTGGGCCTCGCCGTCCAGGACCGGGAAGAAAGCGCCCGGGCCTTCATCCAGGAGTTCGGGCTTACCTACCCGATGGGGCTAGACGTGGGTGACCGGGTCGCAACCCTCTACCAGATTACGGGCCTCCCCACCTCGGTCTTTATCGACGGCCAGGGTCGAATTCGCCACCGGTGGGTGGGAGCTATCAGCAAGAACCGGGTCGGTCTCCTCATCGAGGACCTGCTGGTCGGCGGGTAGGCCGGGGGGCGGCCTTGGAATGGATTGACCTGGTCCGGATTGTCCTGCGGTGGGTGCATGCCGTCGCGGCCCTTTTCTGGGTGGGAGGTTCCCTCTTCTTGTTTTTGGTTTACCGGCCTGCCGTCCGGCTCCTGCCCGAGGGGACCCGCTCCCTGATGGAGAAGGCCGTCCGGCAGCGTTTTCGGGAGCTGGCGAACACAGCCATCGTTGCCCTGCTGGTCTCAGGGATGATCCTTACCTTCGACCGGCTCTCCTCCCCGGCGGCCACCACCCCCTACGTGCTGGTGCTGGGGGCCAAAGTGCTCCTCGCCCTCCTGGCCTTTTACCTGGCCCTGGAGCTGGGCGGCGGCCGACGGATTACCGTCCGCATTGGCCGGCAGGCTGTCGGAGCCCCGGAGTTCATCCTGGCCGCCGGGCTTGCCATCTACCTGCTGGTGGCGGTGCTCCGGTGGCTCTACGAGCGGAGCCTTGGGCCTTAGGCGGGCTCAGTGGCGGGGACGGCAGGCTGACCACAAGCCCGCCCCACTACTTCGGGCCTCGGCTTCGGCCGCCAGCAGCCGATTCATGTATTTGGCCGCCGGCTCAGCCCGGTAAACGGTGGCGTAACCCTCCCGGATAAGTTGCTCGTTAACCAGGGTGTCCTCGACCCAGACCCAGCGCAATAGCCGACCGTAGCGGTCCCGGTCCCGCCGGTCGGCCTCAAGGCGGACCCTTTTACCCTCGACCAGCTGGCGGTTGCGCTCGGTAGCTTCCCGGCCGTAGCACTCGGCAGTTCCGTGCGTCTCCGGGGCATCAACCCCCAGGTAGCGAACATGCTCGCCCCCCTCAATCACGATAGTATCGCCGTCGATCACCCGCAGGACCCGGTAGAATTCCCGGCTAGTCTCAACCGGTTCGGCGACCAGGCCGCCCCAGAAGGCCCGGCCGACCAGTAACCCCAAGACCAGGCCGATGGCGATGCCGGCGACCAGGAAACCAAGCTGCCTTCTCACGGGACCCAATTGAGTTTACCCTAAAGGACTTGGTCGCGGGTTGGCTCAGCAGTGCCCATAAGCGTGGCTTGCTGTCGGCTGAGCGGCACACTTTTCACCAAGAAGGCGGACGATGGCCGAAAAGGATTCCCTGGAGCTGGCCTATGAGGTGGCGGACCGCTAGCGCTGGTTTTACAAAGTTTTCGACAACCTGGGCGTTCGGGACCCCAAGACCCTGCGCATCGGGCCCCATTTGGCGACATCTTGGAGGCCGATAAGCCCAACCACCTGGGAGCTGGAGCTGCGAAAGGACGTGGTCTTCCACAACGGCGACCCCTTCACGGCCGAGACGGTCAAGTTCAACTGGGAAAGGATAACCAACCCCGAGCAGAAAAGCCCCCAGCGGGGAAACCACGAGCAGATCGCCGGGGTTGAAATCGTCGACACCCACAAGGTCCGGGTCCACACCAAATCCCCCTACCCCATCTTTGTTGAGCGGCTGCAAAACTTTCAGCTGGTCCCCGAGAAGGTCGTAAAAGCCAAGGGGGATGCCTGGTTTGCCGAAAACCCCATTGGAACGGGGCCGTATAAGTTCGTCGAGTGGAAGCGGGACCGCTACATCCTGGTGGAACGCAACGACAACTACTGGGGACCCAAGCCCGCCTTTAGGTACTTTAAGTATGTGGTCATCCCCGAAGTTACCACCCAGATCGCCGAGCTTTTAAACGGCAACATCGACGTGATGCGGGCCGTCCCCACCGACCAGGTAAACACCATTAATAACTCCGGCCGGGCCAAGGTGGTAAGCCAACGGATCCTGCGCACGGGCTTTGTAGGCCTCGACGCCAAGGGGCGGACAGCCCCCAGCCCCTTCATGGACGTGCGTGTTCGGCACGCTGCCAACCACGCCGTAAATATCGAAAGCTATATCAAAAACCTCCAGCCTGGGGGCGACCGGGCCCCAGCCTTGGTGAACCCGATGGCCTTCGGGTACGACCCGGCCATTAAGCCCCACGAGTACGACCCCGACAAGGCCAAAGCGTTGCTGGCCCAGGCCGGCTACGCCCAGGGCTTCGAGGTAACCTTTAACCGTACCAACGCCTCCATTCTGCCCAATGCCCGGCTGGTGTTCGAGGCGATGCAGCGGGACCTGGAGAAGGTAGGCATCCGGGTGAAGTTTCAAGTCCACGAGGACCGGGCCTTCACCGATATGGTCTCCCAGGGCAAGGGCGGCCCCATGTACGAGTGGTCCTGGGGCTACTACTCGGTGTTCGATGCCGACGGCATCCTCTGGGACATGCTCCACTCGTCGAGTCCCTTTAGCTACTACCAAAACCCGGAGCTGGACCGGCTCTTGCTCGAGGGCCGGTCGACCCTGGATGAGGAGACCCGCAAGCAGGTCTATTCCCGGGCCCAGCAGATCATCCGGGATGAGGCCCCGGCCATCTTTATGTGGGGCTTTCACCAGCTCTGGGCGGTGAGCACGGCCGTGAACTGGATGCCCGACCCGGACGAAATCGACAAGTTCTACACGGCCAAACCGGCGTAAAGAGACGGGCCCGGGCCGACCCGATGAGCACATACCTTGCCCGGCAGGTCATCCAGCTGGCCATTGCCGTTTGGGGCATCTCGGTCATCGTCTTTGTGGTTAACTTTGTCATCGGCGACCCGATAAACGCCCTGGTGCCCCCAGAGACTCCGGAGGAGACCCGGCAGCTCCTGCGCCACCAGTACGGGTTCGACCGGCCGATCCTGGTCCAGTACCTGGACTTTGCCCGGGGGGCGGTGGTAGGCAACTTCGGCGAGTCGTATCTTTTTAGAAAGCCGGCCCTGGATCTGGTTCTCGAGCGGCTTCCGGCGACCCTGCAGCTTACCGTGGCCGGGATGGGGGTGGCGACCTTAATCGCCATCCCGGTGGGGATCATCTCGGCCTACTGGCGCTATTCCCTTATCGACAACATCGCCACCCTCGTCGCCGTGGCCGGTCAGGCAATGCCCATCTACTGGCTGGGGCTGATGCTCATTTTGCTCTTTTCCGTGCACCTGCGCTGGCTTCCGGCCTCAGGGTACGGCACACCCCAGCACCTCATCTTACCGGCCTTCTGCTTAGGGGTCTTCACCGCCCCGGTGGCCATGCGGCTGGTTAGATCCGGCATGCTCGACGTCCTCGCCCAGGACTACATCCGGACCGCCCGGGCCAAAGGCCTGACCGAATGGGCGGTGGTGATGCGCCACGCCCTGCGCAACACCATGATCCCGGTGGTGACCGTGCTTGGGCTGCAGTTCGGGCAGCTTATGGGCGGGGCCGTTATTACCGAGACGGTCTTTGCCTGGCCGGGAGTTGCCCTGCTGCTTATAAACGCCATCTACCGCTCGGATATTCCGGTGATGCAGGCCGCGGTCATTATCCTGGCCCTCATCATTGCCGGGGTAAACTTCCTGGTGGATTTGGTCGTGGCCGTCCTTGACCCGAGGATCAGGCTGAAATGAACCGCCCGATATCCGATGGCGTATCCGCGGCGGCCGGCACCCTGATCCTTCCGACCCGCCGGGCGATGCCGGGCTGGCGGAAGGTGCTGCGGCGCCTCTGGCAGCTGCGGACCGCCACATTAAGCGGGGTCTTCCTGGTGGTGCTGGTGTTTGTGGCCGTTTTTGCGGATTTTATTACCCCTTACAACCCCTACGAAGGGGAGCTGGTGAACCGGCTCCGCCCACCCATCTGGGAGCACGGGGGAAGCTGGGAGCACATCCTCGGCACCGACCAGGTGGGCCGGGATAACTTGAGCCGGCTCATCTTCGGGGCCCGGGTGTCGCTGGCGGTAGGCTTTCTAGCCACGGTAGTGGCGGCGGCCATCGGGGTGGCCCTGGGTCTGGCGGCAGGCTACATTGGGCGGCTGACAGACACCGTAATTTCGACGGTTATAAACATCCAACTTACGGTCCCGTTTATCCTGCTGGCCCTGCTCTTTATCGGGGTAGTGGGACCCGGGCTGGTTATCGCCAACTACATCGCCGTGAACGTCATCATCGTGCTGGGGGTCGCGTCCTGGCCCATCTACGCCCGGGTGATTCGGGCCGAGGTGTTTAAGTTGCGGGAACTGGACTTCGTTACAGCGGCCCGCTGCCTGGGCTTCTCCGACGCCCGGATCCTCCTGCGCCACATCCTGCCCAACGCGTTCAACCCCATCATCGTGCTTAGCACAGTCCAGGTCGCCCGATTTATTATCGCCGAGGCTTTCTTAAGCTTTCTGGGCCTGGGCACTCCCCCGCCAACCCCGACCTGGGGAAGCATGCTCGCCGACGCCCGGCAGTTTATGTTCGACAAGTGGTGGCTGCCTACCTTCCCGGGGCTGGCGATCTTCATCACAACCCTGGCGATTAACCTCTTCGGGGACGGCCTGCGGGACTGGCTCGACCCATATTCCCGGAATATTTAGCCTTTGGGCCCACGGCCCTGAGACCGAGCTAGACCCGGCCTGGGGGGTGGCAGCTTCCAAGCCCTAGGCCGGGCCGCTTTTCAGGGCCCGCCAGAGGCGCTCGGGGGTGATGGGCAGTTCGGTAATGCGAACCCCGATGGCATCCCGGACGGCGTTGGCCACCGCCGCCAGGCCGGGAACGATGGGGGGCTCCCCAACTCCCCGGGCCCCGAAGGGCCCCGCCTCCGACGGCACCTCGACCAGTTCCACCTCGAAGGCGGGCACATCCAGCGCCCGGGGAAGAGCATACTCCAAGAACGTTGCAGTTATAAGCTCCCCCTGCTCGTCGTAAACGAGCTGTTCCATCAGAGCCCAGCCCAGGCCCTGGGTGGCTCCGCCGTGGACCTGGCCCTCAATGGTCAGGGGGTTAATGGCCCGGCCCACATCCTGCACCGCCAGGAATCGGCCGGGCCTTACCAGGCCGGTGTCCGGGTCCACCTCGACCTCTACCACCTGGGCCGTAAAGCCCGGCGCCTGCCGGCCGATGCTCGACTCCCCTTCGGCGACGATGGGCGCAAGCCCCCGCTGGCCGGCAAAGGTCTTCTGGCCCAGCTCCTCGAGGCTTATCCCCCGTCCCGGCACTCCCCTCACCGAAACGAATCCATCCTTAAGCTCCAGGTCCTCGGGGTTGGCTTCCAGGTACTCGGCCGCCGCCCGCAGAATCTTCTCCCGGGCCGCCTGGGCCGCCCGGACCACCGCCGCCCCGACGGTGTAGGTTATCTTGCTGCCACCGCTGGCCCCGGCAAAGGGTCCGAGGGCAGTATCCCCCGAGATTACCCGAACCTTCTCGGGGGGCAGCCCCAGGATCTCGGCCGCCAGCAGGATAAAGGCCGTGTCCGTGCCGTTGCCCAGGTCAATGGAGCCCACGTGAAGCTGGAGAGTGCCGTCCTCCTCCAGGCGACAGACGGCCGTGGCCGGGCCGAGGCCGCCAGGCCAGCCTCCCAGGGCTAGGCCGACCCCGCGTCCATCTCCCGGGCGCCGGTTCCGCCAGATGGGGTGGTCCCGGACGGCCGTGAGGCAGGCTGCCGCCCCAATCTCGGGCCACCGCCGATCAGCGGCCGCCGGGATGCGGTCCCCCTTGCCGGCCACGTTGCGGATCCGGAATTCTAGGGGGTCCAGCCCCAGCCGGCGGGCCAGCTCGTCTATCTGCGACTCGATGGCAAAGGTTGCCTGGGGCGCGCCGGGCGCCCGGTAGGCCCCGGTGGCCGCCTTATTGGTTAAAATCTCCCAGGTTTGAATCCGGAGGTTTGGCCAGCGGTAGTAGCCCCCGAGCAGCATTGCCATTATGCCGGAGAGGCCAGCCCGGTATATGCCCGAATCAATGTAAATGTCGGCATCCAGGGCCGTAAGGGTGCCGTCCTGCCGGACGCCGGTCTTGAGGCGGACGATGGTGCCGGGGGCCGGGGTTGTGGCCAGGAAGTCCTCGGTCCGGGTGAGGGCAATCAGCACCGGCCGCCGGACTGCCAGGGCGGCCGCAACTGCCAGGGGCTCTAAGGTACCGTACTTGGCCCCGAACCCGCCCCCGATTTTCATGGGCACAACCCGGACAGCCGTCTTCGGAAGCCCCGTAATGTCAGCGATGAGGTCCCGAACGATGTACTGGCCCTGGGTGCTGGTGTAAACGGTTAGGCCCTCGCCAAGAGGATCCGGGACGGCCACCGCGGCGTGGGGCTCCAGGTAACTCTGGTGGACGAACTGTGTCCGGTACGTGGTCTCCAGGACCAGGTCGGCTTCGGCAAACCCGGCCTCGACGTCGCCCCAGCCGAAGACCGCCCGGGCGGCGAGGTTGCCCCCAACCGTCATCTGCTGGGCGGCGTTAATGGGCCCGGCGTGGACGTCTGCATCCTGGCGCTTTTCGCCCGGAACGCCCCCGGGCCAGACCAGGGCCTCCCGGTCGGTAAGGGCGGCGAGGGGGTCGACCACCGGCCTGAGGGGCTCGTACTCGACCTCAACGGCGTCGGCCCCATCCCGGGCCGCCAGCTCGTTTTCGGCCAGAACCAGCGCTACCGGCTGGCCCCGGAAAATTACCCGGTCCCGGGCCAGGATCAGGCGGGAGCGGGTGGTCGGCTCCGGCTGGATGGGCAAATCGACGCCCGTAAGGACGGCCACAACCCCAGGCACCCGCCGGGCCCGGTCGGTGCGGACCGCCCGGATGCGGGCATGGGCGTACGGGCTGAGCACCGGTCGGCCGAAGAGCATACCCGGCAGACGGAGATCTGCCGGATACCGGGCCGCGCCGGTGACCTTCTCCTTCCCGTCAACCAGCGGGATCCTTCGGCCGATGTACGTGGTCGTGGGTGCGAGCCTGGAAGTCATGCCCCAAACCTCTCCAGTCCAGGTTTTGCAGAAAAGCCCAACCGGGAATATCCCCCGGTTACTTAAAGCCTACGATGACCTGCCGCGCCCGTCAAGCCGAGACCAATGTGCCGCCCGGTTTAAAATATCTGGTGTGCTGACAGTAAGGCCGACTGCAAAGCAGGGTTATGGTCCGCCGGAAGAGCAGGTTAATAAGAGCCACCAGGTCGGCTGGTGCTTACTGGGCGTAGCTCTGGTAGCCCTGGCCTTCGGCCTCCGGGTCTACGAGCTGGCAACCAAAAGCATCTGGCTGGACGAGGCCTTAAGCTTCCACCGGGCGGCCAGCTTCGACCAGGCCATATCGGGCCTCATCGTAACCGGCGGGGTCCCCAGCCGGGATACCCAGCCGCCCCTCTACTTCGTCCTCCTCTACGGTTTTCTTCGGCTGGCCGGGGATTCGGACTTTGCGGCCAAGTTTCTTTCGGCCTTCTTTTCGGTCCTAACCGTTCCGGTGCTGGCGGCAACCGGCCGAAGGCTCGGGGGCAGCCGGGTCGGGCTTCTAGCCGCCCTCTTAGCCGCTCCCTCGCCCCTCTACGTCTGGTACGCCCAGGAAGTCCGAATGTATACCCTGCTGGTCTTCTTTTCGGCCCTGGCCTTTTACCTTGGCCTCAGGTCGGCCGATGGGCTGCTCCGGGGTGCCTACCGGTCGGGGATGGCCTGGGCGGGGGCTGCTTTTCTGGCCGCCAGCCTGGGAGTTCTCACCCAGTATCTGGCCGTTTTTGTGGTTCCGGCCCTGGGGTTCGGCCTGGTGGCAGCCCTCGCCCGACGAAGGCGTACCCTCATCCTGGGCGGAAGCGCCTTTCTGGCCCTAGCCGGTCCCCCCCTCCTGGTGGAGGTCCTCTGGGGCCGGCTGATCACCGGGCCCACGCCCCAGTTCCGGGAAGTTTCTCCGCCTGTAATCTTGTGGGACCTCCTTGGCCGAGCGGCCGCCGGCCTTGCCCTGGAGGGACCCCTTCTGGACGGGCTAGCCGCGGTCCTACTGGGACTGATGCTTGGGGGGCTCCTTAAAGGCCCGGAGACGCCGGGACGCTGGTGGTTGGCAGGACTGGTGCTCCTCCCGGCGGCGGCCGTTGCCTTAGTGGGAGCCCAGCGGCCGGTGATCTCCAACGTCCGGCACCTGATCTTCGCCACACCTGGCCTCTACTTGGCCGTCGCCCTCGGCCTCGAGGCCCTACGCCGCCGCTTCCCGGCAACGGCCCCCGTCCTGCTCGGCATCCTGGCCGCCGGGGCCGCACTTGGCCTTATCCGTTACTTTGATCCAGCCCTTCAGAAGGACGATTTCCGGTCCCTGGTGGCGTATCTTCAGCAAAACGTCGGACCAGAGGACCTGGTGCTCGTCCATGAGGCCACGGTTCTGCACGTTTTTGAGCACTATGACCGTGGCTTCCTGCGGGTGGAGGCTTTGCCCCCCTTCGGGGAAGCCGTCGGCAGCCGGCTTTCGGCCGACTTCGTAGCCCGGCTCGAGCGGCTAAAAACCACCCACCGTCGGGTCTGGTTTGTTTACTGGCCCCGCAGCATCGCCGGCGACCCGGCGGGCCTTATCCCCGCTTGGCTGGACAGTAACCTGTTTGCCGTCTCGGACCGAACCTTTGCCGGCCGGGGAATGGGGGTGGCCGTCCGGGCCTATGTTGCCCGCCCGCCGACCGAAAGGATGGTTCCAGCCGAGGTTCATGTGGCCGATTTAAGGTCGGCCGATGGACTGAAAATCATGGGCTGGGAGGTTGCCTCGGCCCCGACCGCCGACGGCCGCGTCGAGCTAAGCTTTTATTTCAGGGCCGAAGGAAAATCCCTGCCCGATTACCGACTGATAGTCCGGTTGGTGGACGCCCAGGACCACCTCTGGGCTTACTTTGACGGCCGGCCCATCCCCACCTGGCCCACCGACCGGTGGCCCTTGGGCGAGGTCGTCCGGGCCGACTTGCCCCTCAGGCTGGCGCCCGGAACTCCGGCGGGCACCTACCGGCTCGAGGTCGGCCTCGCCCCTGGGACGAACGGCGGCCCGGTTCCCCTTCTGGACGCTGTCAAGAATCCGGCGGGTACGCTGGTGGGGCTGGGGGAGGTGACCCTCCCCGGTGCCCACCGCCACCGTCCCGACTTCGACCGGGCCGTTCCGGACAGCCTGGGCATCGGCTGCCGGTGCGGACTAAAACTCAGGGAACTGAGCCCGGCGTCCCGGAAAATCCTTGCCGGCCAGTTGCTTACGGTTCGCGGGTACTACCAGCTTACCGGGCCCATTGAACCAGCAGCCTATCGGCTGGCCCTGGAGCTCCGCCGAGGGGATGAGGCGGTAGCCGCTGGGGTGTGGCCTTTGGGCCCCATCTCCCCTGCCGGCCCCAGGCCCACGGTTGGGGACTGGCTGGCTGGGGCCTATGACCTGCGGGTGCCCGTAACCGTCGGGCCGGGGGAATACCGGCTGGTCGGCCGGCTTCTCGGCCCCGAGGGCCGCCCGGAGACCTTGGCGGAAAGCTTCGGCCGGGTCCTGACCGAGGTGGACCTCGGCCCAGTTCAGGTCGTTATCCCGGAACAGCGCTTCGACCCGCCTCACCCGGCCCAGCCGGCGGACGTCTATTTCGGCAACCTGCTCCACCTGCTCGGCTATACCCTGGAAACGGGTGGTGAAGACCGCCTGCGGGTAACCCTTTACTGGCGGGTGCTGGGAAGCTCGGAGGGTAAACTTAAGGTTTCGGTCCAGCTCTTTGCCGGCCTAAAGCTGGTGGCCCAGGACGATGCCGTTCCGGTCGGCTGGACCCGGCCGGCCTCCACCTGGGTTCCCGGAGAATACCTAACGGACCCCCATGAAGTTGGCCTGCCGCCGGGCGTGAAGCCGGGGGAGCTTACGATGCGGGTCATCCTTTACGACGAGGCCAGCGGCTGGCGGGTAAACGCCGCCCAGGCCGGTCAAATTAAGGACGCTGCCGAGTTCCCCATCGGGGTGCGGTAAGGGGTGTGCCGATGTCCCACCGAGACGTCCCCTGGCTGGCCACTTTAGCCTTCATCCTGCTGGGTACGGTTTACGGGGCGCTGGTTCCCCTCTATGAATCCCCGGACGAGCCCCAGCATATCGCCCTGGTGGCCCACCTGGCCGAGGCCTGGTCCTGGCCCCGGCAACAGCCGGGAATGGTTACCCCCTGGCTTCAGGAGGCAAGCCAGCCGCCCCTCTACTACGGGCTCCTGGCTGGGCTCACCCGCTTATTTGGGTGGCCCACCGACGACCTGGAGAAAACCTTCCGGCCGAACCCCTTTGCCCGGCCCGGCGACCTTTCGGCCGAGGCCAACAAGAACGTTGCCCTCCACGGACCTCGGGAAAGCTTTCCCTGGTCGGGGCCGGTCCTGACGGTCCACCTCTGGCGGGAGGTATCCCTCCTGCTGGCGGCCGCCACCATCCCCGCCCTCTACGGTTTGGGCCGTACCCTCTTTCCGCACCGGCCAACTTGGGCACTAGGGGCAGTCCTGCTGGCCGTGTTCAACCCGGCCTTTGTCTTCAACATGGCCCGGGTGAGCAACGACGCCCTCGTAGTTCCCCTGGCTACCTGGGGCCTCTGGATTCTGGCCCGGTTAGGGTCCCGGAAGGACCCGGCCTGGGGCCTCGCCGCGGCTGCCGGCATCCTGGCGGGCCTAGCCGGCCTGGCCAAGCTGAGCGGCCTGGTCCTGCTGCCCGCGGCCGCCCTGGTGGTACTGATTCGGGCCATCCACTACCGCCGGTCACCGCAGGAGGCCCTCCTGGAGGGAATTTGTTTGCTCGCCCCGGTCGCCTTGGTCTGCGGCTGGTGGTTCTGGCAGAACTTTAGCTTTTACGGCGACCCAACGGGCCTTAACGTTATGGTCGAGGTGGCCGGACCCCGCCGGGAAAGCTCGGGGCTTTGGGTCGAACTCCGGGGAACGGTTTGGTCCTACTGGGCCCTATTCGGCTGGATGAATCTGGGGCCCGAGCCCGCCGTTTTGCATCTGCTGGAAGTTGCCACGTTCCTGGGCCTGGGGGCGGCCGCGGTTTTCACAATCCGAAGGTCCAGTCGGGCCGACCCTGGGCTTTTCGGCGGCCTCAGCCTGCTCTGGGTCTATGTGGGCCTGTTGGTTGCCGCCTTCATCCGGTGGACCAGCCTTACACCCGCCTCAGACGGCCGGCTCCTTTACCCGGCGGTGGGGCCTGTGGCCCTTCTGCTGTTTATCGGCTGGGAGGCCTTTACCGGCCGCTGGCTCCTGACCCGGCCCATCCCCTGGCTGCTGGTTGCTGGGCTGGGTCTGCTGACCGTGACAGCCCCCTTTAGGTACATCCTTCCGGCCTACGCTGGTCCCGAACCCACTGAGACGGTGCCCGCCGGTGCCAGGCCGGTGAACGCCACCTTCGGGAATCACCTTCGGCTCATCGCCTACGAGCCAGGCGCGGCCGGTCCGGGCGAGTCCCTGCGGCTTACCCTTTACTGGGAGTGCCTGACGCCCACGGCCGAGCCCTGGGCCCTCTTCTTCCACCAGGTTGGGGATGCCGGCGGGGCGGCCGTGCCCAACCTGGATACCTTCCCCGGCCGGGGCCTGATGTCCACTACCGACTGCCGGCCCGGGTATCGTTTTGCCGACCGCTACGCCTTTCGCATCACTGGGGTCCCGGAGGGAACGGTTGTGGTCAGGCTGCGGGTTGGGCTTCGGGTTCCGCCGGTTGGGGGCGAGGCCGTGCCCGTTACCGGGCCAGCGGGCAGGCCCCTTGAGGCCCTCGTTATCGAGGCCGGTAAGGTTCGGGGGTGGGGCGGGGCGGGGGGAACCACCCAGGGCCCGGCCCTTGGGCCCCTCCGGCTGAAAGACTTCGACCTTCCGAAAGCCGCCCGGGCGGGGGAAACGCTGCCGGTCAGAACCGTCTGGGAGGTTGCCGGGCCGACTGCCGACGACTGGCGGTTCTTCGTCCATCTGGGGGACCCGACCAGGCCGCCCCTGGCCCAGGCCGACGGGCCCCCGGCCAATGGGAACTTCCCGGCCCAGTGGTGGGAGGTCGGGGATATCCTGGTGGACCGGCGGGAAATCCCCCTGCCCCCAGATTTACCCCAGGGCCGATACCCGGTCACCGTCGGCCTTTACCGGCCCGACGGCGTGCGGGCAACCGCCGAGGGCTCCGGCTTATCTTACATTCGCCTCGGAGAGGTCGAAGTTGCGGGTTATTGACAGGGCCGGTCGGCAGTTGTAACCTCTAGGTACGGGATGGTCTTATCGCAACCCCTTTACCGTCGCTGGCGCTCACAAACCTTCGCCGAGGTGGTCGGCCAGGACCACGTCACCCGGACCCTGCGCAACAGCGTCCGCTCGGGCCGGCTTCACCACGCCTACCTTTTTGCCGGACCCAGGGGCACCGGGAAGACTTCCACCGGTCGGATCCTGGCCAAGGCTGTGAACTGCCTGGAACTGAGCCCCCAGGGCGAGCCCTGCAACCGCTGCCGCATCTGCGTCGAGATGAACGAGGGCCGCTCCCTGGACCTCATCGAAATCGATGCCGCCAGCAACCGCAAGATCGAGCACATCCGGGACCTCCGGGAGGCCGTAAGGCTTGCCCCTGTTACGGCCCGCTACAAGGTCTACATTATCGATGAGGTCCACATGCTCACCAACGAGGCAGCCAATGCCCTCCTTAAAACCCTGGAAGAGCCGCCCCCGCAGGTTATCTTTGTCCTGGCCACCACCGAGCTCCATCGGGTTCCGGCCACCATCGCCTCCAGGTGCCAGCGGTTTCTCTTCCGCCGGATACCCCCGGCGGCAGCCCGGGCCCGGCTCGAGGCCATCTGCTGGGCCGAAGATATCCGGATAAGCCCTCAGACCCTGGACCTCATCATCAACCTATCCGGGGGAAGCCTCCGGGATGCCGAAAACCTGCTGGACCAACTGGTGGCCCACTTTGGAACCGAGGTCGACCACGAAGCTGCCCGCGAGCTTCTGGGCCACGTCGAGGACGCCCGGGCCTTGGAGCTCGTTCAGGCCCTCTTTGCCGGCGACGTTCCCCAGGCCATCCGGCTAGTCAATGCCGTCCGGGAGGATGGCTACGACCTGCGTCAGTTTAATCGGGAGGTGGTGGGGCATCTGCGGTCGATGCTCCTGCTGGCCTATGGCCTGGACGACGAGGTGGAGGCCGGCCCGGCCACTGTGGAGGTTCTGCGCCCCCTGGCGGGGACCGTCGAGCCGGCAACGCTGGCGGGGCTAATCAAGGCCTTTAATGCCGTCAACTTCGGGGCCGACCCCGGCTGGCCCCTGCCCTTGGAGCTGGCCATCGTTGAGGCCGGCCGGCTTTTTAAGGTTCCGGCTCGGGACGAAACCACCTCAGTTCCCGCCCCAGTCACCGTCCGCCCCGGCGACGGGCCCACTTCAGCGCTTGCGGAGACCGAACGCCCGGCGGAGTCGGTAAAGATGCCGGAGGCCCCCACTTTGCCGGCGGCTGACCTTCCGGCCGACTTTAAGGGCCGCCTCACCGAGGCCCTCCGAAGCCGGGGTGGGGAGGGCCGGAAGGTTGCGGGCCTACTGGACTGGTGCGAGGAGGTGGATGTTGACGGCGACCGGCTGGTGTTTGTCTTTTCGAACCGGCTCTTCCGGGATAAGGCCGCAGACCCCGTCAACCGGCGGGTCCTGGACCAGGCGGTCCGTAAGCTCACCGGCCGCCGCTACGAGCTTGAATTCGACCTCCGGACCGAGGACCGAACCTCCAGGCTAGAACGGGCCAAGGCCGACCCGGTGGTCCGGTTCCTGGAGGAGGAGTTCGGCGGGGAAGTTCTGGACGTAAGATAAGCGTGGGGGAAAGTTATGTTTGACCCGAAGCTGTTTAAAAAGGCCCAGCAGGAAGCCCTAAAACTTCAGGAGCGGCTCAAAAAGGCCCAGGAGCAGTTGGCCCAGGAGGAACTTGAGGCCACCGCCGGGGGCGGGGCGGTGCGGGTCGTGATAACCGGCGACCTCACGGTAAAATCTATACGGATAGACCCCGAGATCGTCGACCCGAACGACGTCGAGGGCCTGGAAGACCTGATTCTGGCCGCCGTAAACCAGGCCATCGAGAAGGCCCAGGCCCTGGCGGCGGAGCGCCTGGGGAGCGTAACGGGGAATTTTAAAATTCCGGGGCTGGGATTTTAAGTGGACCTGAGTACTGTCCCCGTCGCCGAGCCGGTTAGCCGGCTCATTGCCGAGCTGGAAAAGCTGCCCGGTATCGGGCCCAAGACCGCCCAGCGGCTGACTTATTACATCCTCCGCCAGCCCGAAGTGGAGGTCCGGAGTCTGGCCCAGGCCCTCCTGGACGTGAAGACCCGGGTGCGGTTCTGCGCCGAGTGCTTCAACATCTCCGAAGACGACCTCTGCCCCATCTGCCGCTCACCGGACCGGGACCGCGCGGTCATCTGCGTGATGGAGGAGCCCCTGCATGTCCTGGCCCTGGAGCGGACGGGCAAATACCGGGGGCTCTACCACGTCCTCCACGGGGTGATCTCCCCCCTTAATGGTGTCCTGCCGGAAAACCTCAAGATCGCTGAGCTCATCGAGCGGGTTCAGCGGCACCCGGTTCGGGAGGTCATCCTGGCCACAAACCCCAACCTGGAAGGGGATACGACGGCAAGCTATATCTTCAAACTGCTTGCCCCCCTCGGCGTAAAGGTGAGCCGGCTGGCCCGGGGCCTGCCCTCCGGCGGCGAGCTCGACTACGCCGATGAACGAACAATGGTCGAGGCCCTCGACGGCCGCCGACCCCTCAATTGAGCCCCCGAATCGATGACCCGCTTCCACGTCTACCACACCGAAGCGGTTATCCTGCGGCGGCTCGACCTCGGCGAGGCCGACCGGGTCATCGTCATCTTTACCCCGGGCCGGGGCAAGGTTGAAACCATCGCCAAGGGCGTCCGCCGGATCACCAGCCGCCGGGCCGGCCACTTAGAACCCCTCACCCGGGCCAGGCTTCTTCTGGCCCAGGGCCGTCAGCTGGACGTCATCACCCAGGCCGAGGCCTTAGACCTTTTTCCCAACCTGCGCGCCGACCTGGGGCGGACGGCCGCGGGCTTCTACCTGGCCGAGCTGGTGGACCGGTTTACCGAGCCACAGCAGCCGAACCCCGGCCTCTACCGCCACCTGGTGGAAGGCTTAAAACTTCTCGACCTGGGCCAGGACCCCGACCTGGTCCGCCGCTACTTCGAGCTCCGCCTCCTGGACGCGGCGGGCTTCCGCCCGGAGCTTCACCGTTGCCTGGAGTGCGGCCGGGAGCTCAAGCCCACCGCCAACTACTTTTCTCCGGCCAGCGGGGGAGTCCTCTGCCCCGACTGCGGGGGCCGGAATCGTCCGGTAAGCGTCGCCGCCCTTAAGGTCCTACGGTTCATCCAGTCGGCGCCGGCCTACGACCAGGTCGCCCGCCTCCGGGTTCGGCCCGGCCTCATGCGGGAGCTGGAGCTTTTGCTCCGGGACTATCTGAGGTTCCTCCTGGAGCGGGACCTTAAATCCGCCGCCTTCCTCGACGGCCTGCGCCAGCTCTCGGCCGGAGGCTGAGCCGGGGGTGGGAACGCCGTGGCGGGTTCTGATTACCGGCGGGGCCGGCTTCATCGGTTCCCACCTGGTCGATGAGCTGGTGGCCGCCGGCTACGAGGTGACGGTCATCGACTCCCTCGAGCCCCAGGTCCACGGCCCCAACCGCACCCCACCACCCTACCTTAACCCGAAGGCCCGCACCGTCTGGGCCGACCTGGCCACCGAGCCGGATGTGCTGGACCGGCTGCTGCCCGAAGTCGACGCCGTGGTGCACCTGGCCGCCCTGGTGGGGGTCGGCCAGTCCATGTATGAGGTCGCCCGCTACGTCCGGACCAACACCCTGGGCACGGCGACCCTCTTGGAAAAGCTTATCCGGCAGCGGGACCGGATAAGGAAACTGGTGGTGGCCAGCTCCATGGCCGTCTACGGTGAGGGAGCTTACGTCTGTCCTAACTGCGGCCCGGTCTATCCCCCGGGCCGGACGGAGGCCCAGCTGGCGGCCCGGGACTGGGAGATTCGATGTCCCGCCTGCGCCGCCGTTCTGGAACCCCGGCCCACCCCCGAAGACAAGCCGTTAAGGCCCGAGTCGGTCTACGCCGTAACCAAGCGGGACCAGGAGGAGCTGGCCCTTACGGTAGGCCGGGCCTACCGGATACCCACCGTCGCCTTGAGGTTTTTCAACGTTTACGGGCCCCGCCAAGCCCTAAGCAACCCCTACACGGGGGTTGCGGCCATCTTCTCGGCCCGGCTGCTTAACGGTCGCGCCCCGGTCGTCTACGAGGACGGCCGCCAGACTCGGGATTTCGTCCACGTTCGGGACGTGGTCAGGGCCTGCCGGCTTGCCCTAGAAAGGGACGGGGCCGATTACGAGGCCGTAAACGTGGGGACCGGCAGGCCTATTTCGGTCCTGGAGGTGGCCTCGACCTTGGCCTGGGCCCTGGGCCGGCCGCTGAAGGCCGAAATCACCGGCCGCTACCGGGCAGGGGATATCCGCCACTGCTACGCCGACATTACCAGGGCCCGCCGGCTTCTCGGTTACGAGCCCGAGGTGACCTTCGAGGCGGGGATGGCTGAGCTTGCCGCCTGGGTCACCACCCAGGCGGCCCAGGACCGCTGGGCCGAGGCGGCCGCCGAACTGGAACGTCAGGGGCTCACCCGATGATTCCTATCTCCGACGAGGACATCCGCCGAAAGAAAATCTTTCCCCTCATTAACCTGGCCCTCATCGCCATCAATATCCTGGTCTTTTTCTACGAGGTCAGCCTGCCCACGGCCCGCCTTGAGGCCTTCATTTCAGCCTTTGGGGTTGTACCCTTTGAGATCGTCACCGGCCGGGACTTGCCCCCACCGGCACCGGGCCCGGTCTGGCTCACTCTCCTCACCGCCATGTTCATCCACGGGGGCCTGCTGCACATTGCCGGTAACATGCTCTACTTGTGGATCTTTGGGGATAACGTCGAGGACGCCATGGGCCACACCAGGTATTTAATTTTTTACCTGCTATGCGGGGTAATCGCCAGCCTGTCCCAGGTCCTCTCGGACCCCCTATCCCGGGTTCCGAGCATTGGGGCCAGCGGGGCCATTGCCGGGGTGCTGGGGGCCTACATGGTGATGTTTCCCCAGGCCCGCATCCGGACCCTGCTCTTCATCGGGCCCTTCTTTACCCTGGGTCGGGTACCGGCCCTGCTGGTGATCGGCCTCTGGGCCGTTATCCAGTTCTTTTCCGGAATCGCCTCGCTGGGCGTGCCGACCCAGCAGACCGGGGGCGTGGCCTACTTTGCCCACATCGGCGGGTTCGTGGCCGGGGTCGTCTTAGTCTGGTTTTTCCGCCGCCGTTAAAGGGCCTCAGTCGGTTTCGGGGGCCGGCAGGAGCCGCTGACTCTCCGGACCGGTTAGGAACTCGTAGAACCGGGCGGCCAGGGGCGAGAGGGGCACGGTCCGGCTCCGACCGAGGAAAACCGGCTGGCGCACGGTCAGGTCGCTGAACCGCAGCACCTTAAACTGGACCTTAAGCTCTCGCGCCGCCGAGGCCGGCAGGATGGCCGCCACCAGCTCGACAGTCAGACTGGCGACGGCCGCCTGCAGGCTGCCGGTTTCCAGCCAGACCTGGTCGGCCGAAAGCCCAAGCCCCCGCCGGTGGAGGGCCGCTTCTAGGGCCAGACGGGTCCCCAGGCCCGGGCCGGGCAGGACCAGGCGGGTCTCCTGCAGGTCGGCAGCTTCCAGCCAACGGCGTTTGGCCCAGGGATGCCGGTCGGAAACGACCGCTACCAGCTCCTCCTGGAAGAGCAGGTCCAAGTCCAGCTGTCGTCCGCCCAGTTGCTGGCCCAGAAAGGCCAGGTCCAGCTCCCCCCGGTTTAGCATGCCGGCCAGGGTCGACGCGTCCCCGGTAACCATCTGGAAACAAAGGTTCGGGGATTGGCCCCGGAAGCCGGTCAGAACTCGGGGCAAGAAGACCTCGGCCGAGATAACCCCGACCCCAACCTTAAGGGCCCCACCAACCCGGCCCCGCAGGGCTTCTAGGTGGGTGTGGTAGCGTTCGGCGTGGGCCAGGAGCTCCCGGGTTGGACCGATGAGGGCCTCGGCCGCGGCGGTGGGGACCCGCCGCCCCCCCTGTCGGTAAAAGAGCTTAAAGCCGAGCTTGCGCTCCAACCCCCGGATTTGCTGGTAGACGGCCGCCTGGCTTAAATGTAGCCGCCCCGCAGCCCCACGAATGCTCCCGGTCTCAACCACCGCAAGGAAAATGTGCAGACGGTAGAGGTCCGGCACATCCGGATACACCGATTCCTCCCCATCCGGTTATCTGGGCCCAACCCCGTGGCAGCGGTTAGGTTAACTGGACCGGCGGACCGTGAACTCGATGAGGGCTGCCAACATCTGCCGGGCGGGCTGGTCGGGCAAGTTTTCTAGGGCGGCCCTGGCGGCCCCGGCGAACTGCTCGGCCACGACGTAGGCGTCGGCCAGCACACCGCTGGACCGGATCTCTTCGGCCAGCTCGTCTACCTCGGCCGGAGTCACCCGACCCTCGAGGATCCGACGCAGGCGTCCATCTTCAGGGTACCGTTCCAGGTAAAGAATCGTGGGCAGGGTAAGGACCCCCTGAAGCAGGTCATTACGGGCGGGCTTACCCAGCTGTTCCTGGCTGGCGCTAAAGTCAAGGATATCATCCACCACCTGAAAAGCCATACCTAGATTGTAGCCGTAGCCACGCAGGGCGTCAAGAGCCGGTTCCGGTGCCCCGCTTAGGATACCCCCGGATTCGGCCGCCGTCGCAAAAAGGGCGGCCGTCTTGCCCTCCACCCATTTAAAATAATCCTCCCGGCGGCTGTTAGGGTCCTTGGCACCGAAGGCCTGGCGCAGCTCCCCGGTGCAGATCACCATCAGCGTCCGGGCAAAGAGGGTCATGGCCCGCAGGTTTTCGGTGCTGGCCACGAGGTCGGCTGACTTAGCAAAAAGGTAATCCCCAACCAGCACGGCAGTTCCGGCGCTGGCCACGCTGTTTATCGTCGGCTGGCCCCGCCGAACCTCGGAGCGGTCCAGGACGTCGTCGTGGACCAGGGTGGCGGTGTGCAGAAGCTCCATCGCCGCGGCCATGGGTACCAGCTTGTCCAGCCGGTAGTCGAAAAGCTTTCCGGCTAGCAGGGTAATGCTGGGCCGGATCCGCTTGCCGCCGGGCCTCAGCACGTGGGCTACCAGCTGGGCCAGCAGGGGATAGTCCACCCGGGCCACCGCCTTGAGGGTTTCCTCCACCAGGGCGAGGCCATCGGCAACGGCGGCGTGGATCTCCTCAAGTCCAGTCAATTTAAAGCGTCCCCCGGCAAACCCGAGCCAACGGCAACCCATTTCAGGGCGAAAAGTTGGCAAGCGTTGGCCGTCGTCTGCGCTATTACCGCCTCCACCGGGGCCGACCAAAGCCCGGCCAGAACCCTGACCACCTCCACCAGGTAGGCCGGTTCGTTCCGCCGGCCCCGCCAGGGCTGGGGCGGAAGGTAGGGGGCGTCGGTCTCCACCACCACCCGGTCTCGGGGAAGCCGGGCCACTACCTCCCGGAGCCGGTCGTTCTTCGGGTAGGTGATGGCCCCGCCGACGCCGAAGTAAAACCCAAGGGTCCCCGCCTCCTCAGCCGCGGCCAGGTCGCCACTGAAGGCGTGGAACACCCCCCGCAGGCGCGGCCCCAGCCGCCGGCGCTGCGCCCGGAGCAGCTCCAGCATCCGGGGCCAGGCCTCCCGGGTGTGGACCACCACCGGCAAGTCCACCTCCACCGCCAGCTCCAGCTGGGCGATAAACGCCTGCTCCTGGACCTCCGGCGGGAAGTACATCCGGTAAAAATCGAGCCCGACCTCCCCAATGGCGACCACCTTCGGCCGGCCCGCCAGGTCGGCAAGGGCAGCCAGGGCGCCGGCGTCCAGCCGGCCGGCACTGCCGGGGTGGAAGCCTACGGCCGCGAAAACCCCGGGCTCGGTTGCCGCAATCTCCAGGTTCTCCCGGGCGGTGTCCAGGTCCAGGGCCGCACTTACGAAGACGTTTACCCCCGCCTGGCGGGCGCGGGCAAGGACCGCCCCCAGGTCTTCCCGGAACTGTGGGTCGAAGAGGTGCAGGTGGGTGTCTGCCAGCGACTGCATCTAAAGCTTTGCCCAGGGTGATTTTAACATAGAACTTCGGACCCGATTAGGCCGGCTGGTAACTTACGATGCGGTCCAGCCGGAAGGTTCGGGACTCCCCCCGCAGGTAGCAGAAGGCCACCAGGTAGACCGCGCCACCCTGGGCAAAGACGTCCAGGGGTTCGATAAGCCAGCTGGTGGGGGTTCCCCGACCGTCGATGTAGTGGACCACCAGGGGGCGGCGGAGCCGCACCGCCTCCTCCAGGTCGGACGGCATGCGAACTACGGGTCGCATCTCCGGGTAAACCGGCCCGCCCTGCAAAGGAAAGATCCGGTTGGGGTCGATTTCCGCCGAGCCCGTCAGGTCAAAAACCAGCCGCTCCAGTACCGCCTTCGTCGTATAGGCATCGCTGAGGGCGCGGTGGGGATGGGCGGGACCAAGGCACAACTCCTGGGCGATCGCCCGAAGGCTGTTGGAACCGAACCGGTAATAGCGCCGGGCCAGCTTAAGGGTATCCAGGGCCGGGTTCCCAGGGTAGGGGACCCCAAGCCGGCTGAGCTCGGCGGCCAGAAAGTTTAAATCGAAGGGCGCGTTGTGGGCCACGAGGGTGGCCCCGGCGATCAGCTCAAGCAGCCTGGGTAAAAGCTCCCCAAAGCTGGGGGCACCGGCCAACATCCGGTCGGTCAGGCCGTTTACAGCCGCCGCTCCCGGGGATATCGGCCGCCCCGGGTTAACCAGGCTCGAAAACTCGGCCTCCACCTGCCTGTTGCGGACCCGAACCAGGCCAACCTCGCAAATCCGGTCTCCCCCGAAAGGGTCGAGGCCAGTGGTTTCAAAGTCTAAATAAACCAAGACCGCCGGCTCCGGCCGGAAACCACCGTACTCGGTCATGCTGCCCGCTGCAAAGGCATTCGCCGAGTTATATCATAAAGCCACCAGGCTCAACAGCCGCCCGAAAGCCGAGCCGGAATTTGCCAAACTGGCCCGGGCTGGCTAGAATCTATCCGCCGGATACTTGGCTGGGAGGTGGTCCCGGGTGCGGCCAGGGTTGTGGCCCGTTGCAACGGCCGTCATTTTAAGCCTAGTTTTCGGGGGCATCGCCGGCGGGTTCGCCGGAACGGTGGCCAGCCTGCTTATCGCCCGGCTGGAGCGCCCCGTCGCCCAGCCAGCAGGTCCGGGCCAACCGCCCGTGCAGACCCAGGTAACCCTTACGGAAGAGTCGGCCGTTATCCGGGCGGCGGAGAAGGCCGGCCCAGCGGTGGTGACCATCGAGACCTCGGCTTCGACCGGCCGAAGCCTCTTTCGGCTGAGCACCGAGGTAGGCTCTGGGGTAATCTTCGCTCCCCAGGGGTTTATTCTCACCAACCGCCACGTGGTCGAAAACGCCCGCCAGCTCACCATAACCCTGGCCGACGGCCGCCGTTTCCCTGGCCGCCTCATCGGGATCGATCCCTTCGACCAGTCGGACCTGGCCATCGTCAAAGTTGACGCCGACGCCGGGCTCCCCGCCGCCGAAATCGGCGACTCAAGCCAGCTGCGGGTCGGCCAGCTGGTGGTGGCCATCGGCAGTCCCTTGGGCACCTTCCAGAACAGCGTGACCAGTGGGGTGATAAGCGCCCTGGGCCGCACCGTCCAGGTTCAACGTCCGGGCCGGGGCCTGGTCCAGCTCCGGGACCTGATTCAGACCGACGCCGCCATCAACCAGGGCAACAGCGGCGGGCCCCTGGTAAACTCCCTGGGCCAGGTGATCGGCATCAACACGGTGGTGGCCGGGGAGGCCCAGAATATCGGCTTCGCCATCCCGATTAACGTGGCCAAACCCATCATGCGCTCTGCCGTGGAAGAGGGCCGCGTCCGACGGCCCTGGCTGGGAATCTGCTACTTTATGGTGACCGGGGAACTTGCCAACCAGTTCCAGCTCCCGGTAGACTATGGGGCGTATGTATACTGCCAGGATGCCAACCAGCCGGCGGTCCTCCCCGGCAGTCCCGCCGAGCGGGCCGGCCTCCGGGAACGGGACCTCATCCTGGAGGTTAACAACCGCCGACTGGACAGCCGCTACGCCCTGGTGGATGCCCTTGCCCAGGCTCGGGTTGGCGAAAGGGTGACCCTCACCGTGCTCCGCTCAGGCCTAACATTCCAGGTCGAGGTGGTGCTGGGGGAGATGCCTGCCCGCTAGCCTGGACCGGACAAGCGGCCAGCAGTCCGGCACCCCCGCCGGCGAAACGGTGCGAGATGAGGTCCGTAAAAAGCTGTTTAGCAACCTTGAGAGGAGGAGTTTAACCGTGCGCCTAGGACTTGCGTTTTTAAGCCTGGTTTTGGGCCTGATCCTGCCCATCCTGCCGGCCTTCGGGCCCCAGGGGCCCACTGTGGCGCAGGCGGCCGAAGACTGGGACATTCCCGGAGGCCACTTCTTCACTCAAACCCGGGGCAACGCCCCTTCGGGCGGTTACGCCGTCCGGGACGATGTGGTGGCCCCCTTTTGGAGCGAGTTTAGGCGACTGGGTGGGGTTCAGGCTGTGGGTTATCCGGTCTCAAGGCGCTTTGTCTGGAACGGCTTCGTGGTCCAGGCCTTCCAGAAGGCGGTCTTTCAGTGGCGGCCGGAGGTGGGCCGGGTCTACTTCGTAAACGTCTTTGACGAGTTTACCAACCTGGGCAAGGACGGCTGGCTTGAGGTGGTAAGGTCGACCCCAAGGCCGGCCCAGTTCAACGAACAAGGTCTTAGCTGGGACCAGATTATTGCCCAGCGGCTAAGGCTTTTGGATGATTATCCGGCCATTCGGGCGGCATATTTTGGGGTTGGGGACTGGCTTAATTTAAATGGCCTGCCCATGGCCCCGGTGAAGGATTACGGCAACGTCCGGGTCTTGCGGGCCCAGCGGGTCATCATTCAGCAGTGGCTGGTGGACGTGCCCTGGGCCCGGGCGGGGCAGGTGGTCTTTGCCAACGGGGGCGACGTGGCCAAGGAGGCCGGCATCATTCCCCAGGCCGCAACCCAGCCCGAGGACCCGGCGGCCTACGGTCCGGCCCCGGTGACTAACCCGCCGGGGGGCACCCCGCCGGCCCCCTCGGCCCTCGGCTACGGGATGCAGATCGACCCATTCAATGACCTTAACCGGGCCATCGGCCTGGTGCGGCAGGCCGGGTTCAACTGGGTTAAAGTCCAGGTCCGGTGGGAGGATCTGGAGCCCGTTCGGGGCCAGGTGGCCTGGGATAAGCTCGACCCCGTCGTGAGCGCCGTGAGCGGTGCCGGGCTGAACCTGCTCTTCAGCGTGGTGACGGCCCCCCGCTGGTCCCGGCCGGCCGACACCGACTTCTCGGTTCCCGGACCCCCGGCCAACCCCCAGGACTACGCCAACTTTGTCGGGGCCCTGGCCAGCCGCTACCGAGGTAAGGTTCAAGCCTACGAGATCTGGAACGAGCAGAACCTCTGGTACGAGTGGGGCGGTGCCGGCCGCCAAAACGCCGCCCAGTATGTGACCCTACTCCGGGCCGCCTACGGGGCCATCAAGGCGGCCGACCCAGGGGCCCTGGTGATCACTGGGGCACCGACCCCGGCCGGGACGGTTAACATAAATGGCCAGCTTCTGGCCATCGACGACTTAGACTACTTCCGCCAGATGTATGCCGCCGGGATGAAGGGCTACTTCGACGGGGTTGGGGTCCACCCCAGCGGCTACAACAACCCGCCCGACGACTTTGTTGGGCAGCTGAGCCCGAAGCCCCGGACCTGGAACGGCACCACCCATCCCTCGTTCTTCTTCCGGCGGTTCGAACAGTACTACCAGGTGATGGTGGAAAACGGCGACGCCGGTAAGAAGCTGTGGTTTACCGAGTTCGGCTGGGCCTCCTCCCCCAATCCGTACCCGGAGTATGCCTACGCCCGGGACAACTCCGAGCAGGACCAGGCCAGCTACCTGGTTCGGGCCTTCCAGATCGGCCGGGAGCGGGGCTACGTGGCCGTGATGTTCGTTTGGAACCTAAACTTTGCCTCCTCGGCCGACCCCCAGGACCGGTATGCGAAGCGGGCGTTCTCGATTCTAAACCCGGACTGGACTCCCCGCCCGGCCTACCTGGCCCTGGCGGCAATGCCGAAATAACGTTCGAATGGTGATGGGACGGGTTCTGCTATATTACTACGGGGCAGAAACATGCGCATCATCAGCGGCACCGCCAAAGGACGCCAGCTTAAGGCCCCGAAGGGCGGCCGAACCCGGCCCACATCCGACCTGGTCCGGGGGGCCGTCTTCGACATGCTTACGAGTATGCGGGCACCCCTTGTGGGCGGGCGGATTCTGGACCTTTACGCCGGGAGTGGGGCCCTGGGCCTGGAAGCCCTGAGCCGGGGGGCCAAATGGGTGGACTTCGTGGAGCAGGACCCGCAGACGGCCGAAACCATCAAGCAGAACCTGGCTGCCCTGGGGTTTTCTGACCGGGCTAAGGTTTACAAGCTGGCCGTCCGCAAGGCCCTCCGGGTCCTGGATGGGGCGTATGATATAATCTTCATGGACCCACCTTACAACCTGCCGAACTTTGCCGGCGCCGTTGAGGAGGTGGTTCGGTCCGGGCGGGCCGGACCCGGCACGGTGCTGGTGGTGGAACACCCCCGGCATGTGGTCCTTCCGGATAGGTTAGACGGGTTTGCCCTCGTGCGGCACCGGGTCTACGGCGGTACCGCTGTCTCAATCTATGTGAGCCAGGGGGACGAAGACGTCAGGTGAGCATCACGGCCCTTTACCCCGGGACCTTCGACCCGGTTACCCTGGGGCACCTGGATGTGGCCACCCGGGCGGCTCGACTCTTCGACCGGCTGGTGGTCGGGGTGTATGATGCCCCCCCGAAAAACCTGCTTTTCAACACCGAGGAGCGGGTCCGGCTCTTTCGGGAGGCGGCCAGCCACCTCCCCAACGTGGAGGTGCTCCCCTACAGCGGGCTTACGGTGGATTTTGCCCGCAAGATCCACGCCAAGGTCATCATTCGGGGCATCCGGGCGTTCGACGACTTTCTTTACGAGTACGAGATGGCTTTAATGAACGCCAAGATGGCCCCGGAAATCGAGACGATAATCTTAATGACTAAGCTGGAATACTCGTACTTTTCCTCGACCCGGGTGCGGGAGATCGCGCCCCTGGGCGGGGATATCTCAGATCTGGTGCCGCCGAACGTTCTGGCGGCGGTAAAGGCCAAACTGGCCGAAAGGAGCCGGCGATAGACCTACTCGAGCTTATCGACGAACTGGAAGCGGCCATCGTAAACGCCTTCCGAGTGCCGGTCGTCGGGAAGGTGCTGGTCGATGAGGCCGAGGTATTGGACCTGATCGACCAGCTCAAGGTTGCTGTGCCCCGGTCGGTGCGGGAGGCAAAAACTGTCCTGCAGGAGCGGGAGCGCATCCTGGAGCAGGCCCGGGCCGAGGCCGAGCGCATGCTGGCCGAAGCCCAGCGGTACGCCGCGGCCAAGGCCAGCCAGAGCGAGGTCGTCCTCATCGCCCAACGGCAGGCCGCCGAGCTCCGGCAGGAGGCCGAGCGGGAAGCCGAACGGCTGATCGAGGAAGCCCGTCGGCGGGCTGCCGAGCTGGTTGGCCGGGCCGAGGAGGAGGCGGCCCGGCGGGAGGCCGAGGCCGACCGCTACGTTCGGGAGGTCTTGACCGACCTGGAGGGCCGCCTTACCGGCGCCCTGGCGGCCGTTAAAAAGGGTCTTGGGGCGGCGGAGCGTTCCCATGCGGCGGGAAGGAGGGTTGGTCGAAATGCAATATAACGTGGCACAGCTCTTGAAACAGCCGGTCGGTTCGACCCGAAGCTACCAGTTTGATGAGCAGCTGGAGCCGGTAGATGGGCTTCCCCGGCGGGCCGTGGCCAGGGTCCGGCTGACCCGGACCAACCGGGGGATTCTCGTCCAGGGGGCGGCCCGGGTGGAAGTCCACTGCCAGTGCAGCCGCTGCCTGGAGGAGTTTGATACCGAGCTGGAGTTCGCCTTCGAAGAGGAATACCTGCCGACCCGGGACATCGTCACCGGTGCCCTGCTGCCCCTGCCCGAGGACGACTCGGTGTTCCTCATCGACGAAGGCCACATTCTGGACTTTAAAGAGGCCATCCGCCAGTACACGGTGATAAACACCCCGATCCGGGTTCTCTGCCGGCCCGACTGCGCCGGGCTCTGCCCCACCTGCGGCCAGAACCTGAACCTGGGCCCCTGCGCCTGCCCCCGGGGAGCGGTTGACCCGCGCCTGGCGGCCCTGGCCAAGCTGCTCGACGGCCTGTCTACAGTTTGAAGCGACCTCCGGAAAGGAGCTAGCAAAGTGGGAGCCGTACCGAAGAAGAAACCCAGCAAGCGCCGAACGGCAAATCGGCGGGCCCATTTCAAGGTGGACCCGGGCCACCTGGTCCCCTGTCCCCGCTGCCACCGTCTCCGCCTCTCACACCGGGTTTGCCCCCACTGCGGCCACTACCGCGGCCGGCAGGTCCTGGAAGTCGAGGGCTGAGGCGGCGGTGGGGGTTGCCCTCCTCTTCCCGGGCCAGGGTTCCCAGGTGGTGGGGATGGGCCGGGACCTTTACGAGGCGTCGCAGGCGGCCCGGCAGCTCTATTCCCGGGCCGACCGGCTTCTAGGCTTCGGTCTGAGCCGGCTCTGCTTCGAGGGGCCTGAAGAGGCCCTGACCCGGACGGAGAACGCCCAGCCGGCCATCTTTATTACCAGCCTGGCGTGCCTGGCGGCCGCCCAGGAGTCCGGGGTTATTCAACTGCCGGATGGGGTGCGCTTCGTGGCCGGCCACAGCCTTGGGGAGTATACGGCCCTGGTGGCGGCGGGGGCCCTGGATTTCGAGGCCGGCCTCAAGCTGGTTTGGGAACGGGGCCGGCTCATGCAGGCGGCCTCGGAGGCCACCCCAAGCGGCATGGCGGCCATCCTGGGCCTGGCCGAGGAGGCGGTTTTGGAAGTTTGCGCCGAGGCCGGGGTCGAAGTGGCCAACTGGAACGCACCGGGTCAGCTGGTTATCAGCGGGCCCAAGGATGCCCTGGAACGGGCCGCCGAGTTGGCCCGAAGCCGGGGGGCCCGTCGGGTGGTCTTTCTTAACGTCAGCGGGGCCTTTCACTCCCGGGTAATGGCCCCGGCGGCCGCGGGCCTGAAACCCCTCATCGACGCCGCCCCTCTCCGGCCGGCCCAGGTGCCGGTTGTGGCCAATATCACCGCTCGGCCCATGGTGAGCCCCGAGGAGATACGGGCCGAGCTGCGGGAGCAGATCCTGCGGCCCGTGCGCTGGCAGCAGTCGATGGAATATATTATCAAGCAGGGCGTTCGACGCTTCATCGAACTGGGGCCCGGGAAGGTTCTCAGCGGGCTTCTGCGTCGGGTCGACCCGAGGGTCGAGGCCGTTGCCATCGACGGCCTGGCTGCCCTGGGCCAGCGGGTAAGTTAGGGCTGTGGAGCGGCTACGTCTTGACGGCAAAGTCGCGGTGGTCACCGGCTCGTCGCGGGGTATCGGCCGGGCCATCGCCCTGAAGCTGGCCGACCGGGGGGCCAAGGTTGTGGTAAATTACCGGACCAGCCAGGCCGAGGCTGAGGAGGTGGCCTCGCTGATTCGCAAGTGTGGGAGCGAGGCGGTGACCTTCAAGGCCGACGTGAGCCGGCGGGAGGAAGCCGAAGCGCTGATTCAGGAGGCACTGGGCCGTTTCGGCCGGCTGGATATCCTGGTGAACAACGCCGGCCTGATTCGGGACACCTTGCTGGTGCGGATGTCCGACGAGGACTGGGACCTGGTAATGGACGTGAACCTTAGGGGAACTTTCTACTGTTGCCGGGCGGCCGTTCGGCCCATGATCCGTCAGCGCTGGGGACGCATAATCAACATGAGCAGCATCGTCGGGGTACACGGCAACGTGGGCCAGGCCAACTATTCAGCGGCCAAGGCCGGCGTCATCGGTTTTACCAAGAGCCTGGCCAAGGAGGTAGCCTCCCGAAACGTAACCGTCAACGTCGTTGCCCCCGGCCTCATCGAGACGGACGTAACCACAAAGCTCAACGAGCGGGTTAAAGCGGAGCTCTTTAAGCGGATTCACCTGGGCCGTCTTGGGACGCCCGAAGAGGTCGCCGAGCTGGTGGCCTTCCTGGCGTCGGATGCGGCCGGATACATCACCGGTCAGGTCTTGCTTATTGACGGCGGCATGAGTCTCGGCTAATTTAAACATAGGATGGCCGCCGAAAAGAAGCCCGGCTGGCGACGTCAGGCCCGGGTCTTGGCGTTCAGGGTGCTTTTCGAGCACGACCTGACCGGCCATAACCCGGCTAAGGCGCTGGAATATCACTTGGCCGAGGAGCCGCTGCCGGCGGATGCGGCCGAATTCGCCCGGGGCCTGGTGTATGGTACCCTGGCCCACCGGGAGGAGCTTGATGAGGTCATTCGGCGGTTCGCCCCGGCCTGGCCTTTCGAACAGATGAACGCGGTGGATAAAAATATACTCAGGCTTGCCCTTTACGAGGTCCTGTTCGAGAATCAGGTACCGGTAAAGGCGGCCATAAACGAGGCCGTCGAGCTGGCCAAGCTCTTCGGCACCGACGCCTCACCGAAGTTTGTTAACGGCGTATTGGGGGCCGTTGTCCGGGCCTACGGGCGAGTGCCCGGTGCCTCGGGCAGCGGAAACAAAGCCTAACTAAAAACCTGGCAACGACAGGTCCTGGGGTCGGCCGACCCCGGGCTGAAGCAACCCAAAAATCTCCAAGGGGGGTGAATCTATGGCAACAGTCTACGAACGGGTAAAGCGCATAATCGTTGAGGAGCTTGGGGTGGATGAAGACCAGGTCACGCCGGATGCCTCGTTCATCGAAGACCTAAACGCCGACTCCCTGGACCTGGTCGAGCTCATCATGCGGCTTGAGGAGGAGTTCAGCAAGGAGGGGCGCCAGATCACCATCTCCGACGAGGAGGCCGAGCGGATTCGCACCGTGCGGGATGCGGTAGAATTTATAAAAGAACACGGCGTCGAAGACGATGAGGAGTGAAGGTGACCCAGGTCGCCGATGAGAAACGGATGACCATTTTTGAGCACCTGGCCGAGCTGCGGATGCGGCTCATCCGCAGCTTTGTGGCCCTGGCTGTGGCAACCTTATTTTCCCTCCTTTTCACCCGGCCGATTTTTGAGATTTTAAAGGCGCCGGCCTACCCCATCGACCTCATCTTCATCGACCCCACTGAGGGGATGGGGTCGTATTTCCGGGTGGCCCTGCTGGCCGGCGTCATCCTGGCGATGCCGGCCATCGTCTACCAGGCGGCTATGTTTGTAATGCCGGGCCTTACGCCCGCGGAAAAGCGGTACCTCTTCTGGCTGCTACCTGGGGCGACCCTAAGCTTCGTCATTGGGGTGGTCTTCGCCTATGCGGTCCTGATGCCCCCGGCCATTACGTTCCTTCTGGGCTGGCCGGGGGAAGATATCGCCCGGCCGCAGATCAGGCTCTCCAGTTACATAGACTTCGTAACCCGTTTTCTCTTCTGGGTTGGGGTGGTCTTCGAGACGCCCCTTATTATTTACTTCCTGGCCAAGGTGCGGGTTGTAAGCCCCCAGCGGCTAGCCAGCTTGCGAAAATACGCCATCGTTGGGGCCTTTGCCCTGGGGGCCATCATTACGCCGACCTTCGACCCGGTCAACCAGACCCTGGTTGCCGTCCCGCTGATCCTGCTGTATGAGGTGGGCATCTTCCTGGCCAAGCTTGCCTACCGCTAGCCGCCGCCCTTGGGCCGAGCGGGGCGCGAGCTCCTAATCACCCTCATCGCCTACTGGCGAAACCTGAATGCCTGGTGGAGACGGCAGACGGCCTGGGGTCGGCGGCTTTATGCTACCCTGGCCCTGATCTACCTGGTAGGTGCCCTCTGCTACTGCCTGGGGGTGGCTAGCCTGGTCCTTATACCCTTACCGACGGCCACCACCGGACCCACTGCCGAGGGCCGGGGGGTGCCGACTGTAAGCCCTACGGCCGAACCGGCGGACGAGGCATCGCCCACCCCACTGCCTTTATCCACCGCCGTTTCGGCCGTTACCCCTGTGCCAACCCCAAATTCCGCCCCCACCCGTGTTCCAAGCCGGACGCCCACGGCCCAGCCCCCTCGGAGTCCGACCCCGACGCCTTCCCCAAGCCCGACCCGGACCCTCCAACCGGCTCCAACCTGGACCCCTGGCCGCACCGTTACCCCGACTCCCACCGCTTTGGCCAGCCCCCAGCCAACCCCGACAGCTATCCGCTAGGCTTCCCCAGCCAGGGCCGCCAGCTGGGCCTTAAGGAGCTGGCGGATACCCACCTCGGCCAGATCGAGAAGCTGATGCAGCTGTTTCCGGCTGAAGGGTTCGGCCTCGGCGGTACCCTGAATCTCCACCAGCCGGCCGTCGGCGGCCATCACCACGTTGAGGTCAACTTGGGCCTGGGAATCTTCGGCGTACTCTAGGTCTAGCACAGGTACCCCGCCGACGATGCCCACACTCACGGCGGCGACTGCCTGCTTGATAGGGTCAGTTGCCAGGAGCCCCTCAGCCCTTAGTCGACCCACCGCCCGGACCAGAGCAACCCAGGCCCCGGTGATGGCTGCCGTCCGGGTTCCGCCGTCGGCCTGGAGCACATCGCAATCGACAATGAGGGTGCGTTCGCCCAACTTGTCCAGGTCGACCACGGCCCGCAGGGCCCGGCCGATGAGACGCTGAATCTCCTGCGTCCGGCCGGATGGGCGGCCCTGGACGGCCTCCCGGGGCGAGCGGGTTGGGGTGGCCCGGGGCAACATCCCATACTCGGCGGTCACCCACCCCCGGCCAGTACCAGCCAAAAAGGGCGGCACCCGCTCCTCCACCGTCACGGTGCACAGCACCCGGGTTCGGCCCTGCTCGATTAGGGCCGAGCCCTCGGGAAATTCCAGGGGGTCTAGGCTGATTCGAACCGGCCGGAGCTGATCGGGCGCCCGACCGCCCGGCCGGTCGGAAACCCCGACCATTGGCGGCCCCTCTACCTACCGAGCAGGTCGGCGATGTTATACGCCAGCAGCACCGGGATGAAGATCGCCAGCAAAAGCAGGTGAATTAAAAAGCCCACTACGAAGCCCTGCCGGTCGCCGTTGCGGTAAAGCCACTCCCAGCTGGCTCGCATCACGGCGGCCGGGGCAATGAGTCCCACCCCGTAGAGGGCCAGGTATCGGACGGCCACCCCCACCTTCCAGGGCAGGAAATGGACGGCCGAATGGACCAGGATAACGGCCCAGGTGACGAACTGGACCAGAACCCAGCCTGTCAGGCCGGTGGCCAGGATGGCCGCCACCCAAACCCCGGTGCGCCGGTAGTCCACGGTCACCGTTAGCCCTCAAAACTGGCCTCAGGTGCGGGCCGGGGCCGGACCCCGCTGGTCGATGGGGATATATTCGAGGTCCATCGGGCCCACATACTCCAGGAGCGGGCGGATGAGGACGGCGTCCCGGTACTGCTCGATGCACTGCAGGACCCAGCCCGGTACCCGGCCGATGGCGAAGATGGGCACGAAGAGGTCTTCAGGGATGCCCAGCAGGTAATAGACGACCCCGGCGTAGAAGTCCACGTTTACGTAGATGCCCCGCTCCTGGTAGGGCCGCATTACCTCTTCGACCTTCTGCAGGATCTGGAACCAGTGGGGTTGGTTCCGCCGCTCGGCTACCTCCTTGGCCAAGGGCCTTAGCAACTTCGCCCGGGGGTCCTCCACCTTGTAGACCCGGTGGCCGAAGCCCATCACCCGGTCACCCCGGGCCAGCCGCTCCCGGACGTAGGCTTCGGCCCGGTCGGGTGACCCGATCTCCTCGGCCATGCGCATCACCGCCTCGGCCGCCCCACCGTGCCACGGACCTTTAAGGGCGCCGATGGCCCCCACGATGGCCGAGTGCAAGTCGGACATGGTGCTGACGATCACCCGGCCGGTGAAGGCCGAGGCGTTGGCCCCGTGCTCAGCATGCAGGATGAAGTCCACGTCCAGGGTCCGGGCGTCTTCCGGGTGGGGTTCCTCCCCAAACAGCATCCAGAGGAAGTTGGCGGCGTGGCCCAGGTTGGGGTTGGGGGGCACCGGCTCCAGCCCCTGTCGGATCCGGTGGTGGTAGGCAACGATGGTAGGAACCTGGGCTGTAAGTCGGATACCCTTGCGCAGGGTGGCCGCCTCGGAGTTGTCGTTTACCTCGGGGTCGAAGGCGGCCAGGACCGAAACACCGGTGCGGAGTACGTCCATGGGGTGGGCGTGCTTAATCAGCCGGATAACCTGGACCACCTCGTCCGGAATCTGCCGGCTGACCCGCAGGGCCGCGTCGAACTCCTCCAGCTCGGTCCGGGTGGGGAGATGGCCGTACAGCAAAAGATAGGCCACCTCTTCGAAGGTGGACTTGGTCGCGAGGTCCTCAATCCGGTAGCCCCGGTAAAGGAGTATGCCTTTCTCCCCGTCGATGTAGCTTGATTGGGTTTCGGCAAGCACCACACCTTTAAGGCCGGTATTTTTGGTCGGCATTGGGTCCTCCTTTTTCTGGTCTGCTTCGGTCGGGGAAGGACCAAACCTGGCCTGCCCCCGTTGCCTTTAGCCTTCTTCCTTAAGCCACCGGGCCACATCCTTAGCGTGGTAGGTTATGATAAGGTCGGCCCCGGCCCGCTTGATACCGTAGAGAATCTCCAGGGCGGCCCGCCGCTCGTCCAGCCAGCCGTTCCGGGCGGCGGCCTTTACCATGGCGTACTCGCCGCTCACGTTGTAGGCCGCCAGGGGATGGTCGAAGCGCTGGCGGACCACCCGGATAACGTCCAGGTAGGCCAGGGCCGGTTTGACCATTATAATGTCGGCCCCCTCGGCGATGTCCAACTCGACCTCCCGCAGGGCCTCCCGGACGTTGGGCGGGTCCATCTGATAGGCCCGGCGGTCCCCAAACTGGGGGGCCGAGCCGGCCGCTTCCCGGAAGGGGCCGTAGAAGGCCGAGGCGTACTTGGCGCTGTAAGCCATGATGGTCACCTGCCCGAAGCCCGCCTCGTCGAGGGCCCGGCGGATGGCCCCAACCCGGCCGTCCATCATATCCGAGGGCGCCACGATGTCCGCGCCGGCCGCGGCCTGGGAGACGGCAGTTCGGGCCAACAGTTCTAAGGTTTCGTCGTTTTGAACGTAGCCATCCCGGACGACCCCGCAGTGGCCGTGACTGGTATATTCGCACAGGCAGACGTCGCAGATAACTGTAAGGTCGGGCACAAGGCCCTTAATCACCTTCACGGCCCGCTGGATAATGCCGTCCTCGGCCCACGCCCCCGACCCCACCTCATCCTTGTGCGCCGGGATGCCAAAAAGTAAAACCGCCCGGATGCCAAGCCGGGCGATGGCCTCCACCTCGGCGGGCAGAAGGTCTAGGGACCAGCGGTACTGACCAGGCATGCTTTCGATCTCCTGGCGTGTGCCGCGGCCTTCGATAATAAAAAGGGGGTAGATAAGGTCCTTGACGGAAAGGCGGGTTTCTTGAACCAGTTCCCGAAGCGCCGTGGTTCGCCGCAGGCGGCGGAGACGGACTGCCGGAAAACCACCGGTAAGAGAGCCGCGGAGACTCGTCGCCTCAAGCATCGGCCCGACCTCCCGAGTATGATAGCATTGGACCTGACAAAGGGCCCCCGTCGTCGCCCCGTAATTTTTAATGGGACCGATAGGTTCCGTCTATTACTGAGGGCTTCATCCCAACGGGGGACGTTACCCCTCTGAGTATATATCATATAACGCTGGCAGCTAACCCAACGCGGAGGCGACAATGGCGGAGTTATATCATCCCCGGCTTATAGCCTACCTGGAGGACCTCGTCCCACCCCGCCACCCGGTTCTGCAGGAGATGGAGGAGCGGGCCCGCCGGACGGGCTTCCCCATCATTGGACCGGTGGTCGGTCAGCTCTTTTACCTGCTCGGCCGGATAAGCGGCGCCCGGCGGGTGTTCGAACTCGGCTCCGGTTTCGGCTACTCCACCGCCTGGCTGGCCTTGGCCGTCCGGGACAACGGGGGTGGTGAAGTTTACCACGTGGTTTGGGACGCGGAGCTTTCCCGCCAGGCTCAAGATTACCTGGGCCGGTTGGGACTGGCCGACTTGGTTCGGTTCCGGGTTGCTGAGGCCGTTGCCGAGCTCGACCGTACCCCCGGCGAGTTCGACTTAGTCTTCAACGACATCGAGAAGCCGGACTACCCCCGGTCGCTGCCCGTCATTAAAAGGCATTTGCGGCGGGGCGCGCTGATGCTGGTGGATAACATCCTCTGGTCGGGCCGGGTTTGGGATGAGCAGGCCAACGACCCCGCAACCCGGGGCGTCCGGGAATTCACCCGCCTCGTCTTTGCCGACCCAGACCTCGTCGCCAGCATTATCCCGGTCCGGGATGGGGTGCTGGTTGCCTGGCGGAAATAGGACCCCGGTCGGCCCCCATGGGCTATAATGGGAGAAGCTAAAGTCTAAAGACGAGGGTCCGCATGGTCGACGTTATGGGAATTTTCGCCCACCCAGACGACCCCGAGTTTGGGGCCGGCGGAACTTTTGCCCGCTGGGCCCGGGAAGGGCGCGAGGTGATGTACGTCATCATCACCGATGGCAGTAAGGGAACGGAGGACATGGAGCTGGCGGGCGAACGGCTCGCCCGCCTCCGGGTTGAAGAGCAGCGGGAGGCGGCCCGCATCCTCGGCGTTAAAGAGGTCCTTTTCCTGGGCTATGAAGATGGGACCCTTCAGCCTACCATCGAGCTTCGGCGGGAACTGGTTAAGCTTATCCGCCTTTACCGGCCCCAGTGGGTGGTTTGCCCCGACCCGACCGCCCGCTACCTGGCCGACCGCTATATTAACCACCCAGACCACGTCGCCACCGGGGAGGCTGTCCTGGCGGCGGTCTTTCCGGCTGCCCGCAACCGCCCCAGCTTTCCCGAGCTCTTGAAGCAGGGCCTTGACGTTCACACCGTTGAGGAAGTCTACCTTTCGGGGCCCCGGGAGCCCAACTTTTTTGTGGACATCTCGGAGACCCTGGAGCTTAAGATTCGGGCCCTACGGGCCCACCGCAGCCAGATCGGAGAGCGCCCGATCCACGAGTTCGTCACCCGCTGGGCGGAAGAGGTGGGCAAGGTTGCGGGAGTAACTTACGCCGAGGCCTTCCGCCGTCTCCGACTGGTCTAGCGAGACCTGGGCTTACCCCCTGGAAACCAAAAGAGGGCAATAAGCAGGCCAATGGCCAGTAAGGTGCCAAGGTCCAACGGCATAACCGCATCCCCTAGTTCATATCGGCCGTGGGAACCCGGCCCCACAGGGAGGACAGATGACCGAGGCGGAACGACTGCTTAGGGCGGCCCGCCGCCCGGACGGCACCCTTGCCCTGGCTGAACTTAAACGGCTAGTTCTTTCCCGCCGGCGGCGCCGGGCAACCCTGCTTGCCCTGGAGGAATTACTCGCCAGGGAGGGATTGCTTTACGCCTGGCTCCACATTATGGGTGGGGCCAAGGCCCAGACTTCTACCGGGAGGTCAAAAGGTGAGCGGCAGTAGCGACCTGGCCGGGGTGCTTCCCATCTTGGTCACTCCCTTCGACGCTGACGGCCGATTGGACGAGGAAAGCCTGCGTGGCCTGGTGGAGTTCTTCATCGAAAGGGGTTGCCACGGCCTGACGGTCTTAGGAATCGCTGGGGAGGTCCACAAGCTCTCCGATGCGGAGCGGCAGCGGGTGGTCGAGGTGGTGGTCCACCAGGCCCGGGGGCGGGTGCCGGTGGTTGTTGGCACGGGCCATTCGGGGTTTGAGGTTGCGGTGGAATTAAGCCGGGCGGCCGAAGCTGCCGGGGCCGATGCCCTGCTGGTTATGCCTCCGTACGTTATCCGGCCCGATGCTGAGGGCATTTATGAATATTACCGGGCCATTGCCGAGGCGGTAAACATTCCCATCGTGGTCCAGGATGAGCCCACGACCACCGGGGTGAACATGCCCGCGGCCCTCATCGCCCGGTTGGCCGAGGTCCCGGGCGTGGCCTACGCCAAGGTGGAGGCTCAGCCCACTCCGCCTAAGTTCACCGCCATCCGGAAACTTTCGGCCGACCGGCTCGGCCTTTTCGGCGGCCTCGGGGGCCTTTATTTTTACGAAGAGCTGTGCCGGGGCGCTCGGGGAATAATGACGGGATTCGGGTTTCCGGAGGTCCTGCTCGAGATTTATAACCGCTTCCGGGGGGGAGATCGGGACGGGGCGGAGGCCGTATTTTATAAATACCTTCCCCTGATCAAATTTGAGGCCCAGCCTGGCATCGGCCTGGCCATCCGCAAGGAAATTCTCCGGCGGCGGGGGGTGATAAGGTCGGCCCGCCTCCGCCGACCGGCCCAGCTTCCCGACCCGGAAACGTGGGCCGAACTGGATCGGCTGATGGAACGACTTGGCCTCGCCTACTGAAAGGAGGAGGGCCGATGAACGGGTCCTTTGAGGTGGTTGTCATTGGGCTCGGGATAATGGGGAGCGCCACCGCCTACCACCTGGGCCGGCGGGGCGTAAGGGTGCTAGGTCTCGACTGGCTCAGGCCGCCCCACTGGGTAGGCTCCTCCCACGGCCGCTCCCGGATCATCCGGGAGGCCTACTACGAGCACCCGGTTTACGTCCCCCTGGTTCGCCGGGCCTACGAGCTCTGGGCCGAACTGGAGGCCGAATCGGGCCGCCGGCTCTTTTTACAAACTGGCGGCCTTAATTTAGGCCCGCCGACCGGGGAGCTGGTTTCGGGCAGTCTCTTAAGCGCCCGCACCCACGGCCTGGCCCATGAAATCCTTTCGGCCGAGGAAGTCCGGACCCGCTTCCCCGCCCTACGTCCAGACCCGGAAATGGTGGGGGTTTGGGAGCCCCGGGCCGGGGTGCTCTTCCCGGAGGCCGCCGTCGACACCCTGCTGGGCCTCGCCCGGCGGCACGGGGCCCGGCTGAGGTTCGGCGAAAGGGTTATCGACTGGCAGGTCGACGGCTCCGGGGTGCGGGTCCGGTCGGACGCGGCCGAGTACCGGGCCGGGCGGCTGGTGATTGCCGCCGGGCCCTGGGCCCCCAAGCTCTTGCCCAACCTGCCCCTCCAGGTCGAGCGCCAGGTGATGTTCTGGTTTGGGCCCCGGGCAAACCCGGAACAGTTCCGGCCGGGAAGGCTGCCCGTATTTATTGTCGAATACGCCCCCGGGGCCCACTTTTACGGGATTCCCGACCTGGGTGAGGGGGTTAAAAGCGCCCGCCACCACGGGGGTGAGGTCGTCGACCCCGATTCGGTCGACCGGGAGGTCAAAGAACCCGAGGTCGAGGCCGTCCGGGAACTGCTTCGGCGTTACCTGCCCGATGCCGACGGCCCCCTCCAGCTGGCGGCCGTTTGCCTTTATACCAACACCCCCGACCGCCACTTTCTAATCGATTTCCACCCGGCCTACCCGCAGGTGCTCATCCTAAGCCCCTGCTCGGGCCACGGGTTTAAGTTCGGGCCGGTCATTGGGGAGGTTGCCGCCGACCTGGTTACCGCGGGCCGGAGCCCCCACGACGTCGGCTTTTTCGGCCTCAGTCGGCTGGGCCGGGTTCCCGGGTAGCTTCAGCGGGAAGCGAGGCCGCCGAAACGCCGCTCCCGGCGGGCATAGGCTTCCAGGGCCCGGGCGACTTCGGCCTCGTCGAAGTCTGGCCAGAGGACGGGGGTAAAGTAATACTCGGCGTAGGCGGCCTGCCAGATGAGGAAGTTGCTGAGCCGCTGTTCTCCTGCCGTCCGGATGATCAGGTCGGGGTCGGGCAGGCCGGCCGTGTGAAGGTAGCTGGCGAAGAGCTCTTCGGTTACCTCTTCGGGCCTCACCCCGGCAGCGATAATCCGGCGGACGGCATCCAGGATTTCGGCCCGGCCGCCGTAGTTAAAGGCCACGGCCACGGTAATCCGGTCGTTATGCTTCGTCAAGTCGATGGCCCGGCGGACGGCCGCCTGGAGGTCCGGGTCTAAAACCTCCAGATTACCGATGTGCAGGAGCCGGGCCCCCTGCCGGTGGAGGTTCTCTACCTCCCGGTCCAGGACCTCTTTTAAGATCTCCATCAGACCCTGGACCTCCTCCTCCGGCCGGGCCCAGTTCTCCGTGGAGAAGGCATAGAGGGTAAGATACTTCACCCCGTGGCAAGCGAAACACTCGATGACCCGGCGGATGTTTTCGGTTCCCGCCCGGTGCCCCGCCAGCCGGGGCAGGCCCCGCCGCAGGGCCCACCGGCCGTTGCCATCCATGATGATGGCCACGTGGCACGGGATGCGCGCCGGTACCGGCCGCTCCAGGGCCTGGGTGCGCACCTGCCGTCCGATCATTCTTCGAGAATCTCTTTCTCTTTTTCCTTCTCCAGGGTATCGAGGAGGCCGATGTATTTATCCGTGAGCTTCTGGAGGCGCTCCTGGGCCCGTCGGTGGTCGTCTTGGGAGATGAGCTTCTCTTTCTCCAGCTCCCTTAGGTCCTCGAGGGCCTCCCGCCGGACGTTCCGGATGGCGACCCGGAACTCCTCAACCTTGCGGTGGACCAGCCTGACCAGTTCCCGCCGCCGCTCCTCCGTGAGCTGGGGCAGCACGATCCGGATCACCCGGCCGTCATTGCTGGGGTTAAGGCCCAGCTCCGACTTCATTATGGCCTTCTCGATCATGGGGATCGCGTTCGGGTCGAAGGGCTGGATCACCAGCAGTCGGGGTTCCGGGGCGGTAATGGTCGAAAGCTGCATCAGGGGCGTGGGCTGCCCGTAGTAGTCCACGGGCAGACGCTCCACCAGGGCGGGTGATGCCCGGCCGGTCCGGATGCTCACCAGCTCCCGGCGAGCCGCCTCGATGACCTTCTGCATTTTGACCTCAGCCTCTTTTAAGACGTCCTCAATCAACGCCGAACACCCCCGGCTAGGAAACCAGCGTCCCGATGGGTTCCCCCATAATGACCCGTTCGATGTTCCCCGGCTGCTGAAGGTTAAAGACCACAATGGGCAGCCGGTTCTCCATGCAGAGGGAGAGGGCGGTGCTGTCCATAACTTGAAGGCGCAGGTTAAGGGCGTCGATGTAAGAAAGATAGTCAAACTTGCGGGCGGCGGGGTTGCGGCGAGGGTCGTCTTCGTAGACGCCATCAACCCGGTTCTTGGCCATGAGCAGTACTTCGGCCCCAATCTCCAGGGCCCGCAGGGCGGCGGCCGTGTCGGTAGTCATGAAGGGATTGCCGGTTCCGGCCGCAAAGATGACGACCCGGCCCTTTTCCAGGTGCCGGATCGCCCGCCGCCGAATGTACGGTTCGGCCACCTTGTGGATATCTAGGGCACTTTGAACCCGGGTGTAAACCCCGTCCTTTTCCAGGGCATCCTGCAACACTAAGGCGTTGATGATGGTCGCCAGCATCCCGGCGTAGTCGGCGGTAGCCTGGTCCATCCCGAGTAGTCGGCTGGCGTCGGAGCCCCGCCAGAAGTTTCCACCCCCGACGACGATGGCCACCTCGACCCCGAGCTCGTGTACCCGCTTGAGCTGGGCGGTGATGGACCGGATGGTTTCCGGGTCGACCCCAAAGGGCAGGTCGCCCATCAGGGCCTCCCCACTCAGCTTGAGGAGAATCCGCCGGTATTTGGGCTGTAAACCGGTGGCCGCCGAGGATTTCCGGGCGGCCTGGGCCTTTTCAGACTCCCCCAAGCTCATAGCGGCAAAACCGCCTAACCTTGATATTCTCACCGGTCTTGGCGATTAGCTCGGTAACCAGGTCCCTCACCTTCCGGGAAGGGTCCCGGATGTAGGGCTGTTCCAGCAGGCAGACCTCTTCGGGGGCCTCATTGCTGTCGGGGGGCAGCTCCTCAGCCGAGACGTACTTGGGCCCCATGGCCGCCACCTGCATGGCCACCTCCCGGACCAGGGCCTTAAATTCGTCCAGTCGGGCCACGAAGTCCGTCTCGCAGTTGACCTCAACCATCGCCCCGATCCGGCCGCCGGCGTGGATATATGCGTCGATGAGGCCCTGGCTGGCGACGCGGGCGGCCTTCTTTTCGGCGATCTGAACCCCCCGCTCCCGCAGGATCTCGATGGCCCGGTCGATGTCCCCGTCGGCCCGGATAAGGGCCTCCCGGCACTCCATAACGCCGGCACCGGTCCGCTCCCGCAGCTCCTTTAGCTTATTTATGTCAACCTTCACGTTGGCAGATTCCATTATCCTTCCCCTTCTTCGGTCGGCTCGGCGGTGTAGGTCATCGGCTGGTCGAACCCAACCTCAAACTCGGCCTCCTCGGAGGCCACCTGGGCCTCGTAGAGCTGCCGGCCTTCAATGACGGCATCGGCGATTTTCTGGGTTATCAACCGGATAGACCGGATGGCGTCGTCGTTAGCCGGGATCGGGTAATCGATAAGGTCCGGGTCGCAGTTGGTGTCGCAGATGGCCACGATAGGAACCCCAAGCCTTCGGGCCTCCCGGACGGCGATGTGCTCCCGGCTCGGGTCGATGATGAAGAGGGCATCGGGTAGCTCCCGCATCTCCCGGACCCCGCCGAACATCCGGTTGAGCTTAAAGAGCTCCTTCTCCAGCTTCTGCCGCTCCTTGGTGGGCAGATAGTGAAACTCGCCCTTGGCCTTCCGGTCCTCAAGGCGGGCCAGGTAGTCGATCCGCTTCTGGATAGTGGCCCAATTGGTGAGCATCCCGCCGGGCCAGCGGTGGTTGATGTAGAACATCCCGCACCGCTTGGCCTCTTGTTCGACGGTATCCTGGGCCTGCTTTTTCGTTCCCACAAACAGGATGGTACCACCCCGGGCCACTAGGTCTCGGACGAAGTTATAAGCCTCTTCGAGTTTGATGAGGGTCTGCTGGAGGTCGATGATGTGGATGCCGTTGCGTTCAGTGAAGATGTACGGGCGCATTTTGGGGTTCCACCGGCGGGTCTGATGGCCGAAGTGGACCCCGGCCTCCAGCAGCGCCTTCATCGGAACGAGTTGCTGTGCGGTTTGGGCAGTCATTTATACAAACCTCCTTCCGTTAGTCCTCCGCCCCCGTCATCCCGCCCCGGGACCCTCGGCGGGCACGGCCGTGGCAGTCGGGGGGCGTGCGTTCTGGCCGAATCGGGCTTTCGCCCTTCAGAGAATATAGCGGCTTAAGTCTTCGTTCGCCAGCAGCCCGGCCAGCCGGTTGCGCACGTACTCGGCGTCGATGAGCACCCGCTCGCCCCGCCGATCGGGGGCGCTGAAGCTTATCTCCTCCAGGACGGCCTCCATCACCGTGTAGAGGCGGCGGGCGCCGATATTCTCATACCGCTCATTGAGCCGGGCCGCCGTGCGGGCTAGCTCGATGATGGCGTCCTCGGTGAACTCCAGCTCCACCCCCTCGGTGGCCAACAGGGCCTGGTACTGCCTGACCAAGGAGTTCTCGGGCTCGACCAGGATCCGCCGGAACTCCTCCTCACCAAGGGGATGGAGCTCGACCCGCAGGGGGAATCGGCCCTGAAGCTCCGGAATCAGGTCCGACGGGCGCCGGTCGTAGAAGGCGCCGGCGGCGATGAACAGGATATGGTCGGTGCGGACCGGGCCGTAGCGGGTCAGGACGGTGCAGCCCTCAACGATGGGCAGCAGGTCCCGCTGAACCCCTTCGCCGGAAACGTCCGGCCCAACCTCCACCTCAGGGCCGGCGATCTTGTCGATCTCGTCGATAAAGACGACCCCCAACTCCTCCGCCCGGCGCAGGCCCTCTTCGATCACCTCGTCGAGGTTGATAAGCTTAGAGGCCTCCTCCCGGGTCAGGATCCGGCGGGCCTCCCGGACCGACACCCGGCGGGCCCGACGCCGCCGGCTGTAGTCCTCATACTGCTCGATGAACTCGGCGAAGGACTCCCGGAGCTCATCCACCGAGACCCCTGGGCCAAATTCCAGGTTGTACCGGTCGTAGTCGCCCACCTCGATTTCGATGATGTGGTCGTCGAGGGCCCGGGCCTTCACCAGGTCGGCAACCCGCTTGCGCACCGCCCGCATCCGGGCCTTATCCGACTTGATCAGGTCGGGGTCGTCCAAAAGCTCCAGGGGCAGGGACTGGGCCCGCAACCGGCCCTTAGCCCGGGCTCGCTTCGGGCTGGAAATGAGCTGCTGGTAGATGTAATTTACCAGCCGTTCGTCGGCCAGGGACTCGGCCTTGGACTGCACCTCCCGGAGCCGCTCCTCGTAGACCATCCCCACGCTGACGTCGACCAGCTCGTGGATGATGGATTCGACGTCCCGACCGACGTAACCGACCTCGGTAAAGCGGGTCGCCTCGACTTTGACAAAGGGGGCCCCAATAAGTTGGGCCACCCGCCGGGCGATCTCGGTCTTCCCGACGCCAGTAGGGCCGATCATCAGAATGTTTTTGGGCAAAATGTCCCGGGCAAGCTCAGGGGGGAGCATCCGGCGGCGGTACCGGTTGCGGAGGGCGATGGCAACTGCCCTTTTGGCCGCCTCCTGGCCGACTATGTATTTATCAAGCTGCCGGACGATCTCTTTAGGGGTCAGGGTTTTCATGGCCGATACAGGTACTGTCCAAAGAGCAGTTTACCACAACCGACTGCCCCCTACAATGCCGCCGGCAGCAGGGTCACCGCCAGCTCCCGCCGCCGCGGGCCCTCGAATTCCACCAAAACCACCCGCTGCCAGGTCCCCAAAACCAGCCGGCCGTCGGCGACGGGCAGGGTCAGAGAAGTGCCAATGAGGGCCGAGAGGATGTGGTGGGGCACGTGGGCGGGGTTGTGGGGATGACGGTACCGGAGCTTGGGCACCATTTCAGTAAACGCATCTAGTATGTCCAAGTCGGTGCCGGGGTCCAAGTCCGCCAGGGTGAGGGCCGCCGTGGTGTGGAGCAGCAACAGGTGACAGAGACCGGACTTAAATGCGGCCTCCCCAATCAGCGCATTCAGCCGCTCGGTAATGTCCAGGACTTCCCGGTGGCGGGTAGTGTCAACGCTGAGCTTTTTCATGGCGAGGAGCCTTTCGATTCGGGCCCCAGCTCCTCCAAACTGTACTCCAAATGATACGGCACGTCGATGACGATGGTGTTGGGCCGGAAGAAAAGGCGAAGCTTAAGCCGCAGGGCCGTCTGATTGTGCAGGAAGAGCTCCCAGAAATGTTTCGGCACGTACTCGGAAAGGACCACCGTTATCGGCCGGCCGGGGTCCAGCTTATCCAGGGCGTCGATGTAGGCCAGAAGGGGTTCAATAAGGGCCCGGTAGGGCGAATGGATGATCTCCAGGGGGATGCCCAGGCCCAATTGCTCCCAGCGCCGGCGAAGCTGCTCGGCTTCATGGACGTCGTCGGTAACGTGGACGGCCACTACGTCGGGCGAGAACGACCGGGCAAAGGTTATGGCCCGCAGGGCCTGGCGGTCCAGGCGGGCGATGGGCACCACCACCAGGGGCGGCCGCTCCGGCCGGAGTTCAACATCCAGCCGGTCCAAGGTAAGCAGGTCCTCCGCGAACCGGTAGTGGCGGTGGACCGACCACATCAGGCCGATGAGAACCGGGATTAAGACGACCACCATCCAGGCGCCCAGGGTAAACTTTGAGATGCCAACAACCACCAGAACGGTGCCCGTTGCCAGGGCCCCCACCCCGTTGACGGCGGCCCGCCAGCCCCAACCCGGTTCCCGGTCCCGGAGCTGATACCAATGGCGGACCAGCCCAAGCTGACTCAGGGTAAAGGCCAGGAAGACGCCCACCGTATAGAGGGGTATCAGCCCGGTGACGCTGGCCTGATAGGCAGTCACCAGTAGGCTTGAGACGACGGCCAGGAAGATAATTCCGGTGCTGTAGGCCAGCCGGTCGCCCCGGTACTGGAACTGGGTGGGCAGGAATCGGTCCCGGGCTAGGATGCTGGCCAGCCGGGGGAAACCATTGAAAGCGGTGTTAGCCGCCAGGATCAGGATCACCGCCGTGGCAAACTGCAGGTAATAATAAAAGGGGCTCTCCCCCACCAGCGTCCGGGCAATCTGGCTAAGCACCGTCTCCACCTCGTGGGGATCAGGAACCACCCCTAGGTAGGCCGAAAAGAGGCCTATCCCCAGGAAGATGGTTATAAAGAGGGTGCCCATGCCGACCAGGACCAGCTGGGCATTGCGGACCTCGGGGGGCTTGAAAATCTGCACGCTGTTGGATACCGCCTCGATGCCGGTCAAAGCGACGGCACCGGAGGAGAAAGCCCGCAGGATAAGCAGCAGGGTGAGCGACTCGGGGTGGTAGGCTTCCAGCCACTCGGGCGGGGGCACGTAAACAGGTGTATCCCCCGTCGCCAGCCGCCAGAGGCCGACGCCGAAGAGGCCGAAGAGGCCCAGGACGTAAAGATAGGTCGGGATGGCAAAGACGGAGGCGGATTCCCGGGTGCCCCGCAGGTTTATAACGGTGATAAGCCCGATCAGGAATACGGTCAAGCCAACCCGGTATTTAAAGAGCTCGGGAAAGGCCGAGGTTATGGCCGCAACCCCGGCAGACGTCGAAACCGCCACCGTCAAGATGTAATCTGTCAGCAGGGCCGCCGCAGCAGTAAGGCCCGCCAGGGTCCCCAGGTTCTCATAGGCGACGTGGTAGCTTCCCCCGCCGGCCGGATAGGCCCGGATCACCTGAAGGTAGCTCAACACGACGATAACGACCAGGGCCACAATGGGAATCGAGATGGGCAACGTCAGGGCCAGGGCGGCGACACCGGCGGTGACCAGCACCCGCATGATCTCCTCGGTAGCGTAGGCCGAGGACGAAATGTTGCCCGAGGCGAGGATGGCCAGCCCCTTGAGCTTGCCCACCCGCTCCGAAAGCTCCAGCTCGCTGGGTATCCGCCGCCCGATCAGGGCCCGACGGACCGCCTCGAAGAGCTTGCCCAGGGTCGATTTGGGGGCCAGCACCTGCTCAGTGGCGACCAACTCGCCCGGGGCCCGCCGGCGGAACTCGTGGGCGAATGGGCGCACGATGCGGACGTAGCGGGTGCCCGGCCGCTGGCCCGTTACCAGCTCCCGCTGTTCCAGGTCAGGTGAAGGTATCTTGACGGACTCCTGCCGACTCCGTTCTTCAGCCATCTCGATGTAATTATAATCTTGCCCTGGCCGGAGGGTGGGCAGGTCTGGCATCATAACTGGTGGAGGGTTTGCGCCATGCCGGGTCCCCTTGAAGGGTTGCGGGTCCTCGACTTCACCTGGAAGCTGGCCGGCCCCTTTTGCACCATGATTTTGGCCGACTTGGGGGCCGAGGTCATCAAAATTGAGCCGGTGGGCATCACCGAGGATGAGCGGGGGGCCGGACCCTATGTTCAGGGCGTAAGCACCTATTTTTTCAGCATTAACCGGGGCAAAAAGAGCGTAAGTCTTAATTTAAAACATCCAACCGGGGTCGACATCGTCCGGCGGCTGGTGCCCAAGGTCGATATTCTGGTCGAAAACTTCACCCCGGGCACCATGGGTCGGTTAGGCCTCGGCTACGCCGAGCTCGAACCCTTAAACCCGGGGCTTATTTACGCCGCCTTGTCCGGCTTCGGCCAGACGGGGCCGTACCGAAACCGGCACGCCGTCGACGTCATCATCCAGGGGATATCAGGCCTGATGAGCATTACCGGCGAGCCAGGGCGTCCTCCGGTCCGGGTTGGGGTTTCCCTGGCCGACCTGACCGGGGGAGTCTTTGCGGCCATTGGGATCCTTGCCGCCCTAGAGGCCCGCCACCGCACCGGCCGGGGTCAGTACGTGGACGTGGGGATGCTGGATGCGGTGCTGGCGCTCCTGGAGAACCCCATCGTCCGCTATGCGGCCACGGGGCAGGTTCCGGGGCCTCTGGGCAGCCGCCACCCCCTGATAACCCCCTTTCAGGCCTTCCCCACTAAGGACGGTTACATCGTTGTGGCCGGGGTTCGGGACTGGCAGCTTTTCTGTGCCAAGCTCGGCCGGTTGGACCTGATGTTTGACGAGCGGTTTCAGACCAACGAGTCCCGGACCGAACACCACGCCCAGCTCGAGCCCATCCTCGAGGAAATCTTCCGGCAGAAGACCACGGCCGAGTGGCTTTCGGAGCTGGAAGAGGAGGTGGCCTTCGTTGCCCCGGTAAACACCATCGACCGGGTGCTAGCCGACCCCCACGTTCAGGCCCGGGGCTCCATTCTGGAGCTACCCCTGCCCGGCGGCCGGGAAGGCTCCCTGAAGGTCCCGGCCCCGCCCCCTAGGTTCTCCCGCACGCCCACCCGGGTGGAACGTCCGGCCCCCATCCTTGGGGAGCACACCCTGGAGGTCCTCACCGGCCTGGCCGGACTCTCCCCCGCCGAAGTCGAGGAGCTTGCGGCCGAGGGGATCGTGGGCCTCGGCCGTTAAGACGATTTTTAGACACCTCTTAGCGGGTTGCTAAGAAAACGGGTGGTATAGTTTAATCGAAATTCAACGGATTGGGGCTGAGGGGAATATGGATCTGAGCCGCTACACGGAGAAAGCCCAGCAGGCCCTCTTTGGGGCCCAGAATGAGGCCGAAAAGCGCCAACATCAGCAGGTTGAGCCCGAGCACCTGCTCCTGGCGTTGCTCGACCAGACGGATGGGGTTGTACCCCGGATCGTCGAGCGACTGGGCATCAACCTAGCCCAACTGCGGGATTCGGTGGATAGCGCCTTGCGGGCGTTCCCCCGCCTGCAGATGCCGCCCACCCAGGTTTACGTCTCGCCCCGGCTGAAGCGGGTGCTAGACCTGGCCCAGGAGGAGGCCGGCCGCCTGCGGGATGACTATGTCAGCACCGAGCACCTCTTTATTGCCGTGGCCGACCCGACGGTGGGCGGCCCGGTGCTGCGGATCTTCCAGGGGTTCGGCATTACCCGGGACCGCATTTACCAGGTGCTCACTCAGGTTCGGGGCGCCCAGCGGGTGACCTCACCCCACCCGGAAAGCACCTATGAGGCCCTCCAGCGCTACGGCCGCGACCTTACCGAGCTTGCCCGTCAGGGCAAGCTGGACCCGGTCATCGGCCGGGATGAGGAGATTCGGCGGGTAATCCAAGTGCTTTTGCGCCGGACCAAGAACAACCCGGTGCTCATCGGCGAGCCGGGTGTGGGCAAGACCGCCATCGTCGAGGGCCTGGCGCAGCGGATCGTCCGCAACGACGTTCCCGAGGGCCTCAAAAACAAGCGGATTGTCCAGTTGGATATGGGTGCCCTCATCGCCGGCGCCCGCTACCGGGGCGAATTCGAGGAGCGCCTTAAGGCCGTCATCCGGGAGATCCAAGAGTCCCAGGGTGAGATTATCCTCTTTATCGACGAGCTCCACACCGTGGTGGGGGCCGGCGCGGCCGAGGGGGCCATCGACGCCAGCAACATGCTCAAGCCGATGCTGGCCCGGGGTGAGCTGCGCACTATCGGCGCCACCACCATCGACGAATACCGAAAGCACATCGAGAAAGACCCGGCCCTGGAGCGCCGGTTCCAGCCCATCCTGGTAGAGGAACCCACCGTTGAGGAAACCATCAGCATTTTGCGGGGCCTTAAGGAGCGCTACGAGGTCCACCACGGGGTGCGCATCAAGGACTCGGCCCTGATTGCCGCCGCCCAGCTGTCCCACCGCTACATCACTGGACGCTTCCTGCCCGATAAGGCCATCGACCTGGTGGACGAGGCGGCGGCTAAACTCCGGATGGAAATGGATTCGATGCCGGCCGAGCTGGACGAGCTCCAGCGCCGGATCATCCAGCTGGAGGTCGAGCGGGAGGGCCTCAAGCGGGAGACCGACCCGGCCTCTCGGGAACGGCTGACCAAAATCGAGCAGGAGCTGAGCAACCTTAAGGAAGAGTACAACCGGCTCAAGATTGAGTGGGAACGGGAGCGGGACCTCATCCAGCAGGTGCGCCAGATCAAGGCGGAGGCCGAGGCTACTCGTCACCAGCTGGAGCAGGCTCAGCTTGCCGGCGACTGGAACCGGGCGGCCCAGCTCCAGTACGGTGTGCTGGCCGACCTGGAGCGCCGGCTGCGGGAGGCCGAGCGGCAGCTGGCGGCCCTTGGGTCGCGGCGGCTCGTTAAAGAGGAGGTTGACGAGGAGGATATCGCCGAGGTCGTCAGCCGCTGGACGGGTATCCCGGTGAGTCGTCTGCTGGAGAGCGAGCGGGAGAAGCTCCTCCATATGGAGGAACGGCTCCGCCAGCGGGTGGTAGGTCAGGACCACGCCCTCAGCGCTGTGGCCAATGCCATCCGCCGGGCCAGGGCCGGCATTCAGGACCCCCGCCGGCCGCTGGGCAGCTTTTTGTTCCTCGGCCCAACCGGGGTGGGCAAGACCGAGACGGCCCGGGCCCTGGCTGAGTTCTTGTTCGATGACGAGCAGGCAATGATTCGGCTGGATATGTCCGAGTACATGGAAAAGCACACCGTGGCCCGCCTTATTGGGGCCCCGCCCGGCTACGTCGGCTACGAGGAGGGCGGTCAGCTCACGGAGGCGGTGCGCCGGCGGCCCTACGCGGTCATCCTCTTTGACGAGGTCGAAAAGGCCCACCCCGATGTGCTCAACGTCTTACTGCAGATTCTGGACGACGGCCGGCTCACCGACGGCCACGGCCGCACCGTCAACTTCCGGAACACCGTCATCATTATGACCAGCAACCTGGGCAGCCACTGGTTCAACGAACCGGGCCTCAGCCTTGAAGACGTCCGGCAGCTGGTGCTCAATACTGTCCGGGCCCATTTTCGGCCGGAGTTTCTTAACCGGATCGACGAGGTCATCGTCTTCAGGCCTCTGGACCGGGAAGACCTGCGCCAGATTGTGGACATCCAGATGCGCCAGGTTCGGGAGCGGCTTGCCGAGCAGAAGATCAGCCTGGAGGTTACGGATGCGGCCCGGGACCTGCTGGCCGAGCTCGGCTTCGACCCCAACTTCGGGGCTCGGCCCCTCAAGCGGGTTATCCAGCGGACGGTTCTGGACCCGCTGGCGATGCGAGTCCTGGCCGGGGATTTCCAGCCCGGCGACACGGTTATCGTGGATGCCGAGGCCGGCTCGGTGGTCCTGCGCAAGGCGCCGGTGGCGGCGCCGCTGACATAAGCAAAGCCAGAAACCAGCCGGAGGAGACCGATGGAGTTACAGCGGGACCAGGTTCACCGGATCGCCGCCTTCAGGCCCAGGCAGGGAAATGTGCTCAGCTTGGTCCTGGACATCTCGCCGCAAGAGAGCCAGAATCGGACGTACCACGTGGTCCGCAAAAGCCTCTTTGACGAGCTGCGGCGCAAGGTTCCCGAAGAAGGGCGGCGGCTTCTCGAGGCCGAGGTCGAAAAAATCGATGATTACTTCGAGCGCCACTTCACCCCCCATGGCCTCGGGATTGCCGTTTACTCGTGCATCCCCGAGGACTTCTGGGAAGTCGTTTTCCTTCACACCCGGCCCCGGGACCAGGCCCACTACGACACGATTCCATACATTCGGCCCCTGGTGGACCTGCTCGACGAGTACGACCGGTACGCGGTGCTTCTGCTGGATAAGGCCCGGGCCAGACTCTTTTTCATCGAACTGGCAAAAATCGTCGAGGCCGACGAGTTCGCCGACCTTATCGTCAAAAAGCATAAGCAGGGGGGCTGGTCCTCGGCCGATTTCCAGCGCCACCACGAGACCCACGTCGTCTGGCACGTTAAGCGCACCCTCGAAGAGCTTCGGGACTTCGAGGCCCGTCACCCCTTCGACCGGCTGGTGGTGGCCGGCCCGACGGAAGTCCTGAGCACCTTCGTGGACCTTTTGCCCAAAGAGCTTGAATCGAAGCTTGCGGGCACCTTCACCGCCCAGATCATTGCCCCGCCCGAGGAGATCCTTTACAAGACGCTGGAGCTGGAGCAGGCCCTCGAAAGGGACGAGGAACTCAGTCTGGTAGAGCAGACCCTGGAACTGGCCGCCAAAGGCGGGCCGGCTGTGGTGGGCCTAGCTGACACGGTCGGGGCGGCCATGCAGAACCGGATAATGCGCCTGCTCATAACCGAGACCTTCCGACCCGAAGGGTACGAGTGTGCCAACTGCGGCTTCATCGGCACCCGGCCCAACGGGAGCGCCTGTCCCTTGTGCGGCGGCCCCCTGGTGCACGTAAACGACCTCATTGAAAGCCTCATCCGGGCGATGCTCCGGCAGCAGGCTTGGGTGGAACTGGTTCGGGGCAAGGGGGGCGAAAGGCTCGACGCCGTGGGCGGAATCGCCGCCCTGCTGAGGTTCTGAATCCGCGGGCGTGGCCTGTTTATAATTATCCGGTTCGGCTGACCAAACCCCGCATCAGGAGGAGTAGATGCGCATCACCCGCGTCACGGCCGCCGCTTACCGTGTCCCCACCAGGGCCCCCATAACCGACCAAGTCATCTACCGGGAGGTGGTGCTGGCCCGGGTTGAGACCGACGCCGGCATCGTCGGTACGGGGATGACGGGCGGGGTCCTGCGGTTCGCAACCCGGGAGTTTATAAACCGGGAGCTGGCCCCCCTTTTGGTCGGGCGGGACCCCCTGGATACCGAGGGGATCTCGGCCCTCATCCACCGCACCTTTAACCCCCGGGGCAACTCCGGGGTCGTCATCTTCGGCCAGAGCGCCGTTGACATCGCCCTTTGGGATATCAAAGGCAAGTATTTAAATCAGCCGGTCTGGCGCCTCCTTGGGGGCCACTCAAGGCGGGTCCCCGCCTACATAACCTTCGGCCTCCTGGAGTACGACCGGGAGCAGCTGGTCGAGGCCGCCCGCCACTGGGTATCCCAGGGGCACACCCGCCTCAAGATGGTGGTGGCCATCGGCGGGGCCGAGAACGTGGCCGAAGACGCCGAGCGGGTCCGGCTCGTCCGGGAAGCCGTCGGCGACGGGGTCGAGCTGATGGTGGACGCTAACCACCTTTTTGACTACGCCTCGGCCCTGGAGCTCTGCCGTCGGCTGGAGCCTTTCAACATCCGCTGGTTTGAGGAGCCCGTCTACACCAACGACGTCAACCTGCTCCGCCGGCTTCGGGCCCACACCACCATTCCCATCGCCGCCGGCCAGCAGGAGCACCGTTGGCGGCACCGGGACCTTATCGCCGGGGGTGCGGTGGACATCGCCCAACCCAACGTCTGCTACGTTGGCGGCTATACCGAGGGCCGCAAGGTTGCTGACTTGGCCGACAGCTTTAACTTAAAGATCGCCAACGGGGGCGGCTGGCCCCACCACAACGCCCATCTTTACGCGGCGGTGGCCAACGGCTGGCGGGTGGAGTTCCACGTGCCCATGTGGTATACGGGGGAGATTTTATTTAAAAATACCTTCCGGCCCGAGGCGGGCTGGGTGGAGCTTCCCGACCGGCCTGGCCTTGGCTTCGAGCCCAACGAGGACGCCCTCCGGGAGTACGAGGAAAAATAGCCGTGCCTGCCTTCGACGTCCTCATCAAAAACGGCACCATCATCGACGGTACTGGCCGGCCCGGGTTCCGGGCCGACGTTGGGGTGCTGGGCGACCGCATCGCCGCAGTGGGCGACCTGAGGGGCCCAGACGTGACCGCCGCCACCGTTGTCGACGCCGCCGGAAAGGTGGTCTGCCCGGGCTTCATCGACACCCACGTCCACTCGGACCTGATGCTCCTGGCCGACCCGGTCCACGAGGCCGCCCTCCGGCAGGGGGTAACCACCGAAATCCTCGGCCAGGACGGCCTCTCTTATGCGCCCCTCTCGCCCGAAAACCTGCGGGCTTACCGGCGCTACCTGGCCGGCCTCAACGGCAACCCCGACCTGCCCTACACCTGGTCCACCGTGGCCGAGTTCCGGGCCTGCTTCGACCGGACGGTGGCCGTAAACACCGCCTACCTGGTTCCCCACGGGGCGATCCGGCTGGAGGCAGTGGGCTTCCGGGATGCCCCGCTGGTTGGGGAGGCCCTTGAGCGGGCCCGGCGGCTCCTGGCCCAAGGCCTGGAGGAGGGGGCGGTGGGGTTCTCCACAGGTTTAAGCTATTACCCGTGCTCCTGGGCGGATACCGAGGAGCTGGTGGAGCTTTGCGGGGTGGTCGCCCGCTACGACCGGCCCTACGTAGTCCACCTGCGGACGGTCTTCCGGGGCGAGCCCTCCGACCCGGTGGCGGAGGCCCTGGAGGTCGGCCGCCGGTCGGGAGTTAAGGTCCATTTCTCCCACTTCCGGACCGGCCCCTCAACCGCCGGGCAGGTGGCGCAGCTTATGGCCCCCATCGACCGGGCTAAGGCCGAAGGGATCGACTGCACCCTGGAGACCTACCCTTATCCCACCGGCAGCAGCCAGGGGCTGATGTTTCTGCCCCCCTGGGCCCACGACGGCGGCCCCGACGCCCTGCTGGCCCGGCTTAAGGACCCCGAAATTCGCCGCCGGCTGGCGCGGGAAATTGACTACGCCTACATGGGTTCGGCCCGGGGTACCCGGGGCTGGCACGAAATCGTCTTCAGCTACCTGCCGAAAAACTCCGACCTGGTGGGCCTCACCTTTGTGGAGGCGGCCGCCCGGCGGGGGAAGGAGGTCCCGGACCTTCTATGCGACCTTCTGCTGGAGGAGGAGTTCCGGGTGGGCTTCTGGGGCCTACCTCCCGAGTCGGCTGTCTGGGAGCAGATCGACCGGGACATAATGACCCTGCTGAGCCGCCCGGACTACATGGTGGGAAGCGACGCCATCTGGGTGGGCCAGCAGCCCCACCCCCGGGCCTACGGCTGTTTCGCCCGGATTCTCGGCCCCCTCCGCCGCCGATATGGGGTCCCCCTGGAACTACTCATCAACCGGATGACGGCCGTGCCCGCCGCCCGCTTCGGTCTGCGGGACCGGGGGGTGCTGGCCCCCGGGAAGTTTGCAGATATCGCCGTCTTCGACCCGGAAACCATTACGGATACGTCAACGTACGAAAATCCCCGGAGTCTGGCCGTAGGGGTGGAGTGGGTACTAGTTAACGGCCGGGTGGCCCTGGCCGGCGGCCGGCCGACGGGGGTGCTAGCCGGCCGCCCCGTCCCGTAGGTCTCGGGCCGGTGGTAGAATTAGGCGGGACTGGCAGACTGGAGGAGGTTGACAATGACCGGGGTTTATAAAAACTACATTGACGGGCGGTGGGTGGATTCGGTTACCGAGCGGACCTACCCCAACATCAACCCGGCCACCGGCGAGGTTTTAGGCTACTTTCCCCGCTCCGGGCCCGAAGATGTGCGCCTGGCGGTGGAGGCCGCCCAGCGGGCCTTTGACTCCTGGCGAAAGGTACCGGCCCCAAGGCGGGCCGAAATCCTCTTCCGGGCGGCCGAGCTTCTGGTTAAGCGCAAAGAGGAGTTTGCCCGGCAGATGACCATGGAGATGGGCAAGGTCCTTACCGAAGCCCGGGGGGACGTTCAGGAGGCCATCGATATGACCTACTTCATCGCCGGCGAGGGTCGCCGCCTCCACGGCTACACCACCCCCTCAGAGCTTCCCGACAAGTTCGCCATGTGTGTTCGAATGCCCATCGGGGTTGTGGGGTGTATAACCCCCTGGAACTTCCCGATGGCCATACCCTCCTGGAAGGTCATCCCGGCCCTGGTCTGTGGCAACACAGTGGTCTTTAAGCCGGCTGAGGATACACCCCTTTCGGCTTATAACTTCGTTAAAACCCTGGAGGAAGCCGGCCTGCCGCCCGGGGTGCTCAACATGGTGGTGGGGTTTGGCGAGGAAGCCGGGGCGGCCCTGGTGGAGGTCCCCGGTGTCCGGCTCATCTCCTTTACAGGCTCCACCGAGGTGGGCACCGAAGTCGCCGAAAAGTGCGCTCGCCTAGGCAAGCGGGTCTCCCTGGAGATGGGCGGCAAAAACGCCATCGTCGTCCTGGACGATGCCGACCTCGACTTGGCCTTGGACGGCATCGTGTGGAGCGCCTTCGGGACTTCCGGCCAGCGGTGCACGGCGGCCAGCCGGGTCATCGTCCAGCGGGGAATTGCCGAGGAGCTCACCGTCCGGCTGGTAGAGCGGGCCCGAAGGCTTAAGCTGGGCAACGGCCTTGACCCGGAAACGGAGCTGGGCCCGGTTATCAACGAACAGCAGCTCCGGCGGATCGCCGGGTATATGGAGGTGGCCCGCCAGGAAGGGGCTGAGATCCTGTGCGGGGGCGAGGTTGCCCGGGAGGGCGAGCTGGCCAAGGGCTTTTTCTTCAAGCCAACGGTTTTAGGTAACTGCCGGCCGGAGATGCGGGTCTGCCAGGAGGAGATCTTCGGCCCAGTAACTTCGGTCATCGTCGTCGATAGCCTTGAGGAAGCCGCCCGGGTGAACAACGCCGTCCCCTACGGCCTGGTGGCCTCCATTTACACCCGAGACGTTAACAAAGCCTTTAAGTTCATCGAAGAGAGCTATACCGGCATCGTTTACGTCAACGCCGGGACCATCGGGGCCGAGGTCCACACCCCCTTCGGGGGCACCAAGGCCACCGGAAACGGCCACCGGGAGGCCGGCGAGCAGGTTCTAGACGTCTTTAGCGAGTGGAAGACGATTTACATCGACTACTCGGGCCGGCTCCAGCGGGCTCAGATCGACGTGGCGCCCGTGGCCCTGGGCTGAAGGTCCTGCCGAGCGACGAAGGCTTCGGAGTAGCGGCCGATAACCTCAAGGCCGGCCTGAAGCCAGGTTGAGTCGCCGGCGGCCTCGGCCGCCAGCCAGAAGTCCACATCCCACATCCCCACCTGGACGATGCCGTGGTTAAGGACCACCTGAACCAGGTCGCCGATGTCCTCGGGGGTAAACGAAAACTTGTAGTCGGCGTGGAACTTGGCCCACACCTCCGGCTCCCAAGGTGCCCCCTGAAGCTCCGAAATAATGACCCCCTTCCCTCGCCGCTGCATCTCCACCCGAAGGATATCCAGGGTGTTGTAATCCCGGGGATGGGTGGCGTTCACCGGAAACTCGCCCCAGATGGTGGGCTGGACGACCTTCTTGTAAAGGTGGAGGCCCAAAAGGTCCGCCGCCTCGAAAAGGGTCCGGCGGGACGGAAACATCCACCAGGGCCCCACCGCCCACCTGGCCAGGAAGCGCCAGGGGACCGTCTCTCGGAGCTGGTCCAGCAGGCGCAAAAACCAGGCGCTGGGCACAAAGGTTGTCAAAACCAAAAGCTGGTCCGGGGCCAGGAACCGGCGGACATGGTTCGAAACCTCTACCAGGTAATCGGGGTGCAGGTAGCGAAAAAGGCCGTCGTACATCACCGGGTCCAGGGCCTCGTTTTCGACGAAGACCCAGCTCCCCACCTTGCCGTAGCGCCTTAAGATGGCCTCGACCGCCTTAAAGATTCGCTCGGTTTCCCGGGCACTCGGCCGGAAGGGACCGAACCTGGGAAGCTCCATCCCCTGGGGCGGGTAGAACTCCGGGTAGCCGGGAAGTTTAAGGCCCACCGAGAGGTAAACCTCCTTGCCCCGGCTTAAGGCCGCGTTGATGACCGCATCCGGTTGGCGGAAGCCGTCGGCCTCTTCGGCGGCCGCAATGGGCACCCCAAAACGGTAGCCTTTAAAGGGCAGGTCCAGCAGTCGGCCCAGCACCGCCTCAAGCCGGGGCCGGCGACCGGTGGCCTTACGGTAATAGTCAACCAGCCTGGAAGGGACTATGGTGGTGAAAAATCGGGCCCGCTGGGGGCGTCGGTCCGGAAACCGCGGCCAGCCCAGAAGGGGGTCCAACAGACGGTCGTATTCACCAAGCCGGAGGCCGGCCAGAAATAGGCCCCCAACAAGCACTGAACTAAGGAACCGGCGCCGTCCCATCCCCCCACTACCCCTAACGGTCTGAAAACCGGCCATAATTTACGCCGAACGGCGGAGGCGGGAGCGCACCCACTTTAGGTCCTGGGGCCGTAAAAGCAGGAGCCCGGCGACAAGCACCCCCACCGTGACCACCGCCGGCACCACCCAGTCAACTAAGGGCAGAAACTGGACCCAATACTGGTATACGAAGCTGTCGTGGACCAGCATTCCCCCGGCAACCCAGGCCAGGATGCCCGACCCCAGGTAGACAAAGCCGGGAAATTGGTCGAGGATACTGGCTACTAGCCGGCCGCCAGCCATCAGGATGGCGATGCTCAGAATCAGACCGAAAACCAGCACCGGGATGTTGCCCTTGGAGGCGCCGGCAATGGCCAGCACGTTGTCCAGGCTCATTACGATGTCGGCGATGATTATCGTCTGAACGGCATCCCAGAGGCCAGTGACGGCCTCGGCCACGTGGGTTCCATCGCCATGGGCAACCTCAACGGGCCTGAGCAGTTTTACGGCGATCCAGATCAGGATGAGGCCCCCGATAAACTGGAGCAGGGGCAGGCCCAAAATGAGAGCCGCCACCGCCGTGAGAGTGATCCGCAATACCATGGCCCCCAAGGCCCCCAGGGCCACGGCGATGTTGCGCTGGTGCCGGGGTAGCCGGTAGGCCGCCATCCCGATGACCACGGCATTGTCGCCCGCCAGGGCAAGGTCAATAACCACTATGCCTAAGATGTTTGGAAGCAGCTCGATCATTACGGAAAGCCTGGCCTTCCGGCCTACTCGCTAGATTTTACCACGCGGATACCCTTTAGCAGGGCCAAAACCCGACCCTTAAACAGCCCGGCCTCGGGGGTCCGGAGCAGGTAAAGCACACCCCAGTAGGCGGCCAGTCCCGTCCCACCCCCAACCCCCACCTGCCACAGGTTTACGGCCAGCCCCCCGAGCAATCCGGGCGGGACCGCCCCGGAGCCGACGGCAGCGACGGCGGCGGCCGCTGCCCCCGCCACCAGCCCCCGCCCCACTGCATCTCCCAGGGGCCGCAGGTTCCGGCCCAGCAGGGACCGCCCGACCCAAACCATCACTACGGCGTGGGATACCCATTGGACGGAGTTGGCCAGGGCCAGGCCCGGCATCCCCAGGGGACCGAGCAGGGCCACCGCCGTTACCCCGTACAAGAGGACCGCAAAGACCCCGACCACTACCGGGGTTACGGTGTTCTGCCGGGCATAGAAGGCGTAGATGAGCTGCTGGTCCAGGGCCGCCGCCGGCAGACCCGGCAGGTAGGCTAACAGAGCCAGGGCAGTGCGGTCGGTATCTGCCGGGCCGAACTGGCCCCGCTCAAAGAGCAGGCCCACCAGGGGCCGACGCAGAACCAGCATTACCACCGCCAGCCCCCAGGTAAGGAGCCAGACCCAGCGGACCATCGCCGTAAGGGTTGCCTCGTAGTCGGACCGGGTGTCGTCAGCGGCCTGACGGGTAAGGGTGGGCAGGGCGGCCAGGCCGATGGAGCCCCCAACGAAACCGATGGCGAACTGGATGATGTTGGTGGCAAAGCGCATTGCTGTCAGGTCCCCGGGGCCGGTGAAAGAGGCTAGGTAGGTGTCAAGGGCGACCCCGGCGGTGGAAACCAACAGGCCCAGGAAGACCGGAACGTAGAGCCGGCTAACCTTCCGCAGTCCGGGATGGGCCAAGTTGAGTTCAAGGTTCACCGGAAGGCCCCTAAGACCCCCCGCCTGCCAAAGGAGGTGGGCCAGGGCGCCCGTGGTGAAGCTTAAGGCCAGGGCGGCCACCCCTAACTGCCGAAAAAAGACGGCGCTCAGCCCGAAGACCAGGTTGAGGACAGCCGCCCCGAAGGCCGGGAAGACAAACCGGCGCCGGGCCACGCTTACCCCAGCCAGAACGCCCCCCAGCGAGAGGCAGGGCAACACCGGCGCCATCAGCCGCAGCAGCTCTCCGGCCAGCCTCCGGTCTTCGGGGAGGTAACCGGGTAGGATAAATTCGGCCAAGGGCATGGCCAGCAGCCACAGGAGGACGGTCACCACGGCCAGGCCGACGGTGACTGCAATAAGGAGGGTGCCGACGAGCCGGCCGCCCTCCTTGGGGTTCTCCGCCAGGTAGTTGGTTATAACGGGGACCAGGGCGGCCGTGACGACCCCCCCGACCAGCAGGTCGTAGAGGGTGGTGGGGACCCGGGCGGCGGCGGTGAAGAGGTCGGTCTCCCGGGTGCGGCCGTAAAGGGCGGCGATAAGCTGCTCCCGGACCAGACCCAGGACCCGGGAGCCCAAAGACCCAGCCATCAGGATCAGGCTGGCCGTGGCGATGCGCATCAGCCGTGGCGCTCCATGATTTTGCGGATGATCTCCGACGTGGAGTAACCGGGCGCAAACTCCAGCGTCCGGACCTCACCCCCGTAGGCCCTGACCACCTCGGCCTCTGGCCAGCGGTCGGGCCCTACCCCGGCGTAGTCACCCCCCTTAACGTAGACATCCGGACGGATAAACTTAACCAGTTCGGCGGCCGTGTCCTCGTCGAAAATGACCACAAAGTCCACGGACCCCAGGGCCGCCAGCACCTCGGCCCGGGACGCCTCATCCTGAATCGGCCGCCCCGGGCCTTTAATCCGCCGGACCGAGGCGTCGGAGTTAAGGCCGACGATGAGCACATCCCCAAGGGCCCGGGCGGCCGTCAGGTAGCGGACGTGGCCGGGGTGGAGAAGGTCAAATACGCCGTTGGTGAAGACGAGCTTTTTGCCGGCCGCCCGGAGGCTTTCGACCACCAGGCCCAGCTCGGTGCGGGAGAGGACCTTACCCACCGCCTAAGCTTAGACCGGCCGTCCAAAGGACCCCCAGCAACACCCCGACGACCAGGGCCAGTTCAAGCCCCTGGCGGCGGTCAAGGGTGTGGGTGAGGTAGGCGCCGGCCAGCTGGGTGATGGCAAAAAAGGCGAGCATGAGGGTTCCGCCCCCGGCCACCGTGCTGATGGGCCAGTAGTTTAAGGCCCAGGTGAGCTCCCCCATAACCAGAAAGACCACCAGGTAGTAAACCCAGCCGCTCTGGCTCGCCGGCTGGTGACCCGCCCGCAGGGCGGCCCAGAGCAGGGCACTGACCGCCCCGATACCGGTGGCTGTGAACAGGCTGCGCTCCCGGGTGCCGAAGATTGCGGTGAAGATAACCAGCCCCAGCAGGTAAACCAGCAGGCCGTACCAGAGGCGGAAAGGGGATACGGCCGGCTCAAAGTGAGCCCGGCCCTCCATCAGGACCGTTAGGGGCAGCAGGCCCAGCCCCGCCCCGACCACCCCCCAAGCCCAGGGGCTCCCCCGGACGATGAACAGCCCTGCGGCCAGCACAAGGGTCATAAGACCGGGCAGGATGCCCACCGGCGTAAGCCCCCGGCCGAACGGGTTGAAGCGAATACACCCGACCGAAACCACCCCAACCACCCCGGCCGCGGCCGGCCAGAAATATTCGGCCGGCACGGCCGTCAGGGCCCCAAGGCCACCCGCGGCTACGGCCGTAAGGCCGACGAGGCGGCCGAGGCTGAACCGCCTTACCCGACGCCAGGGCCTGAACGTTACCGGACCGGCCCGCCTCATTGGAGCCCCAACTCCGCCAGCCGGTCCTCACTTAGACCCAATACGTGCCCCACCTCGTGAAGGACCGTCCGCTCGACTTCGACGGCTAGCAGCCTCCGGTCGCCCCCGCAGGCCCGAACCAGCGGGCCCCGGTAAATGACGATCCGGTCGGGCAGAAGGGGCTCCGCCCCGGCCCGGGCCGGGAGGGGCTGCCCAAAATACTGCCCGAAAAGCTCCTCCGAACCTCCGGGCTCTTCCTCAACAATGACGGCCACGTTCTCCAACACCGCCCGAAATTCGGGGGGCAGCCGGCGGATGGCCCGCCGAACCAGCCGGTCAAAGAACCTCGGGTCTACAGACGCCCGCACGTACCTGGACACAGCGCTACCCTATCGGTATAATGGCAACGACATGGGTCGGTTTGCAAGCCGCCATTTACCGGCAAAATTTTTTCGAAATATCCCAGCCTGAGGATTGGGGGAAGGGGGATGGCCCCGGTCGGCCGGGTAAAGGCGGTCCTTAAGCTTACCCGGCGGCGGACGGCCTGGTGGAACTGGGCCGGCACTATCCTGGGCCTCGGCCTCCTAGGCCTGGTAGTTGCCCGCGCCGACCCGGCGGCGGTCTGGGCCGCCTGGCGGGAAGGAAACCCCGGCTGGCTGGCGGCCGGGGCCATCCTCTACTTTCTCGCCCCCTGGCTCCGGGCCTGGCGCTGGCAGCTCCTCCTTGGGGGAATCGCCCGTTTGGGCCGGTGGGAGCTTTTCGGCCTCACCCTCACTGGCTACGCCCTGAACAACCTGATTCCCGGGCGGGCCGGGGACCTGGCCCGCATCACCCTTTTGAGCCTCCGCCACGGCCTCCCCTGGCCCACCGTCGGGGCCACCGCCCTGGCCGAACGGGTGCTGGACGGCCTGAGCCTGGTGAGCCTGTTGTTCCTGGGCCTGGGCCTTACGCGGTTTCCGGACTGGGGATTTTTAGCCGGGCTGATCGGGGCGGGGGTCTTCCTGGGGGCTTTGGCCCTGGCCTGGGCAACCTTAAAATTCGGGCCCGAAGGGCCCCAGGGCCTTCGGCGGGTTATCGGGGAGGTTCGGCGGGGCCTTTCGGGCCTGGGTCAACCCGGAGTTCTGGGGGCCTCGGCCCTGCTCACCCTGGCTAGCTGGGTTATCGAAGCGGGGGTCTTCCTCTGCGTCGGCCGGGCCCTTAGCCTCGGCTTAGGCCTGCCCGAGCATCTGGTGGTGGCCTCGGTGGGCAACCTGGCCTGGGCCGTGCCCCTGGCCCCCGGCGGGGCCGGCAGCTTCGACCTGGCGGTGCGGGAGGCGGCCGCCGCCCTGGGTACCGGGGCCGAAGCCGCCGCCTTCAGCCTACTGGTCCACCTGGTACTCTGGCTTCCGGTGACGGTTGCGGGCATAATCTGGTTAGGATGGTACGCGGCGGTCCTCCCCGAGGGTAGGCCAGCGCAGAGGGGGACGGATTGAATGCGGGTCGGAATCATCGGGGGTGGGGCCGCGGGGCTGGCAGCCGCCTGGGACCTGGTTAAGGCCGGCCACAGGGTTGTCGTCTTCGAGCGGGCCCCCTGGCTAGGGGGCCAGGTGAGCACCTTCACCGTCGGCGGTACCGAGGTCGAAAGATTTTACCACCACCTTTTCCGGGGAGATGTTCACTTTATCGGCCTCATCGGCGAGCTGGGCCTGGGAAAGGACCTGCTCTGGCTGCCTTCCACCGTGGGCTTTTTCTGGGAAGGCAAAATCTACAACTTCGTAACACCCTTAGATTTGCTCCGTTTTAAACCCGTAAGCCTTACCGACCGCATTCGCCTGGGCCTTACCAGCCTTTACCTGCGGTACGAATCCAACTGGGCCAAGTTTGAAAAGCTGACCGCCCGCGACTGGCTCTTAAAATGGGCCGGCCGGCGCAACTACGAGACCGTCTGGGGGCCCCTCCTCCGGGGGAAGTTTGGCGACCTGGCCGAGGAGGTGGGGATGGCCTGGCTCTGGGGCAAGGTCCACCTGCGGTTTGCCTCCCGGGACCGGCGTATGCAGAAGGAGCTTTTGGGCTACCTGCGGGGGAGCTTCGGCCGGGTCTACCGGGCCCTGGGCGACGCCATCACAGCCCGGGGCGGCCAAGTCTTCGTCGGTGCCCAGGTGGAGCGCGTCCTTACCGCCGACGGGGAGGCCCGGGGCATACGCCTGGCCAGCGGCCGGGCTGTCGAGTGGGGCGTCGGGGAGGTCGACATCCCCACCGAGTGGGCCTTCGACGCCGTGTTGGCCACCGTCCCCGGCTGGGTCTTTCTCCGGCTCGTGCCCGAACTGCCGGGCCCCTACGCCGACCTCATCCGGGCGATCCGCTACCAGGCGGCCGTCTGTCTGGTGCTCGTCCTTAGGGAACGGCTCAGCCCAGTCTACTGGCTTAACATCGCCGACCGCTCGGTCCCCTTCGTCGGGGTTATTGAGCAGACTAACCTGCTTCAGCCTGAAGAATACGGGGGCAAGCACATCGTTTACGTCTCCAACTACCTGGCCCGGGACCACCCCCTTCTAAGGCTCTCTGGGCCGGAGCTTTTCGAGGTTTACCTGCCTCACCTGCGGCGGATAAACCCCCAGTTCGACCCGACCTGGGTGGAGGAGCTCCACCACCATCGGGAAGACGCCCCCCAGCCGGTCATTACCACCAACTACCGGGGCCGGATCCCGCCCTTGACCACCCCCATCCGCCGCCTCTACCTGGCCAACACCACCCAGATCTACCCCGAGGACCGGGGCCAGAATTACAGCGTCCGGCTGGGCTACCAGGCGAGCCGACTCATTCAGCAGGACCTTGGCTGAATGGAGCCTTGACCGCCTGCGCCAATTCCTCGCCGCCCAAGGGCTGAGTCCGACCGACGACCTGCTCGGGTCCTTCCAAGAGTATCGTCGGATCCTCCTCGACTGGAACCGACGGGTGAACCTGACGGCCATCACCGACCCGACCGGGGTGGAAATCCGCCACTTCATCGATTCCCTCCTCTGCCTGGAGATTCCGGGCTTTAAAGGACTGCTCCGGGCCGGCACAATCCTGGCCGATGTGGGCACGGGTGCCGGTTTCCCCGGGGTGCCCATTCGCCTGGTCTGCCCCGAAATTGAGCTGTGGCTCATCGAATCGAGCCTTAAGCGGGCAAGGTTTTTAGACGAGCTTGTGGCCCGGTTGGGCCTGGACCGGGTGAAGGTAATTCCGAGGCGGGCCGAGGATGTGGGTCGCGACCGGGCTTACCGGGAGGGGGCAACCCTGGTGGTGGCCCGGGCCCTGGCCCGCCTCCCCACCCTGGTGGAGGTTACCCTGCCCTTGGTAGCGCCCGGCGGTTGGGCCGTCTACTGGAAAGGCCCCCCGGACCTTCCCGACCTTCCGCCGACTCTCCCCTTCATCCGGCGGCTGGGGGCCGAGCCGGCCGGTACCTTTGGGCCCTTCGGCCGGGCCTACGGTTTAGACCGCATATTTATCGTATTGGAGAAAATAGCCCCAACACCCGAAGCCTTTCCCCGGCGGCCGGGAATTCCTTTTAAGAGACCGGCGGTCCGTTTGAAGGAATCCGCCCCGCCCTGATATATTGGGGTCGGCCATGGGACGCCGAACCGTCCAGGTGCTCTGCCTCCTTGGCCTGGTGGTGGGCCTGGGCCTCACTTGGTGGTTACCCAACCCGGTCTTAAACCCGGTTCCCTCAATCCAGGCCCAGGCCCGGCCCCTGCCCTTCACCGACGTGAATCCCCTGGGGGCCAACTTCTTCCTGGACCGGGAAGTGGAAACCTGGAAGAAGCGGGAGACGCTCCGGATGGCCCGGGCGGCCGGGTTGGGCTGGGTGAAGCAGATGTTTCCCTGGGACCAGATTGAGCCCCAAAGGGGCCTCTTCTGGGACGACCGCATTCGGCGGAGCACCTGGGATAAGTTCGACGAGGTGGTGGACCTGGTGGAGCAGTACGGCCTGCGTCTCATCGTCAGGCTCGACCAGCCCCCGGAATGGGCCCGCAGCCGCGGCGAAAACGCCCGCTACCCGGTCCGGGACCTGAACGAGTTCGGCGACTACGTCGCCCGGGTCGTGGCCCGCTACCGGGGGCGGGTCCAGTACTACCAAATCTGGAACGAGCCGAACCTGGCCCGGGAGTGGGGCGGCCGTCCCCCCGATCCGGTGGCCTACACCGAGCTTTTAAAAGTCGCCTACCAGCGGGCCAAGGCCGTGGACCCCAATGTGGTCATCTTGAGCGCTCCCCTGGCCCAGACCCTGGAGCGGTCGCCCCAGGCGATAAACGAGCTAGATTTTCTTCAGGGAATGTACGCCGCCGGGGCCGCCCCCTATTTCGATATCCTGATGGCCAACGCTTACGGCTTTGACCGCCCCCCGGAGGACCCGCCCGACCCGAGGGTCTTGAACTTCCAGCGGCTTAAACTTTTACGGGAGGTTATGGTCCGGAACGGGGACGGGGCCAAGCCCATCTGGCTTAACGAGTTCGGCTGGAACGCCGCCCCGCCAACCTTCCCGTCCTTCCGCCTTTACTGGGGGCGGGTGACGGAAGAGGAGCAGGCCGCCTACACGGTCCGGGCCATCCGCTTGGCCCGCCAGTGGGAGTGGCTCGGGGTGATCAACCTTTGGTACTTCCGGCAGGTGGGGGACATCTCACCCTTGGATAGCGCCGAGTATTACTTTCGGGTTGTGGACCCCGACTTCACCCCCCGCCCCCTCTACTTTGCAGTCCAGCAGCTTTCGGAAGAGTTTAAATTCGCCCTGCCCGGTGAGCACCAGGAGACCTCCCCGGCCGTTCAGACCGAGGGCCGCTGGGCCTACGTCCGCTCCGACGAAGCCTCCGCCCGGGGCTACGTGGAGTCTTCGGCCCCCGGGGCCCGGCTGGTCTTTAACTTCCGGGGAACCGGGGTCGAGCTAGTGCCCGGACCCGGCGCCGGCCGGGTGTACGTCCAGCTGGACGGCCACCCGGTCTCCGGCCTGCCCACCGACCCCACCGGCCAGACCTGGCTGGACCTGGCCCCCGACGTCCCGGGCCGACCCATCACGGTGGCCCGGGGCCTGTCCTACGGCCAGCACCGCCTGACCCTTACGGTCCCCCAGCTTCGGCCCGCTGAACGGGTGAGCATCGACGCCTTCGTAGTGCTCCTGGAGGAGCCCGACTATCGGCCGGCCCTGCTCGGGGCCGGCCTAGCCGCCCTCAGCTTCCTGGGTCTGGGCCTTACCTTCCTTCCCCGCCGGACCCCATGAGTTTCGGGCGCGTGCTGGCCCTCATCGGCCTTATCGCCTTCTGGGGCCTGGCCCTGGCCCAGCCGGACCTGCCGGGCCTTTACTACGACGAGGCTGCCGACGCCGCCCCAGCCGTCCAGCTCCTGGCCGGCAAACCCGTCGAGCCGGCCCGGGACGTAAGCCTCGATCTTTTCGGCCGGCGGCTGCCCGTGATGGTGATGGATTACGTGGGGGCCGTAAGCACGTATTTATATATTCCTTGGTTCGGCCTGCTGGGGGTCGGGGTCCTTCAGCTCCGGATTTTGCCCATCGCCGGGGGGATGGTCACCCTAGCCCTGGCTGCGGTCTTGGGTCGGCGCTGGCTGGGGTCTGTCCCGGGCGGGTTGGGGGTCCTGCTCGGGGCGATTCACCCCTCCTTTGTCTTCTGGACCCGGCAGGGCGTCCACGTAAGCTCCCTCCTCGGTCTGCTGGCCATGGCCAGCCTGCTGAGCCTGGATACCTGGCTTAAGACCGGGCGGCTCCGCTGGGCATACCTTACGGCCCTTCTTTTTGGCCTTGGCTTAAGCGTAAAGCTCCTCTTCCTCTGGTGGGGGCCCGTCCTGGGCCTTTACCTCTGGGTCCGGGCCGGGCCGAAGGCCGACCAGGCCATTGGCGGGCTTTTAATGCCCGGTCGGCTCGCCATCTGCCTCCTAGGTGTTCTAATCGGGGCCTGGATGCCCGTCTACTACAACCTTCGGTCCGGGGGAACCCTCGAGGTGGTGGCTGCTAACCTTTGGCGGACCAGCTACGGGGTTGAAAACTGGCGGGTCATCGAAAACTTGGCCACCGCCTTCGACCACCTGCTCGCCCTGGTGCGGGGGGACCATTTCTGGTTCCTGGGCGGCCGCTTCGGCAACCCAGCCTATCCCCCCGTCCTAGTAGGGTCCCTGGGGGTGGCCCTGGCCGGGGGGCTGGTCCTGGGCCGGCGGGATGGGTCCTGGCGGCTGCTGGGCGGGCTGGGCGGAATCATCCTGCTGGTAACCGCCCAGAGCGCCTTTACCGTCTCCGGCCTGTGGCCCACCCACCTTTACCTGCTCATGCCGATTCCCCAACTGCTGGCCGTCGGGGTTATCTGTCGGCTCGGAAGTCTCATGCGAGGCCGGGCATTCCGGGCGGTCCTGGTCCTTCTGGCGGGCCTCGGCCTCGGTTTGGGGGATCTGGCGGCCGACCTAGACTACCACCGGGTGCTGGCGGAGACGGGCGGCTGGCTGCGGATGTCGGACGCCATCTACCGGCTGGCCA
>PSKS01000005.1:0-103261 GCA_040289115.1 Chloroflexota bacterium
GCCCCGGACTGGCCGTTCCCGGGCAAGGGTGAGTAACAGCAGGCCGGCCACCACGGCCAGGGCCCCGAACCCGTAAAACTTCGCCCACTTGGTAAGGCCCACCGCCATCAGTCCGAAGAGGACGCATAGGCCGTAGTAAATGCAAGCAATTCCCCATTGGGGCAGGCCCAGCCGCAGTAGCCGGTGGGGCAGATGGGCCGAGTCGCCCCCCTTAAAGGGTGAGCGGCCCCGGCTCAGCCGGTAGACAAAGACCCAGGCCACGTCTAGCATCGCAATTCCCAGCACCATCGCCGCCGTGGCCAGCTTCGCCCCCCCGATAATGGCCAGGACCGCCAGGGCGTAGCCCAGAAACATCGACCCGCCGCTCCCCATGAAGACCCGGGCCGGGTAGAAGTTATAAACCAAAAAGCCGCCCACCGCCCCGGCCAGGGCCAGGGGCAGCAAGGCGATGCTAAACTGGCCCAGTAAAAAGCTGTTGGTAAAGAGCACCGCCGCGGCGATGAAGGCGACCCCCCCGGCCAGCCCGTCCATAGTATCCGTCAGGTTAACGGTGTTAATCAGCACCACCACCCACAGGACTGTCAGTGGAACGGCCAGCCAGGCAGGAACCGGAATGAGGCCGCCGGCCGGGTTCGCGACGCTTTCGATGACAATGCCGAAAGCGGCGGCCGTAAGCCCGGCCAGCACCTGACCGGCAAATTGGGGCAGGGGACCCAGCCGGTAGCGGTCGTCGGCCACGGCCAGGCCCAGGATAACCAAACTTCCGGCCGCAAAGCCGACAAGCCGGGGGTACTCGTCGGGGAATCTGGGCACCAGCGGGAGGGTGGGCAGGACGGCCAGCCAGAAGGCTAAAAAGATGCCGTAGCCTCCGGTGCGGGGGGTGGGCTTGGACTGAACCTCCCCCGGCCGGGGCCGGTCCACCAGCCTCAGCCGGGCCCCCACCCGGGCGGCTAAGGGCACCAGCATCAGGCTCAAGCCCAGGGCCGTGAAAAAGACCAGGCCCAGAATTTCCATTGCGCGTACCCTGAGATTCTAACCCAAGGGTTTAAGGGGTCCCGGCCCGGACGGCCTCAAAAAGGGCCTCCCTTATGCCAGCCCGGTCCCCGGCCGCCACCAGACACTCCAGCCGCCGCATCAATCCGGCCAGCCGGGCGGCATCCACGGCCGGGCCGGGGGTTATAACCCGGCGGATGGCCCCCGACACCACCCCCTCGGTAGCCTCGCCCGGGTAGGTAAGCTCTTCAAAGGGCTTCTCGCCAGGTCGGGGACCGGTTATGCGGACGGCAGGGTTGGTCACACCGAGCATGCGGGCGAGCCTCTCGACGGTTTCGCCGAGGCGGCTGGGGGCACCCAGCTCCAGGATAAAGATTCCCCGGGCAGCCGGGTCGCCCCCGCCCCAGACGAGGAAGTCGATGGCTTCGGGGAAGGCGACCCAGTAGCGGGTCATGTTGGGGTCAGTAACGGTGAGGGGTAGGCCGGCCCGGAGCTGGCGGATAAAGGTTCGGACGACCCCGCCCCGAGCCCCCACCGTGTTCACCAACCGCAGAACCGCAAACTCAACGGCGGTTTCCTGGCCCCGGGCCAGCAGCATCAGCTCGGCTACCCGTTTGGTGGCACCGTAAACCCCGGCCGGGTTCACCACCTTGTCCGTGGAGCTGAAAACGAAGCGCCCCACCGAAGGGGGCAGGACTTCCAGGAGGTTCCAGGTGCCCAGCACGTTGGTGGCGGCCACCTCCTCGGGGAACTCCTCGCCGGTGGGCACGTGCTTGTAGGCGGCCAGGTGGTAGACCACCGTCGGTTGCCAGGTCCGGACCGTCCCCTCGAGGCGGGTGCGGTGGCGCACGTCGGCCAGAAAAAAGTCAGCCCGGACTTCGGGGACCTCCTGGGCAAGGCACTGGCGGAGCTCGAAGAGGGAGTTTTCGTGGTGGTCTAAGAGGCCCAAAGCCTTAACTCCGGCCCGGGCTAGGGTAAGGGCCAAGGCCGACCCCAGGGACCCCCCCGCCCCGGTGATGAGTACCCGCTCGGCCCGGAGCCGGGCCAGGGCCCTCTCGGTGGGGATGGGCAACCGGGGCCGGCCCAGCAGTCCGAAGAGGTCGATGCCCTCAACGTCCACAAACCAGCTCCATCAGCCGGGCTTGCACCTGCCGCATGTAAACCGCCCGCTCCGGGTCGGGCTCGATGGTTTCGGTCACGAAATACCTGGCGAAGGTCCGGAGCTGGCGGAGGGGACCATCCAGGTCGTACCAACCTTCCCGGTAGGGGAGCCCCTCCCCCAGCAGGCCGGCGGCGTTAGAGATGTGAACCGTCAGCACGTAGGGGCAGACCGCCTCCACGTACTCGGCCAGGGTGAGCGGCCGGTAGCGTTTCCGAAGGCCGGCTAGCAGGCCGGCGACCGCCTGGTTTTTAAGCTCCGCCGCGGGCACGGCCTTAAGCCCCCAGGCCATGTCCACCGCGTTTACAAAAAGGCCGGCGTGGGAAAGGTCCAGGGTGAGCCGCAGGCCTGGCACCCGCTCCAGGTAAAAAATCAGGTCGTCGGGGCCCAAACCCTCGGTGGAAACCAGGTAGCGGCCCTCCCGCATCCGGACGATGGGTGGGACGTTCTCCACCTGGGGTTCAAGGCCAGCGGCCCGGCATAAGTCGGCGTAGGCGTTAAAAAACTCCAGGGCGGTCCGCCGGTCCCGGTGCTGCCTTCCGGGGTCGAAGCCGGCCGGGTCGGCCGACGGGTTTATGCAGTGGATGTTGGCGGCCACTGCCCCCAGCTCCCGGCCAATGCGGGTGAGCCGGGCTATGACCTCCAAGTCGGCGGGGCTAGACCGGGTAACGTCGAAGAACGCCCCGTCGAGGGAGCGGAGGGGTCCTTCGACGATGATGGGCGGCCGGCCGTCGGGGTAGGCCCGATCCAGGGCTGCCCGGAGGGGGCCGACCCAGCCTGTATCAGCCAGATCGGCCGCGTCCAGGTAAAGCTCCAGGCCGTCGGGGCGGGGTGGGGCCAGGCGGTCGGCCACCTGGCCGCCAACAGGCCGAGCCTTAAGCAGGATGGCGGGCCCGGAGCCAGCGGACATAGGCGCAGATCCCATCCCTTAAAGTGTAGCGGGGTTCGTAGCCCAGCTCCTGCTGGGCCCGCCCGATATCGGCCACAAAGCTTTCCTCCGGCTCAGAAAGGCGGGCAACCACGGGGCTGGCGGAACCGGTGAGCCGTTTGACCAGCCGGGCAGCGGCCAGGAGGGTCGTTCCACGGCCGGTAGCGATGTTGTAAACCCGGCCCGGGGCCTCTGGCCGCTCGAGGGCCAGCCGCAGGCCGGCGACGGCGTCGACCACGTAGGTAAAATCCCGCCGGCTGGGGGCCCGCACTTCCAGGGGCTCGCCCCGCAGGGCCCGCTCCAGAAAGATGGTAAGAACCCCGCTCTGTCCCGAGCTCCAGGCCTGCCCGGGACCGTAGACCGAGAAGAACCGGACCACCGCGACCGGAACCCCATAGAGGCGGCTGAACATCTGGCACCAGACCTCCCCCACCCACTTGGAGTAGCCGTAAGGGTCCCGGGGTTCGATGGGGGCCGTTTCGGCCAGCCGCCGGCCGGGGCGGTAAACCCGCTGGGAGGAAGCGAAAACAAAGCGGGCACCGGCCTCCCGGACGAAAAAGAGCAGGTTCAAAGTTCCCCAGGCGTTCACGGCCAGGTAGGCGGCCGGGTCCTGCCAGGAGGCGCCGGCGTCGGCTAACCCAGCCAGGTGGACCACGGCCTCGACCCGGGGGATCCGTCGGCCCAGGCTCGGGTCGGTTATGTCAGCGAGGATCAACTCGACGGGCAGGTTGGCCTCCGGCCGGGGACGGCGGGCCAGGCCGACCACCTCGTGGCCGGCGGCCAGCAGTTCCGGGATGAGGGCCCGGCCGATGAGGCCGGTGGCCCCGGTTACCAGCACCCTCATTTGGAGAGGCTGCGCACCCAGTAGTCTAAAAGCTCCTCCACCCCCTCGGCCAAGGATACCGGCCGGGCCGGAAGGAGCCGGCCACTTCCGGGCTCCAGGTTGGGGCGCGGGTATCGGGCTCGGGGTGCCCGGTCGATCACCTTGACCTTAAGGCCCCGCCGCCGGCCGGCCTGCCTGACGATCCGGGCGACCTGCGAAACCGTAAAAAAGCCCGTGGCCAGGGGGAGGGCCACAAAGGGGGCTTCAGTGGGCAATTCGGCCGCGGTTAGGAGGCCGGCGACGGCATCCTGCAGGTGGACGAAGGCCTGGTAGCCCACGGCCTGGGGGTGAACCTGGAGGGGCTCGCCCCGGACGGCCGCCAGGCAGAAGCGGTTGACCACCGTCATAAACCTGGGATCGGTGCGCATCACCGGCCCCACCCCGTAGACGACCCCCAGCCGCACCGCCACCCCCCGCAGGCCGCCTCGCCCAGCCCGGTCCCGAAGGAGGCCCTCGTTAAAGGCCTGGGTCCAGTGGACGGGGTCGCCCGGCCAGCGGTAGGGGGTCTCGGGACCGACCCGGGCCGGCAGTGGCGAGCCGTGAACCCTTAAGGAGCTGGCGTAAACGAACCTGCCCACCTCGGCCCGTAGCGCCAGGTCGAGGACCGTTCGAAAACCCACGATATTGGTCCGCTCGGTGTACTCCCAGGGGGCGGCCTCGGGGTGGGCGCTGGCCTGGGCCGCCGTGAAAAATACCCCGTCGGCCCCGCGGGCCCGACGGAAGGCCTCCTCCACCGCCCCAGGGTCGGCCACATCCCCCCGGATGACCTCCAAGTCGCCCAAGGCCTTAAGGCCGGCCCAGGCCGCCGGCGGGGTATTGAACCCACTGTCGAAGCCCACCACCCGGTGACCGGCCAGCAGGAGTCGACGGGCAAGTTCGGACCCGATATACCCGAGACCGAAGACCACTTTGGTGCCCATCCCCGGTATGATAAGACGAACTGGCTTTGACAGCAAGTAAGCCGCGGCCTATCCTAGAATCAGGAGTTTGCCGGACGTTGGCAAAGGAGGGATGGTGGACAGGCTGCCCCAATTGGTGACTTCGATCTTCGCCCGACGGGAGGGCGGGGAAGGGCCCCCGGCCGAGCCCACCGCCTGCCCCCAGTGCGGGGCCGACCTGGAGTCGCAGCCGGATTTCAAGCGCTACCGGGTCTGCGGGCGATGCGGCCACCACTTCCGAATTTCGGCCCGCCAGCGGCTCAGCCTCCTGCTGGACCCTGGGAGTTTCCGGGAGACCGACCGCTGGCTCGCCTCAGCCGACCCACTGCGGTTCACCGACCGGGTATCCTACCATGAGCGCCTGGCGGAGGCTCAGCATCGGACGGGCCTCACCGAGGCGGTCATTACCGGCACCGGCACCATCGACGGCCAGCCGGTGACCATTGCGGTTATGGAATTTGAGTTCCTGGGGGGCAGTATGGGGTCGGTGGTCGGGGAGAAGGTCGCCCGAACCTTCGAGCGGGCCCTGCGTCGAAAGCAGCCGGCGATAACGGTGGCCGCCAGCGGGGGGGCCAGGATGCAGGAGGGGATGCTCTCCCTGATGCAGATGGCCAAGACGGCCGCGGCTGCCCGCCGCCTCCACCAGGCCCGCATCCCCTATATCTCCGTTCTGACCGACCCCACCACTGGCGGGGTTTTGGCCAGCTTTGCCAGCCTGGGAGACGTGGTCCTGGCCGAGCCCGGGGCCCTCATCGGCTTTAGCGGCCCCCGGGTTATCGAGCAGACCATCGGCCAGAAACTGCCTGCGGAGGCCCAGCGGGCCGAGTTCATGCTCGCCCACGGCCAGCTGGACCTGGTTGTGCCCAGGCCCCGGCTCCGGGCCACCCTGGCCGAAATGCTCCGGCTGCTTACCGCCCGGGCTGGCTTTACCCCGGCGGCCCGGCGCTGGGCCGAGGAGCCTCTGAAGGCGGAGGCCGAAAGCGCCTGGGACGTGGTTCAGCGAGCCCGGGACGTTCGGCGGCCCACGGCCCGAACCCTTATCGGCTACCTTTTGAGCAGCTTCATCGAACTCCACGGCGACCGGCTCTACGCCGACGACCCGGCGGTAGTGGCCGGGGTGGGGGAGTTCGCCGGGCGGGCGGTGGCTGTAATCGGCCAGGAGCGAACGGGTCGGGACGGCCGGGCCATGCCCGAAGGCTACCGTAAGGCCCGCCGGATAATGGCCCTGGCCGGGAAGTTCGGCCTGCCCCTCATCACCCTGATAGATACCCCAGGCGCCTATCCCGGCCTGGAGTCCGAGGAGCGGGGGCTGGCCGGGGCCATCGCCGAGTGCCTGGGAACCCTGAGCGAGCTTCCGGTGCCCACGGTGGCGGTGGTAGTCGGGGAGGGGGCGAGCGGCGGGGCCCTCGCCCTCGCCCTGGCCGACCGGATCATAATGCTGGAAAACGCCACCTTCGAGGTTATTGCCCCAGAGGGGGCGGCGGCCATCCTCTACCGGGACGCCTCCCGGGCGGCCGAGGTGGCCCAGGCCCTGCGGCTCACGGCCCGGGACCTGAAGGAGCTGGGGCTCATCGACCGGGTGGTGTCGGAGCCCCCAGGCGGAGCCCACGTGGACCCGGCCGCAACCGCGCGGGAGCTTCGGTCGGCAATTCTGGCCGAGCTTTCGGACTTGGAACGGCAGCCGGTGGGTCGGCTCCTTAAGGCCCGCTACGAGAAGTTCCGCCGGGTCGGCCAGTACGAAAACTACCTGCGCACCACCTTGGGCCGGATGCTGGGCCGGCGGCTGGGACGGTGAAGGTCCGTTCGGTCACGGTCGGGGCCGACCTGGGGACCGGGCCCGACCCGGCCCGGTTGGATGCCGCCCCCGAGTTTCTCGGGGCTGTCCGGGGGCGGCTGGCCCGGGCCGGCTACGAAGTACAAACTACCCGCCTGGCCCTGCCCCCATACACCCAGAGCCCCCAGCGGCTGGTTGATTTCGGCCGCCGACTGGAAGAGCTTGCCGCCAATCTTGGCTTCGATTACGTCTCAGTCGGGCCCGTGGCCGTGGGGGAGGGGGGAGCCCAGGCCATCGCCGACCTGCTGGCGACCACAGGGCGGGTCTTCGCCGCCGTAGAAGTTGCCCGCAACGGCACCGTCGACCTGGCCGCGGTCCGAGTGGCGGCCTGGGTGGTCAAGGCTGTGGCCGCCCGCACCGAAGCCGGATTCGGCAACCTGCGGTTCGCCGCCTTAGCCAACTGCCCCCCGGGCATTCCATTCCTGCCGGCCGCTTACCACGACGGCGGGCCCCCGGCAGTATCCGTCGCCCTGGAAGCGGCCGACCTGGCCGTCGAAGCCTTCGAAGACAGCCGGCCCCTGGAAGCCAGGCTTGCGGCCTGGGAAGGAGCCCTCCGGCAAGCGGCCGCCCGGGTCGGCCGTCGGATAAGGCCGTTAGCCGCCCGCCTGGGCTGGCGTTACCTGGGGGTGGACCTCACCCCGGCCCCGTTCCCAGAGACGCCGGCCAGCATCGGGGAGGCCCTGGAGCGGCTGGGGGGTGGGGAAACCGGGGGTCCGGGCACCCTCTTCCTATCGGCCGCCGTCGCCGCCAGGCTCCGCCGCCTGCGGATTCGCAAGGCCGGATTCTCCGGCCTGATGCTCCCCATCCTAGAGGATAACGTCTTGGCCCGCCGGTTTGCCGAGGGCAAGCTTCCCCTGGCCGCGGTGCTGGCCTGCTCGGCCGTCTGCGGCACCGGCCTCGACGTGGTGCCGTTACCCGAAGATGTTTCCGAGGCCGAAATTGCGGCCATCCTCCTGGATGTGGCGGCCCTTTCGGTGGTTCTGCGAAAGCCCCTCACGGCCCGGCTGATGCCGATCCCGGGCCTCAAACCCGGGGGCCAGGTCCGGTTTGACTTCCCCTACTTTGCCGACGCCCGGCTGCCAGACCTGCCCCGGCCCGCCCCCCACCGCCCGGTTTTCGGGGGCGAGCGCTTTAAGGTTTAAAGACCCGGCCCCCCACAAGCCCGAAACCGAGGGCCAAAACCCAGAGCAGAAGGGACCATCCGGTTACCGTCAGGCCAAGCCGGAGGGTTGCCGGCCGGTAGCTAAGGGTCACTTCGTGGTCGCCTGCCGGAAGCTCAAGCCCCTGGAAGAGATAATTGACCCGGATCAGCCCCGCCGGCCGGCCGTCGATGGCGGCCGTCCAGCCGGGGAAGAAAGCCTCGGCGAAAACCAGAAGGGCCGGCCGGAGGAGGCGTACCCGCACCCTGAGCTCCTCGGGGGTTTGTCGGCTCACTTCCACAGTTTCGCCCGCAAGGGGGACCGAAGGCCCGGGGGGAAACCCAAGCTGGCGCTCGACCACGACCCGACCCTGGGCCATCGCCCGGACGGCCTGGTCCGGCAGGGCCGTGGCCTGCCAGTCGCGGGCCAGGTAGACCTTCGGGCGGTCGGTAAGGACCCGGTAAAGTTTCAGGTCGCCGCTGTGGACCAACCTGAGGGCCGGGTCGAGGGGTACCGGCTCGACGGCGTAGTTTCGCTCGTCCACCAGGCTTAGCGCCCGCAGGATGACGCGGTTGGTGGAGGCCCCCTCCACCACCAGTCGACTCACCGGGGTCGGCCGAGGCAGCTTGAAAACTTTAAGATAGGCCTCGCCATCGGCCGTTTCCACCGGTCGGGCCTCGGTGCCCCCAGGTCCGGTCTCCACCCCGGCCCGCAGGGTAAAACTCAAAGCCTCCCCGGGCCCGACCACCGTCAGCACCGCCAGGGCCTCCCCGGGACCAGGGTGAGCCTCGGGTGCCGGCCGGCTTATCACCCCGACCGCGGTGGCCCAGGTCCCCGACGGCAGCAGGTAAATCTGTTGGTCCCCCCGACGCAAGGGGGCGGCAGTGGATAGGTCGTAATAAACCCCATCAACCCAGCGGTCCCGGGTCTTGTCCATCACCACATACCGGACCCCCAGACCTGAAAGGACGGCGGAATCGGGAATAATGTCCAGGTCGAACCGGAGCTGGGAGTCGGCGTGAAGGTTTTCGACGATTTCAGGCCGGCCGGTCCGGCTCGCCTCGTATTCCAGCCAGGCCCGCTTAAACTCCCAGTAGGCGGCCGACGGGAGCATCCCGCCGTCGTAGCCGTCGACGGTGGGCAGCCGGTAGACCATCCCCAGGTTAGGCACAACGGCCTCTTTATACTTCAGGAAAATCAAACCCTCTTTAACCTGGGCCTCGGGATAGCCCCGGGACCAGGCCCTGATGACGTCGGCCTGGTCTCCGGGCTGGAAACGGGTGTCCACCAGGGACAGGACCACAGGCTCCTGCTCGAGGCGGAGCTGGCTCAGGGCCGGCCGGTCCGCCGTCAGGAAGGCTGCCGGAAAGACCCGGGTGACCTCCAGGCCGTTCACGGCCAGGCTAAGCTCCACCGCCGCCGGAAGGATAAGGGCCCAGGCGATGGTGCGGGCGGCCGGCAGGCCCACGGGCCAGAAGGTGGCCAAAAAGGCGGTAAGGGCCGCAGCCGGAACCCAGACGGTCCGGGCCGGCCCCTCGGGGAAGGTAAGCACCGGCTGCCAGCTTAAGAGGATAAACCCCAAAACCAGCAGACCCGCTAGCCAGAGGGCCGCCACCTTTACCCGCTGTCCACCTGCCCCTCTATCCAGGCCGGCCTCCAGACCGATTCCGGCCAGAAGGGCAACGGCCAGGGTATAAAGTAAGAGCCAGCGGGCCGGCACCCGGAACAGCCGCAGGCCCGGCACCAGGTCGTAAAGGACCGGGCTCAGGGGGTTGTACGCCGACATGGCCAGGGCCAGGGCGATAGCCCCCAAAAGCAGGGCGTAGGTGCGGTGGGGCCTGCCTCCGGCCCCCAAAACCCCGGCCAGGGCGAGCCCCAGGGGAATGAACCCGACGTAGGCAATGAACTCGTTAAAGGGGTTGTCCCCGTAGGTGGGCAAAAGGGACCGGAGCAGTTCCCAAGGGGGCAGCGAAAAGCTTACGGCCTCCCGGAAGGAGAGGCCCTCACCCCGGATGGAAAGCCGGCTCAGCTCCCAGGAAGGCAGAACCTGAACCGCGGCCAGCCCAAAGCCGAGGGCCACGGCCAGGCCGAATCCCAAGATCCGAATCCCCGCCGCCGGAAAGCGGAGCCCCCGGGCCTCGTAGGCGGCCAGGAGGCCGGCGGCCACCAGAGTAAGGTAGGTCTCCTGGGGATGACCGGCCAGAAGCTGCAGCCCGATGAAGAGGGCTGTAAGGGGCAGCCAACTGGGCCCGCCCCGCACCAGCCGGACGGTGCCCAGCAGAACCCAGGGGAGCCAGGCGGAAGCGGCCGTCTGGTTGGGGTGGCCCAGCTGCTGGGCAAGGAACCCGCTCAGGCCGTAGGTGAGGGCGGCCAGGAGAGCGGCGGGCACCCCCAGCCCCAGTCCGAGCCGACCCAAAAGGTACATTCCCAGACCAGCCACCCAGAGGTGGAAGAAGATAAGGGCGACGAAGGCCGAGAAGGGCGGCAGGTAAAGGGTGACAAGGTTCGGCGGGTAAAGGACCGCCGCCTGGATGTTGGCAAAAAGGGGGGCACCCCCAAAAATGTAGGGGTTCCAGAGGGGCAGCCGGCCCTGGGCCAAAGCCTCGGTGACGGCGACCCGGTAGGGGTAAAAATAGGTCAACAGGTCGTAGCCTGAGGGGACCAGGTCAGGGTCGAGGAGCCGGTGGTGGGCCCCGACCACGGCCAGGCCCAGAAGGAGAGGCGCCAGGAGGTCGGCCCGGGTCAGACGGGCCTGAACCGGTATTTGAGCAGCGTGAGGACGGCGGGCAGGCCATCCCGCCAAGGTGAGAGCTTCTTTTCGCCGCGCGGCGAGTAGCGGATCGGTACTTCGAATATCTCGTAGCCCCACCGCAGGACCTTAGCCGTAATTTCGGGCTCGATCTCAAAACGGTCGGATTCGATGTTGAGTCGGGAGTAAACTTCCCGACTCAGAACCTTATAACACGTCTCCATGTCCCGCAGCTGGCTTCCGTAAAGGCGGTTGGTAAGCCAGGTTAAAAACCGGTTACCCCAGCGCAGGAGGGGCTTCTGGAGGGAGAGGTCCCGGTAGCCGTAGACTACCTTGGCCCGGCCGCTGGCGATGGGCTCGAGGAGGATGGGGTAGTCCTCGGGGTAGTACTCCAGGTCGGCATCCTGGAAGATGACGGCGTCGCCGGTGGCGGCCTTAAGGGCAGTCCGGAGGGCGGCCCCCTTGCCCCGGTTCGTTTCGTGCCGGATGACCTTAAGGTCCGGGAGGGCCATGTCGGCCAGGACTCGGTCGGTGCCGTCGGTGGAGCAGTCGTCGACGACGATAATCTCCTTCTCCACCGGCACCCGGCTCACCCGCTCGAGGACCTCCCTGATGCTGGAGACCTCATTGTAGACGGGGATTAAGACCGAGAGGCGAAAGGCCCCGGCGGGCCGGCCTGGGGCGCTCAAAGCTCCTTACCGAGCTGGTGGGCCAGGATGATGGCCTGGGCGATCTCCTTCATCGGCCGGCGGGTGTTCATGGAGAGCCGCTGGATACGCCGGAAGGCCTCGGCCTCGGTAAGACCCTGGGTATCCATCAGGATGCCCTTGGCCTGGTCCACCAACTTGCGGGTCTCGAGGGCATCTTTAAGGTCGGCCACCTCTTTTTCGAGGGCCTGTAGCTCCCGATATCGTTCGATGGCCACCTCAATGGCCGGGCCAAGGTCGCTTTCCCGGAAAGGCTTGACCAGGTAGGCAATCACACCGGCGCCCTTGGCCCCTTCCACCAGTTCCGGCTGGCTGTAGGCCGTAAGGAGCAAAACGGGGGCGATCCGCTCCTCGGCGATGATGCGGGCGGCGGTGATGCCGTCGAGGCCCGGCATCTTTATGTCCATGATTACCAGGTCGGGCTTTAGCTGTTTGGCCAGGGTAATGGCCGTGGCACCGTCGGCGGCCTCGGCGACCACCTCGTACCCGAGGCCGGTCAGCATCTCCCGCAGGTCCATCCGGATGATGGGCTCGTCGTCGACGATAATGAGCCGCTTTTTATCGGCTTTTTCGGTCCGGTCGGCTTTGTTCGCCATACCCACGCTCAACTTACCAACCAGGTCTCCCCTCTTATAGATTCTATAAGAACTTTAGCCTGAGGAACAATACCGCCGGGAAATGCCGGCCGACGTCTGGCCAGAAGACGAGCTGCGCAGGTTTGCGCAAGCCGAAGCGGTGCGCATCTCACCCCTGGGTGAGGATGGGGCGACGTACTGGCCCCCGACGCTGGTCTGGTGCGTGGTCGTTGACGATGCCGTATAAGTGGGCGCCTAGTACGGGCGGGAATCGCGCTGGTACCGGGCTGTGGCGCGCCAGCGAGCGGGGCGGATCATGGTCGGCCGCATGGCGAGGGAGGACAGCTTCGAGCCGATTCCGGCGGACCACCTGGTTCAGGTCTACATCGACGAGGCCTACCGGGCAAAGTGTGGGCGCAGCCCTTACATTGGTCCGATGGTAAGTGTCCGCGTCCGCTCCGCCACGGTTAAAGTTCTGCCCCACTGAGGGGCGGCCCGACCAGGGCTCTTCAGGTAGCGCTTGGGGCAAAACTAAACTGAGGTTCATATTCACCTGGGCCACCTGGGGCCGACCGAGGGCCTTGGTGAATGGTGAGGGACACCACCTCCAGACCCATCCGGGCCAGGTCGACCTCGGCTGCCTCCCGGGCCCGGCGGGCGCTCTCCTGCCGCCTTAGGTAGACATCGTAGGCGCAGGCGGCGGTGCTGGCCGCCCGGGCGGCCAGCACCCCGTTCAGCATCATGGGAATATCCGGCTTGCCCAGGAAAATCCAGGCGCCGAAGAGGCCCGAGAAGGCCCCAGCCGCCACGGCCAGGTGGGTCGTCAGGTTCCGGATAAGGTTTCGGGGGTGGGAACGGGGCGGAATGGGGCGTGGCCCTGCCCGGCTGGGCGCCAGCGGGGACCTTCCCGGGTGTCCTGAACCTCGTAGCCGAGGCGATAAAGCTCGCCGCGGAGGGCATCCGCCCGGGCCCAGTCGGCGGCCCGTCGGGCAGCCTCCCGCTCCCAGACCAGGCGGACCACCTCCGCCGGCAGCTCTGGCTCTGACGGTTCGGGGATGCCTTCGGGCATGGGAAACCGCTCGGCCGGTGGGATTTCCCACCGGCCGAGCAGGTCGAGGGGAAACGCCTCACCGGCCGCAAAGGCCAATTCCTGCCGGTTCCGCCAGATAATTACGGCCCCCCGGCCCAGCACCTCCACCCGTCCTTGTTCGAAATCGACGATGGCGGCGGTGTGCTCCTCAATGCCCAGCACTGTAAGCCCGGGGGGAAGCAGGGCCTCGAGGCGGGCCCACCGCTCCCGCCCCATGAAACAGCGGCTGGTGTCCAGCTCTTCGCCGCCCTCCCGGTTGTTCCAGTGGGGGATGATAACCAGCGGCAAGCCGTACAGGTCGAAGAGGCCGAGTCCGGGCTGCCAGTGGGGGTCCTCGCCAACCTTATAAATCTCCATACACCGGCAGGGCATAGGCCCCGAAGGCGATGGTCGCCGCGCTGGCTAGGACCAGGGCCGCGCCCTGCCGGTGCCGGGCCGCAATGGCCCGGTAGGCTAGGGTGTCCGCCAGGTGTTTTACGGCATAGGTAGGACTGCCCGGGCCCAAGAAGATGACATCCGCCCGTCGGATGGGTGCCAGCAGGCCCGGGTTATTGGTTCCCAGTTCGGAATCCCGCCGCCGGGCCGGGACAACTGTCACGTCGGGGGCGAAGTTTTGGAGCCGCTGGCGGAAGAAATCGGCGATTCTACCCGCCACCAGGGCCGAGTTCGGCTGGAAGCCGGACGGGGTCTCCAGGATTATTACCCGGACCGGCCGCCGGTATCGGCCGAAAATCCGTTCGCAGGCCAGTCGGCCCGTCGGGCCAGTTTCGCCTGAGCCGAAGAGGACGACGGGACCCGGCTTCGGTTCACCGGCCGGATTAGGGTCGCTCACATTTTTAAGGATAAACCCGTCTGCTGGCCCAAAGCAACGGGTCAGCCCGCCTTCTTCATCCCCCAGCGCTCGATGGTCCGGAACTCCATTAACCGGAAGGCGTACTCGACGGCGATACCCAGCAAGGAGATGATGATCAGGCCGGCGAAGACCCGGGGCGTCTCCAGAAAATACCGGGCTGTGTTAATATACCAGCCCAGCCCCCCCTGGGCCCCGGCCACCCCAAAGACGAGCTCGGCGGCCACCACCGTCCGCCAGCCGAAGGCCCAGGCCACCTTCAGGCCCGAGATGAGGTGGGGCAGGGCCGCCGGCAGAAGGACGTCCCAGACCAGCCTCAGGCCCTTAAGCCCCAGCGTCCGGGCGGCCAGCTGCAGGGTGGGGCTGACCGTCCGGAAGCCCATGTCGGTGCTGATGGCGATGGGCCAGATAGTGGCGTAGGCCACCACGAAGATGATGGCGGTGGGGGTGAGGCCGAACCAGATCATGGCTAGGGGCAGGATGGCCACCCCCGGCAAGGGGTTGAAGACCGACGTAAGGATCGACAGCAGGTCGTGGCCCACGTCTGAGGTGATGGAGAAGGCGGCCAGCAGCAGTCCCAAGGCCGCCCCGAGCAGGGTGCCGATGACCAGAAACTGCAAGGTTGTCAGGGTGCTTCGGGGAATGGAAAGGTTTGCCAGGTCCCGAACCAGGGCCTCGGCCACCGCCGTCGGCGACGGAAAGAGCAACGGCTTTACCTGGGCGGCCGTAACGTAGACCTGCCAGAGGAGGATAAGACCCACCAGGATCAGCAGGCGGCGGGTCCAGGGATTCCGAAGCAGTCCCGGCACCGCCATCGGGCGGGGCCGGGTTACGGGCAGCTCTCCCCTCATTTTGCTCCCTCCTCCCGGACAGCCCGGGCCTCGGCCTCCCCGCCCAGAAGGCGGCGGAGCCGGCGGGTGGCCTCGGCGAAGGCCTCACTGTCCATGTCGTCCACGTGCTCGGTGTTAACGATGGCCTGAACCCGGCCGGGATTGGCGGCCATTACCAGGACCCGGTGGCCCAGGTAGGCCGCCTCCTGGATGGAGTGGGTTACCAGGATGATGGTTACACCGGTCTCGGCCCAGATGCGGTTGAGCTCCTGCTGAAGCTGGGTCCGGGTTATGGCGTCGAGGGCGCCGAACGGCTCATCCATGAGCAGGATCTTTGGCCCGATGGCCAGGGCCCGGGCGATGGCAGCCCGCTGCTTCATCCCGCCGGAAAGCTGGTGGGGGTACTTATCGGCAGCCGCCTCAATGCCCACCAGCCGCAGGAAATGGTGGGCCTGCTCCACCGCCGTCCGACCCCGGGCCCGGCCGGTCACCTTAAGGGCGTAGACGACGTTGTCCAGGACCGTGCGCCAGGGGAAGAGCTGGTCGAACTCCTGGAAAACCACCGCTCGGTCGGGGCCCGGCTCCCGGACCGGCTCCCCCGCCACTAGCACCCGGCCCCGGCTGGGCATAACGAAGCCGGCGATGGCCCGGAGCAGGGTGGTCTTGCCGCAACCGGAGGGGCCGATGATGATGAACTTTTCCCCTTCCCGCACCTCGAAGGCCACACCGTCCACCGCCGTGAAGCGGCGACCTTCAGGGTCGGCATACTCGATCCGGATGTCGTCGACTACCACAACGGGCTTCATAACGCCCCCCGAAAAGTTAGTCCCCGGCATCGCCCAGGAAGGGCACCGTCAGCTCCTTTATCGAGGACGGGACCTTCGAAATCATCCCGATGCTCCGCATAAATTCGGCGAACTTCAAGAAGCCCCGGGGGACCGTGTCGTAGACCATCCCCTCCCGGGTCATCCAGTCCCGGTAGGTCTGGGGCGAGACCTGGCCCCCCTCTTCCTCGGCCACCAGCCGGGCCGCCTCATCCGGCCGCTCTTTGATCAGGCGGGTCGCTTCGACGACGGCCTCGTAAAAGGCCTTATTGAATTCGGGGTATTCGTTATAAAAGCTTTCCATTACCCAGACGCTGTTAAAGGTGTGGGGTCCGAAGACGTCGAAGCTGCGCAGGATAACCCTGGCCCCAGCGTCCTTCTCCTGGAACTGGAAGGGCGGCGACGTCAGGTGGGCGGCCAGCTGGCCCCCCAGCAAGGCCTGGACCCCGGCCGGGTGGGCGATGGCCACCAGATTCTGGTCCAGGGCGTTGGGATTGCCCAGCTGTTGCTGGGCGGCCCGGCGCAGAACCACCGCCTGGATGGAGTCCGGGGCCGGCAGACCAACCTGCATTCCGGGCTTTATGTCCCGAAGGCTTTTAATATTCGGGTCCACGGTCATGAGCCAGAGGTCCATCTGATTCAAGGACGATAAGATCCGCCAACCCACACCTCGGTCCCAACCCACCAGGAAGGGACCCGTACCGCCGGCCCCCACCTGGATCTGGCCGGCGATCATCCCGTCCCGGATGGGGGCCCCGGCCGCCAGAATTTTCCACTCGAAGGTGGTGTTGGGGAACCGCTTTTCCAGCACCTGCTGCCGCTTCATGATGATGAGCTGGGCGTAACCAAGGCCCGGCTGGTAGGCAATGGTCACCTTAGCCGGGGCCTTTACGGCGCCCGGACTCGGGGCCGGAGCCGGTGCCCCGGCCGGGGCGCAGGCAGCCGCCACAAGCCCCGCAAACACCAGCGCCGCGGCTATGAAATTAACCTTCAGCATGGCCCTCCCTCCTTAGGTAAAAAATACCCAGAGGCCCCAGGCCCCGTATCCGACCAGACCAGCGCCCCCCAGCAGGAGCAGGCGGTCGGCCCAGGCCCGGAGCCCGTTGTCCGCCACGTGGTCGTAGATTATCGCCCGCAGCCCGGGAATGCTGTGGACCACCACCAGGACCAGGAGGAGCAGGTCGTTTAAAAACCGCACCGTAAGGTCCGGAAGGCCCCCCACTTGCGCCCAGAGGTGAAGGCCCACCGACCCCGCCAGCAGCACCCCAGTCACCCGTTGCACCACCCACCAGCCCCTTTCGCCCGTCACCGTAGCCTCCAGAGAAGCCCAAGGCCCACCAGCAGGCCCGTGCCCACGGCCGCCAGCAGAATCAACCCGGCCTGCCGCTTCACCCCGACCAAACCCAGTTCGAAAAGGATGCTCCGCAGGCCGTTGAAAGTGTGAAACCCAAGATTGGCCAGCAAAAGGCCCAGGAAAACCGGATTATATAGTGCCGAGACCAGGTCGGCCAACCGGGCCCGGTCGTGGGCGGCCCCAACCAGCCCGAAAATATGCCAGAGGGCAAAGCCTACCAGAAAAACCCCCGTGAGCCGCTGCAGCCGTCGGGCCCAGACCCCGGCCCGGTGGGCCCGGGGCCAGCTTAGTGGGTAGGCCGAACGCCCGGCTTCAGACCGCAACACTATCCTTTCCGAGGGCTACCAGCCGCTTAAGCCTTTCGATTGCGGCCGCCGGCTCCAGCCCCTTAGGGCAGACGGCGGCGCACGTAAGGAGGCCGTGGCAAGCCCAGCAGCCGTCCGGACCGTCCACGGCCTTAAGCCGGGCCTGACGGGCGCCATCCCGTCGGTCCAGCACAAGGCAGAGGGCGTGGTTGAGGGCTGCCGGCCCCGGAAACCCAGGCCGGCTTCCCACCACGTCGCAGGCCGAGTAACACAGGCCGCATGAGATGCATTCCCGATGCCGGTCGATGACCCGCCGGTCGGGTTCGTCTGGCCGGATTTGGGCTGGCCCGGTGTCATCGGCGGCCCCCACAAAGGCCGGCCCCACCGCGCCCCAGGTCCGCAGAAACGGCCCTAGGTCCACCACCAGGTCCCGGACCACCGGCAGGTGGCGCAGCGGTTCCACGGTCACTACCCGGCCGGGGACGGCCCGGAGCAACGTGTAGCAGGCGAGCCGCTCCACCCCGTTCACCACCACCCCGCAGGTCCCGCACATGGCCTGCCGGCAGGCGTACCGGAAAGCCAGGGTCCGGTCGAGGTGCCGGTGGATGTAGGTCAGCCCGTCCAGCACCGTCGTCTGCGGGCCGCAGGGCACCCGGAAAACCTGGAAGTACCGCCGGCCACCCTCCCCCGTTCGGACAACCCGAATGGTTCGCTCGTCCCCCTTCACGGCCGCCTCCCCGGCGCTAGGGGATTGAACCGGGTGAGCCGGACCGGCCGCTTTTCCAGGCGGGGCCCATCTTCAGTGCGCACTAGGGCGACGTTGCAGAGCCAGTTTTCGTCGTCCTGCTCCGGGAAATCTGCCCGGTAGTGGGCGCCCCGGCTCTCCGTCCGGAAAAGCGCGGCGACCGCCACCAGCTCCGAGGCTTCGACCAGGTTTCTGAGGTTGATAGCCTGCTGCCATTCCAGGTTGAAGGCCGGGGAGCCGTCGACCTTCACCCGGTCGGCCCGGGCCTTAAGGTCGGCAAGCTCGGCCAGGGCGGCCCTAAGGCCCGCACCGTCGCGGACAACCCCAACCTTCTGCCACATCAGCTCCCGGAGCCGGTCTAGCAGGCCGTAGACATCCTCCCCAACCTCCCGCCTAAGGGGCGCCGTGGCCACTTCAATGTGGCGGCTAACCTCGGCCGGGTCCGGATCCAGGGCGGGCACGCCCACCACCTCCTCGGCCATTACGGCCCCAGCCAGGGCCCCGAAAACCGTCGATTCGGCCACGCCGTTTCCCCCTAGCCGGTTGGCTCCCTGGACGCCGGCGGCATCCTCACCGGCCACGTAAAGGCCGGGGAGGCCGGTGCGGCACCGGGTGTCCATCTCCACCCCGCCCATAATAAAGTGGGCGGCCGGCGACACTTCCACCGGGCCGGCAGCCAGGTCGGCCCCGGCCGCCCGGCTCCGCTCCACCATCCCCGGAAAGAGGGCTTCGACCGTATCCCGGCCCAGGTGGCTGATGTCCAGCCAGACACCGCCGTTGGGAGTGCCCCGGCCGGCCATGACCTCTAAGTAGCAGGCCCGAGAAACCACGTCCCGGGTGGAGCGTTCCAGCCGCTCCGGATCGTAGCGGGCCATAAAGCGCTCGCCCTGATTGTTTAAAAGATAAGCCCCGGCCCCCCGCAAGCCCTCCTCCAGCACCGCCCCGTTTAGCTCCGAGCCGGGCACCACCAGGGCCGTGGGGTGGAACTGGACCATCTCCATGTCCATCAGCCGGGCACCGGCCTCGTAGGCCAAGACGATCCCGTCCAGGCTCTTCTCCCGGGAAGGGGTGGCCAGCCGGTACATGGTCGGCCCGCCGCCGGTGGCCAACAGGGTGGCCCGCGCCCGGACAACCAGAAAGCGCCCCCGCCGGATGTCCAGCAACAGGGCCCCGCAGATGCGGCTCCGGCCCCGGTCCCACAGGAGGCCCACCGCCCGGTGTTCCTCGAGAGCCAGGACCGAGTCCCGGGCCAGAAGGGCCTGGCGCAACCGCTCCATAATCTCGATGCCGGTAAGGTCTCCCCGGTGGACCGTCCGGTCGAAGGTCTGGCCCCCGAAGGGTTTCTGGTGGATAGTGCCGTCGGGGTTGCGGTCGAAGAAGCAGCCGTAGCGGTTCTCCAGCTCGGCCACCATTCGGGGGGCCCCGCTGACCAGGATCCAGACCAGCTCCTGGTCGTTGATAAAGGCCCCGCCTCTCAAGGTATCAAGGAAGTGCCGTTCAAGGGAGTCGTCGGGGTGGAGGACGGCGTTGTAGCCGCCCTGGACCATCCGGGTGCAGCCGCTCTTGCCCAGCAGACCCTTTACGGCCACCGCAACCTTCAGGCCGGGATGGTCGGCGGCGTGGAGGGCGGCCAAAGTGCCGGCCCCACCCCCGCCCAGGATGAGGATATCCGCCGAAAGAACCTCCGGTTCGGTCAGGGCGCTCACCCCCCGCCCAGAATCTGACCCAGCCGCCGGCGGGCCTCGGCGCCGACCTCGGCGTAAAGGCTCCGGCCGTGGCTGTCTATGGCCACAAACAGCGGCCCCAGGTCCCTAACCCGGAAGACCCACAGGGCCTCGGGCATCAGGTCCTCCCAGTAGACGGCCTCAATGGCCTCGGTCTGGAGGGTCTGCCAGGCGGCCGCACCCCCAACGATGGCTAAGTAGCAGCCGCCGAACTGTTTAAAGGCCTGCAGGCTTTCAGGCAGGTAGAGGCCGCCCTTGCCGATGATGGCCCGGACCCCGTACCGCTCCAGGAGGCCCCAGGTGAAGCGGTCCATCCGGGCGCTGGTCGTGGTTCCCACCGACAGGGGAACGTACCGGTCGCCCTCCCGCCGGACGTTCGGGGCGGTGTGGAGTACCGCGGCCCCCGAAAGGTCGATGGGGGGTTCAATCCCCTGGTCGAAGATGCGGATCAGGGTGGCATCCCGGACACCCACGACCCGGCCGTCGAGGAAGACCAGGTCGCCGGCCTGCAGCTGCCGGATTTCGGCCTCGGTTAAGGGGGTAGTCAGCCGCCAGGTTGCCATTGGGAGAGCAGCTCCGTTCGACCGTCGGGGTAGACCCGGGCGGCGGCCCGGAGGCCCCGCCAGCACTGGATATTCACGGCGACGGGATTCTGGGAGATGTGGGTGTAGGCGTGCTCGACGTGGACGGCCAGGGCCGTCACCGCCCCGCCCAGCCCCTGGGGCCCGATCCCCAGCCGGTTGACATCCTCAAGGAGCTCAACCTCCAGGGCGGCCACTGCCGGGTCGGGGTTATGGCTGCCGATGGGCCGCAGGAGGGCCCGCTTGGCCAGCACCATGCACAGGTCGGCCGATCCCCCAAGCCCCACCCCAACGATGTAGGGGGGGCAGCCCTTGGGTCCGGCCTCCAGGACGGACTCCAGGATAAACCGCTTAATACCGGCGACCCCGTCGGCCGGGCTGAGCATCTTAAGAAAGCTCTGGTTTTCCGAGCCCGACCCCTTGGGGAGCATCACCAGATCCAGGTAGTCGGCCCCAGCCGCAAACTCGAAGTGGACCACCGGGACCCGGTAGCCGGTGTTCGTCTGGGGATTCTGCCGGGTGATGGGGTGGCAGATGCTGGAGCGCAACGAGTGGTCCCGGGTCGCCGCCTCCACCCCCCGCCGGATGGCCGCCTCGAGGCGGGCCCCGTCCACGGCCAGCCCTGACCCGATAAAGGCCCAGTAGACCGGGGTGCCCGTGTCCTGGCAGACCAAAATTTGGTGCTCGTCGGCAGTCCGGATGTTGAGGGCCACCAGCTCCAGGACCTGGCTGCCGATGGGGTGGGTCTCCCGTCGGCGGGCCGCTTCCAGGGCGCCCCGGACGTCGGCCGGGACGTCGATGAGGGCCTTAACGTAGGCTTGGGCCGCCACCCGTTCGACGGCTTCGTAAAACTCGGGCCCGACCACAATCATGGCGCTTTTCAATTAGGCGCTTCGGTAAAGTTTGGTCATTACGAATTCCCGGTGGCCCAGGGCCTCGGCGGCGGTAAGCCGTCCGTTCACCGTCCGGTAAAGCAGCTCCAAAAGCTGCTGGCCAGCCTGGGGCAGGCTGAGCTCCAGGGTGAGCAGACCGCTCACGTCCAGGTCGATATGCTCGGCCATCTTCCGGGCGGTGATGGGGTTGGCCGTGATTTTCAGGACCGGCATGATCGGGTGGCCCACCACGTTGCCCTGGCCGGTGGGGAAGAAGTGGGCCACTGCCCCGGCGGCGGCCTGGAGGGTGAGGCATTCGGCCGCCGCCGACGAGGTGTCCATAAAGTAGAGGCCGGGGTCGGGGGGCGGGGCCTCGGCCGGCCCCAGGACCCCAACGATGGGCTTGGTGCCGGTCTTTTCGATGTTGCCGAGGGCCTTCTCCTCAATGGTAGAGAGGCCCCCAGCAATGTTGCCCTGGGTCGGCTGGGAGCCTAAAAGGTCCACCCCCTGCCGCTCGATCTCGTCGACGTAGTCCCGGTAAACCCGTAGAAACTTCTCCCGGAGCTCCGGCGTTGCCATCCGCTCGGCGATGAGGTGTTCCCCGCCGGTAAGCTCGGAGGTCTCCCCGAAGATCACCCGGGCCCCCATCTCCACCAGCCGGTCGACCGCCCATCCCACCGTCGGGCACGATGCGAGGCCGGTGGTGGTGTCGGACTCGCCGCACTTGATAGCCACCAGCAGGTCGGAAACAGAAACGGGCTCCCGGCGCAGCTCAGAGGCCCACTGGAGGAACTCTTTTGCCTGGCGGGCGGCCCGGGCGATGGTTTCCAGGTCCCCGTGGCCCTCGATGGCAAACCAGGCCACGGGCTTGCCCGTGCAGGCGATGCCGTCGGCCACCTTCCGGGCCCAGTTCTCCTCGATGCAGATGACAACGGCGGCCGCCACGTTGGGGTTTGCGCCCGTGCCAATGAGGGTCCTGAAGAGCAGGTCGAGGTCGGCCCCATACTGCAGCCGGCCGTAATGGTGGGGAAGGGGGATAGTACCGGGAATCAGCCGAGCAACCCCCTCGGCGGCGGCGTTGGAGATGTCGTCGACGGGGAGGATAATTACGTGGTTGCGGATGCCTACCCGTCCGTCGGGACGCCGGTAGCCGAAAAGTTCTGCGCTCATGACTTGGCCCACCTCAAGCTCTTGAGATTGTGGGTATGTACGTAATCGCCCACGGCCAGGCCGCGTGGGGCCTGCCCGATGGGAACCCCGTACTCGATGACGACCCCCCCGGGTTCCACGGCCTGGATTGCGACCTTGTGGCCGAAAGGGATATTCTGGTTGGCCCGAACCTGGATGGTGGACCCGTCGTCCATGAAGACGCCGGTGACTACCTCGCCGGCGGCGATTTCTGCCACCGCCACTCCCACATGGTCGCCCTTTTTGTGAATCAAAAACTTATGCTGCATAAGCCCTCCTGGTTAACAGTTAGGTCTCGCCGTCGGGAAGAAGCCTGGAGGTTCGGCCGACAAAATCGATGAGCTGGGCGATCCGTCGCCCGGCCCCCCGGATGTGCTCTTCCATCGCCCGGCGGGCGCCGGCCGGGTCCCGTGAGGCCAGGGCGGCCACAATCTCGAGGTGCTCGGCGTGGGAGGCCCGCAAATGCTCCCCGGCGGTGCGGTGTGAGTAGCCCCGGATGAAGTCCACGTGGACCCAGAGCATCTTCAGGTTGCGGTTAAGGACCTGATTGCCGGCGGCCTCAGCGACGGCTCGGTGAAGTAAAGCGTCGGCCCGGGCGTAGAGGTCGTAGCGGCCCTCGGCCAGAGTCACCGTAGCCTCGGCCAGGACCTCCTGAAGATGCCCCAGGACCTGCCCGTCCATACGGGTCGCCGCCAATTCGGCGGCGAGGCCCTCCAGAGTGGCCCGGACCAGGAAGATATCGAGGACATACTGGGGTGTAAGGTCGACGACCTGGAGCCGACCGTTAGGCCCGGCGGTGATGAGACCCTCCTGGGTGAGCCGGGCCAGAGCCTCCCGAACCGGCGTCGGACTTGTGCCCAGCTCGGCGGCTAGCCGATCCAGCACAATGCGCTGGCCGGGGGCGAGCCGGCCGGTCACCAGGTCCTGACAGATGGCCTCGTAAACCTGCTCGACGAGGGTCGGCCCCCGCCGAACCCGGGAACCGGCTGCCCCCACCTTATCGCCGTATATCATATATCCTGTACCCCAGTTGTCTTATACTCGACTATGTCCGGCTTGTCAACCGGCCTGGCTTTCGGGCAGGGCTTCCCGGTTTACAACGCCGCTGGGCAGGGTCAGGCCCGGGTGAGGTGCTGGACAAACCAGTCCCGGGCCGCCCCCGCGGCCAGTTGGAAGTCGGTCGTGTAAGCGTCAAAATGCCCGCCGGGTAGTATGACCAGCTTTTTCGGCTCCAGGGCTCGGTTGTAGGCCTCCAGGGCCAGGTCCGTCGGGGTGAGTACGTCGTTGGCCGCCACCACCATAAGCAGGGGTGTGGGTGCAATTCGGTCGATGTAGACCCCGGGCTCGTATTCCATCAGCATCTCCACCGACCTTAAAGTGACCTCGTTGCGCCAGGCCGGTGCTCGGGTTCTTCCGGTTTCGGTGAACCACTGCCACGAGTCAAGTGTGGGCAAGGCGCAGGGCGTCTTCGTCGGGTCCTCAGCGACGACGGCAATCATCGCCGGCGGTTCGCCCCGGAACCTGGCGTCCCGGTCGGCGTCGAATTGGGCCCGGAGCTGGGGGATGAGGTCGTTACGCACCAGCCGTAAGACGTTCCGATAGCCGCTGACCAGCGGCACCTGGGAGACAACGCATTTTACCCGCCGGTCGATGGCCCCCAGGACCAAGACGTGTCCGCCGCTGTAGCTGCTGCCCCAGACGCCGATCCTGTCCCGGTCTACTTCGGGCAGGGTTCGGGCGAAGGTTATGGCGTGCCGATAGTCCCGGACTTGGACCCACGGGTCGATCTCCTGCCGCGGCTCGCCGTCGCTGGCCCCGAAATTCCGGTTATCAAAGACCAGTACCCCTAGGCCCGCCGCACTGAAGGCTTCGGCGTACCGGTCCAGGTACATTTCCTTAACAGCCGAAAACCCGTGGGCCATGATGACTGTGGGAACCGGACCCGTGGCGCCGTCCGGGTAATAAAACCAGCCCCGCAGGGTCACACCTTCGGCGTTGAACTCGACATCCCGCCTCATTAAGCACCTCCTTATTTGCTTAGGATCGCCAGTATTTTAGGCAACCACCGGCGACGCAAGGGGCGGCCCGAATTAGAGGGTAACGGTTAATAAAGCCCCGGCCAGGTAAAGGACCAAGGCGTACCAGAAGACCACCCCGAGGCCGAAAGACTGAGCCAGAAGGCCCAGAATCAGCGGGGAGATGGCCCCAAAGAGGGCGTTGTTTCCCCACATCAGGCCGATCATGCTACCCTCCAGCCTGAGGCCGTCGGCAATGTCCATGGCCGCCGCCTGCAGGATGGGGTTGGCCGCGTACAGGACTGACCCCATCAGTCCCACCAGAACTGTAAGGCCGACCCCCTGGCCCACCAGCCCCATGGCCGCCGCCAGTAGGGCGGAAACCCCCATAACCCCCAGCACCACCCACTTGCGGCCGGCCCAGTCCGAAAGGGCCCCAAGCAACGGCCCCGAAACTATGCCCAGCCCCGTCAGGAGGGAAACGTGGAAGCCGACGGTTACCGGGTCCAGCCGCAAGACTTCGCTCAAGTAAAGGGGCAGAAACACCAGCAGGGCGTTGTCGGCCATGCCCCGAAGGCCGGCCACCACCATAAGCCGGGGCAGGGAACCGGCCCGGAAAAGCCTGACCAGCGACCCGAGCACCACCCGAAAGCTGGGGGAGGCGGTCGCCCTTCCCCCAGCTGAAGCCCCCGAAGCCGACCGGAGAATCAGGGCAAGGCTTACGGCCACGGCCCCGGCCGGCACCAGCGAGGCCTGCAGAACCCCTCGCCAGTCGGCGACCCGTAGTAGTACCCCCACCAGGAGGGGACCAGCTGTGTCCCCAATGCTACCGCTGGCCCGGTGCAGGGCGATAAGTAGCCCCCGCCGGCCCGGAAACCGCTGGGAAAGGATGCTTAGGGCCGGCGGGTGCCAGAGGGACCCGGCCCCCGTTGCCAGACCGAAAGCCAGCACCAGTAGCAGATACGAGGGGGCAACAGCCGCCAGGAAATAGCCCACGCCCATCAGGCCCAGGGCCAAGGCAAGCATGAGGCTCCGGTACCGCTGGAGCCGGTCCACCACCAGGCCTCCACCCATGCTGGTGATGCCGCCGGTGAGCCTGCGGACGCTGTCGATTAGGCCGGCCTCCAGCGGTCCCAGTCCAAGGCCAGCGTACACCGCCGGCAGAATCACCAGAAAGCCCTGACCGTACGCGTGCTGGACGGCGTGGCTGCCGATGACGGCCAGCGGCACAAACCGGTCGGCCCTGGTCCGGGGAACAGCGATGTTTGCGGTCGTCGGGTGATAGGTCACGTGGGGCCCCCCAGTGCGTTTGACTGCTATATAATAATCCGGTTGGTCCCCTTGCGCAAACCCAGCTTTGGAGGCCTGGAGTATGGTCACCGCCGCCGGCAGGCTGATTGGCGCCCCCATCAAGCGGGTTGAGGACCCGAGGTTTATCACCGGCGGGGCCAGGTACGTGGCCGACATTCGGCTCCCTGGCACCCTCTCCGTCGCCTTTCTGCGGAGCCCGTATGCCAGCGCCCGCATCCGCCGGCTGGATATTTCCCGGGCCCGGGCTTTGCCCGGGGTCGTGGCGGTTTTAACCGGGGAAGATGTGGCCGGCCTGGGGGAGATGCCCGTCAACCGGGTGGTGGCGGGGATGCGGGTGCCACCCCACCCCCTGCTGGTTCGGGACCGGGTTCGGACCGTCGGGGAACCGGTCGCGGCGGTGGTGGCCGAGACCCCGGCCCTGGCCCGGGACGCCTTGGAGCTTATCGACGCCGAATATGAGGCCGGATCGGCTGTGGTCGACCCGGAGGAGGCTTTAAAGCCGGGCGCGCCCCTGGTTCACCCGGAGTTCGGCACCAATGTCGCATACACCTTCGGCCAGGAGGGCGGGGATGTGGAGGGGGCCTTCGCCCGGGCCGACCGGGTCGTCCGCCTCAAAATTGCCCACTCCCGCATCGCGGCCGTAGCCATGGAGCCCAGGGGAGCCCTGGCCGCCTACGACCCGGCCACCGGCGAGCTTACCGTCTGGGTTTCCACCCAGTCGGTTTACAACGTTCGCAACGCCCTGGCGGCCGTCCTCGGTATTCCGGACCACCGGATCCGGGTTATCGCCCCGGATGTGGGTGGCGGCTTCGGCTCGAAGGGCTGTGCCTACCGGGAGGAGGTCCTGACTGCCCACCTGGCCCGAACGCTGGGCCGGCCGGTGCGCTGGGTGGCGACCCGAAGCGAGGACCTTCTGAGCACCATGCAGGCCCGGGAGGAGGTCGACTACGTTGAGGCGGCCGTTACCGCCGACGGCCGGCTCCTGGGCCTTAAGGTCGAAAGTATCTACAATCTGGGGGCCTTCCTCCAGTTGAGTACAGCCATACCGCCCCTCCGGACCCCGGTTTACTGCGTCGGCGCCTATGACATCCCCAACGTTCGGAGCCGGGTAACGGCCGTCTTTACCAATACGATTCCCACTGGGCCTTACCGGGGGGCCGGGCGGCCGGAGGCAGCCTTCGTCGCCGAGCGGCTGATGGATACGGTGGCCCGGGAGCTGGGGCTGGACCCGGCGGAGGTCCGACGTCGAAACTTCATCCGGCCGCGGCAGTTTCCCTACCGGACGGCCACGGGGGTGGTTTACGATAGCGGCAACTATGAGGCCGCCCTGGACCGGGCTCTAGAACTGGTGGGCTATAACAAGCTGCGCCGGGAGCAGGCCCGGGCCCGGGAGCAGGGCAAATTTCTAGGCATTGGCCTGGCAACCTACGTGGAGCTTTCGGCTCAGGGCTGGGAGAGCGGGGCCGTCCGGGTTGAGCCTAGTGGTCGGGTAACGGTTCTGACCGGCGCGGTGCCCCACGGCCAGGGCCACGAGACCACCTTCTCCCAGCTGGTGGCCGACCAGCTCGGGGTGCCCGTCGAGAACATTAGGGTACGCTACGGGGATACGGCGGCGGTACCAGTGGGGATCGGCACCTTCGGGTCGCGGAGCGCGGCCCTGGCAGGCAGCGCCCTAGTGGTGGCGGCCGAGCGGGTAAAGCAGAAGGCCCTTCAGGTAGCTGCCCACCTGCTCGAGGCTTCCCCCGAGGACCTGGTCTATGAGGGCGGCAAAATCTTCGTCCGGGGAGCCCCGGGACAGGCGGTAACCCTCGAGCAGGTGGCCCGGGCCGCCTACAGCCGGGCCCCGGTCCCCGGCATCGAACCCGGCCTGGAGGCTACCGCCTATTTCCAGGCACCCCAGGAAAGCTACTCCTTCGGGGCTTACGTGGCGGTAGTTAAGGTCGACCCCGAGACTGGGGTGGTCCGGTTAGAGAAAATGGTGGCCGTGGACGACTGCGGCCGGGTGATCAACCCCCTGCTGGTCGAGGGGCAGGTTCATGGAGGGTTGGCCCAGGGCATCGGCCAGGCCCTCCTCGAAAGGATTGCCTACGACGAGAACGGGCAGCTTCTTACGGGCAGCCTCCTGGACTACGCCCTTCCCCGGGCCGACGACCTACCGGTGTTTATCGTCGACAAGACGGAGACTCCCACCCCCAATAACCCCCTCGGGGTTAAAGGGGTTGGCGAGGCCGGCACCATCGGGGCGCCCCCAGCCGTCGTCAACGCCGTGGTGGATGCCCTTGCCCCCCTTGGCGTCCGCCACATCGACATGCCCCTCACGCCCGAAAGGGTCCTGCGGGCCATCGTCGAGGCCCGCCAGGCCCTGCCGGGGTAACCCAACGGGCGGTCGGCGCCAGTCGGGCCTTGGGTTCGAACCCGGGCCTGGAGTTCGGGGCCTTGAGGTCCTACTGCCAACCTGACTGGGGGGCACCTGTTAGGCTGCAGGGGTCAAAGGCCAGATACTCCTGCAAAAATGCCAGCGCTTGCCTGATGTCGTAGTCAGGCCCAACTGGAAAATTCTAGCCGGCGACGGTTCGGGTGGCCGGACGTCATCTTGTCGGGGCGGCCGAGAAGGCCTCGATCTTCTTGACCCGGGCGATAACCTCCTTGGCCAGTTCCCGGTCTTCAGCCGTCTCCAGGGGCAAGTTCAGGGCCACGGACGTTACGAGGCCGCCATATCGTTCCCGCAGGCGGTCGGCGATCTCGTCGTAGGTAGCGATAGTAGCATAGGTTTCGAGCATCTCGTCGGTGATGAGGCCAGCCATCTCAGCCCAACGGCCCTGCAGGGAGAGCCGGTGGAGCCGGTCCACGGTCTCCCCCCAGCCGTGAAGCTCCATCACCGGCCGGTAGGTGCGGGTGGAAGCATAGAAGGCCAGCTGGCGCCGGACCGCCTCCCGCTGGGCGGCCAGGTCCGCCTCGGTCCGGCCGGTAATCACGAAGCCGGCTCCCGCCAGCCCAAAGCCCTCGAGGCTTCGGCCGGCCCGGGCCGCTCCGGCCTGCACCGCCGGGATGATCACTTCCCGAAGGTACCTCGGGCTCAGGAATGAATGGAGGCGGATGCCGTCGCAGATTTCGCCCGCAAGCCGGGCCATAAAGGCATTAACGGCCGCAATGTAAACGGGGATTCGGGGGTGCTCGATGGGGCCCGGGTTGAAAAACGGGGTCATCAGGGTAAACGTATAGTGTTTTCCCCGGAAGTTAAGGGGGGTGCCGTTCTGCCAGCAGTCCCAGATGGCCCGCAAGGCCCCAATGTATTCCCGAAGGCGGGGGCCGGGGGCAGTCCAGGGCACGCTGAAACGCCGCTCATTGTGGCCCTTAACCTGGGTTCCCAAACCCAAGCTGAAGCGACCGCCCGAGAACTTCTGCAAATCCCAAGCCAGGTAAGCTACCACCATGGGGCTTCGGGGAAAGGCGATGGCGACCGAGGTGCCCAGAAGCAGTCGTTTTGAGTGCTCGGCGGCCAGGACCAGCGGCAAGAAGGGGTCGTGGCTAGTCTCGCTGCTGGTCACGGCGTCATAGCCGACCTCTTCGACGCGGCGGACCAGTTCGGGCAGGGCCCGCAGATCCCGTGCCTGAAGGTGAAACTCGACGTGCATTCACCTCACCCGTTGGCCTTTGGTCCGCCTGATATATTAGCACAGGGTCGCACCCTGTTTACAGCGGCCGGCCGGGGGGCTTATCATTCAGGTGTGACACTTCCAACCGGTCTGCGTCGGCGAAGGCAGTCCCGCCGGCCGACCTGGGGCTGGGTTGTCCTGGTGGCCATAGTGTTTGCCGTCGGCCTCGGGGCGGTGTTCTGGTCCCGCCAGGGCCCCCAGGGTCTGGCCGAAGCCCCGCCCGGCCCTGAGGCCTCCGCCACTGCGCCGGTGGCGGCCGTCCCGCCCCCAGACCCCACGTCGGCCCCAACCTCGAAGGCTTCGGCCCCACCCCCCACCCCACCCCGGGATGACCAGGGCCTGCTCCTCTGGGTCAACCGGGAGCGGAGCCTTCCCCCCGACTACGTACCCCCAGACCTGGTGCCCATCACCGGAGTGCCCGTCACCGTCCAGGGCATGCTCCTCCGCCGGGTGGCCCTTGGACCCCTTCGGGAGCTTATCGAAGCGGCCCAAGCGGAAGGCCTGGAAATCGTCGTAAGCTCGGCCTACCGGTCCTATCAGACCCAGGTGGCCGTCCACAACTACTGGGTAGGGGTGCTCGGGGAGGGACGAGCGGTTCGGGTGAGCGCCCGCCCCGGCCACAGCGAGCACCAGCTGGGCACCGCCGTCGACCTCACCAGCCCCCGAGTAAACTACCAGCTCACCGAAAGTTTTGCCGACACCCCGGAGGGCCGCTGGCTTAGGGCGAACGCCCACCGGTTCGGGTTCATAATGAGCTACCCCGCCGGCAAAGAAGATATAACGGGGTATGATTATGAACCCTGGCACTTTCGGTTCGTGGGGGTCGAACTGGCAACCCAGCTCAACCGGGCCGGAATCTCCCTAGAGGAGTATTTTCGGAGCATCTACCGGCCGTGAAACGCAGGCAACCCCCTTTGCCCCGGCAATGGGCCTTCCTGCTGGCGGCCGGCCTGATCGCCGGAACCACCATCGGCCTGTCCTTCTGGGGCCTGGGTAGCCAGGTCGTTTCATCGCTTAACCCGGCTGGGCCCGGAGGAGGCCGGCCGGGGGCCGAACTTCAGGCCAGGGTCGACCGGTTCGTGGCCGGGTTGCCGGCTGACTTTGGGACCATCGGGATTGCCGTCAAAAATCTGCGTACCGGCGAGGCGGCCGCTTACAATTCGGACCAAGTCTTCGAGGCCGCCAGCCTTTACAAGCTTGGGGTGATGCTTGCCATCTTTGAGGCGGTGGAGGCGGGCGATCTGACCCTGGATGACCCGATCATTATTCCGGAGTGGGCCGTAAATGCCAGTGAGTGGAGCGTCTACTACGCCGGGGACGTTGTAAGCGGGTGGGAGGCTCTGGAGGCAATGGTCACTTTAAGCGACAACCCCACGGCCCTGGTCTTTATGCAACTTCTAGGCATCGACCGGGTCAACCGGGTCCTCCAAAGTTACGGCCTTAACGACACCCACATGGATTGGTCGGGGACAACCACTACCCCGGCCGACGTGCTCAAAATCTTCGAGCTTATTGAGACCGGGCGGGCGGTAAGCCCCGAGGCCAGCCGGCAGATGCGGCAAATGCTCCTCCGGCAGCAGGACAAGCGCCGGATCCCCGCCGGGCTGGCGCCGGAGGTTCCGGTAGCCCACAAAACTGGGAGTCTGCCTGGAATCGCCCACGACGCCGGGATAATCTATCTGCCGGCGGGCCCGGTGATCTTGGTGGTGCTGACGGGCGACCTGGCCGACTATCGAAACGGGGAGGAGGCCATCGCCGAAGCGGCCCGGCTCGTGGCGGATTATTTTGGCGGACTGGGTTGATTTAAAATTTTATTAGACAAAACCCAGGTGGAGGTGAGGCTCGATGGCCGAGGCCTTGCTTATTGTGGACCCGCAGCTGGATTTCATGCCCGGTGGGGCCCTTGCCGTCCCTGAGGGGGATAAGATTGTCCCCGTTGTTAATGAATACGTGGAGCGGTTCCGGAAAGCCGGCCGGCCCATATTTGTCTCCCGCGACTGGCACCCGGAGGTGACGAAGCATTTCCAGCAGTACGGCGGGGTCTGGCCGCCCCACTGCATTCAGGGTAGTCGGGGCGCCGAGTTCCACCCTGATTTAAAGCTTGAGGAGGCTGTCGTCATCTCCAAGGGGATGGACCCGGAGCGGGACAGCTATTCGGCCTTCGACGGCTTCGAGGCCGACGGTACCCCCCTGGAGGAAGGGTTAAGGCGACGGGGCATCGACCACCTCTACGTTGGGGGGCTGGCCACCGATTACTGCGTCCGCTGGACCGTCCTCGAAGCCCTCAAGCGGGGGTTTAGGGTAACCGTTCTCTTGGATGCGATTCGGGGCGTCAACTTAAAGCCCCACGACTCCGAGGAGGCCATCGAGGAGATGGTCCGGCGGGGGGCGGACGTGGCCACCCTGGAGCGTCTCCCGGCCCTCAGCCGGGCCTAAGCCCCAGCCCCGCCGGCGGCCGTCAAACGGCCACACCCAACCGGTGGCCGTTGGCGCAGATATGGTCGTACAGGGGAAACCAGTGTTCCTCTAGCCAGCGGCTGTACTCGGCCAGCTTCTCCCCGAGACCCCGCCGGCGAAGCTCCCGCTCAACAACCCCACCCCGGTGGGGATACCGGTATTTGCGGGGCAGGGGCGACCCGAAGCCGTGGGCGTAGTGGACCAGTTCGTGGGCAATGGTCACCTCAATGACCAAAGGTGGAACCGCGGGCAACCGAAGTAGACTGTTTATGCCAATCAGAGTATGCCGCTGGCACTCCGAAAGTTTAATGACCCCGAGGCGAGTTTTCCAGCTACCCATAAACCGAATAACCACCTCATTGACCCGGGGAACATCCGCAAAATGGGTTTGCCAAATCCGGTCAAGCTCCCTGCTGAGCCACAAATCTGACCGCAACTGGTCCCGTCTCCTTGAGCCTAGTTTTTAGGTTGAGGACGCCGCGATTTTAAGCAACGGCCGGCTAGACTGTCAAGGGTCGATGGCCCCACCAGGATAACTTCCGCCCCAAAAGGTGGATAAAAGCGCCTGGGCCCGGAAGTTTCCGGGCCCAGGCGCTGGGCCTAAGGAGTGTACGGCAGGCAGGCATTTTTTCAGTAGCCGGAGGTCCCCTCAACGATCACCTTGCCTTTCATGTTCTGGGGGTGGAAGGTGCACTCGTACTCGTACTCCCCCGGCTGGGTGAAGGTGAATGAGGCCCGCTCACCGGGCCGCAGGGGCGGACTGTGAAACCGGGCCGGCCCCCGGGTAAAGTTCACGTCGTGGGTGAAGTTATCGTCGTTAAACCATGTGACCGTGGTGCCTACCCCGACCTTGATCACACTGGGGTCAAATCGGTACGATTTGGCCAGCCTCACCTCATTGGTCTGCACCGGCGCGGCGGTGCTACCGGCCCGGGCGCAGGCCACCCCCAGCACGCCCAGCAGGCCGACGAGCAAAAACAGGCGGCTAAACCTCAAAACCGAAAATCCCCAAACTAAGTTGCCGCCGGCCGCCCGGCCAGAACCCGCTGGACCCCGGCGACGAAGACCAGTACGAAGGCGACCAGGTCGAGAACCTCGGAGATGGTATGGGCGAACAGGAAGACGGTGATGTCCAAGTGGTAGGTCATGTAGACGATTTCGGCCAGGGCGTAAAGGGTGAAGGCCCAGCCGAAGGTAGTCAGGCCGGCCCCGAAGGCCCGGTAAGCGAAGTAGGCGCCGATGAGAAAGGCCACCAGGTGGACCAGCAAGAACACCGCCGGCGGAAAGACGTTGATAAACGCACCGATGGGCATGGGTTAGACCTCCTTCGGGATTCTTAGGCTTAGGCCAGGGCTAAAGGGCTCTTGAGTTCTACGCTTCCACCTCCCTCCAATTAGGACTCCCAGCATGGTCACGACCATGCCGACAAGGGTGATAAGGTGGACCCAAAAGGCCGCCGCGGCTGGAATTCCCCAACCAGTCTGGACCCCGGCATGGTAAGCAACGTCGGCCGACCCGCCGACGGCAAAGACCCCCAGGCCAATTCGCATCAAGGGGGGCCAACTGCCGACCTCCCTCCCCAGCCGCCGAAAGACCCTCCGGGCGAAACCCCCGGTAACGGAGACCATCTTTTTAAATCCTTAACTTCCTTCGGCAGACGTCACGCCCGGCCCGAACTTGAGCAGACCGCGAAGATAGCTGAGCCAGTCGGCCGGCCGCCCCTTCGGACTCAGGGCCCTGAAAATGGCCCTGGTTTCGGGCTTTAAAAGGCCGTCCAGGCGGGCATCCAAATCTGCAACAACGGCGGCCAGGGCGATGCTGTTTCGCAAGTACCAGCTGACCAGGTCCACCAGCAGCCGCTGGCGGGTGCGCACAGCCATCGCCTCCCGGTCGCCGACTATCTCACCGGCCAAAACTTCGGCCTGATCAGGTACGACAATGAGCCAGCGGGCCGGACCTTCGGGGACGACCCGGTAGCGGTAAACCTGGCCCCGGCAGGCCCCGCACTCCTGGGGACAACCGGCAAAGCAGACGGTGGTGACCCCCACGCCCCGCCCCTCGGCCCGACCCAGGTCGGGACCGAGGGCCTGGGCCTCCGGCGGGTAAAGCCCCACCAAAAGTTCGCCCTGGGCCGAGGCCACCAGGCTCCGGGCATGGTCAAGGAGGGCGGAATGGCCCCGGATATTCCAGACGTATTCATATTCGGCCGGGGCGGTCAGCTCGGCGAGGGCCCGGCGAGCATCCTCCAGGAGGCCGTGATAGCGGCTGTGAAGCCGGGCGATAAGCTCGTCGGGGGGAATTGGGGCGTAGCGAACGCCGGCCTCAGCATCGACCCGGACCACTGCCCCCCGCTCCTCAAGCCGCTGGAGGACAGCATAGATATCGGCCCGGGGAACGCCGGAGAGCTTGGCGAGCTCGTAGCCGTTTAGGGGGCTCCGACGCAAAAGGGCGGTATACGCCCGGGCCTCGTACTCGGCGAAGCCCAGCAGCCGAAGGGTTAAAACCGGGTCGGCCATCGGCCTGCCCCCTTTTAAGTAGTTGGGATAACAACTACTAGCATCTATTTAAGGATAGCCGGTGCGGCTCTGCCTGTCAAGGCCGGCGGGCTGCCCCGGCTAAAAATCCCGACCAGGGTCGGTTTTTAGCCGGGCTACTTCATCTCCTCGATTTTCTGGCGGAAGAATAGCTGGTAGCCGTCGGGGTCCTCGACCCGGTATTCCCGGTAGCCCCACGGTTGGGCTACCGGTTCCTCCACCAGCACAAAGCCGGGTTCGTTGGGGTCGAGGGGGGTTACGCCCATCTCCCGGGCCTGGTGAAAGTGGCCGTGCACGTCGCGGACGGCAAAGTAGAGCCGGATGCCCTGCCCCCGGGGCTCGGTCACCGCCCCGTCGGGCAAGCTTTCTAGAATAAGGCGGGCGTTGCCCACGTTGAAGATGACGCGGTCGGGTTCGACGGCTTCGACTTCAAAGCCGAGGGAATCCTGGTAAAAACTAAGGGACTCTTCCAGGTCGCTTACCCCCAGCACCACTTCGTCGATGCGGTGGGGTTGGACCCTTTGTCTGAACTCGGGCTCGGCGTGGGTTGCCACAGCTATTTCCTCCTAAAATCGGGGTTGTTTGACAAAGCGCGCCTAACAGCAATAGATATTTTGCCATCCCGGCGCCCAGATGGTGCTGAAAATCACCCGGCCGGCGGCGACTCGGACGCGGCCTCCCAGAGCTGGGGCTGAACCGGGCGGTGGGCCGGGTAGGGTATGCCCAGGTGCTCATAGGCCCGCGGCGTCGCCACCCGCCCGACCCGGGTCCGGTCGAGGAAGCCGAGCTGAAGCAGGTACGGCTCGTAGACGTCGGCGATGGTATCGGGGTCTTCGCTGATGGCGGCGGCGATGGTCTCGAGGCCCACCGGCCCGCCCCCGAACTTCTCGATAACCGTCCGGAGCACCCGCCGGTCCACCTCGTCCAGGCCCACCTCGTCTACTTCCAGCCGCTCCAGGGCAAAGCGGGCCGTGTGTCGGGTGATGCGGCCGTCGCCCATCACCTGCGCAAAGTCCCGCACCCGCTTAAGCAACCGGTTCGCCACCCGGGGCGTTCCCCGGGACCGGCGGGCGACCTCCTCGGCCCCGGCCTCGTCTATCTCCACCCCCAGGATTCTGGCCGAGCGCTTGACGATTTCGACCATCGCCGGCAGGTCGTAAAAATCCAGCCGGCAGACGACCCCGAACCGGTCCCGGAGGGGGGCGGAGAGGAGGGCGTAGCGGGTTGTGGCCCCGATGAGGGTGAACTTGTTGAGCTGAAGGCGCAGGGAGCGGGCACCCGGGCCTTTGCCCAGGACGATGTCGATGGCGAAGTCCTCCATGGCCGGGTAAAGGACCTCCTCGACGGCCCGATTGAGCCGGTGAATTTCGTCGATGAAGAGGACATCCCCCGGCTGGAGGCTAGTGAGGATCGCCGCCAGGTCACCGGCCCGTTCGATGGCCGGCCCCGAGGTGATCCGGAAGTTAACCCCCAGTTCGTTGGCGATAATCCCAGCCAGGGTAGTCTTCCCCAGGCCGGGTGGGCCGTAAAGGATGAGGTGCTCCAGGGGCTCCTTGCGGGCCCGGGCCGCCTGAATGTAAACCCGCAGGTTCTCTTTTAGCCGGTCTTGGCCGATAAACTCGTCGAGCCGCCGGGGCCGCAGGCTCAGCTCCAGCTCGGCGTCGGCGGGCTGAACCCGGGGTGAAAGGACGCGTTCGCTCATATTTTCGAACTTATTATACCCCTCAAAACACGAACGGCGCGGTCATCGGGTTTGCCCGCAGGGTTTCCCACTCCGCGTCGGAGAGGGGTTCCGGCCGGTCCCGATCGGCGTCAACGGGGCAGAGGAACCCGAAGGGTTCGGACCCGTCGTTAATCCAGCGGTGGGGGGTTTCGGGTGGGACGTAAACTAGGTCGAACGGTTTTAATTCAAACACCCGGCTTCCCACCAGGGCCTTGCCCCGACCCCGCAGGACGACGATGAAGTGGACATGCCGGTGCTTTTCGAGGCTGGAGTAGCCCCCGGGTTCAAGCTCAAAGTAGCGCAGTTCAAAGGCGCGCGGGGCTTCGGGTGGCGGCCCCAGGACGAACCGGGTCACCCCGGCCCAATCCATACCCCGGCGCCCGTCGGCGCTTTTGTAACTTCGCCCCCCGAAGCCGACCCAGCGAAACTTCCCGGGGTCAAACTCTACCTTTCGGGCCGCCTGCCAGTTCGCCTCGCCCATGGCCGCCAAAACTCCGCAATGTCCATTTTACCCGATTTACGAACTGGGGCGGCGCTGGGCCCGGTGCCTTGGGGTCCGGCTGGTTGGGGCCTCTTAGGTCAACGCAAGGCATGGCCCCTAACCCCGGGCGGGTGGTCTAAAATGTATGGGAGTTTTAAAGCTTGCCCGGGAGGGAAAAGTCCTTATGACGGTTGAGCATAAGCGGTTCCGGCTCGAGCGCGACTCGATGGGTGAGATGGAGGTGCCCGAAGATGCGCTCTGGGGCGCCTCGACGCAGCGGGCCGTGCTTAACTTCCCCATTTCGGGCCTCAGGTTTCCCCGGCGGTTTATCCAGGCCCTCGGCCTCATCAAACGGGCGGCGGCCGAGACCAACAAGGAGCTGGGCCTTCTAGACCCCAAGGTCGCCGACGCCATTGCGCAGGCCGCCCAGGAGGTGGCCGACGGCCGCTGGGACGGCCACTTCCCCGTGGATGTTTTCCAGACCGGCTCCGGCACCTCGACTAACATGAACGCCAATGAGGTGATCGCCAACCGGGCCATCGAAATTCTGGGCGGTGAGCGAGGCTCCCGGCTGGTCCACCCCAACGACCACGTTAACCTGGGCCAGTCTTCCAACGACGTCATCCCCACCGCCATCCACCTTTCGGCCCTCCTGGCCATTAAGGAGGAGCTGGTTCCGGCCCTTACGGAGCTAGAAAGGGCCCTGCGGGCCAAGGCCGAGGAGTTCTGGCCCATAATAAAGACCGGCCGAACCCACCTGATGGATGCCACCCCCATCCGCCTCGGGCAGGAGTTTCTGGGCTACGCCGGCCAGGTGGAGCGGGGGTTGCGCCGCCTCCGCCACGCCGAAGAGGAGCTTTCGGAGCTGGCCCTGGGCGGGACGGCCGTGGGTACCGGGGTCAACACCCACCCAGAGTTTGCCCGCCGGGTCATCGGCCGCCTTGCGGCCTGGACCGGCCTCAACCTTCGGGAGACGGACAATCACTTCCAGGCCCAGGCGGCCATGGACGGGGCGGTGGAGGCCAGTGGGGTGCTTCGGACCATTGCTGTGAGCCTGCTTAAAATCGCCAACGACATCCGCTGGATGGGGTCGGGGCCTCGGGCCGGGCTTGGCGAGCTTTTGCTACCCGAGGTCCAACCGGGAAGCAGCATTATGCCGGGCAAGGTCAACCCCGTTATCCCCGAATCCCTGATCCAGGTCTGCGCCCACGTCATCGGCAATGACACGGCGGTGATGTTGGGCGGTCAGTGGGGGTTCTTCGAACTTAACACGATGATGCCCCTCATCGGCTACAACCTGCTGGAGTCCATAAGCCTGCTGGCCAGTGCAACCAAAAACTTCACCGAAAAGTGTGTGCTGGGCCTTAAAGCCACCGAACGGGGACCGGAGCTGGTGGAAAAGGGGCTGATGTTGGCCACTGCCCTCGCCCCGGTCATCGGCTATGACGCGGCGGCCGCCATTGCCAAGGAGGCAGCCAGGACAGGCCGAACCATCCGGGAGGTGGCCCGGGAGAGAACCAACCTTTCGGAAGAGGAACTTGACCGAATTCTGGACCCGGCCCGGATGGTGGAGCCGGGCCTGGGGGTGGGGCCGGTCGCGGGCTAGGGGGTAATAAAGATAGCGTTAAAGGTTTTACGCAATTTAGGCCGGGGGCGGGCCCTTTCACCCGAAGCCCTGCCAGACTTAACAGTGGCCGTTGACGCTATCCTCGGGCTGGCCCAGCAAAACGAGGAGGCCGAAAAATGACGGATGCAGCTGAAAGGGTTTATTCAGAACGCAACCGCCGCTCAGCCGAGCTTTACGCCCGGGCCCAGCGGGTCCTGCCCGGAGGCAACAGCCGCACCACCGTCTTCTTTTCACCTTACCCCTTTTACGCTGTTCGGGGCGAGGGTTGCCGGGTGTGGGACGCCGACGGCCATGTCCGGGTCGACTTTTTAAACAACTACACCGCCCTTATTCTTGGCCATGCCCACCCAAAGGTGGTGGCAGCGATAGCCGAGGCGGCGGCCCGGGGAACTTCCTTTGCGGCCCCCACCGAGTACGAAATCCGGCTGGCCGAGGAGCTCTGCCGACGGGTCAAATCGGTTGAGCAGGTCCGGTTTACCAACTCTGGGACGGAGGCTACCATGCTGGCCGTGCGGGCCGCCCGGGCGTATACCGGCCGGCCGAAAATCGCCAAGTTCGAAGGCGGCTACCATGGCTCCCACGACTACGCCGCCGTGAGTGTCGGCCCTGACCCCGACCGGGCCGGGCCCACCGACTGGCCCCAGCCGGTGCCCGACGGCCCGGGGATTCCCGAGTCTATCCTGGGCACGGTGGTAATCCTGCCTTATAACAACCTCGAGGCCGTAAGTCGCATCCTGGAGCGGGAAGGAAAAGAGGTCGCCGCCGTCATCGTCGAGCCCCTGATGGGGGCAGGCGGGGCGGTGCCGGCCACGGTCGAGTTCCTCCGGGGCCTGTGGGAGCTTACCCGTCGGCTGGGTATTGTCCTAATCTTCGATGAGGTTATCGCCTTCCGCTTGGCCTACGGCGGGGCCCAGGAGTACTTCGGGGTGGAGGCCGACCTGACCACCTTTGGCAAGATAATCGGCGGAGGCCTGCCGGTGGGGGCCCTGGGCGGCCGGGCCGATATCATGGGACTCTTCGACCCGCGCCGGCCCGACCGGATCGGCCACGGCGGGACCTTTAACGCCAACCCGGTGACGATGGCAGCGGGCCTGGCAACCTTGGCCGAGCTGACCCCGGCCGCCTACGAGCACCTGAACCGGCTCGGGGAGCTTGCCCGCCGGAGACTCTGGCAGGCGTTCGAGCGGCTCGAATTACCGGCTCAGGTTACCGGGGCCGGGTCGGTCTTTGCCGTGCACTTCACGGCCGAGCCGGTAACCGACTACCGGTCGGCCCGGCGGGGCGCAAATCCCGAGCTCCTGCGCCGGCTTCACCTCGGCTTGCTCAACGAAGGGGTGATTATTGCGCCCCGGGGCATGGGGTGCATCTCCACCCCGATGACCGAGGCCGAGGTCGAATTTCTGGGCCAGGCGGTGGAGAAGGCCCTGGGCGGCCCCTAGCCCCGGCCCCGAACCAGGCGGTGGCGCTGTTGGGCCTCCTCGATGAGCCTCCAGGCCGCCTCCACGTCGGCCCAGCCGTAGACTTCCACCTCTTTTTCTTCCAGGTCCTTATAGACCGTGAAGAAGTGCTCGATCTCCCGCAGCAGGTGGGCCGGCAGGTCCCCCAGTCGCCGCACTTCCTTAAGGCGGGGGTCTCCCACTGGCACGGCCACAATCTTTTCGTCGACCCCCTTCTCATCCCGCATCAGCAGGACCCCAATGGGCCGGATGGGCACGACGCACCCGGTAAAGGTCGGCTCATAGACGATTACCAGCACATCTAAGGGGTCCCCGTCGGCCGAAAGGGTATCTAAGATCAGGCCGTAGTCCGACGGGTAGTGCAGGGGCGAGTATAGGACCCGGTCCAGTCGGAATCGGCCAAGCTTTTCGTCGTATTCGTACTTGTTGCGGCTGCCCCGTGGAATCTCAATCAGGGCCAGGAGAGGCTGTTCCTGAAGCATCGGTCAGCACTTCCCGAAGGGTCTCCAGAGTAACGTTGCCCCCGGTGAGAATCAGGGCAACTTTGCGGCCGGCGAGTCGGTCCCGGAGGCGGAGGGCCCCGGCGGTTGAGGCGGCCCCAGCCCCTTCGGCAACCAGGTGGGCCGTCTCTAGTAAAAGCCGCATCGCCGCCTTGAGCTCCTCGTCGCTTACCAGGATTATCTCATCTATTAGCCGCCAGAGGACCCTCAGGGGAAGCTCAAAGGCGACCCGGGTAGCCAGCCCTTCGGCGAAGGTGGCCGCCTCCGGGGTCTCCAGGAGGCGGCGGGCCCGCCAGGAGAGGTAAACTACCGGCGCCCGCTCCGACTGCACCCCGATAACCTTGATCTGGGGGTTAACGGCCTTGGCGACGATCGAGGCCCCGCAGGCGCAACTTCCGGCCCCGACGGGGGCAAAGATGTACTCGACGTCCGGGACCGCTTCGATGATTTCGAGGCTGGCAGTGCCGACGCCGGCGATCAGCAGAGGCTCGTTGGCGGCGTGGACGTAGCGCATGCCGGTATCGGCGGCGAACTGCTCGGCGGCTTCCCGGGCCTCGTCAAAGTCGCGGCCGGTTAAGATAACCTCGGCCCCGAGCCGGCGCATGGCGGCCACCTTGTAGGGGTTCGAATGCTCCGGGGCGAAGATGACAGCCCGCGTGCCGAAGAGGCGGGCGGCATAGGCGATGGACTGCCCGTGGTTGCCGGTGGAAGCCGTGACCACCCCCCGAGCCCGCTCGGCCGGATCCATGGCCGCCAGGAGGTTCACCCCGCCCCGGACCTTAAAGGCGCCGATGGGCTGGAGACTCTCGACCTTAACGTAGACCTCGGCCCCCAGCACCTCGGCCAAGGCCGGCGGCCGGATAAGGGGTGTGGGCTTTAAATAGGGGGCGATCCGACGGCGGGCAATCAGGATGTCGTGAAAATTGGGTTCCCAGAGTTTACTGGGGGTTCCAGGTTCGGAGTTCATCGTAAGCTACACCGCCGACGGAGAATGCCAGTTTAAATATTATAACACTCTGGGCGTACCTAGGTGCGCAACCGGGCAGGGACGCACCAGAAATTCCCGGGCTGGCGTCGGCCCTTTGGTCCGGCCGCGCCTTTACGCTGGAAACCTCTGCTCGCCCGGGCGGCCCCTTGACGATTTCAGGCGGGTCCTCTACAATCGGCCGGAAGGAGCATGACGGTCATTCTCGAGCGCCGGGGCCGCATCGCCCTCATCACCATTAACCGGCCCGAGGTTCATAACGCCTTGGATACCCCCACCGTCGCCGCCTTGGCCGATGCGTGGGCCGAGTTCGACCGAGACCCAGACCTGCGGGTGGCCGTCATAACCGGGGCCGGCGGCCGGGCCTTCTCAGCCGGAGCCGACCTGCGCACCCGGGTCCCCGGTCTCCTGGAGCGGGGCTACACCCAGGAGGGCCCCAGCCCCTACCCGAATACCTGGAAGCCGGTCATCGCCGCCATCGCCGGCTACTGCCTGGCCGGCGGCCTGGCCCTGGCCCTGGCCTGCGACATCCGGATTGCGGCCACCAACGCCGTCTTCGGAACGATGGGGGTTCGGCGGGGGATCCTCCCGGCCGGTGGCCAGACCCAGCGGCTCCCCCGACTTATCCCCTTCGGCAAGGCCCTGGAGCTCCTCTTTACCGGCGACCTCATCGACGCCCGGCAGGCCCTGGCCCTGGGCCTGGTCAATCAGGTGGTCGAGCCCGAGGCCCTGATGCCCGCGGCCTTGGGCCTGGCCGAAAAGGTCGCCGCCAACGCACCCCTCGCCGTCCAGGCGGCCAAAGAAGCTGCCTACCGGGGGATCGACCTGCCCCTGCCCGAAGCCCTCAAGCTTGAGGCCGAGCTCTTCGACCGGGTTGCCCGGACGGAGGATGCCCTGGAGGGTACCCGGGCCTTTGTTGAGAAGCGCCCGCCCGTCTTCCGGGGGCGATAAGCTGATAAGAGGAGGATAGAACCGATGTTGGATGCCGCCACCGTCGAGCGGGAAACCCGCGAATACGTCCTCATCCCCTGGTCAACCCAGTCGCAGGTCCGCCACATTCCGGTCACCCACGCCCAGGGCTGCTGGTTTTACGACGCCAACGGCAAAGCCTACCTGGACTTTTCGGCCCAGCTTATCAACGTCAACATCGGCTACCAGCACCCGAAGGTGGTCGCCGCCATCAAGGAGCAGGCCGAGCGGCTCTGCTACATCGGCCCCACCTTCGACCACGAGAGCCGCAGCACCCTGGCCCGGATGATCGCCGAGGTGGCCCCGCCTGGCCTTAAAAAGACGATGTTCACCACCGGCGGGACCGAGGCCAACGAAAACGCCATCAAGATCGCCCGGCTGTATACCGGCCGCCAGAAGATTATCAGCCGCTACCGCTCCTACCATGGTGGCACCTACGGCTCGATGTCGGTGGGAGGCGACAGCCGCCGCTGGCCCTGGGAGCCTGGAATCCCCGGGGTTGTGCGGGTCTTCGACCCTTACCGCTACCGGTGTCCTTTCTGCAGCCGGGCCGAGGCCTGCACCCTCCAGTGCGTGGCCCACATCGAGGAGGTAATCTGGTACGAGGGCCCCGACCAGGTCGCGGCCGTCATGCTGGAAGGGGTAACCGGTAGCAACGGGGTGCTTGTCCCGCCGCCCCAGTACTGGCCGGAGGTCCGCCGCCTCTGCGACAAGTACGGCATCCTGCTCATCTCCGACGAGGTGATGAGCGGTTTCGGACGGACCGGCAAGTGGTTCGCCGTCCAGCACTGGGATGTGGCCCCGGATATTCTCACCTTTGCTAAAGGGGTCACCAGCGGCTACGTCCCCCTTGGGGGCGTAACCATCTCGGAGAAGATCGCCCGCTTCCTGGATGACCGACCTTTCCCCTCGGGCCTCACCTACGCTGGACACCCCCTCGCCTGCGCCGCCGGGATCGCCAACATGCAGGTCTACCGGGAGGAGAACTTGGTCGAGCGGGCGGCGGCCATGGGCCAGACCCTGGGAACCCTGCTCCAGGGCCTGTATGACCGGCACCCATCGGTGGGGGAGGTGCGGGGCCTTGGGCTCTTCTGGGCCGTGGAGCTGGTGAAGGACCGGGAAACCCGGGAGCCACTGGTGCCCTGGAACGCCCCGACTCAGGGGGTCCTCAACGACATCCGCAATGTCGCCCTGGACCGAGGCCTCTACGTTTACGGGCGATGGAACATCCTTATCATCGCCCCGCCCCTCACCATCAGCGAAGAGGAGCTCAAACTCGGGGTCTCCATCCTGGACGATGTCCTGGAAATCGCCGACCGAGCGGCAAAGGCCTAATCGGGCGGCCTCTCGGCCCGGACGTAGATAGCATAATCCTCGGCCCGGGCCGCAAGCCGGTAGGCCGGCCCCAGCTTTGCCTCAAAGAACGGCCTCAAGCCCGGGTCCTGGACAAAGACGGCCCAGACCCGAATTTCCCGCCCAAGCAGGCGGCCGTCGAAGGCCCTCTGCCTTGCCAGGAGGGCATAGGCGGTGTACATGTCGATATAATTTCGGTTAGCTGCGTAATAGGCCACCTCTTTGGCCGCCACGTAGTACTCCCCAGGCCCCAAAAGGCCGTCCAGCAAACGGGCGGCCTCAACGTTGCCCGCGGAGCCATAAAAGTACCCGGTGGAATATGGGGCCGAACGCTGGATTAAATCGGTGACCGCCGCCCAGCCGGCAAAAGCCGCCACCAGGCCGAGGACGACCCCGGCCGGAACCGACCGCTGTCGTTCCAAGGCGGCCAGGATCAGACCCGCCAGCAGGCTCCCCGCCGCCACCAGGGGCGGATGCCCGTACGAGCCCACCGTCCAGAAGAAGGGCCCGTCGCCGAGGGCAAGGCCGGCTATAAGCCCGGCGGCAGCCCCGCCAAAACCGGCCGCGAGGGTCCGGCGGCCAAGCCCGTCAAGGCAGCCGGCCAATTCGACCACGACGGTGGCGATGACCAGGGGCAGGGCCGCGATGTGGTACTTGGGAAAGTAGCCGGCCGTCCTGCCCAGATACGCCCCGAGGCTTACCGCCCCCAGCAGGGCCACGAAATCGGCCGGCCCGGGCTTTTGTCCGGCCGCCCAGTACCGGGCGCGGCGGCCCACGGCCCAGCCGAAAAGCCCAAGCAGGGGCGGCGAAAGCCACCAGCCGGTCTCGGTCCCGGCCAGGCCACTGCCCAGGGCCATCAGAAATTCCGCAAAGGTGACCTCAAAGGGCATGGCGAAGGGCAGGCCGAGGAGCAGGCTTACGGTCCCCCAAAGCCCGAGAAAGAGGCCTGCCCCGCTGAAGGCCAATGCGCCGGCCCACCCCCAACCCTGGACCTTAAGGCCCCGAGCGACCAGGATAAACCCCAGGACCGGGGGGATGGCCAGGGGTGTGGTGAGCTTGGCCGAAAGGGCCAGTCCGAAGGCCAGCTCGGCCCGCAATAGCCCCCCGGTGGATGGGCGGGCGATGAGGTCGGAGCCGGCCAAGACGGCGGCCAGGAAGAGGGGGAGCAGAACCGACCCGTCGATGTCTAAAAGCAGGCTGCTCTGGACAGTGAGGGGGTGAAGCAGGAAGAGGCCCGGGGCCGCGACCGCCGCCCAGGAATTCGCCGTCAGCCGCCGGGTCAGGAAAAACAGAAGGACGCCGGCCGCTAGGGTTCCGGCTACCCCAACCAGGCGACCTTGGGCCTCTCCAACCCCGAACAGGGCATAGGCCAGGCCCAGGGTATAAACGTAAAGGGGCGGGTGCCAGAGGGCATATTGAAACTCCCGGTCCAGGGTACCGCGGTCTTCCATGAAGCCGGCCCGGGCGAAGGGTCGGCCGGTGGCGACCACTGCCTCCCCACCTAGGGCGAAGTTAACCTCGTCGTAGGCCAGGGGCCGACCGAGGCGTGGATAAATACAGAAAAGAAAAAAGGCCACCGAAACGGCGGCCAAAAAGGCTACGGCCGGGGGCCCCTTCAGTCGTCCGAAAGCTCCCACTCGGGTATGAACTTGAGCCACTCGGACTGGGGCTGGTACTGGGCCACCAGGTAGCGGGCATTGGCCCTGGGCCGGCGAGGCGGTCGGATAAGTTTCATTCCGGCCTCTTCGGGCGTCCGGTTGGCCTTCCGGTGGTTGCAGCTTTTGCAGGCACTGACCACATTCTCCCACACGTGCTTGCCGCCCCGGTGGCGGGGAATAACGTGGTCCACCGTAAGGTCACGGGTACGGGTTCCGCAGTACTGGCAGGTGTAGTTATCCCGCAGGAAGACCTCCCGGCGGGTTAGTTTAACCTCCGGACGGGGCCGCTTGATCATGTAAACCAGGCGGATGACCGACGGCAGGCGGAAGATCCGGCTCGGGGTCCGGAGCACTCCATCGGCATGCTCCAGGACCTCGGCCTTACCCCGGTCGATTAAGACAAAGGCCCTACGGACGTTGCAGACGTTAAGGGGCTCATAATTTTGATTGAGAACGAGCACCGGCATGTCAACCATTCCCGATTTACCCGTCAGGAAGGCTCCAACTTTCACCTAGATTCTAACACGGTGAGCCGTCACCTACGCCAGTCTTTAAAGACCCATCGCCGTGTATCCGAATGGGACGTTTGACTGCCTGTTACTCGCTGAAAGCTGGGGGAGTTCTGCCGGGACTTCTCGGCCAGGCCCAAAATTGCCGCCTAGCGGTATCCGGGGGCACCGAACCGGGGCTTGCCTGTAAGGGGATCCAGTTTTATAAACAGTATGCCCTTAGCCGCCGACCGGTTCGAGCCGAACCTTAAGCGGGCCGGCGACCGGGTTGCGGGCGAAGGGATCGGGGAGGCGGTCCCGGCCGTTGCCCGCCGGCGGCCCCACATATTCAAAGTCCCAGAAGGCCACATCCCCGGCCAGCTCGGCCGAAATCCGAACCCGGGCGACCAGGTCCCAGCCGTCGCCGATGACCCGCACCGGTCCCCCATCGGCCAGCCCGAGCCTGGCGGCCAGCTCGGGTCCCACTTCTAGCACCCGCTCCCGGCCCACCGTGGTCAGGGTCTTGAGCATTTCCGGGAAGGTCGTCAGGTCGTACCGGTAGAAAGATCGGCCCGGGTAGACGGTTATGAGTCCATCCGGGGCCGGCTCAGGCTCCGCAAGCTGCAGGTCAGGGAAGGCAAAGGTCTCGGGCAAGGTGTTGACAATGGGCCCCTCGAATTCCAGCTCCTCGTAGTCCAGCCCGGCAAAGCCGGGGACCTGCTCGGCCAGCTCGGCGAAGACTTCGGCCGGGCGGACGCTTACTTCGACCCCAAGGCTGCGGCCGATTTCGGCCAGGATGGTCAGGTCGGGCCGGGCCTCTCCCGGCGGCCGCACCGCCGCCCGCACCCGCTGGACCCGCCGCTCCAGGCTGGTGACCGTTCCCTCCTTTTCAGCGAAACTTACCCCCGGCAGAACGACGGTGGCAAAGTCCAGCAGGGGCGAGGCATAGGCCCCCTGGACGATGACCGCCTCGCACCTTTCCAGGATCCGGCGCAGTTGCAGGCCCGCGGGGCCCTCCAAGTCGAAGCTATCGCCGACGATGTAGCAGGTTTTAATGCTGTCCAGGTCTGGGGTTTCGTCCAGGTGGACCTGCCCCGGGCCCAGTCCGGCCACCGCCCCCGCATCCAGGGCGCCCTGGGAGTTGGCCGTTCCGTAGAGGGGCAGGATGCCGGCCCCAGGCCGGCCCACATTCCCGGTAACCAGGGCTAGGGCGACCAGGGCCGCCACCGCCGGCCGGCCCTGGTGGACGATGCCGCCCCCGAACATGATGAGGCCGGGTCGGTCCTGGGCAAACAGGTGGGCAACCCGAACCAGCTCCTCCCGTCCGACCCCGGTGATCCGGCTCACCTGGTCCAAGTCGAGGTTTCGAACGGCGGCCTCAAAGTCATGAAAGCCGACGGTCTCCCTGTTTATAAATTCGGCGTCGGCCAGGCCATCTTCCAGGATCACTTTAATTAGGCCCGCAATGAGCCAGGCGTCGGTCCCGGGCCGGACCTTGACCCAGACGTCCGCGAAGCGGTTGAGGTGGGTGGGCCGGGGGTTAATCAAGATTAGATTTGCCCGCTCCCGCTCGGGGAGGAGGGCCCGGCCCGGCAGGTAGTTGAAGTAATCGGAGGCCGGCGGCAGGGTTATAGCCGGGGTCCTGGTGTACTGGACGACCTTCATCCCCACCACCGGTACCGTCTCCCACGGGTCGGCCCCAACCACCAGGTAGGTCCGGGCCTTCTCGATATCGGCAATGGTTGCGGTTGGGCCCACCTTATCGAAAGCGGTGTGGAGGGGCTCCAGGGCCGTCCAGTCGAGCAGGTCCCAGGTCAGGTTCGGCGTGCCAACCCCTTCGCGGGCGACCTTCTGCAGGGCATAGAGCTCTTCATTGGTGAGCCGGGACGTGGCGAAAAACGCCACCTGCTCCGGCGGGGTATCTTTGAGGGCTTCGGCGGCGGCGGCCAGGGCCTCGGCCCAGGTGGCCGGGGCAAGCGTCCCGTTCTTGCGGACCATCGGCGTCTGGAGTCGCATCGGGTTATGGACAAAGTCCGAAACCCCGAACCTTCCCCGCACGCAGTACTGGCCCCGGTTGGCCGGGGCATCATAGTCCGGCCCGACCCGCAAAAGCCGGCCCCGCCGGACCTCCAGGATGAACTGGCAGCCCACGGGGCAGTAGTTGCAAATGGTCCGGACTAGCTGCTCGCCGGGGCCGGAGTGCCGGTTCTGCCGCTCCTCTAGGGCGCCCACCGGGCAGACATCCACGCAGGCCCCGCACATGATGCACCCCGCGTCAACCATCGGCTGTCCGTTGGACGTACTGATTATGGTGGTGGCGCCCCGATTTTCCATGGTCCAGACGGCGATTCCCCGGACCTCGTCGCAGACCCGCACGCAGCGGTTACAGACGATGCATAGGTTAAAATCAGTGGCAATAAGGGGGTCTCGCCCGAGCGGAAGGCCCCGGTACTTAAAGGGAAAGCGGACCTCAGAGATTTCGACGTAGTCGCAAACTGCCTGAAGCTCGCACCGGTAGTTGGCCGGGCAGGTGACACAGCGAAAGTCCACGTGGGGCGAGCGCAGGCAGGGCTCCCCGGTGTAGCACTGGTCCTCCTTGTGGCAGGTAAGACACCCTAGGGGATGCTCGGTAATTAGGACCTCGATGATCTCCCGGCGGATCTCCTGAACAGCGTCGGTATTGGTCCGCACCACCATGCCATCGGCCACCGGCAGAAGGCAGGAGGCCGGGTAGCCCCGCTGCCGCTCCACCTCGACGACGCACATCCGGCAAGCCCCCCAGGGGCGCAGGGCCGGGTGCCAGCAGAGGGTCGGGATGTAGATTCCGGCCTGCTGGGCCGCCTGGAGCACCGTCATGCCGGGCCGGGCGGTAACTTCTACCCCGTCGATGGTGAGCTTAACCTGCCGTTCCTCCATATTAAGACCCCTTTAGACGGCGGTCGCCACCGGGCTCAGCTCGCAAACCCCTTGTGGGCACCGCCGCTCCCGGATGTGGACTTCGTACTCGTGGCGAAAATGGGTTATAGTGTCCACCACGGGCACGTGGGCCACCTGGCCGTGGCCGCAGAGGGAGCCGAACTGAACGGCCGGGGCGATATCCAGCATAAAGTCCAGGTCCTCGGGCCGGCCTTCCCCGCGGCAGATGCGGTAGAGGGTGTTGTAGTAGGCCCGGGTCCCCATCTGGCAAGGGAAACACTTGCCGCACGATTCGTCCCGCAGAAACTCCATAAGCTGGAGGACCAGGTTCGGAATGCACGTCTTCTGACCGATCATTACCAGGCCGCCGGAGCCAATGGTGGTGCCGGCATCCCTCAGTTCGTCGAGGCCGAGGGGGAGGGTGGCCACGAAGTCGGCCGGCAGGATGTTAGAGGCTGGCCCCCCCATCTGGACGGCCTTGAGGTCGGCCGGATCGGCCTGGGCCAGGTCGTAGATAATCGTCTTTAAGGGGATTCCGAAGGGCAGTTCAAACCCGCCGGGGCGGCGAACGGCCCCGCTTACGGTGATGGTGCGCACGCCCTTGCTCCGTTCGGTTCCGAGGCCGGCGTACCATTCCCAGCCCCGGGCGATAATCTGGGGGACGTTGGCCAGGGTCTCGACGTTGTTTACGACGGTGGGCTTGTAAAAGAGGCCGTTGGTGGCCGGGAAGGGCGGCCGGCTGCGGGGCATCGCCCGGTCGCCCTCGATGGACGAGATAAGGCCCATCTCCTCCCCGCAAAGGTAGGAGCCGGCCCCGTCCCGGACAATGAGCTCGAAGCTAAAGCCCGACCCCAGGATATTATCCCCCAAAAGCCCCCGGGCCTTGAGCCTTTCGATGGCGGTGCGAACCCGGCTGCTGGCCAGGGGATACTCGTCCCGAATGTAGATAAAGCCCCGGCTTGCGCCGTTGGCGTAGGCGGCGATGGTGATCCCTTCGATGAGCTGGAAGGGGTCGCCCTCCATTATGAGGCGGTCCTTCCAGGTACCGGCGTTGCCCTCGTCGGCGTTGCAAATAACGTATTTTTCGGTGCCCCGGGCCCGCAGACAGAACTCCCATTTCAGGCCCGTCGGGAAGGCCGCCCCCCCACAGCCCCGCAGCCCCGACTTCTTGACGGCATCAACGATTTCGGCCGGCGTCATCGTTAGGGCTCGGGCCAGCCCCTCATAGCCCCCGTTGGCCAGGTAATCGTCCAGGTCCTCGGGGTCAATGATGCCCGCATTCCGTTGGGTTATCCGGTACTGAAGCTTAAACCAGTCGGTGTCTTCCCGGGACGGAATCCCCTCGTAGGGGGCATCGGCATAGACGTAGAGGGCCTTGTCCACCCGGGGATTACCCCGGCCGACCACATCTTCGATGAGCTGGGCCGCCTCGGCCGGCGTCAGGGGACCGTAGGCCACCCGGGGCCTGCCGGGAAGCTGGATGTCCAGCATCGGTTCGGCCCAGCAGAGCCCGACGCACCCCGTCTTTTCGACCGAAGCATCCACGTGAAGCCTTTTTAAGGCGTCGATAACGGCCGTCTTCACCTTCCGGGCGCCGGCGAAAATGCCGCAGGAACCGGCGCTGATAATTATCCGGGGTCGGTCGGGATTAATCTTGCGTTCCCAGCGGCTTCGGGCTTCGGCAACGAGGGTTTCCAGGCTCATAACTCGACCTCCTCCCGGGGCGGGGTCGGCATGCCGTCGCCGCAGGGTAGGCCCTTAACCCCTTCGATGCGGCCGTCCAGGATATCGTCCACCTGCTCCTGGGTCACCCGAACAAAGGTGAGGGTATCGAGCTGAAGCATGGGGGCGTAGGCACAGGTGTTGTAGCAGGGCAAGGGAACCAGGGTATACCTGCCGTCCGGGGTTGTCTCGTGCCAGCCAATGCCCAGCCTCTCCCGGATCCGGCGCAGGATGGCGGGGGTTCCCAGGGCCTGACAGACCGTCCCGGAGCAGACCCGAATAATCCTTTCCCCAACCGGGTGGGGGAACAAAAACTCGTAAAAGTGAAGGATGCCATCCAGGGTGTTTTCCGAGACCCCCAACTCTTCGGCCACCACCCGCAAGGACTCCGGGGGCACGTAGCCGTAGGCCTGCTGGATAACCTTAAGGGCGTCCACGGTCACAGTTCGGTCACCCCGGAACGGGGCCAAGAGCTGGCGGACCCTTGCTTCCAGGTCAGCAGGTGCCGCCCGCCGGAGCGGATGCCTCTCATTCATGGTAGACTCCCCTTGCCAGGCGGGTTATTTGTCCAGTCTAAGGGGCAACTCCCGGTTAATGATAATTCGGGCGATCTGCTCGGCCTCCCGCCGGACTCCTCGGCCGATTCCGAAGTAAACGAAGCCCAGGTTAAACATCGTCTTGGGCTCGTAGATGTTGCGCCCATCAACCACCACCGGGTGTCGCATAAGCTCCTTGACCCGAAGCAGGTCAAGCTGTTTGAACTCGTTCCATTCGGTAGCTACCACCAGGGCGTCGGCCCCCTGGGCAACATCGTAACTGTTTTCACAATATTCTACAAGGTTGCCCAGGACCTTGCGGGCCGAATTCATCGCCACGGGGTCGTAGGCCTTGACCCGGGCCCCCTCGCTCAGGAGCAGGTGGATAACGTCGATGGCTGGGGCAGCCCGGACGTCGTCGGTGTTGGGCTTAAAACTTAAGCCGAGGACACCCACCACCAGGCCGTCGAGGGAGCCGAAGACTTCCCGGAGCCGCTGGATAACGGTCCGCCGCTGGTCGCGGTTAATATCCAGCACCGTTCGGAGGAGCTGGGGATGGCAGCCGTGAATCGCGGCCATGTGGGCCAGGGCCTCCACATCCTTGGGAAAACAGCTTCCGCCGAAGCCGAGGCCGGCCTCGAGGAAGGCCGGCCCGATCCGCTTATCCATACCCATCCCCCGGGCCACCATCTTTACGTCCGCCCCCACCTGGTCGCAGATGGCGGCGATCTCGTTGATAAAGCTGATCCGGGTGGCCAGGAAGGCATTGGAGGCGTATTTAATCATCTCCGCGGTGCGGATGTCGGTTATGATCACCGGCGCGTTCAAGGGTGCGTGAAGCTCCTTGACCTTCTCGGCAGCCTCGGGATTGCTGGCCCCCAGGACGATCCGGTCCGGGTTCATGAAGTCCTGGATGGCGCTCCCCTCCCGGAGAAACTCCGGGTTTGAAACCACGTCGAACTTGGCGCTCGGGTTGACCCGCTCGATAATGGACGCGACGAGGTCACCGGTGCCGATTGGTACGGTGGACTTGTTAACGATGATGGTGTAGCCGGTCAGGTGGGGGGCAAGGCTTTCGGCCGCCGCCCGAACGTACTTGATATCCGCCTCCCCCTCCCAACCGGGCGGGGTGCCCACCGCCAGGAAGACAAATTCGGCCCCGGGGACGGCCTCATCGTAGCGGGTGGTAAAGGCGAGCCGGCCGGCCTTAAGGTTGCGCCGAAGCAGTTCCTCGAGGCCGGGCTCGTAGATGGGAGGAATACCCGCGCGCAGCGACTCGATTTTCGCCTCGTCGATGTCCAAGCCGATAACGTGGTTTCCCAGGTCGGCAAAGCAGGTGGCCGTTGTAAGCCCAACATAGCCCATCCCAATGACACAGAGGCGCTTCACACGGCCCTCCCTAAGGCGGTTATCTCCAGGCAGTATACCCGTTGGGCAGTCTATCCGGCAAGGCGAACGCTAAGTGAGTGGGGCTTTCCAGTTTTGTTGCTAGCCTGATTTAAACAAGCTGACAAGCTGTAATCAAGCCCTGTAGGGGTCCACGGCCGTACGCCTCTAGACTAGAAAAATACCAGCGATTGCATGGTAGTAACGGTGAACATAACTGGAAGTGTAAGGCCTTTTTACCACCGGAAAGCCCCCCTGGGAGCGGTCGCTTCAGGTACAACGGGTGGCCGACGGCCAATGCAACAGGCCAAGGGATGATTTTAGGTTTTTAATTACCCGCAGCCGCGGCGGCGCACGACCTCCACGCAGGGCGAGGCTGGCCAGACCTCCACCGTCCCTGCCATCGTAAACGGCTGCATAAAGGCCTCAACTTTCGAGCGGTCGTCTGACTCCAGGATCAAATAGAGGGTGTGCTGGCCGTCGATGACGGCCTCCCCGTGGATCTTTATCCCGTGCCGCTGGGCATTGGCCTCACTCAGGTGGTCTAAAAGCATGTTCCCCAGCTGCGGGTCTTGGGCCGGACACCGCTCGGCCGGATGGTGATGGCGAACGACAAACAGTCCCACGGCTGAACCCTCCTTTAGGTTGAGCTTTCATCGGAACGGCCCATCATTAGGGGCAGTGGGCCCAGGGCCGCCAGGACCTCCCGGCGCAGCCGGCCCAGGGCCGGGTCCTCCCGACTCCTGGGTCGGGCCAGGCCGACCCTGAATTCGGCCGCAACCGTGGCCGGCCGCCCGCTTAAAACATACACCCGGTCGGCCAGGTAGGCGGCCTCGTCCACGTCGTGGGTGACCAGTACCGCCGTGAAACCCCGCTCCGCCCACAGCCCAAGCACGTGTTCCTGCAGGCGCATGCGGGTCAGGGCGTCCACCGCGCTGAAAGGCTCGTCCAATAGCAGCACGTGCGGGTCGGTAACCAGCGCTCGGGCCAGGGCCACGCGTTGGGCCATGCCCCCCGAAAGCTGCCGCGGCCAGGCTCGCTCCCAGCCCCCCAGCCCCACGGCGGCCAGGGCCCGTCTGGCCCGCTCCACCCGGTTTGAGTCGGCCGGGGCCACGATGGCAACATTATCCAGCACCCGCAGCCACGGCAGAAGTCGAGGCTCCTGGAACACAAAGGCCACTCGGGCCTGCTGGCTGCCGTTAGCCGGCCAGACCTCCACCTCCCCGGCCTCCGGCTCCACCAGCCGGGCGATAACCCGCAGGAGGGTGCTCTTGCCTACCCCGCTGGGCCCAACCACCACCACAAACTCCCCGGGCCTGGCCTCAAAATTGACGTCCCGCAGAACCGGGTGCCCGCCCAGGCTGACGCCTGCCCAACTCAGGCGGATGGTGGCCCCCGTCACGGCCGCCCCTCCTGGGTCGTCGCCAGGGTGTCCCGCCAGACCAGCAGCCGCCGCTCTAGGGTGGCCAGCAGAGTATCTGAACCCCGGCCGAAGATGGCAAACGCCAGCAGGCTCACCAGAACCCGGTCGGGGCGCATGGTGGATTGACCCTCCACTAACATAAACCCAAGGCCGTTGCTGGCCGCAATCAGCTCGGCCGCAACCACGAACATCCAGGCCAGACTCAGGCCTGCCCGGAGGCCGGTAAAAACGCCCGGCATCGCCCCTGGCAATACCACCCGGAAAAGGACTTTAAGCCGGCCGAAGTCGTAGGCTTGGGCAACCTCGATAAGCTTGCGGTCTACCGAACCCACCGCCGCCATGGTGTTGAGATAAACCGGCAGGAAGGCCCCAAGGGCAATGAGGTAGACCCGGGCCTGCTCCCCGATGCCGAACCAGAGCAGGAAAAGGGGAACCCAGGCCAGGGAAGGCACCGCCCGGAGGCCCTGCACCATTGGGTCTAAAAACCGCCGGAACCCCACGGAGCTTCCGGCCAGCAGACCCAGGAGCACTCCCGGGGTTGCCCCAAGGAGATAGCCGGCCAGAAGCCGATTCAGGGTCGCCCCCAGGTGGCGAATAAGCTCACCCCGGCTAAGCAGGTCGAAGAAGGTTGCCAGGACGGTAAGCGGGGCGGGGAGCTGGTAGGGCTGGACCCAGCCCCGCTCAAGGCCGAGCATCCACAGCCCAAGGAGCCCCGTCGGCAAAAGCCAGGGCAAGGCTACCCACAGTCCCAGCCGGACAAGCTTCAGGGGCCGGGATGCCCTGGCCTTCGGAAAGGCGCCGGCCTTGAAGTCGCTCAGGTTGCCGACCGTCATCGCCTTGCCTACCGGGAAGTCGACCTGGAAAGAACCTGCCGGGCCGGGCCCGGCTCCACCAAGGCCTCAATGGCGGCCTTGAGGTCGACCCCGGCCGGCACGAGCTGTTCTTTCTGGATCAGGGGCACAATCTCCCGAAGGACCGTCTTCAGCTGGTCGCCCGGGACCGGGTCCGGGAAGACCGTCCGCTCGGTCAGGACCTTGCGGGCAACCTCCGGGCTCACCTTGGATTCTTCGGCCAAAATGGCGATCAGCTCCTCCGGGTTCTGGCGGGCCCAGGTCCGGCCCCGCTCGTAAACCGCAAGTACCCGCTCCACGATCTCCGGGTACTGGTTAAGAAATGATTCTAAAACGTTCAGGGTTCCGTAGGTGTTCCACTCCGGCCGCCGGAAAAAGAGCCGGGCCCCAACCGCCAGCTCCACGTGGGCCATGTGGGGGTCGAGGCCGGCCCAGGCGTCCACCTGCCCTTGAAGGAGGGCCTGGGCGCCGTCGGGGTGCTGAAGCTGGACGATTTCCACATCCCGCTGGCCGAGGCCGGCCGAATCTAGGGCCCGCAGAAGGAAGAACCAGGGGTCGGTCCCCCGGGTTGCGGCCACCCGCTTGCCCCGCAGGTCGGCCACCTGCCGGATGGGCGAGTCTTTCGAGGTCACCAAGGCCGTCCACTCGGGCTGGGAATAGAGCCAGACGGTCTTAAGGGGCACGCCGTTGGCCCGGGCCAGGAGGGCAGCGCTCCCGGCCGTCGACCCGAAGTGGACGGTGCCGCTGGCCGTAAACTCGTTGGCCTTGTTGCTGCCCAGGCTCAGGACCCACTCGACCCTTATCCCGTCCCGGGCAAACGCTTCCTCAAGCCAGCCCTTTCGCCGCATTACCAGGCTGACCGGGTTGTAGTAGGCGTAGTCCAGCCTGACCACGTCAAGCCGCCGCAGCCCACCCCCCGGGGCGGGAACCGGGGCCCCAGCCGGGGCGCAGGCGACCCCAAATCCGGCCGCAACCAGGCCGGCCGTAACCTTAAAAAACTCCCGTCGGCCAAAAGCTCCCATGGTCTCAACCCCCGTCCGCCGCGGTTTTAGCCGGCACCGCCCCGGCCACAAACCTCAGGTAGAGGTGCTGGGTCCGGACGCACCGGTCCTGGACCACCGCCAGCCCCCGGGACCGGGCCAGCTCCGCCGCCCCAGGGTGGACGATGTTCTTCTGGGTCCAAATGCCCCTGAGGTTGGGCAGGTGCTCGAGGGCTTCCCGAACGATGGCGGGGACCTCCCCGGCCGGCCGGAAGATTACCACCAGGTCCACGGCGGCGGCCAGCTCCGGCGGGAGGGCCGTCAGGGACGGGTAAGCCTTGCGGCCCAGAATCTCCTGGGCCGTGGGGTTTATGGGGACGACGGTGTAGCCGTAGCGGTGAAGGTGGTGGGCCACAATGTAGCTGTCCTTGCGGGGATTGCTGGAGAGGCCCACCACAGCCACCGTCCGGCTGTTGGTCAGCAGGTAGCGGATGACCTCCTGCTCGTCCAAGGTGCACCCTCCGTTGGGGAGTTACATCAGGCCGCCAGCGCTGCGGATGTGGAGCTCGGCGATGTGGCCGGCCAGCTTTGGGCTGAAGCCAGCCTCAAGGAGCCGACGTAGCCGGTTGCGGTTCAGCTCGTCGATAAATTCCCTCACCCGGCGGCGGCCCCGGTCCAGGGCCGGGTCCTCCCGACCCCCGCCGGCCAGGACGGCCAGGGCCTCTTGCACGTGGAGGGGGATGCCCGAGACCTCGTAGGTGAAGGCGAGGCGGGCCTCCAGGGCCTCGACGAAGGTTTCGCCCACCCGGTCGGGGTCGCCGGCCGCCGAGAGCTGACGACGGAGGCGGCCCACCCCGTAGGCCACGTGGCGGGCCTCATCCTCCAGGGAACGGACCATGATCTCCCGGGTGGCCTCATCGGGGGCGATTTCAATGAGCAGGTGGAAAAGGTCCTTAAAGGTTCCCTCCCCAAGGACATGGAGGAGAAAACTCGCCCGGGCAAAATCCTCCTGGAAAACCAGGCCCTTAACGGAGCTTTCGGTCGTGGCCGAGGCCGTCCGCAGGCCCACCCCATTAAGATAAAGCCGCTTTAAAAAGACCTCCACGTGGCGAGCCTCATCCATAACCTGGGTCGACAAAAAGAGGCCAACTTCGGTGTAGGCGGGGTGGATGCGGGGGATGAACTTGGCCGGGACGTACCAGGCCGCATACTCTAACTGGAGCATCCAGGTAAGGACATCGGCCAGGGCCTCCTCCAGGACCGGGGGCACGTTTCGGCCGGCCACCCAGGGGATATCCACAGCCGCATTCCACTGGCGGCGCTTGGCCTTCTCCACCAGGTCGGCGATGTTCTCGGCCCAGACCAGGTCGGCCCGGGCGGCCACGTAGGGCATCTCCGGGGCCGGGCCGTCCCGCTCGGCACCCCGGAACATGATTCCTACCGGCTCGGCCTCAGCGGGGACCGGCGGCAAGGGCAGGGCGCTCAAAAGCAGTTCGCCGTTAAACTCGGGCTGTCGGGCCATCGGCTCCACCTCAGCGGGTAACTTTGTAGGTGTATTCGACCTGAACCGGATTTCGAACGGTGTTCACCACCGGGGAGAGGTTGACGGCCCGGTGGACGATCTCCTCAAGGAGGGCGGGGTCGGCATCACAGTTTACATAGATGGTCGCCTTAATCTGGTTGTAGCCCGGGTTGCCCTCCCCCAGGCCCAGGAAGGAGGGGATATCAATGGTCCCCTCAACCTCAATCTCCAGCTCGTAAACCCGGACCTCCCGAAGGGCGGCGTTGGCGGCGAAGCCCACGGCGATGCAGCCGCCGATGGCCCCGAGCAGGGCCTCGCTGGCGGCCATGGCCCGGTTGCGGCCGCCGAGCCACTCGGGCTCATCGTAACCGTGAGGGGGCACGTCCCGGGTGTAGGCCTGACTGTGGAAACCGTCCACCCAGCGGACCCTAACCTTGCGGCCGTAGCGGGCCAGCTCGGCCGCAACCTGCGGGTTGGTGTCAATGGTGGCGGCCAGGGATACCACCGTCTGCAGGTCGACGCCGTTAAGGCGAATGGTTCGTTGCTCGGCCATAGGGCAAACCTCCCGGCTCCCTTTTGCCCTAATTATATAAAACTTGACTGTTAAAGTCAACTTTGTCCCTAGGTCGAATCTGCCTTTGGGTTAAAATGTGAGCGGTGTGCGGCGTCTGGGGCTTTTGATTCTGGGCCTTTATCTCGGGCTGGTGGCCGGCTGTTTCCAGCCGGCGTCCCCGGTTCTCCGCAATCCTGGGACCCCCTCGCCCGTTCCCTCCCCGCCCGTGGCCAGTCCCACCGCCCCGGCCACTCCGCCCCCGACCGTGGCAACCCCCGGGCCGCTGGCCCTCCGGGTCGAGGTGGTCGCAGCCGGCCTTCAGGCCCCCTGGGCCCTGGCCTTCGCCCCGGACGGCCGAATCTTCGTCACCGAGCGGCCGGGCCGGGTCCGGGTCATCTCCGGAGGGGCTCTCCTTCCCGAGCCCTGGGCTACAGTGCCCGTCGCCGAGCGGGCCGGCTCCGAATCGGGCCTCATGGGCATCGCCATTGATCCGGACTTTCGGGCCAACGGCTTTGTGTATATTTATTACACTTACCAGGAGCAGGGCCGCCTCTGGAACCGGCTGGGGCGGCTTGTGGACCGTAACGGTCGGGGCGAGGTGAACAGGGTACTTCTGGACCAGATTCCCGGGGCATCCATTCACGACGGCGGCCGGCTCCGGTTCGGGCCCGACGGCAAGCTTTACCTGACGGTGGGAGACGCCGCGGTCGCCGAGAATGCCCAAAATTTAAGCTCTTTAAACGGCAAAATCCTCCGCCTTAATCCCGACGGGACGGTACCCCCCGACAACCCCTTCCCCGGTTCGCCCGTCTACGCCCTCGGCCTGCGCAATCCCCAGGGCCTCGCCTGGCACCCGATTACCCGTCAGCTCTTCGCCTCCGACCACGGTCCCAGCGGCGGTCCGCCCAACTGCTGTCACGACGAGCTTAACCTGATCGAGGCCGGGGGTAACTACGGCTGGCCGGCCGTTTTCGGGGTGGGCGGCGCCCCCAGGTTTATCGAGCCCATCCTGGAGAGTGGCACCGAGACCTGGGCCCCCTCGGGCATCGATTTCGGCACGGACGGCCCGGTTCGGGGGGTGCTCTTTATAGCAGCCCTGCGGGGGCAGCACCTGCGCCTCGTCTGGCTGGCGTCCCCGGACTTCCGCCGGGTCGAGCGGCAGGAAGTGCTTTTCCAGAACGAGTACGGCCGGTTGCGGGACGTGGTGGCCGGGCCGGATGGGGCCCTCTATATCCTGACGAGCAACCGGGACGGGCGGGGCTCCCCCCGACCAGGCGACGACAAGCTTTTGCGGGTGACCTTTGGACCCTAAGCTTGGGCCTGCCAGTAGACGGTGCCGTTTACCGCCTTCGACCGGACCCGGCCGACGGATTCCAGGTAGCGCAGGTGGGCCAGGGTCTCCATCAGGGCCATCCGCCGGGCCCAGGGGGAGAAGGTCTCCCAGGGGCCGATATTCCAGGGGATGAGGCCGGCCACCTCGTAGGCCGTCCGGGCCCCGTCCCGGAGGGCCCCAAGGATCTGGCGGTTTCGCTCCTCATGGTGCTCCATTATCTCCCGAACCCGGCGGCGAAGGTCGGTAAAGGCGTACTCATGGGCCGGGAGCACAAGGCCGACGTCCAGCTCGGCCACCGCCGCCAGGGACTGCAGGTATTCGCCCAGGGGATTTTCGGCCCCGTCGGGGTGCAGGCTCACGTTGGGGGTAATGTTGGGTAGAACGTGGTCGCCGGCGATGAGGAGCCGTTCGGCCTCGGCGTAGAGGCAGACATGGCCTGGGGAATGGCCGGGTGTGAAAATTACCCGAAAGCGGCGCTCGCCGGCCATAATCTCCTCCCCGCCCCGCAGGGTTATATCGGGAAGGGCCGGCTGGAGAAAGGCCCGGCCTCCCATGGCCGACTCCTCCAGCCGGCCAATGTCCCCATCCGGCATCCCGTGCTGCCGGAGCCAAGCGTGTAGCTGGGCGGCGAAGCCTTCCGGGGCCCGGTAACGGGACCGGACCAGCTCGGCCTCCCGCTCGTGTAGGTAAAGTTTGGCGCCCGACAGGGCCTTGACCCGGCCGGCCAGGCCGTAATGGTCCGGGTGAAAGTGGGTTATTAGGACCTCTTTGATATCCCCGAAGTCAGCCCCCAGCCGACCGAGCTGGTCGGCCAGGGCATCGAAGGCTTCGGGTGCGTCCCAGCCGCAGTCCACCAGCAGGTAGCCGTCGGGCCGGCGGATTAAGTAGGCGAGCAGGTAGCCCAGGGGGTTGTCAGGGATGGGCACCTTTAGCTGATAAATTCCCGAAACGACCTCTTCCATGGCCTTGGGTTTACTCCTTAAGCGATCTCAGCAAAAACCTTGAGGGCGTAGTCGATATCTTCGCAGGTTATCCCGTAGTGGGTCACCATCCGAACCGGGTTCTGGGATGCGGCCAGCTTGATGCCCCGCTTGGCGGCCTCGGCCACGAACTCGGGTACCGGTCGCCTCAGGACCTCGACGAAGACGATGTTGGTGTCTACCTTCGGCTGGGCCAGGCGCAGGCCCAAAATCTGCTTGATGCCTTCGGCCAGTCGGCGGGCGTTTTCGTGGTCCTCTTCGAGCCGGTCCACCATCGTCTCCAGGGCGACGATGCCGGCCGCGGCGATGATACCGGCCTGGCGCATTCCCCCGCCCAGCATCTTGCGGAACTTACGGGCCCGGGCGATGAACTCCCGGCTCCCGGCCAGGATGGAACCCACGGGGCAGGCCAGGCCCTTGGAGAGGGAGAAGCAGACCGAGTCGGCGTCGCAGACCAGGGCCTTAACGTCGACCTTAAGGGCGACGGCGGCGTTGAAGATTCGTGCGCCGTCGATGTGGACCTTCAGGCCGTGACGCCGGGCCACGTCGATGAGGGTCCGGGTCTGCTCCGGGGTAAGGGCGGCCCCCCCGCACCGGTTGTGGGTGTTTTCCAGGCAGAGCAGGCGACTGGTCGGGTAGTGGATATTTTCGGCCCGGATGGCCGCCTCCACCTCGGCCGGGTCCATGGTGCCGTCGGGGAGGTTGCGGACGGTTCGGACGTGGACCCCGCCCAGGGCCGAGGCACCACCAACCTCGTTGAGAAAGATGTGGCTTTGAGCGCCGACGATTATCTCGTCGCCCCGCTGGGTGTGGGTCAAGACCGCCAGCAGGTTGCTCATCGTCCCCGAGGCGGTGAGCAGCGCCGCCTCCTTGCCCAGTATCTCGGCGGCCATCGCCTCCAGCCGGTTCACGGTCGGGTCTTCCCCGAAGACATCGTCACCCAGCTCGGCCTTGGCGATGGCCTCCCGCATGGCCGGGGTCGGCAGGGTAACGGTGTCGCTTCGAAGGTCAACGATTTTCATAGTGACCTCCTTCGGCCTCGGCAAGTTTAAGCCAGTGGGGGAAGCGGGCGGCCAGGGCCAGCTGGCCGGCATTGAACACAAAGTGACAGACCCAGGGGGCCAGCAGGCCGTTTCGCCAGAGGAAGATAAACCCCAGGTAGACGCTGGCCAGGCCAGCCAGCACCACCCCAAGCTTGCCCTGGGGCAGGTGGGCCAGGCCGAAAAACACCCCGACGGCTAGGTTAAGGCCCACGGGCGGGAAAAACCGGTCGAACACGCCTAAAAGCAGGCCCCGGAAAAAGAGCTCCTCCTGGAAGGACGCCAAGAGGAGGCCCCCAAGTACGGGGGGCCATTCAGCCGGGCGCCGTGGCAGGATCGCCCGGATTATCCCGGCCCGGTAGATGCCCGGCCCGAAGACGGCCAGGCCACCGGCGGCGACCAGGTTGATGACCACTAGGGCTACCATCCCCAGCCCCACCCCGAGGAGGGCCTCGGCGAGCCCGAAGCCTTTAAGGCCCAGCTCGGCCGGCGGGTCGCCCACCAGGGCGGCGATGACGAACGTCAAACCGATAAGGACGAGCCGGAAGAGGTTCTCCACCGGGGAAAGCAAAGGGTTTACCTGGGGCCTGAAGTGCCGGAGCAGGACCGAAGTTCGGTAAGCCCCGGCCAGAATCACCAAGAGCAGCAGCAGGGCCAGGCCCAAGGCGAGCAGGTCAGACCCGGTCACTTTCGGGCTGCAGCTGTCGGACGGTGGCGTATACTTGGTCGACGTGGCCCCTTAAGTGCTCCACCAGCAGGTACTCGACCACCTGCGCTCCGGTTAGCTCGCCCCGGTCGGGGTGGATGGCGGTGCGGCCGAAAGCCTCGGCCGGGAGGCGGCCCAGCCGGGTTCGGGTCTCTTCGGCCACCCGGCTAAGACGCGCCCGGGCCTCTTCAGGGGTCTTGGGGCGGCCGTAGGTAAAGCCGTGGATCCGGCGCTGACGCTCGGCCTCGGTGCGCCGGCCGATGGCCGGCCGGTCCTCCCGGGCCAGCCTTTCGAGCTGGCCCACCCAGAAGTCCTGGGACTCGAGGGCATGGCCGATGACCTGGGCTACGGACCACTCATCGGGGGCGGGCGGCCGGTCGAAGAGGTCTGGGGGCACCGATTCAAGGGCCTCCAGCAGCCGGCGGTTAACGTCATCGACGGCCCGGATAAGCTCAAAAACGCGCCCTTCGCTCATAGTTAGGGCCTCCAGCGACGGGATTTCGCTCCTAAACACTTTACCCCCAGCCCCGGGGCCGGGTCAAACCGGCGGGCGAACTTACTCAGATTCGACCAGCTCGATATTGTGCTCGATACGGGCCACGCCCCTGATGGTAGCGGCCACCGAACAGTATTTCTCCTCCGAAAGCCTTACGGCGTCGGCAACGGCCTTGGAGTCGAGACCCCTGCCCTGCACCCGGTAGGTGACGACGACCCGCCGGAAGGCCCAGGGCGGGTCGGGATCCTGCTCGCCGGAGACGATAATCTCCAGGCCGGCGAGCCTCTGGCGCTTTTTTATCAGAATGTTCACCACGTCGTAGCCGGTGCAGGCCCCCAGGGCCAACAGGAGCAGCTCCGCCGGCTTGAGGCCGATGCTCCGCTCCGGGGGCAGACCCGAGATGACGACGCTGTGGCGGCTGCTGTCGACGCCGACGAAGTTAAACTCGCCGACCCAACGGAGACTGACTTCAGCCATTCTTGTAATACCTTGTTAGCTTGATATATTTTGTGGGTGTCCCGCCAGGCATGATACAATATCTGACTGGATATGCCGCTTGACCGGATCATCGTCCGCGGCGCCCGGGAGCACAACCTCAAAAACATCGACGTCGAGATCCCCCGTGATAAGCTGGTGGTTATCACGGGGGTTTCCGGCTCCGGAAAATCCTCCCTGGCCTTCGACACCATCTACGCCGAGGGCCAGCGCCGGTATATTGAGTCCCTGTCGGCCTACGCGCGCCAGTTCCTCGGCCGCTTAGAAAAGCCTGACGTCGACTACATCGACGGCCTCTCCCCGGCCATCTCCATCGACCAGAAGGGTGTAAGCCACAACCCCAGGTCCACGGTGGGCACCGTCACCGAAATTTACGACTACCTACGGCTGCTCTTCGCCCGCATCGGCAAGCCCCATTGCCCCCGGTGCGGCCGGCCGGTGACCAAGCAGACCGTCCAGCAGATCGTTGATGCCATCCTCGGCCTGCCCGAGGGCAGCCGGCTGATGATTATGGCCCCGGTGGTTCGGGACCGGAAAGGGGAGCACGAGCGGGTCTTCGAGGACGCCACCCGGGCCGGGTTTGTCCGGGCCCGGGTGGATGGCGAAATCATCGAGCTGGACGGGCCCATCCGGCTGGACAAGAACAAGAAGCACACCATTGAAATCGTGGTGGACCGGTTGGTGCTGCGCCGGAACGACGGCCTCGACCCGGCCCGGGTTGCCGATTCGGTGGAGACGGCCCTTCGCCTGGCCGGGGGCATTGTGGCGGTCGGCGTGGTGGGGGGTGAGGAGCTGCTCTTTTCCGAGAACTTCGCCTGCCCACACTGCGGGGTGAGCCTCCCCGAGATCCAGCCCCGGACGTTCTCTTTCAACAGCCCCCACGGGGCCTGCCCCGCCTGCACCGGCCTCGGCAGCCGGCTGGAGGTCGACCCGGACCTGGTCATCCCCGACAAAAACCTTTCCCTAGCCCAGGGGGCGATAAAGCCCTGGGCCAAGGCGGCCGAACACGTAACCTGGTGGTTCCGGGTGCTTAAGGCTGTTGCCGACCATTACGGTTTCTCAGTCCACACCCCGGTGAAGGACCTCAAGCCCGAGCACCTTGACATCATCCTGTACGGGTCGAGGAGCGAGCGGGTCCGGGTGCGTCAGGCCGACGACCAGGGCCGCTCCCGGGAGCTTTACTTAACCTACGAGGGCATTATTCCCCACCTGGAGCGCCGCTACCGGGAGACCGATTCGGACTACGTTCGGATGGAGATTGAGCGCTACATGTCGGCCCGGCCCTGTCCGGCCTGCCACGGCAAGCGGCTCCGGCCGGAATCTTTGGCTGTCACTATCGACGGCAAGAACATCATGGACGTGGCGGCCATGTCCATCGCTGAGGCCGTCCGCTGGGTCGACGAGCTGGCCGGGAAACTTACCGAGCGGGAGCGGGCCATTGCCGAGCAGGTGCTTAAGGAGATCCGGTCCCGCCTCGGTTTTCTCATTGATGTCGGCCTCGATTACATCACTTTAGACCGGCCGGCTTCGACCCTTTCTGGGGGGGAGGCCCAACGCATCCGGCTGGCCACCCAGGTGGGCAGCGCCCTGACCGGGGTGCTTTACGTCTGCGACGAGCCCTCCATTGGCCTGCACCCGGTGGACAATGGGCGGCTCATCGCCACCTTGAAGCGGCTCCGGGACCTGGGCAACACCCTCATCGTGGTCGAGCACGACGAGGCGATGATCCGGGCCGCCGACTGGGTGGTCGACCTGGGGCCGGGGGCCGGCGAGCAAGGCGGGCGGGTGGTGGCCGTCGGGACGCCCGAAGATATCGCCCGCAACCCCAACTCCCTGACCGGCGCCTACCTTTCGGGCCGCAAGCAGATCCCCATCCCGGAGCGGCGTCGGCCGGGCAACGGCAAGTTCCTGGTCATTCACGGCGCCCGGGCTAACAACCTGAAAAACATTACCGTGACCATCCCCCTCGGGATGCTCGTCTGCGTGACCGGGGTCTCGGGCAGCGGCAAGAGCACCCTGGTGGACGAGGTCCTTTACAAGCGGCTTGCCCAGATCTTTTACAGTGCCAAAGACCGGCCCGGCGAGTGCGACTACATCTCGGGCGTCGAGCACATCGACAAGGTCATCGAGATCGACCAGTCGCCCATCGGCCGGACACCCCGGAGCAACCCCGCCACCTACACCGGGGCCTTCACCCCCATCCGGGAGCTTTTCGCCAGCCTCCCTGAGGCGAAGCTGCGGGGCTATGCCCCCGGCCGGTTCTCGTTTAACGTCAAGGGGGGCCGGTGCGAAGCCTGCGAGGGGGCGGGCTTCGTCCAGATCGAGATGCATTTCCTGCCGGACGTTACGGTCCCGTGTGAGGTCTGCAAAGGCCGCCGCTACAACCGGGAGGCCCTGGAGGTGAAGTACCGGGGCAAGAGCATCGCCGACGTCCTGGATATGACCGTGGCCGAGGCCTTGGAGTTCTTCGACGCCTTCCCGGCCATCCGGACCAAGCTCCAGACCCTGGCCGACGTCGGCCTCGGGTACATAAAGCTGGGCCAGCCGGCAACGACCCTCTCTGGGGGGGAGGCCCAGCGGGTGAAGCTGGCCACCGAGCTCTCCCGCAAATCTACCGGCCGCACCCTTTACATCTTGGACGAGCCGACCACCGGCCTCTCCTTTGAGGACTGCGCCGCCCTGCTCCGGGTACTCCAGCGGCTGGTGGATGCCGGCAACACGGTGGTGCTTATCGAGCACAACCTCGAGCTTATCAAGTGCGCCGACTGGATTATCGACTTAGGACCCGAGGGGGGCGACCGGGGCGGCTACGTGGTGGCCGCGGGGACCCCGGAAGAGGTGGCCCAGATTGAGGCCTCGTATACCGGCCGCTTCCTTCGGGAGGTTCTGGCTCGGGCCGGGCGGCTGGTTCCGGCAGGGGTTGAGGGGGGCGGTGGATAACCGGCTTGGCGGCGACCGGCCCCCATGTGGGATAGTTTAGGGAACGATGCGCCGCTGTCCAAAGGTTAAGGTTTTCCGGGACGAAGACGGCCGCCCGGCCTACTTCTGTACCCACAAGGGCTGGGGCGGCCGCCGGGCCCGGTTCCTGCCGGCCTGCGTTTACGCCAAGGCCGACGGCATAAACCCCGAAACCGCCCCCTTCACCGGGGGCCAGCGGTTCGGCTTCTGCACCTACTACCGGGAGTACTTACGCCGCCTCCGGGAAGGCCTGGATACGACCAACATCCCCGAACGTTAGGCCGCCCTAGCGGGGCGGCATCCGCAGGCCGCCGTCCAGCCGGATCACCTCCCCATTCAGCATCGGGTTCTCGATGATGTGCTGCACCAGCAGGGCGTACTCCTCGGGTCGGCCCAGGCGCTGGGGAAAGGGTATCTGCTGGGCCAGGGCGGCCCGAATCTCGGCCGGAAGCTGAGCCAGCATCGGCGTATCGAAGACCCCCGGGGCGATGGTAACGACCCGGATCCCGTTACGGGCCAGGTCCCGGGCAGCTGGGAGGGTCAGGCTGACGACGCCCCCCTTGGAAGCGGCATATGCCACCTGCCCGACCTGACCCTCGAAGGCGGCAACGGAGGCGGTGTTGACGATGACACCCCGCTCCCCCTCCTCATTGGGCTCATTTTGAGCCATGACCCAGGCCGCCAGCCGGAGGGCGTTGAAGGTACCGACCAGGTTAACCTGAACCACCCGGGCAAAACGCTCCAGGGAGTGGGGGCCGTCCCGGGTTATGGTGCGCTCGGCCAGGCCGATGCCGGCGCAATTGACCAGAATGTGCAGGGCACCAAAGCGGCCCACGGCAAGCTCCACTGCGGCCCGGGTTGAGGCTTCGTCGGTGACGTTGGTGAGGGCAAAGGCGGCGACCTCGCCCAGCTCCCGGGCCAGGGCTTCACCCGCCTCCCGGTTTAGGTCGGCGATGACCACCCGGGCGCCGAGGCCGGCCAAATGCCGGACGGTGGCGGCCCCTAGTCCCGAGGCTCCACCGGTGACCAGGGCGACAGCATTGGCAACCTTCAAGGTAACCTCCTCGTTGCGGGTCTAGGCACCGCGGGCACCGGTCAGGTGCCGCAGCATGATGAGTCGCTGGATTTCACTGGTTCCCTCGTAGATCTGGAGCACCTTAGCGTCCCGCATGAGTTTGGCCACAGGGAACTCCTCGCTGTAGCCGTAGCCCCCAAAGACCTGTACGGCTTCGGTTGCGGCCCACATGGCCGAGTCGGCGGCAAAAGCCTTGGCGTAGGCCGCTTCCAGACTGTTCCGCCGGCCGGCCGAGACCTTCCAGGCGGCATCATAGGTGAGCAGGCGGGCGGCGTGGGCCCGCATCCCCATCTCGGCGATTTTAAACCCGACGGCCTGGAAATCGGCGATAGGCCGGCCGAAGGCCTGGCGCTGGGTGGCGTACCGGATGCACTCGTCCAAGCACCGCTGGATGATGCCGACGCCAAAGGCCCCAATCATGGGCCGGGAACGGTCGAAGACCTGCATCGCCAGCTTAAAGCCCTCGCCTTCGGGGCCGAGTAGGTTCTCTGGGGGCACCGGAACATCCTCAAAGACCACCTCGCAAGCGTCCGAGGCCCGCTGGCCCAGCTTTGGGAGCTTGCGGGTGACCTTTACGCCCCAGTCCCGCTCAACGATGAAGGCACTGATGCCCCGGTGGCCGGCCTGCGGGTCGGTCTTGGCAAAGACGACGAAGAACTCGGCTTCCCAGGCATTGGAGATCCAGATTTTGGTTCCGCTGATTTTCCAGCCCCGGCCATCCCGGAGGGCCCGGGTCTTGATGGCCGCCACATCGGAGCCGGCCTCGGGTTCCGTGACGGCGTAGGCGGCGAAGCCGCCGTCGGCCAGCCGCCCAAGGTATTTCTTTTTCTGGGCTTCGTTCCCGGCCAGGACGATAGGGTCCGAGGCCAGGTTGTTGATGCCAAGGGCGGTAGCGATACCCGTGCAGGCCCAGGCGATCTCCTCCATTATGAGGTTAGATTCGAAGACCGAAAGGCCGGCCCCGCCGTACTCCCGGGGTATCGTCAGGTTTATAAGGCCGAGCTCCCGGGCCTTCTTTATGATGGGGTGAGGGAATTCGGCCGTCTGGTCGTAATAGGCGGCGACTGGGGCGACCTCCTGCCGGGCAAACTCCCGAGCCAAGCCCTGGATCATCACCTGTTCTTCGGTCAGGTCGAAATTCATACCGCAACCTCCCGAAAGCCAAACCTAAAGGGTATTTTAATCCGCCGGCCGACTCTACCGCTCAGACCAAAACGGCGGCAGCCGGGGGGCGCCCTGCCGCCCGGTAAAAAAGGCCGTAAAGATAGGCGATGACGGTGAGGGCGTAGAACCCGGTGGCCAGGATGCCGACCCCGCACAGGACTAAGCCCAAGGGGGCAATCAGATTAGAGACGGCCCAGGCAACGAGGGCCACCACAATGTAGTTGCCAAGGTTAGCCTTCACTAACTCCCACATCTCGTTGAACTTAAAGGCGGCCCCGAAACTCCCCGTCGTTGCGTACTGGATGGTGACAATGGGTAGGATGGCGTTGTAAACAAGGCCCAGGGGCAGGGCCAGACAGGAGAAAACAGTGCTTACCACTCCCGCCGCCAGGTTCCCGTCGGTGCGGCCGGCCTCGGCCAGGGCACCGACCGCCGCGACGCAACAGCCCAGGACAAGAACAGGCAGGGCGTAAACGAGGACAACGGCAATATAGGTTAGACCCCGGCTGAAAAGATGGCCCAGGCTTGACCACTCCGGTAAGTAGGGGCGCTCATCAAGGGCCACCCGGCGGATAATTTCAATGAAATAGCCGGCAACAAATGGTACACCTACCAGGAATATACTGAGGACTAAAAACAAGACGCCGAAAATGAATTTGGCGGGCCACTCGCGGTCAGAGAAAACATACGTAAAAGCTTCGCCCAGATTGGCCATGGACATCCCCTGCGGTTAACTTAAAAAGATTATAGCTGCCCGGCCAGTAGGTCTGCCCAAGGCCAGAATTCGGGCGTCTGGTCGGGAGATTTCGTTACTTGCGGGCGGTCGGGTGGGGCAGGGTATACTGAGATCGCAGTCATGGCTGGGCCGGCAACGGAGATGGACCAGGAATCCCAGGCTCGAGTCTGTTCGGGGCGGTTAGGGCAGACCCTCCGGGAGATCCTCGAGACGGTCGCCCTTACCATCCTGATTTTCCTAGCGGTTCGGAGCCTGGTTCAGAATTTTAAAGTCGAAGGCTCCAGTATGGAGCCAACCCTGCACCACAACCAGTATCTGCTGGTGGCCAGGTTTGTGTATTTTGCCGTGGATTTCGGGGCGGTCAAGGAGTTTTTGGGGCCCCTTGGGGGGCTTCTGCCGCTCCCCGGGGACCGGGTCTACCTGTTCCAGCCGCCCCAGCGTGGTGACATTGTGGTCTTCCGGTTTCCTAACGACCCGAGCCGGGACTTCATAAAGCGCATCATCGGCCTCCCCGGGGAGACAGTGGAGGTCCGAAACGGGCAGGTTTATATAAATGGGCAGCCGCTGGAGGAGCCGTATCTGCGGGAGCGGCCGAGCTACACCTTCCAGCCCGTGGCCGTGCCGCCTGGCCACTACTTCGTGCTGGGGGACAATCGCAACAATAGCAGCGATTCCCACATCTGGGGGGTTGTGCCGGAGGGCAATATCATCGGCAAAGCTTGGTTCTCCTACTGGCCGCCGGAGTCCGTTGGGTTGGTAGGCAACTATTGGTTTGGCGGCCGGACGTCAGGCCCAATGGGGGCGATGCCGGCCTATCCGGGTCCGGTGGCCGCGCCTACCGGCGCACCTCCGCCGGCTTACCCAGGCCCAGCGGCGGGCCGGTAGGCCTCCGCGCCCCAGTTGCCGCCTGGGGTGCCGCCTTGACAAGGGGCCCCGGTGCGTGATAGCCATCTGATTGGGGCCGGCAATCTGGGCTCAACCCCACGGGCCGGAGTGGCGGAATTGGCAGACGCGGCGGTCTCAAAAACCGCTCCCCGCTAAGGGGGTGGGGGTTCGAGTCCCCCCTCCGGCACAAAATACCGGGGCATAATCCCTACGGCCGTTTGCTTTGTTCTCAGGCTATCCCAGGACCCACCTTGGGTCCGGCGGCCCGGACCTGGGGGGAGACGTGGGCCTCGTACTGCTTGAAATTTTTGACAAATTCGGCCGCAAGCCGCCGAACCTGGTTCTCGTACGCCCCAACGTCCCGCCACAGCTGCCACGGCTTTAATACCTCGTCTGGAACCCCGGGCACATGGGCCGGAATCCGCAGCCCAAAATAGGGCTCAACCTCGTAGGCCACATCGTCCAGCCTCCCGCTAACGATGGCCCGGACCATTGCCCGGCTATACTGAATCTTAATCCGCTCCCCAACCCCATACGGGCCCCCAACCCAGCCGGTATTTACCAACCAGACCTTAACCCCGTAGCGGCGCACCCGCTCATCTAAAAGCCGCCCGTATTCGACTGGGGGCAGCAACAAGAAGGGCGCCCCAAAACAGCTGCTGAAGGTGGCCTCCGGCTCGGTAACCCCCCGCTCCGTCCCGGCCAGCTTCGACGTATATCCCGAAAGGAAGTAATAGATTGCCTGTTCCTCCGTAAGCCTGGCAATGGGGGGCAAAACCCCGAAGGCGTCGGCCGTAAGAAAGATTATATCCTTGGGGTGCCCAGCCGTCCCCGTGGGGCTTACGTTGGGCAGAAACTCAATGGGATAGGCCGCCCGGGTGTTCTCGGTAATGGAGTCGTCCTCGAACTTGGGCCGACGGGTATCGGGGTCGACCACCACGTTCTCCAGCAGGACCCCAAACCGGTGCACGGCCCCGAAGATCTCCGGCTCGGCCACCGGCGAAAGGTTTATCGTCTTGGCGTAACAGCCGCCCTCAAAGTTAAAGATGCCGTCCTCGCCCCAGCCGTGCTCGTCATCCCCCACCAGGACCCGCTCGGGGTCGGTCGAAAGGCTGGTCTTGCCCGTCCCCGAGAGGCCGAAGAAGAGGGCCGAGGAGTTGTCGGGGCCGGCGTTGGCCCCACAGTGCATGGGGAAGACACCCTGCATCGGGAGCAGGTAATTTAAGGCCGTAAAGATGCTCTTTTTTATCTCCCCAGCATAGGCCGTGCCCCCAACCAAGACCTCTTTGCGGGCCAGGTTCAGCAGGATAAAGACCTCGCTGCGGGTCCCATCGATTTCGGGAATGGCCTTAAATTCGGGGGCGGAGATGACCACGAACTCCGGCTGGTGACTGGCCAGTTGCTCCGGGGTCGGCCGGATGAAGAGGTCCCAGGCAAAGAGGCTCTGCCAGGCGGTGGTGGTGATGACCCGGACCGGGAGCCGGTAGCGGGGGTCGGCGCAGGCAAAGAGGTCCTGGACGAAAATCTCCCGGTCCTGAAGGAAGGCCATTAGCCGCTGGCGCACCTGCTCGTAGGCTTCCGGCTCGAAGGGCTGGTTTACCGGGCCCCACCAAACCCGGTCTTCGCTCGAGGGTTCCCGGACGATGAATTTGTCCCTGGGCGAGCGGCCGGTATACTTGCCCGTGTAAACGGTCAGGCCGCCGCCCTCCGTCAGTATCCCCTCGCCTCGCAGGACGGCTAATTCCACAAGCCTGGGCGGTGTCAGGTTCCAGTAAATCCGACGGGGATTTACGATGCCGTGGGCCTCAAGTCCGGTGGTGGTCGGGGGGGAAGTGATGTCCACCATTTTTCCACCTCAGCATGGTATCTTCATTACCCGCCAGCGGCGACAGCAAAACGTCCCTCCGTATATAATCCCATCCGGAGCCGCTCAACTGCCGCAACAAACCTACGCTGATGCTAACTCCGTATATAATCCCATCCGGAGGCGGCCGTCAAGTCTAAACGCCGGCCGGCCCAGGGCAGTTATGGTCTCGGAAAGGATGCCCGAAACCCTAACCGGGCAGGTCGAGCTTCTGGCCGGGTGGGTCCGTTCGGCCCGCTCGGCGGTGGTCTTTACCGGGGCCGGCGTAAGCACAGAATCGGGCATTCCCGACTTCCGGGGCCCTAGCGGCCTCTGGACGCAGGTGAACCCGGCCAACTTCACCATCCGCCGCTACTTGGAGGACCCGCAAGTCCGGCGGGAGTCTTGGGAGCGATTTAAAACGGGCGGGGTCTACGGCCGGGCCGAGCCCAACCCGGCTCATTACGCCATTGCCGACCTGGTCCGGGCCGACCGGGTTGAGTGGGTTATTACCCAAAATATTGACGGCCTCCACCAGCGAGCGGGAACCCCGCCCGAGCGGGTCATCGAGCTCCACGGTAACCTCAGGTTCGCCAAGTGCCTGGGCTGCCGCCGGCGTTTCGAAAAGGCCGAGGCCCTGGCCCTCCCACCGGACCCGTCGGATGGGGTGCCCCGCTGTCCCGACTGCGGCGGCTTGCTCAAGTCGGGCACGGTCTCCTTCGGCGAACCCCTGCCGGCCGACGAGCTGGCCCGGGCCGAGGCGGCGGCCGAAAACTCTGATTTATTCATTGTGGTCGGGTCTTCCCTGGTAGTTTACCCGGCGGCTTATCTGCCCCTGCACGCCCTGGATGCCGGGGCCAGGCTGGTGATCATCAACCTCGGGGAGACCCCCATGGACCACCTGGCCCACCTGCGCATCTCCGCCCCGGCCGGCCAAGTTCTACCGAAAGTGGCCCAGCTGGTCCTAAAGTGAAAGACCTAGTCGTAATCGTTACGGGGGCTTCCCGGGGCATCGGGGCGGCCACGGCCCGGCTGTTGGCCGAGCAGGGAGCCAGGGTTGTCTTGGCCGCCCGTTCAGTCGAAGCCCTGCTGGCCCTGGAAGCCGAGCTAAAGGGCCGGGGTAGGGCCGCCCTGGCCGTTCCCACCGACGTGACCGACTCCTATCAGCTGGACCGCCTCGTGGAGCGGACGGTGGAGGTATTTGGGCGGGTTGACGTCCTGGTAAACAATGCCGGCATCGGGGAGCCCTCCCAGGTGGCCCGCAGTCCCGATGAGCTTATCGACCGGCTTTTTGAGACCAACCTGCTGGGGCCCATCCGCCTCACCCGTCGGGTGCTGTCCCAGATGCTGACCCGCCGCTCGGGCCACATCATCTTCGTAAGCTCCGTGGCCGGCCACATTCCCGTCCCGCCCATAACCCTCTACTCGGTGACCAAGGCCGGCCTGATCGCCCTGGCCGAGGGCCTTCGGCGAGAGGTGGGAACCCAGGGTATCCAGGTTTCGGTGGTCTCGCCCGGTTTTATCCGCACCGACATGGTAGCTGACGTCCGGGTCGCACCTAGGTGGCTGCCGATGCCCGGACCCGAGGCAGTGGCCCGGGCGATCGCCTGGCTTATCCGCCATCCCCGACGGGAGGTAGTTGTACCCTGGTACTACCGGCCGCTGGTAGGTCTTAATCTGGTCGCCCCGGGGTTAGTGGACCTGGGCTTTCGACTTTTCCTCGCCCGACCCCATCCGGCTCAGGGGACGAGGCGGCCGACATCGGGCTGAGGACGGCGGCCATTGCCCGGTCGACCCGGGGGTAAGCCAGCCAGACCCAACCCACCCCAAAAAGGCCCCCGGTTACGGTCCGCAAAAGCCAGTCGCTTTCCCGCAGGCCCAAAAGCTGGGTTGTGCCGTCCAGGGCCAGGGGCAGGATAAGGACTAAAAAGACCCGCCAGTCGAGGGCTCGGATCTGGCCCCGGAAAAGGCCGTAGGCGAGCCCGGCTACAAGCATGAGGCCGTAGATGGCCACGTCCCGCTCGCAGAAGGCGACCTTAAAGCCCAGCTCGGGGCTGCCCAGGAAGGCGGCCGGGTCGGTAGGATTGAGAAAAGGCCGAAGTTCCTCGGCCGAATAGACCGGCCGGGGGCCGAAGAGAAAATAGCTGCGGCTCGGCAGCTGGTGACATGCGGCCCGGTAAGCCAGGTAGATAAGCCGGGCTGGGGCCTCGTAACCGGCGGCCATAAGGAATGGGGCCAGCAGGGGTGGGATCATAAAGGCGAAGAGGCCCAGGTTGGCCAGAGCCAGCCAGTGGCGGGCGATAAATCGGACGAGGCCGTCGACGAAATCGACCACCAGCCGGTCCAAGGCCCGACGCCGGGGCCCAACAGCCAACAGGTCCAGGTAGAGGTCGTAGGCCGAATAGTTTTTACGGTCCATGTTCTGCCACCGGTGCGCTGGGTTCGGGCACGGCTAAGTCTGCGCCTCGGCCCCGCCAGGCCTGCCAGATACACCCTAGGCCGGTCAGAACCAGCACTAACCCAAAGATGAGGCCCGGCCGGAGGGTGGCGAACCAGAGGGGTTCAGGGCGGGCGGCGGCCAGGGCCATCCGACCGAGGCCGAAGAGAAGGGTCCAGAGGCCGAAGGTGAGCCCCGGAGCCTGGAGGCGGCGCCGCCCGAGCAGGAGCACCCCCAGGATCGCCAGCACCAGGATAATTTCATAGGCCGGGTGAGGGTGAACGGGCAGGTCGAGCTGGTAAGCCAAGGAATCCGGGTGGCGGTAAACCACGGCCCAGGGTAGGGTGGTGGGGTTTCCGGCCCCATCCCCGTTTATAAGGCTTCCGAGGCGTCCCACCCCGACCCCGAAGAGCAGCCCCGGAACGGCCGCATCCAGGGTTCTGGCAAGGGGGAGCCGACTTTGACGGCACGCCAGAACCGCCGCCCCACCCCCCACCACCAGGGCCCCGAAGAGCGACATTCCCCCTTGGTGGAAGGCAAGGATAAGCTGGGGATTCAGCCGGTAATATTCCGGGTAATCGGCCAGGTGGAAGAGGCGGGCCCCTACCAGCCCGGCCAAAAGGCTCCAGAAGGCGACGGTGTTAACCTTGTCCTCGGGCAGGCCCCGGTGCCGCGCCTCTCGGAGGGTTATTAAGAGCCCCCCAAGGACCCCCAGGGCCAGGAAGACCCCGTACCAGCGCAGGGCGTAGCCGCCCAGCGACAGGACCACCGGGTCGACGTTGAGCTCGATAAAAGCCACCCCTGATTACTTTACCCCGCCCCCAGGTCGGACAGCTAGTCCAGTCGGCCCCGGACCAGGTGATCCCAGCAGGTACGGGCCAGCCGGCCGATCAGGTAGGTGGCTGCGTAGTGGCCCGGGGTTCCGTCGGGAAGCTCCGGGGGCACGTAATCCGTAAAGACGCTCAGGATAAAGCGGGGCTCTTCCCCGGCAAAGACCACGCCGGCATCGTTGTAATTTCGGGCGCCGGTCCCGGTCTTATGGGCCACCTTCGTTCCGGCCGGAAGCTGAGACGGCAGCCGGCTGCGCAGCTTTTGCCAGGAAAGGACCTCAAGGCCGTAGCGGCAAAGCTCCGGGGTCAGGCCAAGGCGGGCAGCCACCGCCGCGTCTTTGGTCCCTTGGACGATAAGGTCCAGCAGGCGGCCCACATCGGCCGGGGTGGTGGTGTTGACCAGCTCCAAGGGATGGTCCCAGGGGAGGGGCCGGGGCGGGATGCCGTTGCGGTGGGTGGTTCCGACCATGCCGACGGACCGGCAGAACTCATTGATATAGTCGAGGCCCAACATATCCACCACCGTCCCGGTGCAGGTGTTGTCGCTTACAATGATCATCATCACCAGGCAGTCCCGGAACTGGATGGTGAAGCCGGGCTGAAGGTGTTGGAAACACCCAGAATCGTTGTTTTGATACTTGGCCTGGATCTGCACCGGCTGGTCGAGGTAGAAGCGGCCCTCATTTACGGCCTTTAAAGCCGCCATTAGAATTGAGATTTTGCGGGTGCTGGCCGACGGCACCACCACGTCGCCGTTGCGGTGGCATTCAACCCCCGAGATTAAATCTTTAAGATACCAGCCGGTATGGAATGGATAGCGTTCGCAGAGGGCGTTTAAGCTGCGGGCCAGGGCATCCAGGTTCGACATCGGCGTTCTCCTTCGGCCAACAAGGGTCGGTTAAAGTATGCCCCTAAAGTATGCCCCGAGAAAGCGGGGAAGGTCCAGCCGGCCTAACCAACCCGCCGGGGGTCGAGGGCATCCCGGAGGCCGTCGCCAATGAAGTTTATCGAAAGCACGGTGAGGAAGATGGCCAGGCCTGGGAAGATGGCCCAGTGGGGGGCCATATCCAGTCGGTCCTTGGCGTCGAAGAGGAGCCGGCCCCAGGTGGGCATATCGGGAGGAAATCCCAGGCCCAGGAATGAGAGAGTTGACTCCTGAAGGATGGCAGCAGCAACCCCCAGGGAGGCCGCCACGATGACTGGGCTGAGGGCATTGGGGAGCATATGGACCGCTACCATCCGGAAACCCGGAACCCCAATGCACCGGGCCGCCTCAATGAACTCCTTTTGTTTAATGGACAAAAAGGACGCCCGGACCAGCCTGGCAACGGGCATCCACCTCAGACTGCCGATAACGGTCACCATTAAAAGAAAGATGCCCAGCTCGGGACCGAACACTCCCCGAACGGGGTCCCGGAAAAGATAAATAACCAGCAGGAGGAGGGGCAGGGGCGGCAGGGCAATGAAAAGGTCGGTGACCCGCATCAGAACGTGGTCTACTGTCCCCCCGAAGTAACCTGAAACGGCCCCGACAGCGGTGCCGATGGTCACGGCGATGAACATGGCCGCCAGGCCGACGGCAATGGAAACCCGCCCGCCGAAAAGGATCCGAGCAAGGATATCCTGGCCCAGGTCGTCGGTGCCGAGGGGGTGGGCCAGGGTCGGGGGCTTAAGCCGCTGGGTCATGTCGATCTCATTGAACTTCACCGGGTAAACTAAGGGGCCAAAAACCGTGGCCAGGATCATGAACGCAAGAACGGCAAGGCCGAACATGGCCAGGCGGTGGCGACGGAACTGCCGCCAGGCGTCGGCCCAGAGGGTGCGAGGCGGTCGGGCAAGAGCCGCCTCGGCGGTCTGAACCGTACCGGTGGCAAAGCCGCGTCCGGCGACCATCGGGTCCTCCTAGTCGTAGCGGATGCGGGGGTCCAGGACCCCGTAGGCCAGGTCGGCGATAAGGTTAAAGACCACAACCAACACCGCGTAGGCGAAAACGATGGCCATCACCACCGGGGTATCCTTAAGCTGGATGGAGCTTATCAAAAGCGAGCCGATCCCCGGGACCCGGAAGATCTGCTCGGTAACAATGGCCCCGGTAAAGATGCCCGGAATCTGCAGGGCCATGATGGTGACAACCGGAATCAGCGCATTGCGCAGGGCGTGGCGGACGATAACGGCCCGCTCGGAAAGCCCCTTGGCCCGGGCCACGTGGATGTAGTCCATCCGGATGACGTCGAGCATGGAAGCCCGGATATACCGAGTAAGGACCGCACCCTCAAAGAGGGCCAGCACCATGATGGGCATGGCCGCATGCCGGAGCACCTCTAAAAACCAAGCCGGGCCGGTGGCCTGAACGTTGGTGGTAAATACCATGGGCAACCAGCGCAGGTAAATGCTGAAAACCAGGATGAAGATAAGGCCGGTAAAGAAGGTGGGCAGAGAGAACCCGATAAACGCCAGGGTAGTTGCCACGTTATCCAACCAGGAGTATTGGCGCACGGCGGAGATGATCCCGGCCGGCAGGGCAATCAGGAGGGCCACGATGTAGGCGGTGCCCATCACGAAAATGGTGGTGGGCAGGCGCTGCCAGATGAGCTGGGTCACATCTACCCGACTGACAAAGGAGTAGCCGAGGTTGCCCTGAAGGAGAGAGGTCAACCACTTGATGTAGCGGATGTGGACCGGGTCGTCCATGCCCAGCTGACGCCGGAGGTTCTCCCGGACCTCCACCGGGACATTGGGGTTAAGGGCCAGCTCGGAGAAGGGGTCACCGGGGGCGAGGGAAAGGATTACGAAAAGGATAAGGCTGATGCCGAGCAGCGTCGGCACGGCGATAATCAGCCGGCGGATAAGGTACTTGGTCAATCCCGAAATCCCCCGATGCTCCGACCGGTCTCGGGCGGGCCTGACCCTAACTTGTTCGGTACCAATAGGCCAGCTTCCAGAGGTTCGAATCCCAGGTCGTTAGGTCCATACCCCGCAGGTTGTTCTTGGCGGCGGCCTGGCCGTTGCGGTTGACGATGGGGATAACCACGACGTCGTCGATGACCAGCTGGTTCATTCTTTTGATAAGTTCGGCCCGCTTGACCGGGTCAAGCTCGGTCCGGGCCTGGTTCCAGAGCCGGTCGTACTCCGGGTTCTGGTAGCGTTCGATGTTTCGGCCGGCCCAGTTGTTCGCCTTCTGGGCCACCTGCCAGGAGGTCCATTTCTCCAGAAACGCCTGGGGGTCGGGCGAACCCGGCCCGGTGGTGTACATTTGCATGTCGGCGTAGAAGTGGGAGTAAGTGTCGGGATTGCCGGGGTCGCTGGAGAAGAAGACGTCGGCGACGACGGCCTTAAGTTCCACCTCGACCCCAATGGACTCTAGGTCCTTCTTGATGATCGCCTGGGTTTTTTGCCGCACGGCGTTGACCGAGGTCTGGAAGAGCACCTTCATTCGCTTGCCGTCCTTCTGGCGGACCCCATCCGGGCCCCGCCGCCAGCCGGCCTCATCCAGCATCCTGGCGGCCTTTTCTAGGTTAAATTCCCAGCGCCCCCCTTCGGGCACATACTTTTTGGGGTTGAAGACCATGTAAATCCCCACCTCACCCCCGGCGCCGTAAAGCTCGTCGACGATAAGCTTGCGGTTTATGGCGTAGCTGAAGGCTTTGCGAACGGTAGGGTCGCTGAAGAAGGGGTGCTTGGTCTTGATACTGGACCGCTCACCGTCCACCTCGGTCCAGGGGTCGGTGTAGTTGAGCTGGATATGCTCGGTGCTCGCGCCGGGGTAGTTGATCACCCGGCCGAGGCCGTACTTTTCCAGACTGGCCAGAACGTCCCACTCCACCTGCATGTTCCAGGCAAAGTCGTATTCCCCCGTCTGAAGCACGGCCCGGGCGGCCGAAGGGGCGTCGCCCCCGCCCTTAAGCTCGAGGCGGTCGAAGAAGGGCCGGTTGGGCACATGGTATTTGTCGTTGATCTCGGCGATGATGATGTCACCCGGCCGGAACTCCACGAGTTTATAGGGGCCGGTCCCCACCGGCTTTAGGTTATAGGGCGAGTTACGGGAATTCTGCCCCTTGTAGGGGGCGGTCAGATGCTTAGGAAGGATGTGACCGTTACCCCCGACGAAAGGCGCATGCCAGATGGGAGTCGGCTCCTGGAAGACGATTTTGACCGTATAGTCGTCGACCTTTTCGACCACCTGAATGTTGGTGTAATTGCCCCGGGTTGTGGCGGCGGTGGCCGGGTCCATAACGTATTCCCAGGTGAAGACGACATCGTCGGCCGTGAAGGGCTGCCCATCGTGCCAGACCACCCCCTGCTTGAGGCGCCAGATGACCCAGCGGCCCTCCCGGTCGAGGGTACCCTTGTCGACGCTGGGAACCTCAGCGGCCAGGATTGGGAAAACCTCCCCGTCGGGGTCGTAGGCGGCCAGAGGTTCGGTAAAGATGCGGGAACCGTCGAAATCCTTGGTCCCGGTAGAGAGGTGGGCATTAAGAATCACCGGCGCCTGCCACCAGAGCAACTTGAGGAGCCCACCCCCACCCCGACGGGTGGGTTGAAACTCTTCCTTCGGGGCCTGGGGTTGGGCTGGGGCGGCCGGGACCGGGGCACAGGCCTGGAGGATGCTCACGATGAGGGGCATCGAGATGCCGGCCCCAAGCAGGGCGTGAATAAACTGCCGCCGGGTTATGCGGCCGGCCTTGAGCTCTTCAACCAGCTCCGCAACGGTCCAGTTCGACATCTGCCTGCCTCCTAAACTTTTGTTTTTATACTATACGGAACTCCCCGCTGTCATTTTAGACTGAGTTTAGCAATACCCTGCGAGGTTTGTCAAGTTTAGCCATCTAAGGGGACAGTTTGCGCTAAAAATTACAATTCTAACTCCGGCAACTTGGTAGGTCCCGAACGTCTCGGTGCCTATGGCCCTGGCCGGTGGCGACCTCCTGGCCCTTATGGTGGGCAACTACATTGGCGGCCAGCTCGTTTACCGGCGCGGCATGCGGGTAAGTACTGAGCAATAAGTTTCGGCGGGCTTCCCCTGCCCGAGGGGGTATAATGTTAATAGCAAAACGATTCTGGTCCCGGCCGGTGCCGGGCAAAGGGGTGGCTCCGCCAGTATGGGTCCGGAAGAACGCGGCGACGGCTACAAAGTCTACGCGATCGAGGAATATCGGCTCAGGTCTGAGCCCTTCTACCTGCCCATCAAAGACGAGGTTGAAGTTTTCGAAGCGGCCTACGCCGAAAAGCTTCCTGTTCTGCTAAAAGGTCCCACCGGCTGCGGGAAGACCCGCTTCGTCGAGTACATGGCCTACCGGCTGGGCCGTCCCCTTACCCGAATCAGCCGCAAGGACGACCGGGCTTCGCCCAATGGCCTGCCCCTGGTCACGGTCGCCTGCCACGAGGACCTGACCGCCAGCGACCTGGTAGGCCGCTACCTGCTGGAGGGCGAGACCACCCGCTGGGTAGATGGTCCCCTGACCAAGGCCGTTAAGGCCGGGGCCATCTGCTACCTGGATGAGGTCGTCGAGGCCCGCAAGGATACAACGGTCCTCATTCATCCCCTCACCGACCACCGGCGGATCCTCCCCATCGAAAAGCGGGGCGAGGTGATCGAGGCCCATGAGGGCTTCCTGCTGGTCATCTCGTATAACCCCGGTTATCAGAGTGCCCTTAAAGACCTCAAACACTCGACCCGCCAGCGGTTCGTCGCCATCGAATTCGACTACCCGCCCAGGGAGCACGAGACCAGGATCATCGCCCACGAGGCCGGGGTCGATGAAGAGATGGCCGCCCGCCTGGCCAAGCTAGGGGAGAAGGTTCGCAACCTCCGGGAACACGGCCTCGAGGAGGGGGTAAGCACCCGGCTCCTCATCTACGCCGGCAAGCTCATCCGTCGGGGAATCCCGCCCCGCAAGGCCTGCCAGGTTGCCGTTGTCTGGGCCCTCACCGACGACCGGGAGGTCCAGCGCAGCATCGAAGAGGTCGTCTCCAGCATCTTTGAGTAAATCAGTCTTCACCCCGGACCGGGTTCCGCAGGGTCCCGATTCCGGTTATCTCCACCTCAATGCGGTCCCCCGGCCTGATCTCCGGGGTCTCCCCCGGAGTACCGGTGAAGATGAGGTCGCCCGGCTCCAGGGTTATGTGCCGGCTGATGGCGGCGATGAGGGTTGGGACGTCGAAGACCAGCTCACCGGTGCTCGACTGCTGCCGGATAACCCCGTTCACCCGGGTTGTGAGAGTTAGGGCGGCGGGGTCCAGGCCGGTGGCGATTACCGGGCCGATGGGGCTGAAGGTGTCGGAGCCCTTGGCCCGCCACCACTGCCGGTCGCCCCGCTGCCAGACCCGGGCCGAGATGTCGAAGCCGCAGGTGTAGCCCAGGACGTAGCCCGAGGCCTCTTCCGGCCGGACGTTCCGGGCCCGCCGGCCAATGACCACCACCAGTTCCCCCTCGGCATCCACCCGCCCAGCCTCGGCCGGGATAACCACCGGTTCATTCGGGCCGATAACCGAGGAGGGGGGCTTTAAGAAGAGCTCGGGCTTGGTGGGGACGGGGGAGTTGATGGCGTGGCTCGGGTAATTTACGGCCGCCGCCAGGATCTTGCCCGGGATCACCGGGGCCAAAAGCCGCACTTCCGTAAGCCTGAAGGTCTGGTCGGTGAGCCGGCTGGCCGGGTCGCCTTCAAACGGGGAGCCGGCCAGAACCCGGATCAAGTCGTCCTCAAGGAGGCCGTAGTAAACCTCGCCGTTGGCTTTAAATCTGACGAATTTCATTGGTTCCTGCCCTCGCCGGAAGATTAGGTCTGCGCAAGTCTATCAGGATTCGGGGCTGGTCGCAAGGCGGGCCAGGTCCTCGGCAACCTCAAGCAGGCTCCGGACCACCACCACATTGGGCGGGTAGGGTAAGCCCCGGTTCATAAACCACCGCCGCAGATAGACCCGTCGTAGGCCGTTCTGGGCCAGGTAAATGGCCGTCGGGCCGTCGTCGTCGCAGTGCTCCCAGGCCTCCACCTGTCGGGCCGCCAGAAGTTTGAAGCGGGCGGTGCTCAGCCGGGTATTGTTAAGCCGGATGCCGCTGATATACTGGCGAAGGCCATACCGCTCAAGCCACCGCTCCACCCAGGGCCTGGCCAGCTCTTTGCGGCCGCTCACCAGAATAACCTGCCGGTAGCCGGCGATGGCCGCCAGCCCTTCCCGGGCATCGGGCATGCAGGCGCGGCCGGCATACCGGAGCCATTCGATGGCAAGCCAGACTAGACGCCCGATTCCCCGAAGTTCCAGCGGCGGGCCAACGTCGTCGGGCGGCTGACGCTCCAGCCGGCGGCCAATTCCCAGGTTGAGGCCCAGGGGTGGGCTGCAGAGGACCCCGTCCAGGTCACAGGTGAAGACCGGCCGGTCGGCCGACATTCCCGCCTAGTCTCTGCGGACGGCAATCTTGACTTCGGTGCCCGGTGGTACCGTCGCCCCGGGGGGCGGGTCGCTGCTCAGAACGCAGCCAACGCACACTCGGTTCAAAACCTCGTCGGGGATGCCCATTCCCCGCCCCTGGTAAGTTACCGTCGGGAAGTTAACCAGCCCGGCCTGCTGGATAAGCTGTTTGGCCTCCGCTTCGGGCCGGCCGATGACGTTGGGTACCGTGACGCTGGGGCCGGCGCTCACCACCAGCGTAACGGCCGTGCCGGGGATAAGCTGGGTCCCGGGGGCGGGGCTCTGCGATATCACCTGACCTGGGGGTGCTTGGTTGCTCGGCCTGGTCTGCTGGTGCACTTCTAGGCCCAGGCTCTCCAGGCTGGCAAGGGCGTCCTGAATCGGGCGTCCCACAACGGACGGCATCACCAGCGGGCCGCCGCTTCGGGCCGGGGTGGGGCTGGGCGTCCCGGCGGGCGCCGGGGTGGCCCCGGGGGTTGCCGTTGGGGTGGGAGTCTGGGAGCTTATCGTCGGCCCGGGCACCGGCTTCTGGCCCTTGATAAACCAGTCGGTGACCGGCGTACAGCCCAGGCGACCCTGGCTTTCATCGGACCCGGGCTGGTCCCGCCGCGGTTCGTCATTCTGGGGTCGGCCGGCGGTCGGGGTGGCGGTGGGGTTAATGGGCAGCCCGGTCTCGGCGCAAACGGTCATCCGCACCACCCCCGGCGGGACCGGGAACTGCTTTACCGGCTTTTCCCGGTGGGCGTACTCCATAAAGCGGTTCCAAATGGGGCCCGAAGCCTGAATCCCATAGATGGACCCCATCGGCGACCCGTCGGAGTTCCCCACCCAGACCCCCACCACCAGGTCCGGGGTATACCCGAGCTGCCAGCCGTCCTGGTTGTACTCGGTGGTGCCCGTTTTGGCCGCCGCCGGCCGGGAGGCCAGCTTTAGGAGGCTGTTGGGGCCCCAAACGAATGACCGGGCGTCGTTATCCGCGAGGATGTCGGTTACAAGAAACGCCACCTCTGGCCGGAGCACCCGCTTCCCCGGACCGGGCTTAAACTCCTCTAAGACCCGGCCCCGGTAGTCGGTGATTTTTAAAATCGCCACCGGCGGGTGCCGTACACCCTGGGCGGCAAAGACCCCAAAGGCCGAAGTCAGGTCCAGGAGCCGAACCTCGCAGCCACCCAGGGTTATGCTTACGCCGCACTGGACCGGGTCCTCCCGCAGAAACACAACCCCCATATCCTTGGCCAGCTCGATCATGTTTTCAACCCCAACGAACTGAATCGTCCGAATGGCCGGGATGTTCAGGGAGCCCGCCAGGGCCTTGCGGATGGGAATCGGACCCCGGAATTTAAAGTCGTGGTTGTTCGGCCGGTAGATTCGGTTGCCGATGCGAATCTCAAGGGGCGAATCGTCCACGATGGTGGCAGGGGTCCAACCCCGCTCGAAGGCGGCCGCGTAGGTTATCGGCTTTATGGCCGAGCCGGGCTGACGGAAGGAGAGGGCCACATTCACCTGCCCGTCGATACTCTGGTCGTAGAAATCGGCGCTGCCCACCATGGTCAGGATCTCGCCGGTGTTCGGGTTTATAGCCACCAGGGCGGCATTGGTCGCCCGATAGGGCCGGATCTTGGGCATATGCTCCCGAATTATCTGCTCGGCTGCCTGTTGAAGGTCTAGGTCGAGGGAGGTTATCACCTGGAGCCCCAGGTTAAAGACCGCCTGCTCGCCGTATTTCTGAATGAGTAGGTCCCGGACGTAGTTGACAAAATGGGGCGCCTTGACCTCCTGCTTCGGCTCGGCAAACTGCAGGGGCGCGGCCTTGGCCTCCTTAGCCTGGTTCGGAGTTATAAACCCGTGCTTGACCATTAGGTCGAGAACCATCTCCTGCCGTCGCTTGGTCAGGTCGAAATTGGTAAAGGGGTTGTAATCGGCGGGGGCCTGGGGGATGCCGGCCAGCAGGGCGGCCTCAGCCAGGTTCAGCTCCCTGGCTGGCTTGCCAAAATAGGTCTGGGCGGCCGACTCGATCCCGTAAGCGAGGTTTCCGTAGTAAACCTCATTAAGATACATCTCCAGGATCTGGTCTTTGGGGTACTGCTGGGATATTTCGTAAGCCAGGAGCAGCTCCTTGATTTTCCGGTTAATGGAGGGTGCCAGCCGCTCCTCCGGGTCGAAGAGGGCGTTCCGAACCAGTTGCATGGTTATGGTGCTGGCCCCGGATTCGATCCGGCCCCCGGTAATGTTTTGGATAGCCGCCCGGATAAACGCCCGCCAGTCAACCCCGGGGTTGTTGTAAAAATTCGGGTCCTCGGTGGCCAGGGTAGCCTGAATGACCGCCGGCGAAACGTCTTTTAACGAGACCCAAATCCGATGGCCAGCCCGGGGGTCGAAGAATTCGGCCATCAGGTTGCCGTTGCGGTCGTAAATGCGGGTGGACTGGAAGAGGGGTCGCTCGATGAGCCGCTCGGGGGCCGGAAGCTCATCCTTTATCTGCTGGTAGTAAACGGCCGCGGCTAAGGCAACCCCGCCCGTGGCCAGCAAGGTGAGCAGAAGGGCCAGGACGAGGGCGCTTAAAATGACTCCCCACCGGCCGGGCCTTCGGCCCCTTCTCCCGTTCATTGACCGTAGGGCCGTTCGGCGTCCGGCCCGGCCGTTTCGAGCTCCCCGGCTGCGTGCCATTCAACTATTATTGTAACCCACGGCTTTTCTTGTCGCCCCGATCCGAAGCAACCGCTAGGCCCTTGGGGCGCACGGCCAAGGGCCCCCACAAAAAGGCTATCGGTCAATCGGTAGTGAACGTAAAAGGGGAACCCCCCCCTCTCTGTCTCCCCCGTGGACGGGGGAGTTAGAAGCTCCCGCTACTCGGAGGACTCGGCGCCGGTGGTGACGGGCTTGCGGCGTTGCAGGGTGTACATGCGGAGGATTTCGGCCACCGTGGTGGCCTCCTCCGCTTTCTTATCGGCCCGGACGAAGCTGACGGCCCGGGGGAACCTAAGGGCGTAGCCCAGCCGCCGCTCGGCCTCGCCGGCCGGCGTGCCCTCCGGCGTGAGGCCCAGGCCGCAGGTATGCAGGGGACTTCGGGTTATCTCGTCGGCCTGAACCGTGACCACGTAGACGGGCTCAACCCAGACGTCCGGCTGCATCAGGGACTCAACCCGGGCTGGCTTATGGTCTACCCGGACCTCCTCCAGCATCTTCCTGAGGTTGACCCACTCCTCCTCGGTGAACCCGCTCCCCAGTCTAGACACGGTGACGAAGAGGTCCCGTTCGCTGTCGTAAACCGCCGTAAGCAGGGACCCGATCCCGAGGCGGGCCCGGTGGCCCCGCCCGTACCAGTAGCCGACGATGACCGTATCAATGGTATCTTCCAACTGGCCCTTGTAGCCCCGCTTGAACTTAATCCAGAAGAACTGCCGGACCCCGGCGTGGTAGGCGGCGTCCGGCCGCTTGCAGACGATCCCTTCCAGACCCCGGGCAACCTTGTCGGCAAAGAAAGTTTCCAGCTCCACCGGGTCGTCGGTAATGAGAATTTCGGCCAGTTCGTAGACGTCGCCCGGTAGGACCAGCTTCTCCAGGGCCTCGCGGCGCTCCACGTAAGGCTTGTGGATATACTCCTCACCATCGGCGTAAAGGAGGTCGAAGCAGACCAGTTTAAGGGGGATCTCTTCCATCATCCGGTCGATGTCGTATTTGCGCCGGCGCTGGACGGTGACCTGGAAGGGCAGAAAGTCGCCGGTGGCAGGGTCGTAGGCAATGGCCTCACCCTCAATAATCGCCTGACGGGCGGCCACCTGGGTCCTGGCCCCCTGGACAATTTCGGGGAACATTTCGCTGAAATCTTCCAGGTTGCGGCTGAAAATCTTAACTTTGTCCCCGTCCTTGTGGACCTGGCATCTAAAGCCGTCCAGCTTCGGTTCGGCCGCCGTCTTGCCGTGGCGCCGCAGGATCTCCTCGATGCTGCTCACCCGTTCGGCCAGGGCCGGCCGGATGGGCACCCCGACCTGGACCCGGAGGCCCCGGAGGGCCTCGATCCCCTGGGTGAGCAGAATCTGGGCGATCTGGCCCAGGTCGGCCCGGATGTTGTAGGCCAGCTCGATCTCCTTCCTTAAGGATTTGTCACCGACCACCGCGTAGCTGAGGCCCTCCATCAGGGTGGGGTCGCCGATGCCCAACCGGAGCTTGCCCACAAGGATCCGGACCAGGTACCGGCCCTCCTGGCGGTTCATCTGCTTGAGAAGTTCGGCGATAAGTTCGGTCTTACGGCCGACGGCCCCGGCCCCGCTTATCTCCGCCAGCCGGTAAAGGGCGTTAAAGACATCGGCGATCTCCAGGTTATCCCCCCGGCCCTCAGGCAGGACCTCCTCCACCACCCGGCCGTAATCTCCAAGACGCTTGTAAAGGGTGCGAACTTCCTCCCGGGTCCGGCCGGCGGCCAGGGCAATCGCCTCGGCCAGGAGCTGTTCCCCAATGCCGAATTCCAGCTTTTGATAGGGGGGCACTACCTGGCCTTGACAAAGATAGATGACCTTGTCCACCTCTTCGGGCCCGAGCTCCCGGAAGAGTTCGGCCAGAATCTCCACCATCAGGTTCCGGGAAGTGGTCGCCTCCAGTCGGTTAAAGTAGTCGGCTAGCCGCCTGAACAGCATCGCGTCTTTCTCCCGTTGACACGTTCTCCCCGCGGGATTTTAGCACGGGTATTCGACCCCGGCACGCCCAAGTTTTCAACCGGGTTTACCCACCTGTTACAATGTTTGGGTGGGCCGAATGCTTGCGGTCTTGGACTACGGGGCCGGAAACCTGCGCAGTGTGGTCCGGGCCCTGGAGGTGAACGGTATCCGGCCGGTGGTTTTGGGCGACCCAGATGCCTTGCTCCGGGCCGATTCTTTGGTCTTCCCTGGGGTTGGGGCCGCCGGCTCGGCCATGCGCCGGCTCCGGGAGCGCGGTTTGGATGAGGCCGTCCGGGAGTTTTACCGGTTGGGCCGGCCAATTCTGGGGGTCTGCCTGGGTCTGCAGCTGCTCTTTGACCGGAGCGAGGAGGACGGCGGAACCCCCGGCCTGGGCCTGATACCCGGTGAGGTTCGCCGCTTTCCCGACGGCCTTAAAATCCCCCACATGGGCTGGAATCAGGTCCGCCGTCAAAAAGACCACCCCATCCTGGCCGGCATTCCCGACGGTGCCTATTTTTACTTCGTCCACTCTTACTACGCGGCCCCGGCCGACCCGGCGACGGTCGTCGCTACCACCGATTACGGCCTGGACTTTGCTAGCGTCGTCGCCCGGGACAACCTGGTGGCCACCCAGTTCCACCCCGAAAAGAGCGGCCGCTGGGGCCTGGCCGTCTACGCCAACTTTCTGCGGACGCTGGTGGGCCTAAGGTGCTGATCCTGCCAGCCATTGACATCCTGGGCGGCCGCTGCGCTCGCCTTTACCAGGGTCGGTTCGACCGGGCCCAGGTTTACGCCGACGACCCGGTGGCCGTCGCCCAGGCCTGGGCCGAAGCCGGGGCCCGCTGGGTCCACGTGGTCGACCTGGACGCGGCCCGAACCGGCCAACCGGTTAACTTGGGGGTGGTGGCCGCCATCGTCCGGTCGGTGGGGGCAGCCGTTCAGTATGGGGGCGGGGTGCGCAGCCTGGGCCGGGTGGCGGAGCTCCTCGACCTGGGGGTGGGCCGGGTGGTGGTGGGCACCGCCGCCTTTACCGACCCGGACTTCCTGGCCGAAGCCTGCCGCCGGTTCGGGGACCGGATTGCGGTGGCCCTTGACGTCCGGGACGGGCAGGTGGCCGTTTCAGGCTGGGAGTCGGCCCTGCCCCTCGGCCCCGTTCCGGCTATAGGCCGACTGGCGGCGGTGGGGGTCCGGCGGCTGGTGCTCACCGACGTGGGCCGGGACGGCACCCTTGAAGGGGTCAACCTGGACCTGGTAAGGGAAGTCCTTAGGGCGGCAGCGATGCCGGTCATTGTGGGGGGTGGGGTGGGAAGCCTCGGGGACCTTATAGCCCTTAAAGCCTTGGGGGTGGAGGGGGTGATCCTGGGCCGGGCCCTTTACGAGGGTCGGGTCGACCTGCGGGCGGCCCTGGCCTGCGGGGCCGACTAGGTGCCACCATGCTTACGAAGCGGATAATCCCCTGCCTTGACGTCGACGCCGGCCGGGTAGTTAAGGGCGTCCGCTTTGCCGGCCTGCGGGACGCCGGTGACCCGGTAGAGCTGGCCGCTTACTACGACCGGGAAGGGGCCGATGAGCTGGTCTTTTACGACATAACGGCCTCGGCCCAGGGGCGCAAAATCATGGTCGAGGTGGTGGCCCGCACCGCCGACCAGGTCTTTATACCCGTCACTGTCGGCGGGGGCTTGCGCACCGTCGAGGATATGCGGCTGATGCTCCGGTCCGGGGCCGATAAGGTCTCCATAAACACCGCCGCCATCGAGGACCCAACCCTCATCGCCCGGGGTGCCGACGCCTTCGGCTCCCAGTGCATCGTCCTCTCGATCGACACCAAGTGGGAGGGGGACCGACCCCGGGTTTACTCCCACGGCGGCCGTCGGCCCACCGGCCTGGATACGGTGGAGTGGGCCCGGCGGGGGGTGGAGCTGGGGGCCGGCGAAATCGTCCTCAATAGCATCGACACCGACGGCACCCGGGCCGGCTACGACCTGAAGATTCTGCGGATGGTCTCGGAGGCCGTCCCGGTCCCGGTCATCGCCAGCGGCGGGGCCGGAAACCTCCAACACCTCTTCCTGGCCATCGCCGAGGGCAGGGCCGATGCCGTCCTGGCTGCCAGCATTTTCCATTACCGGGAAGTAACCATCGCCGAGGCCAAGCGGTTCCTGGCCGCCCGGGGGATTCCCGTCCGCCTGGAGGACCTGGGGTGACCACCAAAGATAAAATACGGCCGTCTGCCCCCATCGCCCTCGGATATCGGCCGGCAGCTGGCGGCCCTGACCGACGTCTTAGACGCCCACCCGGTGGAACTGGTTTACCCGTTCGGCTTGACGGCCACGGCCACCGTGGCCGCCCAAGGTATCGACCGGGCTGTCCCGCTGGGGAAGGGTTTTCCCCTGCCGATTTCTACGCCGACGTATCCCTAACCCTGAGCACCGACCGGCTGGGCATTATGGACCTGCGGCGGGTCCCGGTCTGGCTCCAGTGGGCGGTCGGCGCCTGGGTAAATTCGCCCCCGGAAGACGGGCCAGACCAAGCAGGGGGAAATTAAACCATGGCCGAGGGTTTAAAGTTTGACCAGGCGGGGCTTATACCGGCCGTCGTTCAAGACGCCACGAGCGGCCGGGTGCTCATGCTCGGCTACCAGGACCGGGAAGCCTTAGAACGGACCCTGGTCAGCGGCCGGGTCTGGTTTTACAGCCGAAGCCGCCAGCGTCTCTGGCAGAAGGGCGAAACCTCCGGCCACGAGCTCCGGGTCCGGCAGGTGGTGGCCGACTGCGATGGGGATGCCCTGCTCATCCTGGCCGAGCCGGCCGGGCCTACCTGCCACACCGGGGCCGAATCGTGCTTCTTCGAGAAGGTCGCCGGCGCCGAAGACGACTGGCTGCCCCTGAGCCGGGTTCCCGAGGCCCTTTTTAGGGTTATCTTAGACCGCCAGCAGAATCCGAGGGCCGAAAGCTACGTGGCGGGACTCCTGGCCAGCGGGGTCGACCGGGTTGCCCAGAAGCTGGGCGAAGAGGCCATCGAGGCGGTTATCGCCGCCAAAAACGACGACCGGGAGGCCCTCGTCCGGGAGTTGGCCGACCTCTGGTTCCACAGCCTAGTGTTAATGGCCGCCCGTGGGCTGCGGCCGGCCGACGTCTGGGCCGAGCTCGCCCGCCGCCACGCCGCCCGGACACGGCCGCCCGGCCAGAAGGGCGTCTAACTCCAGGAGCTCCTTAAGGTCTCGGATGACCGGCACCCCCGGCGGTGGGTCTTCCTGCCGGAACTGGTGACTGAGCACGGGTCGAAGGCCGGCCTTTAAGGCCCCGCCCACATCCTCGTAAATCCGGTCGCCCACGAAGACGGCCCGTTCAGGCCGGCTCCCAAGCCGACTGAGGGCAAACTGGAAGATGGCCGGGTGAGGCTTGCGCCAGCCGACGGCCGACGAGAAAGCCAGCACGTCGAAATGGTCCTTAAGGCTGAGTTCCTCCAGGCGGGCTGCCATCAGCTCGGCCGGATACATCGTGTTGGAGACGAGCCCGATCTTAAGCCCCCGGCGGCGCAGTTCGGCCAGGACCGTCCTCACACCCTGGGCCGGACAGGTGGTCTCCAGCTCGGCCCGAGCCAACACCTCCAGGCACTCCCGGTAAAAGTCCCGGGGCAGGCTTAAACCGAGCCGGCCGAAGGCCTCGGCAAACAGGGCCTCCGGCGGAAGCTCCCGGTAGCCCCGGGTCTGGAAGTAGGCCAGCCGACGGCCCAGAATCCGCTCCCAGACCTCCCGGTAAAGCGTCTCGGCCGGGGGTGCCCGGTCGCCGATAAGCCTTTTTAGCCGGCCATGAATGGCTTGCCAGGCCATCAGCCAGTTATCGGTCGAAAGCTTTATGTCCCAGACCGTATGGCCCAGGTCGAGGAGAACGGCCTCAACCGCCCTACCCCTCACAGGTAACCTCCAGCCGGCCGTCCCGGACCACGAGCCTCGGAACCTTACGGCTGATATCCACCCGGGCGGCGAATTCCACGTCGGCCCCAAGGCCCAGCTGGGTCAGCCGGTAGCCGTGGGCGCTGACCCGGAAAGCGGCCAGGGGGTCCCGGCCGAAGCCGAGGCATACCTGGCGGGCAGCTACCGCCGAATCGTCCAGCACAAGGCGGCCCGATGGGGTCTCAGCGGGCAGGTCGATATCGGGGGCCGGTAGGGGCGAGACTTCGGCCCGGCGGGCAAGCTCATCCACCAGGAAGCCGGCGCAGAAGGCGTCATCGAGGCCGAAGGCCCGGCCACGCCCCCGTCCAGCGCAGACCAAAATCACGTCCCGGCCGGCGGCTAGGATGCGCTCCGCCACCGCCCCGACGTTGGAAAGGCACCCGACCAGCACCTCGGCCGCCCCCACCGAGCGGCGGAGGGCCCGGGTGCCGTTGCTGGTAGCGAAAACCAGGGTCCGGCCGGCCAAGTCTATCCCCAGGTATTCTAAGGGCGAATTGCCCAGGTCAAAACCCCGGGGCGCAAGGCCCCCAACCTCGCCCCCCAGCAAGACGTCGGGCCCCAGCGTCCGACCAAGCCGTCGGGCGGCGCTGGGCCCTGGGGCGATAACGGCCCGGGCCAGGCCTCGTTCAAAGGCCGCCACCAGGGTCGTGCTCGCCCGCAGAACGTCGATGACGACACAGGTTCTGCCGGCCGGGTTGCGCAATAGCCGGGGCAGGAAGCAGACTTCCACGAACATGTCGCGGGTATTATACCCGCCGGTTATGGGCCTCGTCCGACCAGGGGCATAAACCGCCGGTAAAACGGCCCCACCCGGAACTCGACGGCCACTGAGACGATGACCTCCGGCCGGTTGTCCCCGACCAGGTCGACCCTGCCGGTGTAAACGCCGTTGCCGAGGCCGACCGGGCTGGCCGTGAGGGTGAGCCGGCCCGGAGTCGTTCCGGAGGCGGGGCTGTAGCCGAGCCAGTCCCCGGCTTTCCCCACCACCCGCCAGCCCACCGACCCACCGGCCGGGTCGGTAACCCCCAGGACACCCTGGGCCGGCGGTCCGCCCGGCTCAGCGAAGAGCACCACCCGGTAGGCGCTCAGGACGATGGCCCGGGGGTCCGGAATCCAGTCCGGGGCGTTAGTTGGGGTTGTCGCCCCAACCGTCTCCCGGGGCGGAAGAACTAGGGGCGGCGAAGGCTTGGGCCAGCGGCCGTAGGGCGGGTTGTTGGCAAAGCCATACACCAGCTCCTGGTAAGGGTAGTTTTTCCGGGGCTGGGACCCGTCGAAGGGGGGGCGGGGCCAGGGGTAGGCCGGGTTATTCGGGTTATTTAGATAGGTCCACTGGTTGTAGGCCCAGACAGCGAAATACCAGTGCTCGGGCACGGCGGGGTCGTTGCTCCCCACCGCCGGCGTAACCTGCCACTTGTACCCCAGCATGGTTGCGCCCCGGGCGATATTGTAGGCGTAGTCCCGGGCGATCCGCCGCTGGACGTCCACCGGCAGTTCCCCCGGCCGGGTCATCCCCGAGGTTATTTGCATGACCCCGTAGCCGCAGCCCCCGCTGGGGGTGAGGGGCGGCCCAAAACCTCCCCGGGGCACCGAGTAAACCGCCTGGTACCAGCTCGACTCGACGATGCCGATGGCCTTTAAAAGGACCGCCGGCACCGTGCCCGGCACCGGGGTTGGGTTCGGCCAACCCTTGCCCAGGTCAGGAATGGTGGTATACCGGTCGAACCTGAGCTGGTTGGCCGCGGCCTGGTCCATTGTGGCCGCAACCTCAGCCACCTGCGGCTGATAGGCGTCGGTCACGCCCGTCTGGGCACAGTCGTCGGCCGCCGCCGGCCTGGCCCAGGCGGCCAGAAACCCCGCCCCCAGGAGCAGGCCGACCAGGAAGCTACGAACCGCCACCGGCCCAGCCCCAAAACTCAGGGTAACCTTCAAACTCAAGGGACCGGATGGCTCCGGCCGCATCCACAAGGCCGAGCTGCTGGCGATTGCCCTTGACCGTCCGGGTAACCAGGTGCCGTCCCGCCGGGTCCCAACCGAGGGGCTCGGTTGCCTCCCCAACGATCCCCAGGATCCTCTGCCGGCCGTCGGATCCGACCATCAGGCGGCCGTCGGCCAGCCTGGTCCGGCTGGGACCGGGCCCCCAGACGAGGGCCTCCCCGGGTTCTGGATTCAGCCGGCCCGAGGCCAGGTCGACCGTCAGCAGCCGTGTGGCCCCGGGGGCTGCCAGCCGAAGGGCCAGCGTTCGGCCGTCGGGAGCGATGGTAAAGTCCCGGGGGGTGCCCTCCGGCAGGGGAATGGGAATATCCGCCAGCCTCACCTCGTTCGGGGGGCCGATGCTCACCCAGACCAGACGGCCGGTAAAGTCCCAGCCGACCGGGAAAGCGGCGGCCGCACCCTGGGCTGAAACTACCTCCCGCTCCCGGCCGATCAGGTCGATTTCCACTAGGCCGAATCGGCGGCCGGTATAGTCGGCGCGCCTTAAGATTACGGCCTGGCCATCGGGCCGCCAGCGGGGGGCCGAGTAGAGGTCGAGGTCCGCTCCCAGCCGCCGTCCACCCCCCGTCCGCAGGTCGAGGACCCACAGTTCCGCGCCGGTTTCTGGGCGGTTTCGGCCGGGCCAGACCAGGTAAGCCGCGGTGCGGCCGTCGGGGGCGACCGACCCGTTCAGCCCGTAGCCTCGGGGGTCCCGAATTTCCCCGACCAGGCGGCGGCTTTGGAAGTCGGCCGCCGAGACCTCCCAGACCCGGGTCCGGTCTGGGAAGTACTCGGCGACCACCAGGGTTGGCCCCGCCGAGGCCGCCCCCGGAAGCCCTGCGGACGCCGCCAGGACCAGGCCGACGCTGAGCACAGCGGCGTAAAAGACTAGTCGAAATTTCTGGGTCAAGGGCTTCCCAACCGCCCGGGGGATGGTGGGCGGCTACCAGCAGTTAGAGTATACACGGCCCGCCGGCCGGACGGTAGGACAGTAGTCCCAAATTGGCATCGGTCCGGCCGGGGATGGTAACATCCCGGCGGATAACCTATGATTGACGGCATTCCCCTCATCGACGCCCATATCCACGCCGCCAGGCTACCAACCGTTAAGGTCCGCTGGGAGCTTTGGGCTGACCTCTTCGGCGAGGGGGAGGCGGTCCGCCGGCTCTATAACGAGGACGGGACCGTCGACCCGGCCCGTTTTGACGCCTACCTAGCTACCGAGGGGGTGGACGTGGCCATTTTGCTGGCCGAGTACAGCCCTAGGGTCACTGGGATTCAGCCGGTGGAGGACCTCCTGCCCCTGCTCGAATACAACCCGAAAAGGTTTAAGTTTTTGGCCAACATAAACCCTTATGTACACTACCCGGTCAAGGCCGAGCTTAAAAGGCAGCTGGGCCTTGGGGCGGTGGGCCTTAAAATCCACCCGGTTCACGGGGGCTTTCCGCCCAACGACCGCCGCCTTTACCCCGCCTATGCCCTCTGCGAAGAGCTGGGGGTGCCGGTGGTCTTCCACTGCGGGACCAGTATCTTCCCCGGGGCCTCGAACCGCTACGCCGACCCGGCCTTAATCGAGGACGTTTTACGGGACTTTCCAGACCTTAAGGTGGCCTTGGCCCACGGGGGCCGGGGTTGGTGGTACGAAGCGGCGGCCTTTATGGCCCTGATGCGGGCGAATGTCTACATTGAGCTTTCGGGCCTTCCGCCCAAGAAGCTCCCCCAGTACTACAAAGATTTCGACCTGGGCCGGCTGACCAACAAGTTTATCTTCGGGACCGACTGGCCCGGGGCGCCCGGCATCCGCCAGAACGCCGAGGCCATCGTAAACTTGGGCTTCGACCGCCCGACCCTGGAGAAAATTTTCTTTAAAAACGCCCTGAGCTTCTACACCGGCCTAAGCCTTTAGGCCTCAGGCCGGGGGCCCAAGGCCTTTTCCCCTACGGCAACAATACAAGGCACTGCTTGCTCGTGATATCCGGCGTAATGGTGCCGCGATTTTGACACCCTGCCCTGCCGTGCCCGATACTTTTATTTGAGCACCAATGGGCAAGTTTTTCGTTACTACCCCAATCTATTACGTTAATGACGTGCCCCACATCGGCCACGCCTACACCACCGTCGCGGCCGATGTTTTAGCCCGCTTCCACCGCTGGCTGGGGGATGACGTCTTCTTCCTGACGGGCACCGATGAGCACGGGGTTAACATCTACCAGGTGGCCTCGGCCCAGGGGGTCGACCCCAAGGAGTGGGTGGACCGGGTCGCCGCCGAGTTTAAGCGGGCCTGGGCCGACCTGCTCATAAGCAACGATTACTTTATTCGGACCACCGACCCCCGCCACGAGGCCGGGGTTCGGGCCTTTATGGAGAAGCTTTACGCCAGCGGCGATGTTTATCGGGGCCGTTACGAGGGCAAATACTGCGTTAACTGCGAGCGCTTTTACTCCGAAGACGAGCTTACCGACGGCCTCTGCCCCATCCACCTGCGGCCGCCGGTCTGGTACGCTGAAGATAACTACTTCTTCAGGCTCTCCAAATACTCCGGCCGGCTCATTGCCGCCATCGAAAACCCCGACGACCCTAATCACTATGAGGTCGAGCCCCCGGCCCGGCGCAACGAGGTGCTGGGGAAGGTTCGGGCGGGTCTCTTAGACATAAGTATCTCGCGGGCAATCCCCTGGGGCATCCCCCTGCCCTTCGACCCGGACCAGACGGTCTACGTCTGGGTTGACGCCCTTCTCAACTACATTACGGCCATCGGCTTCCATGACGACCCCGAGACTTTCGCCCGCTACTGGCCGGCTGAGCTGCACCTGATGGCCAAGGACATCGTTTGGTTCCACGCCGTCATCTGGCCGGCCCTGCTCATGGCGGTGGGCCTGAGGCCACCCCGGCGGGTCTTTGCCCACGGCTTCTTCACCGTTAACGGTCAAAAGATGAGCAAGTCTTTGGGCAACGTTATCCGACCCCAAGACCTGGTCGCCCGGTTTGGGGTGGACGCAACCCGCTGGCTGCTGGTAAGCCAGTTCCCCTTCGGCCAGGACGGGGACATCTCCGAGGGTCTGATGGTCCAGCGCTACAATGCCGAGCTGGCCAATGACCTGGGGAACCTGGTCAACCGAACCCTGGCCATGATTAACCGCTACTGCGAAGGGGTTGTACCCGAGCCAGGGCCGGAGGAGGGCCCGGATGCCGAGCTGAAGGCGGCCGCGGCCGAGGCCGGGCAGGCCCTGCAGACGGCCCTGCTCAGGCTGGATTTTTCGGGGGCGGTGGGGGCTATCAACGCCTTGGCGGCCCGGACCAACCGCTACATCGAGGAGACGGCGCCCTGGAACCTCGCCCGGACGGACCGCCGTCGGCTGGGAACCGTCCTTTACAACCAGGCCGAGGTGCTCCGGATTGTGGCCCACCTGATTTCGCCCTTTATGCCCCAGGCCGCCCAAACCATCTGCCGCTACATCGGCTGTGAGCTGGACCTTTCCCGGCCGCCGGCCGAGGTGGTCCGCTGGGGCCACCTGCCGGCCCGGGTGCGGGTGGAGGCGAGCCCCAAGCCCCTCTTTCCCCGAATCACTTAAAACCACCCAAGCTAAGGAGGGCAAAGTGGCAACCCTTCAGGTCGGGCAGACGGCACCGGATTTCAGCCTGCCGACCCTGGACGGAAAGGTGGTCCGGCTGAAGGACCTTCTTGGGAGCGGCCCGGTGGTCCTGGTGTTCTGGAAGGCCGGCTGTCTCGCCTGCGACCTAGCCTTTCCGTACCTGAGGCGGCTGGCCGAACTGGCGCCCGAGCTGCCCATAATCGCCGTCGGGCAAGAGACGGCCGATTCGGCCCGGGTCTACGTGGAGCGCCAGGGCCTCCAGCTTCCGGTGGTCCTGGACGGGCTGGACTACGCCGTGTCCCAACTTTACGACCCGACCTACACCCCGACCATCTTCCTGATCGGCCCTGACGGCAAGGTCACCTTTAAAGCTGAGGGCTTTTCTAAGGCCGACCTCAACGCCTTAGCGGCCCGGGTCGGGGAGCTTATCGGCCGACCGATGCCTGAGGTGGCCCCCGCCGAGGACGGGGTTCCGGCCTTCCGTCCAGGCTGAATTTCCCGGCATCGGACCCAGGTCAGGGTCCGGGAGAACTAGGGTTGGCCGCAAAAGGTCGACGTTCCCACCAGGCCAAGGTAACCACCCGCACCGGCGACGACGGGTACACGGGCCTGCTCGGGCCGGCGCGGGTGCCCAAATACCATCCCCAGCCCGAGACGTACGGGACGGTGGACGAGGCCAGCTCGGCCCTGGGCCTGGCCCGGGCCCTGAGCCGGGACCCGCAGGCTCGGGAGGTTGCCCGCCGGGTCCAAGAGGACTTCTACGTTATGATGGCCGAGCTTGCGGCCACGCCCGAGACCCGGGAGCGGCTTCCCCGCCGAATAACGGCCGAGGACGTAGTTAGGATTGAGGGCTGGATTGATGAGCTGAAGGGCCGGGTGGAGGTCGGGCCAAAGTTTATCATCCCGGGCGACTCGGTTTCCGGGGCCGCCTTTGACCTGGCCCGCACCATAATTCGCCGGGCCGAGCGGCTGGTCGCCCGGCTCGTCCACGACGGAACCGTGACCAACCCCGAGATTCTGAAATATTTAAACCGAGCCTCGGACCTGGCCTTTGTCATCGCCCGGCTGGAGGATGCCATTGCAAACGGGTAGCGCCCCCCGAAAGCTCATTCCGGCCGGGACGGTTGCCGAAAACGTGGCGGCCGTTCGGGCCCGGATTGAGGCAGCAGCCCGGCGAGCCGGCCGCCCACCGGAGGGGGTGCGGGTTGTCGCCGTCAGCAAAGGTTTTGGTCCGGAAAAGATTGCCGAGGCGGTGGCCGCCGGAATAACCGATATCGGGGAGAACCGGCTACAGGAGGCATTGCCCAAGGTCGCTTGGCTGAAAGAGCGGGGGATAAAGGTCACTTGGCACTTCGTCGGCCATCTGCAGACCAACAAGGTCAAGGGGGTTCTGGCCCATTTTGATCTCATCCACTCGGTGGACTCGGTCCGGCTCGCCCAGGAGATTTCCCGGCGGGCGAGCCGGCCGGTACCGGTACTCTTGCAGGTTAACGTGGCGGCCGAGTTGGCCAAGGGCGGCTTTATTTTAGAACCGGTTCTGCCTGACCGGGAGCTTTTCTGGGCGGCCTGGGAAGTTATCCGGCGGCTGCCAAACCTGGATATTCGGGGCCTTATGACCATCGCCCCCCAGGTGGACGACCCGGAAAAGGTGCGGCCGGTCTTCCGGAGGCTCCGGGAGCTGGCCGAAAGGCTGGGCCTGCCGGAGCTTTCCATGGGCATGACAGAAGATTACGAGGTGGCGGTGGAAGAGGGGGCCACCATGGTCCGGCTGGGCCGGGCGGTTTTTGGGGAGCGGCCGGCGCGATGAAGTTGGGCATTGTTGGGGGCGGGGTGATGGGCGAGGCCTTTATCGTGGGCCTCACCGCCCGTCAGATTGTGGCCCCATCCCAGGTCACCGTAAGCGACATCCGCCAGGAGCGGCTCCGGGAGCTGGCTGACCGATATGGGGTTGGGGTTACGGCCAGCAACGCTGAGTGCGTCCGGGGCCGGGATGTGGTGATTTTGGCCGTAAAACCCCAGTCCCTGCCCGAGGTCTACGCCGACCTGCGGGGCCGCCTGGACCCGGGCCAGCTGGTGATATCCATCGTGGCCGGCGCCCGGCTCGCCCAGCTCAGCCTGGGCCTCCACCACGAGCCCATCGTTCGGGTAATGTCGAATCTGCCGGCCCAGATCGGGGAGGGGATCAGCGTCTGGACGGCTGCCCCGGCGGTTTCGGCCCAACAGCGGGAGCTGACCTGCCGGATTCTGGGCGCCCTCGGCCGGGAGATTTGGGTGCCGGACGAGCTTTACATTGACATGGCTACGGCCGTAAGCGGCAGCGGGCCGGCCTACGTCTTTCTTTTTATGGAGGCGATGGTGGACGGGGCCGTCCACATCGGCCTGCCCCGGGAAGTCGCCCGGGAGCTGGTCATTCAGTCCTTCGTTGGGGCGGCCCTTTTTGCCCGCCAGAGCGGCCGGCACCTGGCCGAACTGAAGAATATGGTGACTTCACCCGGAGGAACCACCACTGAAGGCCTTTTAATGATGGAGGACGCAGCCATACGGGCAGCTATCATCCGGGGAATCGCCGCCGCCTACGAGAAATCCCAAAAGCTGGGGCGGTAAATGTCTTTTCAGGAGCTGCTAATAACCTTTGTTGCCTATCTGTTTCAACTGTTGAGTGCGGCCATCTTCATCCGGGCCCTGCTCTCCTGGTTTCCCATCAGCCGGGACAATCCCCTGGTGATGTTTTTAGACCGGGTAACCGAGCCCATTCTGGCGCCCCTTCGGCGGGTGATTCCGCCCATCGGCGGGGTAATGGACATAACCCCGATTGTGGCCATTTTGCTTTTGCAGTTCCTATCGCAGATCCTGTTCGATGCCCTCCGTTAGGCCCCTTCGGACCTGACATAGACCCGGGCCACCCGGGGCGTGAGCCGGGTAAGAAGCTCGTAAGGGATCGTTTCGGCCAGTTCGGCGAGCTCCTCCAGACGGACCTCTTCATCGCCCTGGCGACCCACCAGCACCACCTCGTCTCCTACCCCGACTTCCGGCAGGCCGCTTACGTCCACGGTGAGCAGGTCCATGGAAACCCGGCCCACCAACGGGCAGCGTCGGCCCCGAATAAGGACAAAGCCCCGGTTAGAGAGGTGGCGGGGGTAGCCGTCGCCGTAGCCGCAGGCCACCAGGGCCACCCGAGTCGGCCGGGACGCCACCCAGGTGTGGCCGTAGCCTACGCCTTCGCCCGGGCCGACCTCATGGACCCGGACGACCCGGCTTTTGAGGGTAAGGGCCGGCTGGAGGGAAACGGCCTGGCCGACGTGCTTTGAGGGGTAATAGCCGTAGATTCCGAGGCCAGCCCGCACCAGGTCCAGCCGAAGTTCCGGCAGGTCCAGGGCCGCGGCGGTGTTGGCCGCATGCCGGAGGGGGACCTGAGGAAGGCCGACCATAACCTGCTGAAGGAGGGCAAGCTGCCGGTAAGCGAAGCTTTTATCGGCCTCATCGGCCGTGGCCAGGTGGGTCCAGATGCCTTCTAGCCTCAGTTGCGGGTAGCGGTTAAGGCACCGGGTAAAGGGTTCGACTTCAGCCGGGGAGATACCGTAGCGGTGGAGGCCGGTGTCGACCTTTACGTGGACGGCCACCGGCCTTGATCCGGCCGCCTGGGCGAGGGCCTCGGCCAGCTCAAGGCCGCAGACGGTCGGGGTAAGCCGGGCCCGCACGACCTCGGGGGCAAGGGAGGGTAAGGTGGGACCGAGGATAAGGATTGGGGCGGCGATTCCCTGGGCCCTCAACATCAGGCCCTCTTCGGGCCGGGCAACGCACAGACCCGCCGCCCCATTCTCCAGGGCGGTTCGGGCTACAGGCACAGCCCCGAGGCCATAGCCGTCGGCCTTCACCACCGCAAAGAGGCGGGCAGGATTGACCAGGCGGGCGAGGTTGCGGGTGTTAGCGGCGACGGCGTCGAGGTTAACTTCGGCCCAGACCAGGCGCCGGCTCAGGGGACTAGGGTCCACTCCACCGGGAGCTGGTAGCGCAGCACCCGCCGAACCGAGCCGTCTTCGTCCCGGACCCGGACCCGGCCGACCCGGCGGATTTCGGCGTAGGTATTCTGAATTTGGACGATCCGGCGGGCGCTTAAGTTAAAGAGGACAACCCCGGCCCGGGTCGGCCTGAGGCTAGCCTCCCGGGTCACCTCATCGACGACCCGAAAGACGGGTTGCTCCCGGGGGGAACTGCGGGCCAGGGCCTCGTGGATCTGGCGGTAGTTGCTTGGGGTATTATGTTCATCGAAGACGGCCAGGCCGGCCTCGACGTATTCCCGAAGCCAAGGGTAGTACTCGCCGGCGAAGGCCAGGAACTGCCGGAGGTTACGGGGGTTTCGAGAGCATGCCGCCACCAGGGCGGGGAGGGCATCGCAGGGCGCGACAAAGCTTACAGTGCCATCTGAATCTACTACGGTGAAGCGCATGACGTCGTTCATGTCCGGCCGATTTCAGTCTACCAGCCGTTAATAACCGGTGTCAAAGGCGAAGGGGCACCGGGATTGGGACGCAGGGATTGTGGCGCGCCCGGAGGGATTCGAACCCCCGACCCTCTGGTCCGAAGCCAGATGCTCTAGTCCGCTGAGCTACGGGCGCAGGGGAGCGGGGTGGGTGATGGGATTCGAACCCACAGCCTCCTGAGCCACAGTCAGGCGCTCTGCCGTTGAGCTACACCCACCGTCGGTCCAATGGGGCACGCCCTAAAAGATTATACCGAGAAGCCACGCGGGCTACAACAGCTTAGATACACCCCCTTGACAGGATCTTTATCGCATTATATAATCTCGCAGGTAGCGAACTGACCGGCCGCCCGTACGGGTCGATTCCCGGCGGGCCGGCACCGAGCCGAGCGGACCCAGGCCAGCGGTAGCTATCCCCCAAGGAGCGGAGCAACCTTACGAGGACGAGGTCTGCCTGATGGAGGAGGTAGCAGGTTTGCTGCTTACGGAGTGCGGCCTGATGGTGGCCGGGCGGGAGTTCCGGCTTTCCCCGGCGGAGTACCGGGTTGCCCAGCTGCTGTGGAAGGCCGGCGGCGGGCTTGTGGCCCACGAGCGGCTGGAGCGGGCCCTTTACGGCCGGACGGGGGAGTTCGAGCGGCAGGCGGTCCGCCAGGTGGTGTACCGGCTGCGGACGCGGCTGGGGGAGCTGGGCCGGGTGGTGGAGACGGTGCCGGGCTTCGGCTACCGCTTAAAGTGTGATGAGACTGTTAAGGTTTCGTTATGGGCTGGTGATCGGCCGGCTGGTAAAATCAACGGTGAGAAAAGACGGCGGTTCCGTGCGGCGGAACCGACCCAGATCGAAGGGGGGGTGAGAGCAGGTCGAAGGCGAGGGTTTTAAGGGCGGGCCCCCGGCCGAGGGGACCGGCCGGGGGCCGGAGGTCGAGCCCGGTGCGGCCGGGCCAACCCAGGTGATTTTACCACGGCCGCCCGGGCCGAAGGGTAGCTAAACTTTATAGTCGACAGGAGGTGTAATGCCCCATGCGTCGCGTCTTCTATGCCGTTCTAGTCGGCGGCCTAGTCTTAGCAGTTGCTTACGGTGCGGCTGCTAGCCTCACTGTTAATGGCGGGGTCGTGCAGGCTGGCTCCGATAACAACGACGACCACAGCTTTGAATGTGACCAAGACGGCGTGAATGTCTCCTACCAAACCACGTGGGACACCAGTCAGAACCAGTACATCGTTACGTCCGCCCGCGTAGATAACATAAATCCCGCCTGTAACGGCTACCTGGTCAAAATCGCTTTTCTCGAAGGCAACACGCCCATGGGCCTTACCACGGGGCGTGTCGGTGATTGCTCAGGCGGGCAGTGTACCACGGGGTGGCTCACTATTTCGACTACCAACAAGCCCCGTGCTGCGCTGCTGACTAGCGTTAAGGTAGCTATATGGAGGGAGTAAGGAGGGTTCGTCGATGATGAGGCGCCTTCTGGTAAGTGTCGCGGTCATTCTGCTGGTCGCCAGTGTAGCCTATGCTGCGGCGGCGAGCCTCAATGTTGATGGCGGCGTAGTCCAGGCCGGGAGCGGTTCCGTTGGGCAATGCGACACAGACGGCGTGAGTGTGGGTTATCATGTCAAATATGACAACAACGTGAACGACTTCGTTGTAGATTTTGTAACAGTGAGCGGCATAGCCTCGGCTTGCGCCGGGAAGACGGTGGCAGTGCAACTGACGAAAGACGGGTCGGCTATCTCCGGCGCGTCCGGTACGGCAACTGTTCAAGGTAGCTCCGTTCAAGTTAACCTGTCGACACCGGCGAAGGCTGCTGATGTCAATGACGTCCACGTGGCTATCTATTGATGCTCCTCCGCAGTCGTCGTAGTTTGGGCGGTTCCGAGCGGCGGCAAGACGGCGAGTAGGCCGAGGCAGCCGGCAGGCCAGGCCGTAGGGTCGGGCCCGCCGGCTGCCCTTGGCCTATCTGTCCGGGGATGTGGGAGGTCGGCCTAATTGTTTCGCCGGCTATTGTCGGCACTTGCAGCACAGGATGGATAGAGTTCGATGCGTCGGGTACTTTTCAGCCTGGTGGTTGTAGGGGTGGTTTTTGCCATCGCCTACGGTGCTGCCGCCTCCCTCAATGTTGACGGGGGCGTTGTCCAGGCCGGGGGCGATTCCGTTAAGCAATGCGACAAAGACGGCGTGAGTGTGGATTATCAGCTCAAATATGACGACAACCAGAAGGCCTTCGTCGTAGATGGCGTAATAGTAAGCGGCATAGATGAGGCTTGCCTAGGCAAGGGCTTTAACCTGGACGTAGTTCTCACGGACCAGGCGGGCCAGTCGATAGCTAGCGGCTCGGTAAGTAATGTCGGTGCTACGACCAGACAGCAGGTGGGCGTGACCAAGCCGGGTGGTGGAAAGCCGCTGGCCCAAGATGTTTACGGCGTCCACGTCGCCATTTATAGGCCGTAGCTGCTGGGGTTGACCGGGGCAAGGGACGGGTGGCTGGACAAGGCCGCTTGCCTGTAGCGTGGATGAGCATGAGCTCGGCAGGGTAGTTGTGTAGCAGTCAACAATGAGGGCGGGGCTCTTCGGCGTCCTGGCACTGTTCGGTTGGTTTTTCTTCCTGCGGCCGGGCTTTCTGGGCGGTCCGGCCGGCTACATCATCGTCTCGGGCCCCAGCATGGAGCCCACCCTTTACGAAAAGGACCTGGCCGTGGTCCTGGCCCAGGACGAATACGCCTTGGGCGACGTCGTCGCCTTCCGGGTTGAGGGCGGCATCGTCATCCACCGGATCGTGGGGGGCGACCCGCAGGCCGGCTATATAACCCGGGGCGACAACCGGGAATCCCCGGATATGTGGCGACCCAAACCCGCCGA